>JAXMDR010000012.1:0-53248 GCA_046348725.1 Rhodospirillales bacterium
CACCGGCACATCGACCTTGCGGAACATGTTCAACCCCTTGCGGGCGTCGATGAGGGCGATGTCCTGGGGCGTCGAGACGATCACGGCGCCCGCCAGCGGCACCTTCTGCGCCATCGTCAGCTGGGTATCGCCGGTGCCGGGTGGCATATCGACGACCATCACGTCCAGCGCCCCCCAGGCCACATCGCGCATCATCTGCTCCAGGGCCGACTGCACCATCGGCCCGCGCCAGACGATCGGCGTCTCCTCCTCGACCAGGAACGCCATCGACATCACCTTGATGCCGTACTTTTCCATCGGATCGAGACGGGTGCCGTCGCTGGACACCGGCTGCCCCGCGATCCCCAGCAGGCGGCGCATCGAAGGGCCGTAGATATCGGCATCGAGCAGCCCGGTGCGGTGGCCGAGCGCGGCCAGCGCCAGCGCCAGGTTGACCGCCGTCGTCGACTTGCCGACGCCGCCCTTGCCCGACGCGACGGCGATGATGGCGCCGACCTCCGGCAGCAGCGCGCCGGCCGGCGGATGCGCATGCCCGTGGGCGTGCCCATGCGCATGGCCGTGTGCATGGCCGGCAGGCGACGGCGGCGGTGCCGCCCGCTCCGCGGTCAACACGACGCTGGCGGTGAGCACGCCCGGCAGCTTGTGAACCAGCGTCTCGACCTGCTTGCGCAACGGCTCAAGCGCTGCCCCCCGCTGCGGATCGACCTGCAGCGCCATCATGACGTGGCCATTTGCGATCCGCAGGCCCTGGACCATGCCGAGCGAGACGATGTCGCGCTTGCGGTCGGGATCGACCACGCATTTCAGCGCGTCCAGGATCTGCTCTTCGCTCAGCTGGGTCATCAGGGTCTCCGCTGCCATGGTCGTTCAGGGTGACGCGCATGCGTCGCGTTGCGCGCTGTTGCCGCCTCGCTTATATAGCGCTCTGACGATATATGGCTGGCCGGGCAAGCGGCCAAGCGGCTTCGGTGCAACCGCGCCTGCCGGCGCGATTGAAGAGAGTTTTCCCGCATGGCCTGGAATCCAAAGGGTGGTCCGTGGGGCGGAGGTGGCGGCCCCTGGGGCGGAGGCCCCGCGTCTTCGCCGCCGCCCAATATCGAGGAGATGGTGAGGCGCACCCAGGACCGGATGCGCCGCATGGTTCCCGGCGGGCTGGGCACCAGCCGCGGGATCATCCTCGTCGTTGCAGCGGTGGTTGCCATCTGGCTTGCAACGGGATTCTACCGGGTGCAGCCGGGCGAACAGGGCGTCGAGTTGCTGTTCGGCCGCTTCGTCAAGACTACCACGCCCGGCCTCAACTACTGGTTTCCCTCGCCCATCGGCGAGGTGCTGACACCGAACGTCGAGCAGACCAACCAGATCACCATCGGCTTCCGCGGCGGCGGCGACGGCCCGCGCTCCGGGGGGGCGCGCGACGTCCTGCAGGAAAGCCAGATGCTCACCGCCGATCAGAACATGATCGACGTCGATTTCATCGTGCAGTGGCGAATCAAGAATGCCGCCGACTACCTGTTCAACATCCGTGATCCCGAAGGAACGGTGAAGATCGCGGCGGAGAGCGCCATCCGCGAGGTCATGGGGCAGACCCTTCTGGAGGATGCCCTGACCATCAAGCGGCAGTCGGTGGACGATCGCACCCGCGAGCTGCTGCAGGAGATTCTCGACAGCTACGGCGCCGGCATCTTCATCGCCGAGGTCAAGCAGCTGAAGGTCGATCCGCCGTCGGAGGTGATCGACGCGTTCAACGACGTACAACGCGCCCGCCAGGATCAGGAGCGTTCGGTAAACGAGGCGACCGCCTATCGCAACGACATCGTACCCCGCGCCAAGGGCGAGGCCGAGCGTATCGTCCAGGATGCCCAGGCCTACCGGGAGAAGCTGACGCGTGAAGCGGAAGGTGAAGCGAAGCGCTTCGTCTCGGTGCTCGAAGCCTATCAGTCGGGCCGCGACATCACCGCCCGCCGGCTCTATCTGGAGCGCATGCAGGAAGTCCTGAAGAATTCGCACAACGTCATCATCGATCCCTCCGGCAAGGGCCAGGGCGTCATCCCCTATCTGCCACTGCCCGAATTGCAGCGGCGCCAGCAGGAGGGCGCGCGATGAACAGGCGTTCGCTCATCGTTGCCGGCATCGTCGCCGCGGTGCTGCTGTTCGTGCTGCTGAACTCGGTCTTTACGGTCCGCCAGACGGAGCAGGCGCTGATCCTGCAGTTCGGCAACCCGGTCGGTGTCGAGCGGGAGCCGGGCCTCAAGTTCAAGATGCCGTTCATCCAGAACGTCGAGTTCTTCGACCGGCGCATCCTCGATCTCGATCCGCCGGTACAGGAGGTGCTGCTTTCCGACCAGAAGCGGATCAACGTCGATGCCTTCGCCCGCTACCGGATCGTCGATCCGCTGCGCTTCCGCCAGCGGGCGCAGACCGACGCCAACTTCCGACAGATCTTCGGCAGCCGGATCAACTCGGTGCTGCGCACCGAGATCGCCCGCGTCAGCCTCGCCGACCTGCTGTCCGACCAGCGCGACGAGCTGATGGACAGGATCGCCGACCAGATGCGGGCGCAGGCGCCGGAGTTCGGCGTCGAGGTGGTTGACCTGCGGATCGGCCGCACCGACCTGCCGGAAGCCACCAGCCAAGCGGTGTTCAACCGGATGCGCTCGGCGCGCGTCGCCCAGGCGGCGCAGCTACGGGCCGAAGGCGAGCAACAGAAGGCGCGGATCCAGGCGGAAGCCGACCGGGAGCGCACCATCATCCTCGCCGAGGCGACACGGCAGGCGCAGATCCTGAAGGGTCAGGGCGATGCCGAACGGACGCTGGCACTCAACCAGCATTCAGCCAGGACCCGGCGTTCTTCGACTTCTATCGCTCGCTGGAGGCGTATAGCGCGTTTGGCGACGGCACCACGCTCGTGCTCTCGCCCAGCTCCGACTTTCCGCTACTTCATGAACGAGCGCGGCAAGGTGGACGGCGGCGGCTCGCGCTGACGGCTGAGCGGCGGGCTTCGTCCATGCGCATTGCGGCGGCAAGGAATGCTCCCCGGCGGGAGCAGGGAGGGGTTAGCGATGGCTGGGCTGAGACTGCATCCGATACTTGCGCGCGCGGGTGGCTGCAAGCGCGCGTTCCCCGCTCGGCTTCCTCGTCGCCATCCTCGTGCTGGCCGGAATACTGCCGGGCGCCGCCCCTGCCCGCACCGCGCCTGAAAGCTTTGCCGATCTTGCCGACCGGCTGCTGCCAGCGGTGGTCAACGTCTCGACGACACAGATGGTGGAGGGCAATGCCGGTATCGAGCTGCCGCAACCCCCCCGGCTCGCCATTCGAGGAGTTCTTCAAGGAGTTCATGGAGCGCAACCAGCCGAAGCAGCAGCAGCGGCGGCGCGCCACCTCGCTCGGCTCGGGCTTCATCATCGACAGCGCCGGGCACGTGGTCACCAACAACCACGTCATCCAGGACGCCGACGAGATATCGGTGATCCTGCACGACGATACCCGCCTGGAAGCCAAGGTGATCGGCCGCGATGCCAAGACCGACATCGCCGTCCTTAAGGTCGAGCCGCACGGCAAGCTGGCGCCGGTGAAGTTCGGCGATTCCGACAGCATCCGCGTCGGCGACTGGGTGGTCGCCATCGGCAATCCGTTCGGCTTCGGCGGCACGGTCACCGCCGGCATCATCTCGGCGCGCGGCCGCGACATCAACGCCGGGCCCTACGACGACTTCCTGCAGACCGACGCACCGATCAACCGCGGCAACTCCGGCGGCCCGATGTTCAACCTCGACGGCGAGGTCATCGGCATCAACACCGCCATCTACTCGCCGTCCGGCGGCAGCGTCGGTATCGGCTTCGCCATTCCTTCCAACAGCGCGCGCGGCGTCATCCAGCAGCTGATCGATCATGGCCAGGTGCGCCGCGGCTGGCTCGGCGTGCGCATCCAGTCGGTCACCGAGGAGATCGCCGACGCGCTGGGCCTGAAGGACACGTCCGGCGCCCTGGTCGCCGGGGTCATTCCCGGCGGACCCGCCGAGAAGGCCAAGCTGAAGGACGGCGACGTGATCCTCGAGTTCGACGGCAGGCCGATCACGCAGATGCGCCGGCTGCCGCGGCTGGTCGCCGATACCGACGTCGGCAAGGCAGTGCCGCTCAAGGTCTGGCGCGACGGCCGCGAGCTGACCATGAAGGTCGAGGTCGGCGCGCTGGAGGAGCCGGAGGAGAAGGCCGAGGCGAAGACGTCCGGATCGAAGTCGAAGGTGCGCGGCGAGGCGGTCTCGGTGCTGGGCGTCGATGTCGCCGCCATAGACCAGCGCACGCGCGAGCAGTTCGACCTGGAGGCCGATGCGCGCGGCGTCGTCGTCACCGCCGTCGATCCTAACGGGCCGGGGGTGGAGCAAGGCGTGCGGGTGGGCGATCGCATCCTCGAGGTCTCGCAGGAGCCGGTATCGACGCCGGCGCAGCTGGCGGCGAAGATCAAGACGGCGCAGAGCGGCGGTCGCAAGTCAGTACTGCTGCTGATCGAGGGCGAAGGCGGCATGCGCTTCGTCGCCATCGAGCTCGGCAAGGAGTGAACCGGCGGGCGATGCCTGACCCGGCACGGGGAGAGAACGGCCGATGACACAGCGCTTGTTGCAGCCGTTTGCAGCGCTGCGGCCGCGCTGCCGGAGACGGCGGCCGGGTTGCCGCCCGCCCTACGATGTCGTCGGCTTCGCCGAGGCGAAGGCCGGGGTCGCCGGCAAGCCATGGAGCTTCCTGCACGTCTCACGCGCCGAGGTCGATCTGCCGGAGGGAACGGATCCACATTCCCCGGAAGTCTACGCCCAAGCGGCGGCGGCGCTGGCGGCGATGACCGCTTCGGGGGTGCTGATCCGTGAGTCGCACCCGTGCTACTACGCCTACCGGATGACGGCCGGGGACCACGTGCAGACCGGCATCGCCGCCGCCGGCTCGGTCGCTGCCTATCTGGAAAACCGCATCCGCCGGCATGAGCACACCCGGCCCGACAAGGAGCTGGACCGCACCCGGCAGATCGAGGCGGTTGGCGCCCACACCGGCCCGGTGCTCACCGTGCACACGCCCGACACCGAGCTGGCGCGCCTTCTCGCCGCGGCCACGGCGGAGGAGCCGATCGCCGATGCGATGACCGACGACGGCACCCGCCATCAGATCTGGCGTATCGATGCTGCCGAGACGATCGCTGCGATCAGTCAGCGCTTCGCGGCGATGCCTGCGCTCTGGATCGCCGATGGCCACCATCGCTCGGCGGCAGCGGCACGCGTCGCCGCCACCCGCCCGGGCGATGATGCTCGCTTCCTGCTGGTGAGCTTCCCGGCCGATGAGGTGTGCATCCTCGACTACAACCGCGTCGTCCGCGATCTTGCCGGCCTCTCGGCGGCAGCCTTCCTCGTCGCCGTCGGCGGACGCTTTGTGGTGGAGACGGTGCCGGCCGCCTTCCGGCCGGAGCGGCCGGGCGTGTTCGGCATGCGGCTTGGCGGGCAGTGGTATCGGCTTACGCTGCGGGAGCCCGCCAGTGTCGCCGCCTCGCCAGTGGAACGGCTCGACGTGAGCCTGCTAAACGACCGCCTGCTGGCGCCGATCCTCGGCATCAAGGACCCGCGCACCGATCCGCGCATCGACTTCGTCGGCGGCGGCCGCGGCCTCGCCGCCCTGGAGGCACGAGTCGCCGAGGGCTGGGCGGTGGCGTTCGCGCTGCACCCGACGCAGCTCGCCGACCTGATCGCCGTCGCCGACGCCGGCCTGGTGATGCCGCCGAAGTCCACCTGGTTCGAGCCGAAGCTGGCCGACGGCCTGTTGTCGCTGCCGCTGTAGCTCTGACCCGGCGCTGTGCCGATCCCCTCCTGCCGCCGCTTATGCCGACTTCCGGGCGATAGCCTGAATGGCAACGATGCGGCCTTCCCGCAGGTTCTGGACGACGTTGCGCAACTTGGCGGGGGCGCTTTTACCCATCAGCAGGTGAGGGCCGAGCGGCGGTGCACCCGTCCCCCGCAGCTTGTCCGCGACGCCGGCGAACCAGGCGAGCGCGCGAGCGCTGGTATCCTCCCACTCGACAACGGCAAAGCCCAGGTGCTCCAGCAAAACACGCACGCTCTCCGGCGTGGCGAGGAAGCTGATCGCGTCATCTTCGGCCCAGGGGACCGGATAATGCGGGGCACCTCCCGAGCCCTGGAAGATGTCGTGGAAAAACAGCCGGCCATCCGGAACCAGCACCCGCGCAAGCCCGGCGTAGAACGCCGCCTTGTCGGCGATGTTCATCTGCACGTGCTCCGTCCAGACGACATCGAACGAGGCGTCGGCGAACCGCAGATCAAGCGCATCCCCTTGCTGGAACGCGACGGCATGCTCAAGCCCGACCAGTTCTGCCAGGACCTTGGCTGCATCGATGTATTCAGCGGTTAGGTCGATGCCGACCACCCGGCAACCATGCTCGCCGGCAAGATAGCGCGCCGAGCCGCCGATGCCACAGCCGACGTCGAGCACACGCAGGCCCGGAGCCAGCCCGCCGCGACCGGCCAGCTCCACCGTTGCCTCACGGCCGCGGATATGGAAGGCATCGACCGGCGCCAGGTCAGCCGGCGTCAGCCTTGCGCCACCTCCCCGCGGCTGCGGGAGCGCCTGCAGGATGGTCTGCAGAAGGCCGCTGAGGCCGTAGTGATGCTCGACCGGGCTGCGTTCCATCCTTCATCCCCTCCCCCGAGTTGCCCAGACCCATGATGGCTGCGCCGCTGCAGGAGGCCAAGCCGGCTGCAGCCGGATGTAGCTTACCCGGTGTGGGGCGAAAAACCTTTGGCGAAGGCGCAATGGTAAAGCTTTCCGGACTGCGCTCCAGTCATTCGCTGTGCCGTCGTCGCGCCCGGCTACGGAATTGAATCCAGGTTTTCAGCGCCGCGATGATGACGATCACAGTCAAAATCGTCCACGTGAGCGGAGATAGCAATAATGAATGCAATCCATTTTACATCGACAACTATGCTGCAGGCATGTCGCAAGGGGTGAGGCTGACCGATTGATCCAGCAGCAAAATGCAAACGTTTGTTAATAATGTGTGCTATATACCCTGTCTGTGCTATTGCGAGATAATCATGCGTTCCTACAATGGGTCACCTACACGAAAGGGGGCCTTCCGGAAATGATTAAGAAAGTATTGACTGCAGCAGTGATTGTAGTGGCTTCGGGCAGTGCGCATGCCGAGGTTGCTTCACCTCAACCTCCTGCCGGATATGTGGTGCCGGGCAACGCCGTCGCCGTGTCAACCTCCGCCCAGCTGACGGCGGAATTGGGAAAGTCGGCGCACGCTATCGTTCTCCGCGATGGGGTCTATTCCGCGACGACGCCTTCAGGGTCAGCAAGGCTCATCAGATTTATGCCGAGCACGTCGGCGGAGCAGTCCTGACGGCCGGACTGAGTGTCCAGCACGGCAGGCGTCACCATCCAGGGGCTGAGCTTCAATGTTACCAACAAGTCGGCGGCGGTGTTCCCGTGGGGAATAGTGCCGACGATTCGAGCGTGATCGAACTGCAGGCGAGCGCAACCAGAAACACCAGGCTTCTCGACCTGACCATCGACGGCAACAACGTCGTCGGCGCGGCCATCGCTGCCCGGCAGCCGGAAGGGCTGCAGATCCAGCGTGTGATCGCCAGCGGGTTCTGAGCTACGGCCTCTATGCCGACGCGGACAGGTTCAACCTGAGCGTTGCGAATGCGCCGGTTCTCACCGACCTCGATCTCAGCAACGTCTCCCGCGCCACGCCAAAGATTTCAGACGGCACCGCGGAAGCGTGCCTCTGGGTAGGCTACGCTGCAAGGGTCGATCGGGTGAGGGTCCGCAACTGCGCCTGGACGGGCGTCTGGACCGGTACCTCGGCGAAGAACGTTACGATGTCGGACATCGACATCGACATCGTCAGGTACGGCGTCGGCATCTACGCCGAGCACTACACCACCAACAGCGTCTTCCAACGCATCAACGTCGGCCCCGGCACCATCCTCGGCGTCGAGTGCGAATGGGCGGATCCGGCTTGGCAGCGCAAGCCGGCGTGTGACGGCGTGGTTGTTCAGGATGCCACCTTCCGCTCATCGTGCGCCGGCGTCTGGTTCGACGAAGGCACCAAGACGTCGACCGTGCGGGGCTCGGTGTTCGTCGGGCAGTCCATCGCCGGCGTTGTCACGACGAGGACGAAGGGCAGCATGTACGACGCCTCCGGCAACGATTATTCGCAGCTGTTGCCCGGCGCCAAGACGGTCGCGGAATTGGACAACCCCTGCCCATTGAACCCGACACCTTAAGCGAATTCGCCGCCTTATCGAGCCGCCGGCCGGCAGAAGTGCTGGACCGGCGGCCAATTTCTGCTCTCCGGACCCCTCCCGCCCTATTTTTCGTAGCTGCAGCCACGAGCCGCGCCCCGTTGTGGAACGACCACAAGTGCGCAATCTTCCGGAGCAGGCGATGCCTTGATAGTGCGGCCGCTCCGAGCGAACGGCCGCGCCGCTGGATCCGGGTGAGCATGCGTGCCTGCAGACGAGCCCCACACACTGGTGATCGCCGGGCCGACCGGCAGCGGCAAGTCGGCACTGGCGCTGGCAATTGCTGGCCGCCTCGATGGCGTCATCATCAATGCCGACAGCGCCCAGGTCTACCGCGAACTGCGGGTGCTCACCGCGCGGCCGTCACCGGACGACGAGGCGCGGGCACCGCACCGCCTCTACGGCGTGCTGTCCGCCGCCGAGCGCTGCTCCGCCGGCCGCTGGCGGGAGCTGGCGCTGGCGGAAATCGCCGCGGCACGGGCGGAAGGCAGGCAGCCGATTGTCACCGGCGGAACCGGGCTTTATCTCGAGCCCTGACCCACGGTCTCGCAGCCGTCCCCCCCATCCCCACCGAGGTGCGCGCGCAGGCGGAAGAGCTGTGGGCGAAGCTGGGCCGTGACGGCTTCCGCGCTGCCCTTGCCGAATACGATCCCGTCGCGGCGGCACGCCTGCCGGCCGGTGACCGGCAGCGGCTATTGCGCGCCTGGGAAGTCGTGCAGGCGACCGGCCGGCCGCTAAGCGACTGGCAGGCGGCCGCGCCCGCTTCCGCACCCGTCGGTGCGGCCTTGGCCACCATCGTCCTGCTGCCGTCGAGGGAGGCTCTCTACCCGGCGCTCGACGCCCGCTTCCTGCGGATGATCGAGGCGGGAGCGGTGGGTGAGGTTCGCCGGCTGCTGGCGCTGCACCTCGATCCCTCGCTGCCAGCGATGAAGGCGCTGGGTGTGCGGGAGATGGCCGGGTTCCTCGACCGAACATTATCCTTTGAAGCGGCAACTGCAGCGGCGCAGCAGGCGACGCGAAGGTTCGCCAAGCGGCAGATGACCTGGCTGCGTCACCAGGTCCGCGGCGCGGTTGTGTTTCATGAGCAATATTCGGAAAGGTTGAACGGAGAAATCTTTGCGTTTATTCGCCATCGGCTCTTGACCCGCCGGACCTGAGCGACTAGGTTTCGCCCATCAGCGATCGACCCGGCCTTCGTGCCGGGCTTTTTTCGATCATCGCGCGCCTCTCGGAAGTGCGGGAGATGCCGGCGCGACGTTAAAAATCAGGAGCTTATGATGGCGTACGAAGAAATGTCGGGTGCGAAGATCGTTCTCAGGGCGCTGGCCGACCAGGGCGTCCGGGATGTATTCGGATACCCAGGCGGCGCCATTCTTCCGGTATACGACGAGCTCCATCAGCAGAACCAGATCCGTCACATTCTGGTGCGCCAGGAGGGGGGGGCGGTGCATGCCGCCGAGGGCTACGCCCGCTCGACCGGCACCGTCGGTGTGGTCATCGTCACCTCCGGGCCCGGTGCCACCAATGCGGTGACCGGCATCACCGATGCGCTGATGGACAGCATCCCGCTGGTCATCCTGTGCGGCCAGGTGCCGACCCACCTTATCGGGAACGATGCCTTCCAGGAGTGCGATACCACCGGCATCACCCGCCCGTGCACCAAGCACAACTACCTGGTGAAGAGTACGGAGGATCTGGCGCGGACGATCCACGAGGCATTCTACGTCGCCCGCAGCGGCCGGCCGGGGCCGGTGCTGATTGACCTGCCGAAGGACGTGCAGATGGCCAGCGGCCCCTACATCCCGCCGCACCATATCGTGCACAAGACCTACCAGCCGAAGACCACAGGCGACCGTGCCGCGATCGAGCAGGCGGTGGCGATGATGGTGCGCGCCGAGCGCCCCATCCTCTACTGCGGCGGTGGCGTCATCAACTCCGGCCCGGAAGCCTCGGCGCTGCTGACCGAGTTGGTCGATCTCACCAGCTTCCCGGTGACGCTGACCTTGATGGGACTGGGGGCGGTGCGGGCGTCGCATCCGAGCTTCCTCGGCATGCTGGGGATGCACGGCACCTACGAAGCCAACATGGCGATGCACGGCTGCGACGTCATGGTGTGCATCGGCGCCCGCTTCGACGACCGGGTCACCGGCCGCCTCAACGCGTTCGCGCCAAACGCCAGGAAGATCCACATCGACATCGATCCGTCGTCGATCAACAAGAACGTGATGGTCGATCTCGGCATCGTCGGCGATGTCAAGGACGTGCTGCGCCAGATGATCGAGGCGTGGAAGGCCTCCGGCAGCCGGCCTGCTCCGAAGGCGCTGACAGCCTGGTGGCAGCAGATCGACCAGTGGCGGGCCCGCAAGTCCCTCGCCTACCGCCAGAACGGCGAGATCATCAAGCCGCAGCACGCTATCCGCCGCCTCTACGAGCTGACCCGGGACCGCGAAGACGTCTACATCACCACCGAGGTCGGCCAGCACCAGATGTGGGCGGCCCAGCACTTCGGCTTCGAGAAGCCGAACCACTGGATGACCTCGGGCGGCCTCGGCACCATGGGCTACGGCCTGCCGGCGGCGATGGGCGTGCAGCTCGCCCATCCGGACGCGCTTGTCGTCGATATCGCCGGCGAGGCGTCGACGATGATGAACATCCAGGAGCTGTCGACCATCGCCCAGTACCGGCTGCCGGTGAAGGTGTTCATCCTCAACAACGAGTACATGGGCATGGTGCGGCAGTGGCAGGAGCTGCTGCACGGCAGCCGCTATTCGCAGAGCTACATGGACTCGCTGCCCGACTTCGTGAAGCTGGCGGATGCGTTCGGCGGCGTCGGCCTGCGCGCCGAGCGGGTGGATCAACTCGACGACGTGATCCGCGAGATGATCAGCATCAACCGGCCGGTCATCGCCGACATCCGCGTCGACAAGGCGGAGAACTGCTTCCCGATGATCCCGTCGGGGGCCGCCCACAACGAAATGCTGATGGGCCCGCAGGACAAGGCGGACCAGCCGATTTCCGAGGACGGCATGGTACTCGTCTAGATCGCTGCCCGCAGCCCTCACTCAGGCCCTCTCCGCCAGCGGGAGAGGGAGGGGCCCGCGCAGCGGGAGGGTGAGGGCGTCCACCTGCGCCGGATCATCGCCGGCCCGTCAGAACAAAATGAACAAGGAAGATCGCCATGCCTGAGAGTGCTCGGCAGGAAACTCACATCCTCTCGGTGCTCGTGGACAACGAGCCGGGCGTGCTCGCCCGGGTCATCGGCCTGTTTTCCGGCCGCGGCTACAACATCGAGAGCCTCACCGTCGCCGAGATCGACCCCGAGGGCAAAGTCTCGCGCATCACCATCGTGACGTCGGGCACGCCGATGGTCATCGAGCAGATCAAGAACCAGCTGGGCCGGCTGGTGCCGGTGCACAAGGTGCGCGACCTGACCGTCGCCGGGCCCTACGTGCAGCGCGAGATGGCGCTGGTCAAGGTGCGCGGCCAGGGCGAGCACCGGGTGGAAGCGCTGCGCATCGCCGATATCTTCCGCGCCCGCGTCGTCGATTCCACCAACGAATCGTTCGTCTTCGAGATCGTCGGCAAGACCACCAAGCTCAACGCCTTCATCGGCCTGATGCGCCCGCTGGGGCTGATCGACGTGGCGCGCACCGGCGTCGTCGGCATCGCGCGGGGCTCCGGCGAGTTCTGAGAAAAACCCTCTCCGAGAGGGAGAGGGTGCGAAGCAAAGCGAGCGGGTGAGGGTCTGGCGGCGCACCCCCTCACCTCCCGGCGCTTTTCGCGCCGGGTTCCCCTCCCTCTCCCACGAGGGAGAGGGTTGGCAAGGAACGGGAGGACGAGGATGCGAGTTTATTACGACCGGGACGCCGATCTCGGGCTGATCAAGGGCAAGAAGGTGGCGGTGATCGGCTACGGCAGCCAGGGCCACGCGCACGCGCTGAACCTGCGCGATTCCGGCGTCGCCGAGGTGCGGGTGGCGCTGCGGCCCGGCTCCGCCAGCGTCAAGAAGGCGGAAGCCAACGGCCTGACCGTCGTCGGCCCGTCGGAGGCCGGCGCCTGGGCCGACGTGGTGATGATCCTCACCCCCGACGAGCTGCAGAGCGCGCTCTACCGCGACCATCTCGCCGGCACCCTGCGCGAGGGCGCGGCGCTGGCCTTCGCCCACGGCCTCAACATCCACTTCCGGCTGATCGAGCCGCGCCCCGACCTCGACGTGTTCATGGTGGCGCCGAAGGGCCCCGGCCACACCGTGCGCTCGGAGTACCTGCGCGGCGCCGGCGTCCCCTCGCTGGTCGCCGTCGGCCAGGACGCCAGCGGCAACGCCCTCGACCTCGCGCTGTCGTACGCCTCGGCGCTCGGCGCCGGCCGCTCCGGCATCATCGAGACCACCTTCCGCGAGGAATGCGAGACCGACCTGTTCGGCGAGCAGACCGTCCTGTGCGGCGGCCTCACCTCGCTCATCCTCGCCGGCTACGAGACGCTGGTAGAGGCCGGCTACGCGCCGGAGATGGCCTACTTCGAGTGCCTGCACGAGGTGAAGCTGATCGTCGATCTGATCTACGAGGGCGGCATCGCCAACATGCGCTACTCGATCTCCAACACCGCCGAGTATGGCGACTACACCTCCGGCCCGCGGGTGATCGACGCCACGGTCAAGGCGCGGATGAAGCAGGTGCTGGACGACATCCAGTCCGGCCGCTTCGCCAAGGAGTGGATGCTGGAGAACGCCGCCGGGCAGCCGAGCTTCAAGGCGCTGCGCCGCCGCGCCGCCGACCATCCGATCGAAGCGGTCGGCGAGAAGCTGCGGGCGATGATGCCGTGGATCGGCGCCAACCGCCTGGTGGACAAGAGCAAGAACTGACCGCGCCGCCGCCCCCACACTCGGCTGTCATTGCGAGCCCGCAAAGCGGGCGCGGCAATCCACTCCTGCCGCGCGAGCACCATGCAGTGGTTTGCTTCGCTCCGCTCGCAATGACGACGCGGGTAGACTCCTGATCTTTGCCAGCACTAACGTAATACTTGCCACGCTCAAATGATGTCACCGTAGAGATCGCGCCAAGCCGGGTTCAGGTGTTCAATCAACGCGATTTTCTTACGCCGCGATCCTGCCTTGATCTGCTTCTCCCGGGCGATGGCGGTGGTTATCTCGTCATGACGTTCAAAATAGACGAGCAACCTGCATCCGTAACGGGCGGCAAAACCGGTACTGGTCGTCGACCGGTGCTGGTGAACGCGCTGCACCAGTGCCGAGGTAACGCCAGTGTAAAGGGTGCCGTGCTTGCGGTTTGTCATGATGTAGACGGCCGCACTGCCAGCCATGCTGAGGCCTTCGCAATTTAAAGGTTAGGGCTGGGGCAAACCTACCTGCAAACCGACCCGCTCAGCTGTGCCCTACGCCACTTCCACTTTGCGAGCGGTGGCGAAGAAGCATCCACTGGGCTGTCTTCCCCATTCTCGCCAGTGGATTGCCGCGCCCGCTCTCGCGGGCTCGCAATGACGGTGCGGATGTGGTGCCCGGCGGCCACTTCGTCATTGCGAGCGACAGCGAAGCAAACCACTGAACAGTCGCTCTCGTCCGTGTCGTGGTAGACAAGAGCGACGGCGGCGGGATAAGAGCGGCCGCCAGCGAGGGGATTAGGATGGCGCAGGCCGAGTTCGTCCATCTGCGGGTGCATACCGCCTACTCGCTCTCCGAGGGGGCGATAAGGGTCAAGGAGCTGCCGGGGCTGTGCCGGGCGCACGGCATGCCCGCCGTCGCGGTCACCGATACCAACAACGTCTTCGGTGGCATGGAAGTCTCCACCGTGCTGCGGGAGAAGGGCGTCCAGCCGATCATCGGCTGCCAGCTCGCGCTCTCGCCGCCGGCTGCTTCCGGCGCCGGCCGCCCTGCCGGCGGGCGAGCGCCGGCGAGCCGCGAGGCGGTGGTGCTGCGGGTGCAGAATGCCGCAGGCTGGCGCAGCCTGCTGCGGCTGCTGGCCGAAGCCTATGCCGGCGCCGACGGCGATCCCGACCCGCACGTTCCGCTCGCCAGCCTGTGCACCCACGCCGAGGGCCTGATCCTGCTGACCGGCGGTGTGGACGGCCCCCTCGCCCGCCCGCTGCTCGATGGCCGGGCGGACGCCGCGCACGCCGCTGCGGCCCAACTGCACGAAGCGTTCGGCGACCGCCTCTACGTCGAGCTGCAGCGCCACGGCCTGGAGGCCGAGCAGGCGGTCGAGCCGGCGCTGCTGGCGCTCGCCCGCGACCACGACCTGCCGATCGTCGCCACCAACGACGTCTACTTCGCCGGTGCCGACCTCTACAGCGCCCACGACGCGCTGCTGTGCATCGCCCAAGGGGTCCACATCGCCGATGGCAACCGGCAGCGGCTGACCCGCGAGCACGGCTTTAAGAGCGGTGCCGAGATGGCCGCGGCGTTCGCCGACCTGCCCGATGCCATCGCCAACACCGTGCACATCGCCCGCCGCTGCGCCTTCGCCATCGACAAGGTCAAGCCGATGCTGCCGCCTTACGACTGCGGCGAAGCCGGTGGCGAGGAGGCGGCGTTGCGGGCGCAGGCGGCCGAAGGCCTCGAAGCGCGGCTGCGCGCCATGCCGGACGGCCCCCCTGCCCCGCATCAGCCGAAGGACTACCGCGAGCGGCTGGACTATGAGCTCGGCGTCATCTGCCAGATGGGCTTTGCCGGCTACTTCCTGATCGTCTCCGAGTTCATCCAGTGGACCAAGGGCCACGGCATTCCGGTGGGCCCGGGGCGCGGCTCCGGCGCCGGCTCGGTCGTCGCCTGGTCGCTGCAGATCACCGACCTCGACCCCCTGCGCTTCGGCCTGCTGTTCGAGCGCTTCCTCAATCCCGAACGCGTCTCGATGCCGGACTTCGACATCGACTTCTGCCAGGACCGCCGCGACGAGGTGATCCGCCACGTCCAGGAGAAGTACGGCGCCGACCGGGTGGCGCAGATCATCACCTTCGGCAAGCTGCAGGCGCGCGCGGTGCTGCGCGACGTCGGCCGGGTGCTGGGCCTGCCCTACGGCCAGGTCGACCGCATCTGCAAGCTGGTCCCCAACAACCCGGCCAACCCGGTGAGCCTCGACGGCGCGCTGAAGGCCGAGCCGCAGCTGCAGGCGATGGTCGCCGCCGACGAGACCATCGCCCGCCTCGTCGATATCGCCCGCAAGCTGGAGGGCCTCTACCGGCATGCCTCCACCCACGCCGCGGGGGTCGTCATCGCCGACCGGCCGTTATCGGAGCTGATCCCGCTCTACCGCGATCCCCGCTCCGACCTGCTGGTCACCGGCTTCAACATGAAGTGGGTGGAGCAGGCCGGGCTGGTGAAGTTCGACTTCCTCGGGCTGAAGACGCTGACGGTGCTGGCGAACACGGTGGAGCTGCTGCGCGCCGGCCGCGGCGCGAGCATCGATGTGGCGGCGCTGCCGCTGAACGACCGCCCCACCTTCGAGATGCTGGGGCGCGGCGAGACCGTCGGCGTGTTTCAGCTGGAAAGCTCCGGCATGCGCGACGTGCTGCGCAAGATGAAGCCCGACACCTTCGAGGACATCATCGCCGTCGTCGCCCTCTACCGGCCGGGGCCGATGGACAACATCCCGAGCTACATCCGCCGCAAGCACGGCGAGGAAGAAGCCGACTGGCTCTATCCGACGCTGGAGCCAATCCTGCGCGAGACCCACGGCATCATGATCTACCAGGAGCAGGTGATGCAGATCGCCCAGGAGCTGTCGGGCTACTCGCTCGGCGGCGCCGACCTGCTGCGCCGGGCCATGGGCAAGAAGATCAAGGAGGAGATGGACAAGCAGCGCGCCTCGTTCGTCGAGGGGGCGGTGGCAAAGGCGGTGCCGCAGGCGAAGGCGAGCCAGATCTTCGATCTCGTCGCCAAGTTCGCCGGCTACGGCTTCAACAAGTCGCACGCCGCGGCCTACGCGCTGATCGCCTACCAGACGGCGTGGCTGAAGGCGAACCGGCCGCTGGAGTTCTTCGCCGCCTCGATGACCCTCGACCTCAACAACAGCGACAAGCTGGGCGCCTTCCGCCAGGAGCTGAGCCGGCTCGGCATCCGCCTGCTGCCGCCGGACGTCAACGCCTCGCAGGCGGCCTTCTGCGTCGAGCCGGGCGAGCAGGGCGGCATCCGTTATGCGCTGTGCGGCATCAAGACGGTGGGCGAGCCCGCCGCCCGCCGGCTGGTGGAGGAACGGCAGCGGGGCGGCCCCTTCCGCTCGCTGGCCGACTTCGCCCAGCGCCTCGTCGGCCGCTTCTTGAACAAGCGGCAGCTGGAGAACATGGCGCGCGCCGGCGCCTTCGACAGCCTCGATGCCAACCGCCGGCGCGTCCACGACAGCGTCGAGGCGATGCTGCGGCTGGCGACCGCCGGCGAGGCCGTCGATACCGGCCAGATAGCGCTGTTCGGCGCCGGCGCCTTCCGTCAGGCGCCGCGCCTGCAGCTCGCCGACGTTCCCAACTGGCCGCCGATGCAGCGGCTGAGCGAGGAGCTGGAGGCGGTCGGCTTCTACCTCTCGGCGCACCCGCTCGACACCTACGCCGGCAAGCTGAAGCGGCTGAAGGTGACCCGCTGGGCCGAGGTGCTGGCCTCCGGCCGCTCCGGCAACCTGCTGCTGGCGGGCACGGTGATCGGCCGCAAGGAGCGGACGTCGGCGAAGGGCAGCAAATACGCCTTCGTGCAGCTCTCCGATACCACCGGCGTCTTCGAGGTGACGGTGTTCTCGGAGGTGCTGGCGGCGGAGCGCGAGCGGCTGGAGGCGGGCTCCTCGCTGCTGTTGCACGTCACCGCGCAGGGCGACGGCGACGGGGTGCGCTGCGTCGTGCAGAGGCTCGAATCGCTGGAGCGGGCCGTCGATCGCGTCTCCGACGGCATCGAGGTGTGCATCGACGACGAGAAGCCGCTGCCGGCGATCGCCGAAGCTCTCGGCGAAGCAGGGCCTGGGCGCGGCCAGGTGCGGCTGTTCGCCTGGCTCGGCGGCGGCCGCGAAGCGGAGATCGTGCTGCCGCAGCCGCGCCGCATCAGCGCCGCGCTGGTCGAACGCCTGCGCGCCATCGCCGGGGTCCGCGACGTACGCGAATATTGAAGCCAAAGTGGGGGATCAAGACATGCGGAACTGTCGCTCGCTGAAGCTGACGGTGCTGGCGCTGGCGGCGACGATGGTCGCGGGCGAGGTCAGGAGCGACGATCTGGCGCTGTGGTCCGTCTATGACAGCGCACTGAAGCAGGCGAAGTACGTCGATCTCACCCACGCCTTCAGTCCGACCATCCCGGTGTGGCCGGGCTTCGCGCAAGCGCAGTTCCGCCCGGCGGTCGCCGGCGCCGCGATCCCGGGCGAGATCGGGAAGGGCCAGGAGTTCACCTACGCCAAGGACGGCTTCGTCGCCACCGCCTACGACCTGCCGACCGACCAGTACGGCACGCAGCTCGACCCGCCGGCGCACTGGGACGAATACGGCGCCACCATCAGCGACCTGCCCCCGACCTACGCCGTTCGCCCGCTGGTGGTCATCGACGTGCACGAGAAGGTGGCGGCCGACCCCGGCTACCATGCCGGCGTTGCGGACATCGAGGCCTGGGAGGCGCGGCACGGCCGTATCCCCGAAGGGTCAGTAGTGATGATCCGCAGCGACTGGTCGAAGAAGTGGGACGACGCGCAGCGCTTCAACGACAAACCCTTCCCCGGCGTCAGCCTCGCCGCGCTGCAGTTCCTGCACCTGCAGCGCCACATCCTGTTCCACGGCCACGAGCCGCTGGATACCGATACGACGCCGACGCTGGAAGGCGAGGCCTGGCTGATGCACAACCACTTCACCCAGGCGGAAGGGGTGGCCAACCTCGACCAAGTGCCGGAGGCCGGCGCGCTGATCGCCATCGGCTTCGCCAAGCCGCAGGGCGGCACCGGCGGCTACGCCCGGTACATCGCCATCGCGCCGCAGGAGTGTCCCTATGGGGTGACAATCAGCGAGGCCCCGGGCGCGCCGCTGCCAAGGCAGCCCTACCCGCTCAGGCGCAACGCCGACGGCGTCCTGGTTCCGACGAAGCCATAGACCGGGCAAGGAACGGCTCCGGCCGGCCCGGCAACCCCCTTAAAGTGCTTCGCTTTGCTGGCAATGACGCGGCAGCCGGGGCTGCGGGCCACACCCGCGCCATCATGGGGGCAGGTCAGCGCCAGTAGCGGCTGCTGTTGTTCCAGAACAGGTGCTCGTTGTCGGGACTCTGCCGTTCGACCGGCGCCGCATGGCGGACGTCGCCGTCGGCCCGTTGATGGAAAACCCCGACTGTTGCTGCCGCTGCGGCGTCGCCGAGCTGGGCTCGAACTGGTCGCGGTACTGGTCGTCCGGATCGGCAGCAGCATTTCCGCCGGAACCGCCGACGCTCACCGGCTCCTGGGTAAAGGCGAATGCCGGGCTTGCCAGCCCGATAGGCGACGGCGGCGATCGCCGGTAGGAAACGCCTCATGATGGCCTCCAAATTCCTGGATGCGGGGACTTCCTCGCCGCGCCGAAGTATTGAGCAGTACTCTGCCACAATCGCAAGTGCCGATGCCGTGACCGGGCCGATTTCCCGAGGCGCCGGTCGCCTTTCGTCACACCTCGACCAGCAGGCCGCCTTCGAGCCGCACCGAGCGGTCCATCCGCGCCGCCAGCGCCGGGTTGTGGGTGGCGATCACCGCGGCGAGGCCGGCGTCGCGGGCGAGCGCGACGAACAGGGCGAATACCTCGTCGGCGGTGACCGGGTCGAGGTTGCCGGTCAGCTCGTCGGCCAGCACGATGCTTGAGCTGTTGGCCAGCGCCCGGGCGATAATACCCGCTGCGCCACCGCCGGAAAGCTGGCCCACGGCCGGTGATCGATGCGGTCGGCAAGGCCGAGTTGGTCAACCAGGTCGCGCGCCCGCGCGCACCGGCGGCGCAGGCCTTGCCGGCGATCATCTGCGGCAGCAGCACGTTCTCCTCGGCGGAGAACTCCGGCAGCAGGTGGTGGTACTGGTAGACGAAGCCGATGCGATCGCGGCGCAAGCCGGTGCGCCGGTCGTCGTCGAGCGGCCCGCACGCCACGCCGTCGAGGTAGACCTCGCCTGCGTCCGGCCGCTCCAGCAGCCCCGCCACATGCAGCAGCGTCGACTTCCCCGAGCCGGAGGGACCAACCAGCGCCACCAGTTCGCCGGCGGCGACCTCGAGGGCGACCCCGCGCAGCACGTGCAGCATCGTCCGTCCCTGCGGGTAGGCGCGGACGATGCCCTCCAGCCGGAACACCGGCGGGCTCACCAAGGCCGCTCCAACCGCCGCGGGCTACTCATAGCGCAGGGCTTCCGCTGGCTCGATGCGGGCGGCCCGCCACGACGGGTAGATCGTCGCCAGGAACGACAACACGAGCGCCATGCCGGTGACCGTCGCCACCTCGACCGGATCGACGACCGCCGGCAGCTTCGAGAGAAAGTAGATTTCCGGCGCGAACAGGTTGGTACCGGTCAGCGCCTGGATTCCCTGGCGGATGGTTTCGATGTTGTCGCAGAAGAGCAAGCCGGCGATGAAGCCGCACAGCGTGCCGAGCACGCCGACGCTGGCCCCGGAGATGAAGAAGATGCGGGTGATCGCGCCCTTCGTCGCCCCCATCGTCCGCAGGATGGCGATCGCCCGGCCCTTGTCCTTCACCAGCATGATCAGGCTGGAGACAATGTTGAAGGCGGCGACGACGATGATCAGCGTCAGGATTAGGAACATGACGTTGCGTTCGACCTGCACGGCGTTGAAGAAGCTGGCATTCGCCCGCTGCCAGTCGTGCACCCGGCCGGCCGCGCCGATCTTGTGCTGGAGCTCGCGGGCGAACGCCGGCGCCTTCTGCATGTCGTCGAGGAAGATCTCAAGGGCGGTGACCGAATCCGGCATGTTGAAGTAGGTCTGCGCCGCGTCCAGCGGCATGAAGATGAAGTTGCTGTCGTATTCGTACATGCCGACGTCGAACAGGCCGACGATGCGGTAGGCGCGCATCCGCGGCACCGTGCCGAAGGCGGTGATGTTGCCTTTCGGCGAGATCAGGGTGATCCGCTGGCCGACGCCGAGCCCCATGCGCTCGGCGAGGCGTGCGCCGATGAGCACGGCGTCGTCGCCGCTGAAGTCGTCGAGCGAGCCCTCGACGATATGGCTGGTGACGATCTCGCGCTTGCGCATGTCCTCCGGCCGCAGGCCGCGCACCATGGCGCCGCGGGCGACGCCGTTGGCGGTGGCCATCACCTGGTTCTCGATCATCGGATCGACCAGGACCACGCCCGGCATGCCCGCCACAATGTCGCGCAGCGCGTCGTAGTCGGTCAGGCCGGTGATGGCGCCATAGACGCTGACATGGCCGTTCAGCCCGAGGATGCGGCCGAGCAGTTCCTGGCGGAAGCCGTTCATCACCGACATGACGATGATCAGGGTGGCGACGCCGAGGAAGATGCCGAGGAAGGAGAAGAGCGCGATGACCGAGATGAAGCCTTCTTTCCGCCGCGGGCGCAGATAGCGCATGGCGACCGTCCACTCGAACGCACTGAACATGGGCGGATGTGTCCTCAGACGCCGAGCTGCGCCAGCGCCGCTTCGACCGGCAACTCGCGGCGGGCTCCGTCGCGCCGGCTCTTTATCTCGACGCTACCGGCAGCGGCGCCGCGCGGCCCGACGACGACCTGCGTCGGCAGGCCGATCAGGTCCATATCGGAGAACTTCACTCCCGGGCGCTCGCCACGATCGTCATAGAGCACCTCGATGCCGCGCTCGTCCAGTGCCCGGCTGATCCGCTCGCACAGCGCATCGCAGGCGCCGTCGCCGGTCTTCAGGTTGATCAAGCCGACGGAGAACGGCGCGACAGCCTCCGGCCAGATGATGCCGGCGTCGTCGTGCGAGGCCTCGATGATGGCGCCGGCGAGGCGGGAGACGCCGATGCCGTAGGAGCCCATCTCCATCAGCACCGTTTCTCCCTGCGGTCCGCTAACGATCGCGCCCATCGGCTTCGCGTACTTGGTGCCGAAATAGAAGATGTGGCCGACCTCGATGCCGCGGCCGGTCACCAGGTCGGCCCCAGCGCCGCCTCGGCTGCGGGATCGCGCTGTTCGTCGGTCGCCGCATATTTTGTGGTGAAGGAGTCGACGATCGGCTGCAGGTCCCCCCCGTAGTCGATCGCCCCGATTGCCGCGTCCATCCGCTCGAAGTCGCGATGGTAGGCGATCTCGCTCTCGCCGGTGTCGGCGACGATGACGAACTCGTGGCTGAGATCGCCGCCGATCGGCCCGGTGTCGGCGCGCATCGGGATCGCCTTCAGCCCCATCCGCTGGAACGTCCGCAGGTAGCAGAGGAACATCTTGTTGTAGGCGCGGATCGCGCCCTCGCGGCCGAGGTCGAACGAATACGCGTCCTTCATCAGGAACTCGCGGCCGCGCATCACCCCGAAGCGCGGGCGGATCTCGTCGCGGAACTTCCATTGGATATGGTAGAGCAGCTTCGGCAACTGCTTGTAGCTGCGAATGGTGCCGCGGACGAGCTCGGTGATCAGTTCCTCGTTGGTCGGGCCGTAGAGCATTTCGCGGTCATGCCGGTCGCGGATGCGCAGCATTTCCGGCCCGTAGGCCTCGTAGCGGCCGCTCTCCCGCCACAGCTCCGCCGACTGAATGGTCGGCATCAGCATTTCCAGGCAGCCGGCCGCGTCCTGCTCGGCGCGAACGATGCGCTCGATGTTGCGCAGCACCCGCAGGCCCAACGGCAGCCACGTGTAGATACCGGCGGACGACTGGCGGATCATCCCGGCCCGCAGCATCAGGCGGTGGGAGACGATCTGCGCTTCCGCCGGGTTTTCCCGCAGCGTCGGCAGGTAGAATTGAGACAGCCGCATGCGCCCTCGACCTTCTCCACATCGTTTGTTGCCGGCGGGCTGGCGGACTGTAGGCGATGGCTCAGGCGACATCAACGACCGGCCGGGAAGGCCGGTCAACCTCCGGAACAGCGCAGGCCAGGAGAGCCGGCGCCGACGCTACACCCACCATTGCGGCTTTCATCGGCCTTGACCAGCACTTCAAAGCACCGGACCGGCTTTCGGCTGCTCGCCCGCAAGATTACCCAAGAGGATTTTCGGGGGCGCTGGCAGCGGACGGTACCGACGCTGCGCCGATAGTTCGGCGTCCAACGCGTATCCTTACGGGCTGCCGCGCCCGGCAATCCCCTCTTCAGCGGTTATCGTCTCCGAGCGACGGCGGCGGCGCACGATCGTGCGACAACCTGAGTTCGGCTGGACGACGAACGGCTATTCCATTTGCCGCGGCAGCGAACGTTGAGGTCAGCCGCCGCCACTGCCCGGCAAGACAGCCGATCTTGCCTGTCTTTACTGGAGATCAACAAAAAAGTGATGACCTCTATGGGCCCGTCCTGTAACTTGCGCTGGTGGCATGCAGATGCAGGCACTCGTTGGCCCGGGTTTCGAGGAAACATCCACCGGAGAACTCCGAAGTGAGTTAATCAGAATAAAACGAACAGTATGCAAGAGCGGTGGCCAATTCAGGCGCTGCCGTTGGGAGTAAAGGGAGACGGTCGCTTTGGCGGCCGTTTTCGTTCCCAGGCATTGCGTTTCGCGCCCGGCGCTCTGCCTAAGGTCCAATGAAGGCAACCGCGCCGGACTGGATGAGGGCATAGCCGATGAGCCAGAGAACGGCGGCGACCACCGTGGTCACCGCCGCTTTCAGCCACATGCGCGGACGGCGGGGCGCGCTCGGCATGTGCCCCCGGGCGACATCTTCCTGAGAAACGGTCTGGATGCCCCAGGGCAGCACCATAAAGATGACCAGCCACCAGATGAGGATGTATACGGCGATGCCGCTTACCCACCCCATGACCAAGTCGCCCGCTGCCGCTTACGCCGCTGGCTTCGCCTGCTCGAGCTCGACCAGCGTGCCGTAGAAATCCTTGGGGTGCAGGAACAGCACCGGATTGCCGTGAGCGCCGATCTTCGGGTTGCCGTCACCCAATACCCGCGCGCCGGTCGCCTTCAGCTGCTCACGGGCAGCGATGATGTCCTCGACCTCGTAGCAGATGTGGTGAATGCCGCCCCCGGGGTTCTTGTCGAGAAAACCCTGAATCGGCGACTTCTCGCCGAGCGGATGCAGCAGCTCGACCTTGGTGTTCGGCAGCTCGACGAACACGACGGTCACGCCGTGGTCAGGTTCCGGCTGCGGCGCCGAAACCTTGGCGCCGAGCACTTCCCGATATTTCTTCGACGCCGCTTCCAGATCCGGGACGGCAATGGCGACGTGGTTGAAGCGACCGATCATTTGTCTCCTCCTCTGCGTTTTGCTCAGACGCGAACGACGTGAATGTGGGCGAGCGGTCGCTTGTCGATGGCCTGCCGGGCCGCCCGCCTGACGGCGATCCGCGCCGTCTCGACGACGGCCGGATCGTCGTCGTACCGGCCGGCCGGCAGCGCGTCCACTGCCGCTTGCACCGCTTCCTGCATTGACCGCATGATGTCTTCTTCACCTTGCTCGACGAGGCCGACGGAGGAAAGCAGCACCTCCCGCACGGCACGCCACGACCGCTCCAGCACGACGGTGACGGTTACGGATCCGTTGTATATGGCCTTGATCCGGTCACGCACAAGCTCGCCATCGGCCGGCACCGCCCGCCGGCCCTCCACCGACAGCCGCCCGGCGGCAACCGTCTCGACGATACACGCCGGGCCCGGCGCCAGCCGGACGATGGTGCCGTTCTCGGCGACGATCCGCTCCGGAACACCCAGCGTCCGCGCCAGTTCGGTGTGTTCCAGCAGGTGGCGAAGCTCGCCGTGCACCGGCACCGCCACCCGCGGACGGACCAGGGAATACATTTGCTCCAGATCGCCGCGCGCCGGGTGACCGGAGACGTGGATGGCGCCGTCCCGGTAGGTGAGCACGTCGATGCCGCGGCGGAGCAGGCCGTTGTGTAGCCGGCTGATCGCCATCTCGTTGCCGGGGATGTTCCGCGTCGAGAAGATGACGGTGTCGCCCGGCTCCAGATCGACGTTGGGGTGATCGCCCTGCAGGATGCGGCTGAGCGCCGCTCGCGGCTCCCCCTGCCCTCCGGTGCAGATGACAAGGCACTCGCTGCGCCGCAACCGTGCGAACAGGGCGTCGTCGAGAAGCGGCGGCAGCCCTTGAGATAACCGCTTTCCAGCGCCGCGCCGCAGGTGCGCTTGAGCGAGCCGCCCGCAATCAGCACGACCCGACCGGCATCGCGCGCCGCCTCGGCGATGGTGGCGATGCGGGCGATGTTGGAGGCAAAGCAGGTGACCACGACCCGCTGTCCGCAGCGGGCGATGAGGCGCCGCAGGTCCGAGCGCAGCGATGCTTCCGAGCCGGTGCGTCCCGGCTCGAAGACGTTGGTCAGATCGCAGACAAGCGCGGTCACGCCCTCGTCGCCGAGTTCTCGCAGCGCCTGCTCGTCCGAGGTTGGTCCCACCACCGGGTCCGGGTCCAGCTTCCAGTCGCCGGTATGCACCACCGTGCCGCCCGGCGTGCGGATGACGATCGCCTGCGCGTCGGGGATAGAGTGGGTTACCCCTACGATTTGAAGCGAGAAGGGGCCGACCGCGAGGCGGCCGTTGCGGGGATCGTCATCGGCTGCAACTCGGCCATCACACCGTCGCCGCGCAGCTTGTGGCGTATCATCGCCTGGGTGAACGACGTCGCATAGACCGGGCAGCGGAGCATCGGCCACAGATACGGCAGCGCGCCCAGGTGATCTTCGTGGGCGTGGGTGATCACCAGCCCCAGCAGCCGGTCGCGGCGGTCGACGATGTAGGCGGGGTCGGGCAGCAGGATGTCGGCGCCGGGAATGACGTTGGCATTGAAGCCGATGCCGCAATCGACCATCAGCCAGCGGCGGTCAGCGGGCGGACCCCAACCGTAAAGATTGAGGTTCATGCCGATCTCGCCGGCACCGCCCAACGGCAGGAAGACCAGCTCGTCGTCCGGGCTGCCGGTCATCGTTCCCGGTTGCGACGATAGACGGCCCACAATCCCTTCAGGGTGAGCTGCGGATCGGCCCGCTCCAGCACCGCCGAGCATTCGGTGAACAGCGGTGCCAGCCCGCCGGTGGCGATCACCCCCATCGGCCTCGCCATCTCCCGACGAATCCGCTCAATGATCCCTTCCGTCAGGCCGACGTAGCCCCAGAAGATGCCGGAGCGCATCGCCTGCGCCGTGGTCTTGCCGATTGCCCTGTCCGGCCGGCCGATGGCCACCCGCGGCAGTTGCGCCGCGACCCGGCGCAGCGCTTCCAGCGACATATTCACGCCGGGTGCGATCGCACCGCCGAGATAGCTGCCGTCGGCGTCGATCACGTCGAAGGTGGTGGCGGTGCCGAAATCGACGATGATCTTCGAACCTCCATATTCCTCATACGCTCCAAGGGCATTGACCAACCGGTCGGCACCCACCTCCTCCGGCCGGTCCATCAGCACCCGGATGCCGATATCGACATCCGGCGCGCCGACGACAAGCGGCGTGCAGTTGAAATACCGTCGGAACATCAGGCGCAGGCCGAACAGCGCCGCCGGCACGACGGTGGCGATGACGCCGTGGTGGATGGCGTGCCGGTCGATGTCCGTGAGCGCGAACAGCTGCGCCAGCCAGACGCCGTGCTCGTCGGCCGTTCGGGCGGCGTCGGTAGAGGTCCGCCACTCCCCCAGCATCCGGCCTTCGGGTGTGAACACCGCGAACACCGTATTGGTATTGCCCACATCGATCGCCAGCAGCATGGAAGGTAGGATCCGGATCAGACGGCGGCGGGAAAGACGTCGCCGGCAAGGATGGTCCGCCGGCGGTCACCCTGCTGCAGCAGCATGGCGCCGTCCGCCGCCAGACCGACAAAGGTGCCGCCGATGGTCTCGGCATCGAGGCGCACCTCGACCGCCTGGTGCAGCTTTTCGGCATGGCGGAGCCATGCGTCGCGCACCGGCGGAAAGCCCTCGCGCTGCCACGTCCGGTACCAGCCGAGAAAGGCCGGGCAGAACCGCTGGAGCACCGAGGCCGCCGTCTCTTCCGCCGCGCCCTCCGCGTGCAGCGAGGTCGCCGCATACATTACCGCCTCCGGCGGTGGATGCGAGGCCACATTGACGCCGATACCGACGATCAGCAACTCGATGCCACCATCGGCCGCCGCCTGCGACTCCAGCAGGATGCCGGAAACCTTGCGCCCGCCGATCAGCACGTCGTTCGGCCACTTGCAGCCGACGCGGGCGGCGGCCGGCGGCAGGGCGGCCGCGACCGCCTCGGCCAGCGCCACCGCCGCGGCGAACGTCAGCTGCATCGCCTCGCTCACCCGGCCGGCGGGCCGCAGCAGCAGCGAAAAGTAGAGGTTGCCGGGAGGCGAAATCCAGCTGCGGCCAAGGCGGCCATGCCCGTCGGTCTGGGCGTCCGCCCAGACCAGCGTCCCCTCCTCCGCCCCCAGAGCCGCAAGGCGCTTCGCCTCGTCGCTGGTCGAGCCGACGCAAGGAAGCCGGATGGTGCGGAAGAACGGCGGCAGGCGGGCCGCTGTGCCCATCCTCAGCCGCCGGCGAGCAGCGACGCCGCGGCGGCGCCCGCGCTCGACAGAATAGGCTCCGGATAGAGGAAGAACAGCACGATGACGAAGGCTGTTCCCAGCATCACCAGCCGCAGTTCCGGGCCGTAGTTGCGGTCAAGCGGCTCCTCGCTCTGATCGAAGTACATCAGCTTGACGATACGCAGGTAATAAAAGGCGGCGACGACGCTGGAGAGCACGCCGACGATGGCAAGCGTGTAGAGGTGCGCCTGAACGGCGGCGAGAAAGATGTAGAGCTTGCCGAAGAAGCCGGCGAGCGGCGGGATCCCCGCCATCGAGAACATGAAAACGGCGAGCGCCAGCGCCATCACCGGCGTGCTGCGAGTGGCACCGGCAAGATCGGCGATCTCCTCGACCATCTGCTCGCGGCGGCGCATGCACAGGATACAGGTGAACGCGCCGAGGTTCATGATCAGGTAGATTGCCATGTAGATGAGGACACCGCGCACGCCCTCCTCACCCCCGACGGCGAGGCCGATCAGCGCGTAGCCGACGTGACCGATGGAGCTGTAGGCCATCAGCCGCTTGATGTTGGTCTGACCGATCGCGCCGAACGCGCCGATCAGCATCGAGGCAATGGAGATGAAGACGATGATCTGCCGCCACTGCGGCAGCAGGTCGCCGAACGGCTCGATCATCACCCGCAGCAGCAGGGCGATCGCTGCCATCTTCGGCGCCAGCGAGAAGAAGGCGGTCACCGGCGTCGGCGCGCCCTCGTAGACATCCGGCGTCCACATGTGGAACGGCACCGCTGAAACCTTGAAGGCAAGGCCAGCGATGATGAAGACGAGGCCGACGATCAGCCCGGTCGGGGGCGCGGCCCCGTGCAGCGCCGTCACCATCCCGCCGACGGCGGTGAACCCGGTGGTGCCGGCGTAGCCGTAGATGAGCGAGGCGCCGTAGAGCAGCATTCCCGAGGCCAGCGCCCCGAGAACGAAGTACTTCAACCCTGCTTCCACCGACTTGCCGTCGTCGCGATTGAAGGCGGCGATGACGTAGAGGGCGAGGCTCTGCATCTCGAGGCCGAGGTAGAGCGAGAGGAAATCGTTGGCCGAGATCATCAGCATCATGCCGGTGGTGGCGAGCAGCACCAGCACGACGAACTCGAAGCGGGCGATGCCGCGCAACTCAAGGTATTCCCGGGAGATCAGCAGGCTGAGCGCCGCCGCACCCAACACCAGCACCTTGAAGAAAATGGCGTAGTCGTCGACGATGAACATGCCGCCGAACGCCAGCACCGGCCCGCGCGCCGAGATGGTGACAACAAGCAGCAGCGCCAACAGCAGCGCGATCGCGCCCAGCCGGATCATCAGCCGGTTCTGCCGCACCATCGCGGCGGCATCCCCTTCGCGCTGAAAAACGCCGAACATCAGCAACGCCATCGCCGCCAGGGCGAGGAAGATCTCGGGCAGCGCCGGGACGATGTCGGGAACTTGGGCGAGAGGCATGGGCTTTCCGGCTCCTTGAGCGGGCGCGCCTTAGCGGGCGGCCAGCGCCGACGCATCCAGCGCGGCGCGCGCCAGATCGACGCGTTCGACGAGGTTCTGAACCGAGACGTGCATGACGTTGAGCAGCGGCTCAGGGTAGACGCCCAGCCACACGACGACGACGAACAGCGGCGCGAACACCAGCACCTCACGCGGGGTGAGATCGCCGATGGTCTTCAGCGAGTCCTTGACCAGCGCCCCGAAGATGACGCGGCGGTAGAGGTAGAGCATGTAGGCAGCGCCGAGGATGACGCCGAGGGCGGTGAACGTCGCCACCCAGGCGTTGTGGCGGAAGGCTCCCAGCAGCACCAGGAACTCGCCGACGAAGCCGCTCGTCCCCGGCAGGCCGACCGATGCCAGCATAAACACCATGAAAACCATCGCGTAGACCGGCATGCGGTGGACGAGGCCGCCATAGGCGGCGATGTCGCGGGAGTGCATGCGGTCGTAGACGACGCCGACGATAAGGAACAGCGCCGCCGAGACGATGCCGTGGCTGAGCATCTGGAAGATGGCCCCCTCGACGCCCTGCTGCGTCAGGGTGAAGGCACCGACGGTGACGAAGCCCATGTGCGCCACCGACGAGTAGGCGATGAGCTTCTTCATGTCTTCCTGCGCCAGCGCCACCAGCGAGGTATAGACGACGGCGATGATGCTAAGCGCGAATACCAGCGGCGCAAAGATGATCGAAGCTTCGGGGAACATCGGTAGCGAGAAGCGCAGGAAGCCGTAGCCGCCGAACTTCAGCAGGACCCCCGCGAGGATCACCGAGCCCGCCGTCGGCGCTTCGACGTGGGCGTCGGGCAGCCAGGTGTGCACCGGCCACATCGGCAGCTTCACTGCGAAAGCGGCAAAGCAGGCCAGCCACAGCCACTGCTGCAGGCCGGTGGGCAGATTGTGCTGCAGCAGCGCCGGAATGTCGGTGGTGCCGGCGTCGAGGTAGAGAGTCAGCAGCGCCAGCAGCATCAGCACCGAGCCGGCCAGCGTGTAGAGGAAGAACTTGAACGCCGAATAGACCCGCCGCGGGCCGCCCCAGACGCCGATGATCAGGAACATCGGAATCAGCACGCCCTCGAAGAACAGATAGAAGAGGATCAGGTCGAGGGCGCAGAAGGTGCCGACCAGCATCGTCTCCATCAGCAGGAAGGAGACCATGTACTCCTTCACCCGCATGGTCACGCTGGTCCAGCTGGCGAGGATGCAGACCGGGATGAGCAGGGTGGAGAGCAGCACGAACGGCATCGAGATGCCGTCGACGCCCATGTGGTATGCGATGTTGAATGCCGGCATCCACACCGCCCGCTCCTCGAACTGGAAGTCGGCGGTGCCGGCGTCGAAGTTGAACCAGATGCCGAGCGACAGCACGAAGGTGGCACACGACGTCAGCAGCGCCACATTGCGGGCGTTGCGGGCGACGACATCCGGTTCGCCGCGGATGACCATGATGAACGCGGCACCCAGCAGCGGCAGGAAGGTGACCAGCGAGAGAAACGGCAGATTGCCCATGGGTGGCGCCTCAACCGGTCACGCGAAACGGAACAGGTACCAGGTGACCAGGATCAGCACCCCGATCAGCATGGCGAACGCATAATGGAAGATGTAGCCGGTCTGCAGCCGGACCGCGCCGCGGGCGACGCGCACCGCCGCCGCCGCGACGCCGTCGGGACCGACGCCGTCGATCAGGGCGCCGTCGCCGCCTTTCCACAGACCGCGGCCGATGCGGAACGCCGGTCGCACCAGCACCCCGTCGTAGAGTTCGTCGAAGTACCACTTGTTCAGGAGGAACTCGTAGAGGACGCGGAACCGCGCCGCCAGCATCGCCGGGATGCCGGAAGTGAACATGTAGAGCACATAGGCGAGCGCGATGCCGGCGAGGCCGACAACCAGCGGCGCCAGCTTCACCCAGAGCGGTACGTCGTGGGCGTGCTCGACCGCCGGGTGCTCCGGCAGGATGACGATCGATCCGCGCCAGAAGTCCTCCCAGTGATGGCCGATCATCATGTCCGCGGCGAGAAGGCCGGCGAGAACGGCGCCCACCGCCAGCACCAGCATCGGCACCAGCATCACCTTCGGCGATTCATGCACGCGCGCCACAACACTATCGTCGCCGCGCGGCTTGCCGTGGAAGGTCATGATCAGCAGCCGCCAGGAATAGAAGGCGGTCAGGAACGCCGCGGCGGTGCCGAACCAGAAGGCCATCGTGCCGACGAAGGTGTGCGACGCCCAGGCGGCTTCCAGAATGAAGTCCTTGGAGAAGTAGCCGGCGAACGGCCAGATACCGGCGAGCGCGAGGTTGCCGATCCACATCAGCGCATAGGTCACCGGGATCAGCTTCCATAAGCCGCCCATCTTGCGCATGTCCTGCTCGTCCGACATGGCGTGGATCACCGAGCCGGAGCCGAGGAACAGCAGCGCCTTGAAGAAGGCATGGGTCATCAGGTGGAAGATGCCGGCGGTGTAGGCGGAGACGCCGCAGGCGAAGAACATGTAGCCGAGCTGCGAGCAAGTGGAATAAGCGATCACCCGCTTGATGTCGTTCTGGGTGCAGGCGACGGTGGCGGCGAAGATGGCGGTCAGCGCGCCGACGACCGTCACCATGGTCAGCGCCGCATCCGACTGCTCGAACAGCGGCGAGCAGCGCGCCACCATGAAGACGCCGGCGGTGACCATGGTTGCGGCATGGATCAGGGCGGAGACCGGCGTCGGGCCCTCCATGGCGTCGGGCAGCCAGGTGTGCAGGCCGATCTGCGCCGACTTGCCCATGGCGCCGACGAACAGCAGGAGGCAGATCAGCGTCAGCGCGTGCAACTCGGTGCCGAACACCTGCATCATCGTATTTGCGTGCTGCGGGGCGGCGGCGAAGATGGTGTCGAGGTTCACCGAGCCGAACAGCACGAAGGTGGCGAAGATGCCGAGGGTAAAGCCGAAGTCGCCGACGCGGTTGACGACGAACGCCTTGATGGCAGCGGCGTTGGCCGACGGACGGTCGTACCAGAAGCCGATCAGCAGGTAGGAGGCAAGGCCGACGCCCTCCCAGCCGAAGAACATCTGCACCAGGTTGTCGGCGGTGACCAGCATCAGCATGAAGAAGGTGAACAGGTTCAGGTAGGCCATGAACCGGGGGATGCTGCCGTCGTGGTGCATGTAGCCGATCGAATACACGTGCACCATCGCCGAGACGACGGTGACGACCAGCATCATCACCGCGGTCAGCGTGTCCACCTTCAGCGCCCACGAGACATGGAAGCCGCCGGACGTGATCCAGCTCAGGACCTCGACGGTGTAGGCATTGCCGTGAATCGCCACATCCCAGAAGACGAGGATGGCAAGCACCATCGATGCCAGCAGCGCGCCGCAGGTGATGCGCTGCGCCAGCACATCGGTGTGGTGCTTGGCATGCTTGTCCTTGGACCGGACAAAGGCCAGCGCTCCGGCGATGATCGCGCCGAGCAGCGGCAGGAAGACCAGGGCTACCGTCATCGCCGGTCCCTCACCCCTTCATCGTGTTGATGTCTTCGACGGCGATGGTGCCGCGGTTGCGGAAGTAGACGACGAGGATGGCGAGTCCGATCGCCGCCTCGGCCGCCGCCACGGTCAGCACGAACATCGCGAACACCTGGCCGACGAGGTTGTTCAAGTGTGCCGAGAAGGCGATGAAGTTGATATTGACCGCCAGCAGCATCAGCTCGACCGACATCAGGATGATGATGACGTTCTTCCGGTTGAGGAAGATGCCGAAGATGCCGATGGCGAACAGGATCGCCGCGACCCACAGATAGTGGGTCAGACCGATGGCCAGCATCACAGACCCTTTCCCGTCGGGATCTTGCGAACCTCGATGGTATCCGCCGGACGCCGGCGCAGCTGCCGGCTGATGTCCTGCCGGCGGATCCCGGGTCGTCGCCGGTGGGTCAGCACGATGGCCCCGATCATGGCGATCAGCAGGATCAGACCCGCCACCTGGAACAGGTAGATGTAGTGGGTATAGAGAAGATGGCCGAGCGCCACGGTGTTGGTGACCTCCAGCGGCGGCGGTGTTGCCGCCACGCTCTCGGTCAGTGGCGCACCCGGCGCCAGCTGCCAGCCGGCCATGATGATCAGCAGCTCGACCAGCAGGATCAGGCCGACCAGGCCGCCGATCGGCAGATAGCGCAGGAACCCCTGCCGCAATTCGGCGAAATTGATGTCCAGCATCATCACGACGAACATGAACATCACCGCCACCGCGCCCACATAGACGACGACCAGGATCATCGCCAGGAACTCGGCGCCCATCAGCACGAACAGGCCGGCGGCATTGAAGAAGGCGAGGATCAGGAACAGCACCGAGTGCACCGGATTGCGCGAGGATATGACCATCGCGCCGGCGGCGATCGCGATCGCGGCGAAGACGTAAAAGGCGAGCGCTTGGATGATCATCGGCTTTCCGAACGGACTGGGGGCGGTGCGGATTGTTGTCGGCGGGTCCCGGTTGTCTCTACTTTACCGCCGGTTCTGTTCTGTCCGATCGCGGCGGATCAGTCAACGGTATGGCGCATCGGCGGCCAGATTGGCGGCAAGCTCGTTTTCCCAGCGATCTCCGTTCGCCAGCAGTTTCTGCTTGTCGTAGAGGAGTTCCTCGCGGGTCTCGGTGGAGAACTCGAAATTCGGCCCCTCGACGATCGCATCCACCGGGCACGCCTCCTGGCAGAAGCCGCAGTAGATGCACTTGACCATGTCGATGTCGTAGCGGGTGGTCCGGCGGCTGCCGTCCTCGCGCGGCTCGGCCTCGATGGTGATCGCCAGCGCCGGGCAGATCGCCTCGCACAGCTTGCAGGCGATGCACCGCTCCTCGCCGTTGGGATAGCGGCGCAGCGCGTGCTCGCCGCGGAAGCGCGGGCTGAGCGGTCCCTTCTCGTAGGGATAGTTGATCGTCACCGTCGGCTTGAACATGTAGCGGAAGGTGAGCGCCAAGCCGGCGACGACCTCGCTCAAGAGGAAGGCGCGGGCGGTGCGGTCCATGAAGGTCATCGTTCAATCCCCCTCAACCGGCCCGCGCCGGCATCCAGCCGAAGGCGACCAGCGCTCCGGCAACGATGGCGACGGCGGCGAGCGAGACCGGCAGGAACACCTTCCAGCCCAGCCGCATCAGCTGGTCGTAGCGATAGCGCGGCAGGGTGGCGCGTACCCACAGGAAGACGAACAGGCAGGCGGCGATCTTGAACATGAACCAGATCGGCCCGGGTATCCAGGTGAAGGGGGCGATGTTGAACGGCGGCAGCCACCCGCCGAGGAACAGCACCGTCGTCATCGCCGACATCAGGATCATGTTGGCGTATTCGCCGAGGAAGAACAGGGCGAAGGTCATCGCCGAGTACTCAACGTTGTAGCCGGATACCAGCTCGGCTTCGGCTTCCGGCAGGTCGAAGGGATGGCGGTTGGTCTCGGCCAGCCCGGAGACGAAAAAGATCACCGCCATCGGCAGCAGCGGGAAGACGAACCAGTTGAGCGGGCCGTAGGGCCCGGCCTGCGCCTCGACGATGCGCGAGAGGTTCAGCGAGCCGACGCAGAGCAGCACGGTGATGATGACGAAGCCGATGGAGACCTCATATGACACCATCTGCGCCGCCGAGCGGATGGCACCGAGAAAGGCGTACTTCGAGTTGCTCGCCCACCCGGCCATGATGATGCCGTAGACGCCCAGCGACGAGATGGCGAACAGGTAGAGAATGCCGACATTGATGTCGGCCACTACCATTGGCGTGCCGTCGCTGAGCTGGCCGAATGGAATCACCGCCCAGGCGACGAGCGCGAGGATGAAGGTGATCATCGGCGCGATCACGAACACCGCCCGGTTGGCGCCGGTCGGGATGACGGTCTCCTTGAGGAATAGCTTCAGGCCGTCGGCCATCGGCTGCAGCAGCCCGAAGGGACCGACCACGTTCGGGCCCTTGCGCTGGTGCATCGCCGCGATGACCTTGCGCTCGGCAAACGTCAGGTAGGCGACGCCCAGCAGCAGCGGCAGAACGATCGCCAGGATCTGGATGACGATCCAGACTGGGGGCCAGATCCAGACGCTCCAGAGCTCAGCCATGGGTGCCGGTCTTCATGCTGGCTTGATCTCCGAAGGTCTCGACGCACCGCGCCATCGTCACCGAGGCCCGGCAGATCGGGTTGGTCAGGTAATAGCTCTCCGCCGCCGGCAGCAACGGCGCCGCATCGATTGACCCGGCGCTGCCGAATTCTTCCCACGCCGTTGGCACCACCACATCGGGCGTACCGAAACTTGCTGCCGCCTGCACCAGCAGCGTGCGCACATCGGCAAGCGTCGTCACCGGCAGCGGTCTGCCCAAAGCTTCAGACAGCGCCCGCAGGATCGCCCAGTCCTCCCGCGCCTCGCCGGGCGGCATGCAGGCGAAGTAGCCGCGCTGCACCCGCCCTTCGGTGTTCACCCAGGTGGCGTCCTTCTCGGTATAGGCGGCGCCCGGCAGGATGACGTCGGCGCGGTGGGCGCCGGCATCGCCGTGATGGCCCTGGTAGATGACGAAGGCGTTGCCGAGCCGGCTGGTGTCGATCTCGTCGGCGCCGAGCAGGTAGACGACGTCGATCTCGCCCGCCTGCGCGCCGGCGAGGATGCCCTCGACGTCGCGGCCGCCCTCGCCGGGGACAAGCCCCAGGTCGAGGCCGCCGACCCGGGCGGCGGCGGTATGCAGGACGTTGAAGCCGTTCCAGCGGGTGCCGAGGATCATGCCGGTCGCATCGGCAAGCTGCCGCGCCGCCGCCAGCACCGCCGCGCCGTCCGGCCGCGCCAGCGCCGCCTGGCCGATGATCAGCATCGGCCGCTCTGCATCGCGCAGCGTCTGGGCGAAGCCGTGCTCGCCCGAGGCCAGCGCCTGCAGCGTCCGCAGGTCATCGCCCAGATGCTCGTAGGGGTCGGTCAGGTCCGCTGTGGCGCCGAGCAGGGCGACCTTCAGCTCGCCGGTGCGCCACCGCTTGCGGATGCGGGCGTTGAGCACCGAGGCTTCCAGCCGCGGGTTGGTGCCGATCAGCAGCAGCGCATCGGCCTTGTCGATGCCGGCGATGCGCGAGTTGAACAGGTAGGCCGCGCGCGGGGCTGCCGGCAGCCGGGCGCCATCCTGGCGGCAGTCGATGTTGGGCGAGCCGAGCGCCTCCATCAGCCGCTTCAGCAGCAGCATCGATTCGGCGCAGGCGAGATCGCCCGTAATCGCCGCGATGCGCTCGCCGGCCAGCCCCTGCACCCGCTCGGCGATGCGGCCGAAGGCCTCGCCCCAGGTCGCGGCGCGCAGCTTGCCGGACTCACGGACGTACGGGCGGTCGAGGCGCTGGCGGCGCAGACCGTCGCAGGCGAACCGCGCCTTGTCGGAGATCCACTCCTCGTTGACGTCCTCGTTGACCCGCGGCAGCACCCGCAGCACCTCGCTGGCGCGGGCGTCGATGCGGATGTTGCAGCCGAGCGCGTCCATCACATCGATGGTCTCGGTCTTCGACAGCTCCCAAGGCCGGGCGACGAAGGCATAGGGCTTGCTGGTCAGCGCGCCCACCGGGCAGAGGTCGATGATGTTGCCTGACAGCTCGGAGGACAGCGCCTTCTGGACGTAGGTGGTCACCTCCATGTCCTCGCCGCGGCCGGTCGCGCCGAGTTCGGGAACACCGGCGATGTCCTGGGCGAAGCGGATGCAGCGGGTGCAGTGGATGCACCGGGTCATGCAGGTCTTGACCAGCGGCCCGAAGTTCTTCTCCGGGACCGCCCGCTTGTTCTCGACATAGCGGCCGCGGTCGAAGCCGTAGTAGAGGGCCTGGTCCTGCAGGTCGCACTCGCCGCCCTGATCGCAGATCGGGCAGTCGAGCGGATGGTTGATCAGCAGAAATTCCATCACCCCCTTGCGCGCGGCATGAACCTTGGGGGTGTTGGTCTGTACCACCATCCCGTCGGCGGCCGGCATCGCGCACGACGCGATCGGCTTCGGCGATCCCTGCATCAGCACCAGGCACATCCGGCAGTTGCCGGCGATGGCCAGACGCTCGTGGTAGCAGAAGCGCGGGATTTCGACGCCGACGCTCTCGCACGCCTGCAGCAGGGTCAGCCCTGCCGGCACCTCCACCTCTCGTCCGTCGATCGTCAACCTCGGCATCGCGCGTGCGCCTCTATGCGGCCTGTTTGCTTTGGGAAGCCTGGTACTCGGCGATCCGCCGCTCCATCTCCGGGCGGAAGTTGCGGATCAGACCCTGGATCGGCCAGGCGGCGGCGTCGCCCAGGGCGCAGATGGTATGGCCCTCGATCTGCCGGGTCACCTCGGCGAGCAGGTCGATCTCCTCGATGCGGGCCCGCCCCTCGCTCATCCGCTGCATCACCCGCCACAGCCAGCCGGTGCCTTCGCGGCATGGCGTGCACTGCCCGCAACTCTCGTGCTTGTAGAAGCGGGAGAAGCGGGTCACCGCGCGGATCAGGTCGGCCGACTTGTCCATGACGATGACGGCAGCGGTGCCGAGGCCGGACTTCGCCTGCTGCAAGCCGTCGAAATCCATGCGCACCGTCTCGCAGATGGTCCGCGGCAGCGCCGGTACCGACGAGCCGCCGGGAATGATCGCCTGCAGATTGTTCCAGCCGCCGCGCACGCCGCCGGCGTGCCGCTCGATCAGCTCCTTCAGCGGGATGCCCATCTCCTCTTCCACCGTGCACGGATTGTTCACGTGGCCGGAGATGTTGAAGAGCTTGGTGCCGGCATTCTTCGGCCGGCCGATGCCGGCGAACCAGTCGCCGCCACGGCGCATGATTGTCGGCACCACCGCGATCGTCTCGACGTTGTTCACCGTCGTCGGGCAGCCGAACAGGCCGACATTGGCGGGGAACGGCGGCTTCAGCCGCGGCTGGCCCTTCTTGCCCTCCAGGCTTTCGATCAGCGCCGTTTCCTCGCCGCAGATGTAGGCGCCGGCGCCGCGATGCACGTGCATATCGAAGGCCCAGCCGGAGCCGCAGGCATCCGGGCCGATCAGCCCCGCCGCCCGCGCCTCGTCGATCGCCGCCTCCAGCGCCTCGGCCTCGCGGCAGAACTCGCCGCGGACGTAGACGTAGGCCGTGTGCGCGCCCATGGCGACGCAGGCGAGCAGGCAGCCCTCGACCAGCTTGTGCGGCTCGTGCCGCATGATCTCGCGGTCCTTGCAGGTGCCGGGCTCGCCCTCGTCGGCATTGACCACTAGGTAATGCGGCCGGTCGCTCACCTCCTTCGGCATGAACGACCACTTCATGCCGGTCACGAAGCCGGCGCCGCCGCGGCCGCGCAGACCGGACTTGCGCACCTCGTCCTGGATCGCCATCCGGCCGCGCGCCACCAGGTCCCTGGTGCCGTCCCAGTCGCCGCGCGCCTGCGCCCCCTTCAGCCCAGGCTCGCCGAAGCCGTAGAGATTGGTGAAGATCCGGTCCTGATCCTTCAGCATCAAGCGTCTCCCCGGCGCCGCCGCCCCTGCGGGGCGCCAGGCAAGGTGGTGAGCGAAGTGAGGCCGCCCGCCGGCTCGGCGCTCCGCCTGCCGCTTGCGGCCCGCCTTCGGCGTCTCGCCGCGGGCGAGCGCATCGAGGACGGCGGCGGTCGTCTCGGGCGTCAGATCCTCATAGTAGTCGTCGCCGATCTGCATCATCGGCGCATTGACGCAGGCGCCGAGGCACTCGGCTTCGAGACCGTGAACATCCCGTCGGGGGTGGTCTCGCCGGGGCCGACGCCCAGCTTCTGCCGGCAGGTAGCGATGACGTCATCGGAGCCGCGCAGCCAGCACGGCACGTTGGTGCACACCTCGACGTGATAGCGGCCCATCGGCTGCAGCTTGAACATCGTATAGAAGGTCGCCACCTCGTAGACGCGGATCGGCGGCATCTGCAGGAAGTCGGCGATGTAGTCGAGTGCCTGCAGTGTCAGGAAGCCCGCGTTCTGCCGCTGCGCCAGATGCAGCAGCGGCAGCAGGGCGCTGGTCTGCCGGCCTTCCGGATACTTGGCGATGTGGCGGCGGGCCTCCGCCAGATTGTCCTCGGTAAAGGCGAACGGCGGACCGGAAACCGCGATCTCGTTGTGGGCGCTCATCGGTCGACCTCCCCGAAAACGATATCCAGCGATCCGAGGACGGCCACGACATCGGCCAGCATGTGGCCGCGACAGAGAAAATCCATCGCCTGCAGGTGAGCGAATCCGGGCGAGCGGATCTTGCACCGGTAGGGCCGGTTGGTCCCGTCGGACACCAGATAGACGCCGAACTCGCCTTTCGGCGCCTCGACCACCGTATAGGTCGCGCCTTCGGGAACGTGGTAGCCCTCGGTGTAGAGCTTGAAGTGATGGATCAAGGCTTCCATCGAATGCTTCATCTCGGCGCGCGGCGGCGGCGCGATCTTGCGGTCGTCGATGCGCACCGGCCCGGATGGCATGTCCTTGAGGCACTGCTGGATGATCTTCAGGCTTTCCCGCAGCTCGTACATCCGCACCAGGTAGCGGTCGTAGCAGTCGCCGTGCTTGCCGATCGGCACGTCGAAGTCGACCCGGTCGTAGGCGTCGTAGGGCTGCGCCTTGCGCAGGTCCCAGGCGACGCCGCTGGCCCGCAGGCAGGGACCGGAGAAGCCCCAGTCGAGCGCCTGCGCCGCGTCGATGACGCCCACGTCCACCGAGCGCTGCTTGAAGATGCGGTTCTCGGTCAGCAGCACTTCGAGGTCGTCGATGCACTTGGGAAATTGTTCCGACCACGCCCAGATGTCGTCGGCGAGGCCGGCCGGCATGTCGAGCGAGACGCCGCCGGGGCGGAAGTAGTTCATGTGCAGGCGGGCGCCGCACACCCGCTCGCAGAACTCCATCAGGATCTCGCGCTGCTCGAAGCCCCACAGCATCGGCGTCATCGCACCGATGTCCATGGCGAAGGCGCAGACGGTGAAGATGTGGTTGAGGACGCGGCCGATCTCCGCGTAGAGGGTGCGGATGTACTGGCCGCGCGGCGGTGCCTCCACACCCAGCAGCTTCTCCACCGCCAGCGAGAACGCATGCTCCTGGTTCTGCGGCGCGACGTAGTCGAGGCGGTCGAAGTACGGCACCGCCTGCAGGTAGCTCTTGTACTCGATCAGCTTCTCGGTGCCGCGATGGAGCAGGCCGACGTGCGGATCGGCGCGCTCGATGGTCTCGCCGTCCATCTCCAGCACCAGCCGCAGGACGCCGTGCGCCGACGGATGCTGCGGCCCGAAGTTCAGCGTGAAATTCTTGATCTGGGTCTCGGCCATCAGTGCTTCCCGCCCGACTTCGCCTTCTCGTCTCCCGGCAGCAACGCCTGCAGCCCTTCCCAGGGGCTGAGGAAATCGAAGTTGCGGAAATCCTGCGTCAGCTTCACCGGCTCGTAGACGATGCGCTTCTGCTCGTCGTCCCAGCGCACCTCGACATAGCCGGTCAGCGGAAAGTCCTTGCGCAGCGGATGACCCTCGAAACCGTAGTCGGTGAGGATGCGGCGCAGGTCAGGATGTTCGCGGAACATGATGCCGTAGAGATCCCAGGTCTCCCGCTCCCACCAGCCGGCGGAATTGAAGATGCCGGTCACCGTCGGCACCGGGGTGCGCTCGTCGGTGCGCACCTTGATGCGGATGCGCCGGTTGTGGGTCAGGCTCAGCAGGTTGTAGACGACATCGAAGCGCTCTTCCCGGCCGGGGAAGTCGACGCCGCAAACGTCCATGAGCTGTTTGAACTGGCAGTTGACGTCGTCGCGCAGGAAGCTGAGAACCCGCGGCACCGCCTCGCGCCGCACCAGCAGCGTCAGCTCGTCGCGGTCGATATCGACCGACTGCACCACCTCGTGCAGTGCCGTCTGCACGTACTCGCCAAGGTCGCGAAGTGCCAGATCCATGATGTCCTGCGAGCTTCGGACGCCGCTATCGCCACAGCGTTCCGGTTCGTTTTATCTTCTTCTGCAATAAAAGAACGCCGTAGACCAGCGCTTCCGCCGTCGGTGGACAGCCGGGTACGTAGATGTCGACCGGCACCACGCGGTCGCAGCCGCGCACTACGGAGTAGGAATAGTGATAGTAGCCGCCGCCGTTGGCGCATGAGCCCATCGAGATGACGTAGCGGGGCTCCGCCATCTGGTCGTAGACCCGCCGGAACGCCGGCGCCATCTTGTTGGTCAGCGTGCCGGCGACGATGATCACGTCCGACTGGCGCGGGCTCGGCCGCGGCACCACGCCGAAACGATCGAGGTCGTAGCGGCTGACGTAGGCGTGCATCATCTCGATGGCGCAGCAGGCGAGCCCGAAGGTCATCGGCCACATCGAGCCGGCGCGCGCCCAGTTGACGACGGCATCGAGCTGGGTCAGCAGGAAGCCCTTTTCCTGCACCGCGTCGGTGACGCCCTTCCACAGCTCATCGACATCGCCTTCTGGCGGCAGCGCCGGGCCCGGTTTTGCCGGGGTCTTGATCACTCCCATTCCAACGCTCCCTTCCGCCACTCGTATATAAATCCGACGGTCAGGATTGCCAGGAAAAGCATCATCGACCAGAAGCCAAAAATGCCGATATCTCCGAGCGCTACCGCCCACGGGAAGAGAAAGGCGACCTCCAGGTCGAAGACGATGAAAAGGATGGCGACGAGGTAGAAGCGGACGTCGAACTTGCCGCGCGAATCCTCGAAAGGATCAAAGCCGCACTCGTAGGGAGCGTTCTTTTCCGGATCGGGACGCTCGCCGGCGACGACGTAGGATGCTCCCACTGCAACCCCGGCGATGATCACCGCCAGTCCAAGGAAGATGAGGATGGGCAGGTACTCGGTAAGCAGTGGAGACACAGCGATCCTCGTGAACCTGCGGTCGGCGGATGGCGGGAGTGACGGGACTCGAACCCGCGGCCTCCGGCGTGACAGGCCGGCGCTCTAACCGACTGAGCTACACCCCCGGACGACCGCCAATTTCGGCCGGGATGCGAGGATCTATCCCCTCCTCCCGGAAGGTGTCAAGGAACACGCGGGGGGCGCATAGCGGACAGGCGGCGCACCGGATTTGCGGGCACCGGATGACAGGGCCAAACGCTGCGGCATCGGAGCCGCCGGCCAGACCCGCCTGCCTGCGGATCCCGCTCGATCGCCTGGACCGGGGCGCTTCGCAGCCCCGACCGTGGCCCCCAGACCCGCAACAGCGGCCTTATCGCTGTCGGTGCGTATTCCTGCTTGACGCATCAGGGGCTGGTCGGCAGGATATTAATAATCACTCGCACTCGCAACCCTTGTTCCACCTGGCTGGCGTGCGCTCTATGGAACCATCCGACGTCGCCCTTCTCGTCGTTCTCGGCTCTGCGGATAGTGGCCCCGCCTCCCTCGAGGAGATCGTGGGCGTCGCCCGCATGCTCGCTCCGCAAGACTGGCAGCCGACGGCCGACACCATCCGCCTGTGCGCCGAGCGTGCGATCCTCAAGGGGTTGCTGCAGCCCGTCCATTGCACCGGGGCAACGGCCAACATCGCGCTGGAAACCACCTCCGCCGGCAAGGCCGCCATCATCGAGCTGCTGCGCCAGCCGATCGGCCCGTCGTGCGGCGGTTACATCCGTGCCTGCATGAGCGCGAAGCTCTGCTTCCTGCACCATCTCCCCCCACCGGAGCGGCAGTGCGACGGAGCGAGGCTGGCCCGCCTCTATCGCGATGCGATCAGGCGCTTGCGCCGGCTGAGGCGCACGCCGCCGCTGGCGGGTTCAGCCTGGGGTGAGGTGCGCCACGAAATCGTCCGCATGGAATCCGAACTCGCCTGGCTCGACGGCATGCGCCGCTACCCCGGCGACGAGCCGCCGCATGATGCCGCCCGGCACGGGAGGAGCAAACGATGATGATCTGGCGGAGCCTCGATCCGAAAGCGCTCGCCTCGCTGCTGGTGAGCGTGAGAGACTTTGTCGCCATCCGGCAGATGCCGCCGCAGAGCGGGGAGCCGATGCCGGCGCCCCCGCATCCACCGGCGGCCCGCGACGGGGCTGGCGACCGCTTTCACGCCGATAACCAATCCTGAAGCAAGGCTACGTCGGAGATCCGGTCGCCATCCCAAATAAATCATCGGATATGGGACGCGATAGTCATGGCACTTGCCGAGAGCGATAAGGCACCGGTCATCTCCATTCTCAACCACATTCTGGAGACGGAACTCGCTGGCGTGATCCGCTACACCCACTATTCCCTGGTGGTCTACGGCTTTGGCCGCATTCCCATCGTCAAGTGGCTGCGCGCGCAGGCCGACGAGGGCTTGCGCCATGCCGAGGAGGCGGGCGAGATGGTCACGCATTTCGGCGGAGAACCCTCGCTGACGGTGGGGCCCCTGCTGGAGGCCTCCAGCAGCGATATCGGCGAGATTCTGCGCGAATCCCTGGCGCACGAGGACTTCGCCCGCCGCCTTTACGAGGAGCTGCTTCGCCGCGTCGAAGGGCGCTCGGTGCTGCTGGAGGAATACGCCCGGCGGCTGATCGTCGCGGAGGAAACCCATGCCGGTGCGGTCGAAAAGATGTTGCGCCACCCCGGCGTCGAAGCTGCCTTCAGCGATGCATAAGCCCGGACAAATCCTGGAAGGGCTGGCGGCTTGCGCTGGTGGCGATGCCTCCGCACGGCGCAGCCGTTCCCACCGGCGGCCCGCCCCGCGGAGTATGGCCGCAGGCCTGATTTCTTGCGCCGGCAACAGCAGCCGGCCGTGTTTTTCCCCTGACGTCCCGTTGTGGCCGGGCCTGCCCCGGTCATCCGCGCCTTGCCATGGGTCCGGCGTCAGGGGGAGCGGCGGGGGTGCGCGGATCACATCCGCGCATGACGGAACGAGAGGTGGGCCGCCCGTCCACCGGGGCCTTCCGTCGTGGCCGGGTCATCCCCGGCCATCCCCGCGTCGCCGCTTCGGTTTCCCGCCCGTCAGGCCCGCAGGAGCCCGGTGATGCTGGTGCCTTTTCTGATCATGCTGCGCGAAGGCATGGAGGCGGCGCTGATCGTCGGCATCGTCGCCAGCTACCTGAAGCAGACCGGCCGCAGCGCCTGGATGCCGGCGGTGTGGGTCGGCATCCTCCTCGCCGTGGCGCTGTCGCTGTTCGCCGGCGCCGCCCTGCAGCTGGCCAGCGCCGAGTTTCCGCAGAAGGCCCAGGAGCTGTTCGAGGCGCTCGTCGGTCTCGTCGCCGTCTTCATCCTGACCACCATGGTGTTCTGGATGCGCAAGGCGGCACGCTCGATCAAGGCCGAGCTGCATGCCTCCATCGATGCCGCCATCGACGGCGCCGGCACCGGCGGCAGCAGCCTCACCCAGGGCTGGGCGCTGGTCGGCATGGTGTTCTTCGCCGTCGCCCGCGAGGGCCTGGAATCGGTGTTCTTCCTGCTCGCCGTATTCCAGCAGAGCAGCGGGGCGGCGGCGCCGCTGGGCGCGTTGCTCGGCATCGCCGCGGCGACGGCAGTCGGCTGGGGGATCTATGCCGGCGGCCTGCGCCTCGACCTGCGCCGCTTCTTCCGCTGGACTGGTGCCTTCGTGCTGGTGGTTGCGGCCGGCATCCTCGCCGGCTCGGTGCGGGCGCTGCATGAGGCGGGGGTGTGGAATCATCTGCAGACGGTCGTCTTCGACCTCAGCGGCGTGCTGCCCGTGGACAGCCTGCTGGGATCGGTGTTCGCCGGCCTCTTCGGCTACAACGACGCCCCGACGGTAGGTGAGCTGATTGCGTACGGCGTTTTTCTCGCCGTGACGCTGACCGCCTTCCTGAAGCCGGCCGGCCCCTCATGGCGGCCGACGGCGCTGGCGAGCGGTCCCTCAGGGGAAAGAAACAAAGTATGACATCCGAAACCGGACCGTCCCCTTCGCCGGAACACCGGCCACCCGGTCGCGTCATGAAGCTGGTGGTGGTCGCCGCCGCGCTGCTGGTGGTCGCCGGCGGCATCGCCTTCTACGTGGCATCGCAGACGGCGCGGCGCGGCGCTCCCGAGCAGGCGGAGGCGCTGACCGTTACCATCACCGGCCGCACCTGCGAGCCGAACGTGCTGACGGTGCCGGCCGGGCGCAACACCTTTCGCATCGTCAACAAGTCCGACCGGGCGGTGGAGTGGGAAATCCTCGACGGGGTGATGGTGGTCGAGGAGCGCGAGAACATCGCCCCCGGCTTCACCCAGACGCTGACGGCGAAGCTGGCACCCGGCCACTACGCCATCACCTGCGGCCTGCTGAGCAATCCGCGCGGCACCCTGACCGTCACGCCCTCGGCAGGTTCCGAGGCGGAGATCGCGGGCGGCCCGCCGCCGGTGGCCTTCATCGGCCCCCTCGCCGAGTACCAGGTCTACCTGATGCTGCAGAGTGCGGAACTGGCTGAGGCGAGCCGGCCGCTTCGCCGCGGCGATCAAGGCGGGCGATCTCGCTGAGGCGAAGGCGCTCTACGCTCCTGCCCGCCTCCCCTACAACGGATGGAGCCGGTCGCCGAGCGCTTTGCCGATCTCGACGCCGCCATCGACGCCCGCGCCGACTACTTCGAGCGGCGCGAGCAGGATCCGGGATTCACCGGCTTCCACCGGCTGGAGTGGGGCCTCTTTGCGCAGGGCAGCACCGACGGCCTCGCGCCGATCGCCGACAAGCTGCTGGCGGACATCACGACCTTGCGTCAGCAGGTGCGCGACCTCGACCTGCCGCCGGAGGCGCTGGCCGCCGGGGCAGCGCGGGTCCTCACCCGGGTTGCCGAGCAGAAGGTGGCGGGCGGCGACGACCGCTACGCCCACACCGACCTTTCCGACTTCCAGGGAAATCTCGACGGCAGCCGCAAGATCGCCGAGCTGCTGCGCCCACTGGCTCCTGCCCAGCCAGCCCTGGTAACGGACATCGATGCCAGTTCGCGCGGGCACAAGCGTCGCTCGACCGCTTCAGGGAGGGCAACGGTTTCGTTTCCTACGACCGGCTCGGCGCCGATGAGCGTGCCGCGATCGCCCAGCAGATGCGCGAGCTTGCGGCCGCCATCGGCAAGCTGCAAGCCGCCCTCGGACTGAGCTGAAGAAGGAGAGGCCGATGAGCTCCCCGGATAGCAGCAGCCCCACCGCCCCGACCGGCACCCCCGCAACGGGTGCTCCGTCCACGACCTTTCCTCGGCCGACCGCCGCATCGATCGGCGCCGGGTTCTTGTCGGCCTCGGCGCTGCCGCCGGCGCGCTGCTGGAGGCCGGTGCGGCGGATCGGTCGTATGCTGCCGATGCTGATAATGTTGCCCAGGCGCCGGTCAGCGACGACACCCAGTAGCGCCAGCCCTTCCACGGGCTGCACCAGGCTGGCGTGGTCACGCCGCGGCCGGCCACCGGCATCGTCGCCGCCTTCGACGTGCTGGCGCCCACCCACGAGGATCTCATCCGCCTGTTCCGCACGCTCAGCACCCGCATCGCCTTCCTGATGCAGGGCGGCGCGCCGCCCGACCTCGATCCGCGGTTTCCGCCTGCGGATTCCGGCATCCTCGGGCCGGTGGTGATCCCCGACAACCTCACCGTCACCGTCTCGCTCGGCGCCTCGATGTTCGATGAGCGCTTCGGCCTCGCCGCGCACAGGCCGGCGCATCTGGTGCGGATGATGCGGTTCCAGAACGACGCTCTCGATGCCGCCCGCTGCCACGGCGACTTATCGCTGCAGTTCTGCGCCAACACCGCCGATACCAACATCCACGCCCTGCGCGACATCCTGAAGACGATGCCGGACCTGCTGGTGCTGCGCTGGATGCAGGAAGGCTCGGTGCCGGTGCTGCCGGCGAAGCCCGGTGCTCCGCCGGAGAGCGCCCGCAATTTCCTCGGCTTCCGCGACGGCTCCGCCAATCCCGACGCCGGCGATGCGGCGGTGATGAGCAAGGTGGTCTGGGTGAGCAAGGCGTCAGGCGAGCCCGCCTGGGCGGAAAACGGCACCTACCAGGTGGTGCGCATCATCCGCAACTTCGTCGAGCGCTGGGACCGCACGCCGCTGCGCGAGCAGGAGCAGATCATCGGCCGCGAGAAGGCGAGCGGGGCGCCGCTCTCGGGCGGGACGGAAGCAAACGTACCGGACTTCGCCGCCGACCCGAAGGGTGAGGTGACGCCCCTCGATGCGCACATCCGCCTTGCCAACCCCCGCACCGCCGAAACCGCCAACTCGCTGATCCTGCGCCGGCCCTTCAACTACTCGAACGGCGTGACCAAGGCCGCCCAGCTGGATCAGGGGCTGCTGTTCATCTGCTATCAGAACAATCTTGAGCGCGGCTTCATCACCGTCCAGCAGCGGCTGAATGGCGAGCCGCTGGAGGAATACATCAAGCCGGTCGGCGGCGGGTTCTTCTTCACGCTCCCGGGAGCCGTCGATGCCGGCGACTTCCTCGGTCGCGGACTGCTCGCCGCGGCGGGCTTCGTCGACGCCAAGGGATAACCACGAGCAATCAGTCAGGATGAGGGGTCCTTCCTAATGCTAATCAGACTTAATCGCACTTTTTGCCGCCACGCGGCCGTGCTGGTCGTTGCCGGCACGCTTGCCGGCAGCGCGGCGTGCTTCCCGCCCGTGCCGCGGTCGAGCCACGTGCTGTGGCGCCGGTGGCAGTACAAGCTCTATGTTACCGAGAACGTCCAGAAGCTGGTGATCGATACCAAGGCCTTCGCGACGCGGTCAAGGCGGGCGATGTCGCCAAAGCCAAGGCGCTGTTCGCGCCGGCACGCACCTCCTACGAGAAGATCGAGCCCATCGCCGAGTTGTTCAGCGATCTCGATGCCGCCGTCGACTCCGCGCCGACGACCACGAGCAGGCGGAAAAGGACCCCACGCTTCACCGGCTTCCACCACATCGAATACGGCCTCTTCGAGCAGAACAGCACCGAGGGTCTCGCGCCTTACCGCCGACAAACTGATGGCAAAACGTAACCGAACTGCAGAAGCGGATCGCGCAGTTGACCTTCCCGCCCGATAAGGTCGTGGGAGGCGCCTGATGCTGATGGAGGAGGTCGCGGCCACCAAGATCTCCAGCGAGGAAGACCGTTACGGCCACGCACCGACCTGTGGGATTTCCAGGCGAATTTCGACGGTTCGCGCAAGATCTTCGAACTGTTCCGGCCGCTGCTCGGCAAGAATGACAGGGCGTTCGTCGACAAGGTGGAGGCCAGCGCCACCGTCGACAAGATCCTGGCCAAGTACAAGACGCCCGAGGGCTTTCAGACGTACGACAAGCTGACCGACGCCGACCGCAAGGTGCTGGCGGCGGCGGTCAATACGCTTGCCGAGGATCTGTCCACCTTGCGCGGCAAGCTCGGCCTCGGCTGAGCCCCGCGCCCTTTTGTAGCACGGCGAACTTGCGGCGTCGCGCCCTCGTCCGAACCTGATCTCCGACGATCGGCCGGGAAGGTCACCACCGGGGCAAAGGCAAGGACGATAAGGCGCGCGCCGCGTCTTTTTGTCTTACTCTATATGGCTAGCACATACGCTGGCTCACCATTTTTTTGTCGCTTGCCCGTTGTCGCGGCTCTGTCGGCGGAGTGGCAGAGGCGGATGCCGGGCGATCATGATCCGTCCCCACAGGTTGCAAGTCTGGCCCGAAGCGCGGCGTTTTCGGATTCAAGAGCTTGCAGTCGTTCGCTTAACGGACGGACCGCCGCCGCGATCTCCTCTTCGGTGAATCGGGGGGTGATATGCTGCGGACAGTTCCAGTCAAAGGCCTGCAGCCGCAGCCGGAAAATCCGCTCGAGCTTCGCCTTGTAGTCGGGCATCGCGACGATTTCCGTCAGCTCCGGCTCGGCGTCGAGCGCAACAATTTCCATACGGACATAGGCTTTCAATCGCGCCCGGCGGGGATAGTCGATCAGGAACAGACATCCCCGATCGTTCGTCGCGACGTTGCCGACGCTGCTGTATTGCCGATTGCCGCGATAATCGGCGCAGGCGAGCGTCCGGTCGTCGACGAGCTTGAGGAAGCCGCGCGGGCCACCCCGGTGCTGGATGTAAGGCCAACCCGTTTCCGAGACCGTGGCGATGTAAAAGCTGTCGCGGTCGGCGATGAAGGCAGCCTCGTTCTCGCTGAACCGATCGAAGGTGCGCTTGCCCTTGAAATCGGCCCACGCCTCCTCGCTCCCCATCGCCGACTGTGCGGCACGAACGCTTGGCGTCACTGCAATGTCGAGAAAGCCGTAGGGCATCTTCGGCTCCGATCTTGACACGAGGGACCGGGGCCGTGCCCCGCCCAAGCCGTGTCAAGCTGCGTCGAAGGCGCGGACGACGGGAAAGTCGATGTCCGTCTTCGCGACTTCATTGAGGTAGTTGGTGAAGGTGTTCTCGGCGACCAAGGCGACGATCTCGACGAGCTGCGCCTCGGTGAAGCCGGCCTCTCGAACCGCCGCGATGTCGGCGTCGCTCACATGGCCGCGTTCGGACGCCACCTTGGCGGCAAAGCGGACCGCCGCGTCGGCCTTGGCATCACCTGAGGCGCCCATGCGGTTCAGCGCAATCTCTTCCGGGCTGATCTTCGCAAGGTTGAGGCCGAGATAGGTGTGGGCGGATAAGCAGTAATTACAGCCGTTCACCTGGGCGACCGCGAGGGCGATACGCTCGCGAGTCTTGACGTCGGCCGCCCTGGCCAGCGGGGCGTTGAACCCGGCATAGGCGTTGATCGCCGCCGGGCTGTTGGCGATGAGGCGGAACAGGTTGGGAACGACGCCGAGCTGGTTGTAAATGACGTCGAGCACCGTCTTCGAGCCTTCCGGAGCGTCGTCGCGGGACGGGATGGCAATGCGGGACATCGGGATCTCCTTCAATGGCGCGAGCCGGCCTCGCTTGTCTGCGAAGGAGGATGTCCTGTTTCGGTGGCGAAGATAATCGGCTATTATCGGAAATCATTCCGCCGAAAAGTGGAATGATGAATGGACCGCCTTGAAGCCATGTCGATGCTCGTCACGGTCACGGAGAAGGGTAGCTTCTCCGCAGCGAGCCGTGCTTTGCAGGTTCCCCTCGCAACCCTCAGTCGCAAGGTCGCCGATCTGGAAGCGCTGCTCGGCGCCCGCCTGCTCATCCGCACCACCCGCAAGCTCACGCTCACCGATGCCGGCATCGCCTATGTCGCTGCCGCTCGCCGTATCCTGGAACAGGTTGACGATGCGGAGCGTGAAGCGGCAGGCGAATTCATCGCGCCGAAAGGTGAGCTCGTCATCACCGCGCCGATCCTGTTCGGCCGGCTGCATGTCCTTCCGATCGTCTCGGAGATTCCTGGCTGCATTCCCCGAGATCAACGTCCGGCTGCTCGCCGACCGCAGCCTTCACCTGATCGACGATCACGTGGACATGGCCGTGCGCATCGGCGCGCTCCTGACAGTACGATGATGCTGGCGAGCACGGATCGGGGTGATGCGTATGGTGACATGCGCAAGCCCGGCTTTGATCGCCGCCCACGGACTTCCGACGATCCCGGAGGACATCCTTCGCATGCCGCGCGTGGCGTTCGAGATGCCGGTGCCGTCCCCCGGATGGCGGTACCAATCGTCCGGGTCCTCTTCGATCGTTGGACGGTGCAGCCGAGACTGGCCGTGACGACCGCGGAAGCGGCAACCGATGCAGCGGCGGCAGGGGTCGGCGTCGTCCGTCTCCTGCATTATCAAGTCGCCGAGGCGTTGGCCGCGGGATGCTGGAGATCATCCTCGAGAACTTCGAACCGGAACCGTCACCGTTCACCTCGTCCATGTCGCGACGGGACAGATGCCGCTCAAGATGCGGCGCTTTTTGAACTTTGCCGCACCTCGCCTGCGACAGGTTTTAGCCCGGCTCGAAAGATCCCATGTAGACTGAGCATTCCGTCGCCTCGCCGGCCATCGGCATGGGTCATCGCGAGCGGCAACGGACCCGGCTGCGTCGCACGCTGTCGCCGGATGGCGCGGACGATGCAAGGCGGAACCGGCCACGATGCGTAGAGAAGGGCGATGACTGATACCGGCGGCCTGTTCGATTTATCATTCCGATCATCCAGGCCGCCGATGGCCGAGGGTCTCGACGCCGGCGCTGGCCGCCGCCGTCTGCAACGCCGGCGGCCTCGGCTTCCCTTGGCATCGGCGCAGGCCCTCGCCGAGGCGCACCGCATGCTCGAACAGGCACGCGCTCTCACCAACCGCCCGTTCAACGTCAACGTCTTTGCCATCAGCCGGCGCAGCGCGATCCGGCGCGCGAGGCAGCTTGGCTCCGGCACCTCGCGCCGCTCTTTGCCGAGACTGGCAGCCACCCCCTCCGCCCTCGCCGAGCCCTACAAGACCTTCCTTGCCAGAACGATGACGCCTTCAGGATGCTGCTCGCCCAGCGCCCGGCAATCGTCAGCTTCCGGCACAGCATTCCGTCACAGGAGCCTTGCCGTCCGCGATGCCGGCATCGCACCGTCGCCACCGCCACCAACCCGCGCGAGGCGGCGCTGATCGAGCAGGCGGAATCGATGCCATCGTGGCGCAGGGCATCGAGGCCGGCAGCCATCGCGGCGTCTTCGACCCGGAGGCTGCGGATGAGCGGCTGAGTACCGCTGTCCTCGTCAGGCTGCTGGTCCAGCGGGCGCGCCTGCCGGTCATCGCCGCCGGCGGCATCGCTGAACGGCCAGGGCATCGGGGCGGCGCTGGATCTTGGCGCCGCTGCTGCGCAACTCGGTACCGCGTTCGTCCTATGTCCGGAATCAGCCATAACGCCGGCTACCGTGAGTTGCTGAAGGGCGACCGCGCTTCTGCGACCCGGTTGACGGCGGTCATCTCCGGAGCGGCCGGCACGCGGCATCGTCAACCGTCTCATCCGCCATGGCGAGGCGGTCGAAGCCCCTGCCGCCTATCCGTCGCTTACGATGCCGCCAAGCAACTCAACGCCGCCGCCGCTAAGCACGGCAACAACGCGTTCGCGGCGCATTGGGCCGGCCAGGGCGCGCCGCTCGCCCGCGCGCTTCCGGCAGCACAGCTCGTTCAGACCCTCCTCGAAGAGATGGCGTTCTGACGACGGGATGGCCGGTTGATCGCCCAGGGATATCTCCGTGTGGATGATGGTGGAGCCGCTGGCTAGCCACAGCTCGGGCGGTGACCCGACGGGCCGCCGGCGGTGGTTTTACCGAACGGGCCTTTTCTTGACGTGCGTCCGTCCTCCGCGGCAGTCGCCTTGCGGCAGCAAAAGTGCTGCCCGCAGATCAGGACAAATTACGAAGAGAGGAGCTGATCATTTGCGGCGGTGCGGCCAGAGGAACCCATATGGAGCATAGCAGCTCGCTGATCACGACGATCGCCGCCGGCTTCGGGCTGGCGCTGATCTTCGGCTTCGCTGCCGAGCGGCTGAAGATTCCGGCGCTGGTGGGTTACCTGCTTGCCGGCATCCTCCTTGGCCCCGCCACCCCGGGCCTCGTCGCCGATGTCGATATCGCCTCGCAGCTCTCGGAAATCGGCGTGATGCTGCTAATGTTCGGCGTCGGCCTGCATTTCTCGCTGACCGACCTGCTCTCGGTGAAGCGGATCGCGGTGCCGGGCGCCATCGTGCAGATGGGCCTTGCGACACTTCTCGGCATGCTGATGGCCTGGTGGTGGAACTGGGATTTCGGCGCCGCGCTGATCTTCGGCCTCTCCTTCTCGTGCGCCAGCACGGTGGTACTACTGAAGGCGCTCGGTCGCGCATCATCCAGACGATGAACGGGCGCATCGCCGTCGGCTGGCTGGTGGTCGAGGATCTCGCAACGGTGCTGGTGCTGGTGCTGCTGCCGTCCTTCGCCGACGTTCTGAACGGCGATGCTACTGGCAGCTTTGCCACCAAGGCCTGGCTCATCGGCCGGACGCTGCTGGAGGTGAGCGCCTTCATCGTCCTGATGCTGGTGGTGGGCCGCCGGCTGCTGCCGTGGCTGCTGTGGCAGGTCGCCAAGACCGGATCGCGCGAGCTGTTCACCCTGCTGGTGGTGGCGGCGGCCATCGGCATCGCCTACGGTGCCGCCAAGCTGTTCAGCGTCTCGTTCGCGCTGGGGGCGTTCTTCGCCGGCACGGTGATGCGGGAATCGAAGTTCAGCCATCGCGCGGCGGAGGAATCGCTGCCGCTGCGCGATGCCTTCTCGGTGCTGTTCTTCGTCTCCGTCGGCATGCTGTTCGACCCGAAGGTGCTGATCCAGGAGCCGCTGCATGTGCTGGGGGTGGTGGCGATCATCATCGTCGGCAAGTCACTGGCGGCAATGGGGCTGGTCCTCGCCTTCCGCTATCCCCTCAACACGGCGATGACCGTCGCCGCCAGTCTGGCGCAGATCGGCGAATTCTCGTTCATCCTGGCCGGGCTCGGCCTGTCGCTCGGCCTGCTGCCACCGGAAGGAATGAGCCTGGTGCTCGCCGGCGCGCTGATCTCCATCGCCCTCAACCCCTTCCTCTTCACCCTGATCGATCCCATCCGCAACTGGGTGCTGGGCCACTCCGATACCGCCCGCCATCTCGAAGCCCGCGACGATCCCTACGCCGAGCTGCCCGGGGACACCGAGGAGAAGTACCTGGCGGGGCAGGTGGTGCTGGTGGGCTATGGCCGGGTCGGCCATCGAATCGCCGAGGCTCTCGCCGAACGCGGCATTCCTTACGTCGTGGCGGAGCAGAACCGCGAGGAGGTCGAGGCGCTGCGCAAGCGCGGCGTCGCCGCCGTCTCCGGCAACGCCGCCGAGCCGGCGGTGCTGATCCAGGCGCACATCGCCGAAGCGGCGATGCTGGTCATCGCCACGCCCGATCCCATCGGCGTGCGCAAGATGGCGGAGACCGCCCGCCTGCTCAATCCACGCATCGAAGTGGTGCTGCGCACCCACAACGAGAAGGAATCGGAGCTGCTGCGCAAGGAAGGGCTGGGGACGGTGTTCTACGGCGAGGAGGAACTGGCCAAGGGCATGACCAGCTACGTGCTGCAACGCTTCGCCCCGCAGCCGCGGGCAGCAGCCTCAGCCTGAG
>JAXMDR010000013.1:0-52291 GCA_046348725.1 Rhodospirillales bacterium
GAGATCATCCACATCGTTGTGCTTGAAGATCCGCTTCTCCGCCTTCGAGTGGACGATGCCCTCGATCATCGAGTTGTGGTTCTTCGCATCCGAAAACACGACGCAGTCCGGCAGCAGCCGGCACAGCGTCGACAGCGCGGTCATGTTGGCGATCCAGCCGGAGCCGAACAGCAGCGCTGCCTCGGTGCCGTGCCAGTCCGCCAGCTCGCGTTCCAGCATGACGTGGTCGTGGTTGGTGCCGGAGATGTTGCGGGTGCCGCCGGCGCCGGCGCCGCAGCGGCCGATCGCCGCATGCATGGCCTCGAGGACGTCGGCATGCTGGCCCATGCCGAGATAATCGTTGGAACACCAGACGGTGATCTCGCGCAGGCCGGCAGGGCTGTGCCAGAGGGCGCGCGGGAACTTGCCCGCCTGCCGCTCCAGATCAGCAAAGATGCGATACCGCCCTTCGCGCTTCAGGGCGCCGATGCGCTCTGCGAAAAACCTTTCGTAGTCCATGCCACCTCGCCGTTTCGCTCCTGTTGTCTTCCGGCCGCTGCAGTTCCTGAGCGCTGCGCCCGGCGATTTCCGCACAGTTTGCGATCGCCATCGCCGCTGAGCAAGCGCAACCGTGCGGCGGGCCAGCGCAGCCGTGCGATTGACCCTCAAGCCCCGGCAAAATGGCTCCAGATGGTCCAGAGACCGACGGCGATAAACCCGACCCCGGCAATCAGCTTGAGTGGCACCGCAGTCAGATAGCGCTCCGCACTGTAGCCAAGCACGACAGCGACGGCTGTCGCCAGGACCAGGGCCGTCGCCGCGGCGCCAAATACCCATAAAGGATGCTGCTGGCTTTTCGCAGCGAACAGCAGCGTTGCGAACTGGGTCTTGTCGCCAAGCTCGGCGAGGAAGACCGTGACAAAAACCGTCAGGAGCTGTTGCATGAGCCTGTTCAAGGAGCCGGACGGTGAACCAGTGCCGGACCCGCGCGCACCGGCTCCGCTCGCGCACGTTCCAGACATTGGTCTCGCCGAGCCCGACGGGCCGCACGTGCCATGGCGCAAGGCCAAGCATGTTGACACATGCCCCTTCCGCAGAGCGGAAGGGTAGCTACTCCCCTTTTCACCGCCACCTTAGGCGCAGCCGCTCGCCGCGCGCAACCCGTCCCTGGGGCAGACCCGCCATGATCTATGCTTCTGTCGCGGACAGCCGGCCAAGCTTGACCTGGTGCTGCAGGGCGAATAGCTTTGCTGCGGGTGCGTAAGCACCGGGCGGGCAAATCCCCAGTCTTCGACATTGAGGCGCCTGCAGCGGGTGGCTGCGCTCCCGGTGACCGGGGCATAGTGTTTGCATCCGTTCCCCGTATGTCTCCAGCGGTCGAGCCTATGGTGGTGAGCGAGCCGATACCCGAACCCCTCCCCGACCGCGCCGCGGAGCCCGAGACCGGGCCTGTGCTCCCCCCCAACGCTGCCGGCGCCGCCACCACGCCGCCCCCATCCGCCCCGACGCCTGCCCCCGAGCCGCCGACGCTGCCCACCGACGAGATCGACCGCATCATCGGCTCCCGGCACGATACCCCCTACGCCGTCCTCGGCCCGCACCCGGCGGCAGATGGCGATGGCTTCATCGTCCGCGCCTTCCTGCCCGGAGCCGGTCGGGCCGTCCTGCGGATGGAGGACGAGCCCCGGGACGAGTACGTCATGCGGCTGGTGCACGCCTGCGGCCTGTTCGAGGTCCGCCTCGCCGGGCAAGTCCTCCCTCCGGCCTATGATTTCCTGGTCACCGACGGCGACGGCACGGCCAGTCCCATCGCCGACGCCTACCGCTTTGCGCCGCCGGCATTCAGCGACGCCGATGACCGGCTGTTCGCCGCCGGCCGGCATGCCCGTCTGTTCGAGAAGCTGGGGGCGCGGCCGGCGGCGCGTGACGGCGTCGCTGGTGTCGAGTTCGGCGTCTGGGCTCCCAATGCGGCGCGGGTGAGCGTCGTCGGTCCGTTCAACAACTGGGATGGCCGCCGCCATCCGCTGCAAAGGAGCGGCGCAAGAGGCGTCTGGCAGGTGTTCATTCCCGGCGTCGGTCCGGGCGATCTCTACAAGTTCGAGATCAAGACGCCGGAAGGCGCGGTCTTCCTGAAGGCCGATCCGTTCGCCACGGCGAGCGAGCCGCCGCCGCACCGCGCCTCGATCGTCACCGACGTCGTCGGCCGGAGATGGCGCGACGGCGACTGGATGACGGACAGCCGCGCCGCCGCGGTCAGGGAACGCGGGCTGCGCGCGCCAGCAGTAACCCCGCGCGCGGCGGCGGCCGACGCGACGGCGGCCGCCGCACAGGCCTGTTGCGCGTTCGTGGAAGTGTGCACGGACGACGATCAGGACCCGGCGGTCGGGCTGTTCACCGCCCCCACCGGCTCCGCCGACGGTTGGCCGGCCTGGATCGAGGCCTGCCATGTCGCCGGCATCGGCGTGATCATGGCGGCGCCGGGCGACGCGTTCCCGCCCGCTCGCGACGACCTTGCCTGGTACGACGGCACCCGCCTCTACGAGCGTGAGAGCGATGCTGACGGCGCGAAGCTCCGCTTCGACACGACGAAGGGCGAGGTGCGCAGCGTCCTGCTGTCGCTCACGCAGTTCCGCCTGCAGTGCTGGCACATCGACGCGCTGGTGGTCGCAACGGACTCCGCCCGGCGGATCGCGGCGCCGCTCGGCGAGGCCCTGGCCGGCGCTTCGGCACCGCGCCTGATCATCCGCCGTCCCTTCCCGGAGCCGAGCGCAACCGAGAGGGACGTCCGCCGCATCGTCCTCGGCCGCCACGACGATCCGTTCGCCGTCCTCGGCCTTCATGCCGCGCCGCCGCCGACGGCCGCGGCGAGCGGGCTTGCGCCGAAACGCGCGGCGTGTGCTGTCGTCCGCACGATGCAGCCCGGCGCTATCGCCGTTCACCTGCTGACCGCCGATGCTCCGCACCTGGTCTATGAGATGGAAGCGATCGACCCGGCAGGGCTGTTCGAGGTCCCGCTGCCGGCAGCACCGCCCGGCTACCGGCTGCGTGTCTTCGCCGCGGACGGCTCCTCCCCCGAGATCATCGATCCCTACACCCTTACCGACGCGAGCTTCGGTGTCCTCGACCGGCAGCTTTTCGGCGAGGGCAACCACTACGAAATCTTCGAGAAGCTCGGCGCCCATCCCCGGCGGGTCGCGGATATCGACGGCGTCAGCTTCGCCGTGTGGGCGCCGAATGCCGAGGGCGTCGGCGTAGTCGGGAGGTTCAACGGCTGGAACGGCCTAACCCATCAGATGAAGCTGCACGGCCATTCCGGCGTCTGGGAAATGTTCATTCCGGGCGCTGCAGAGGGGGACGCCTACAAGTTCGAAGTGCGGGCGCGCAACGGCAATGTCCTGCTGAAGAGCGATCCGTTCGCCTTCCACACCGAGGTGCCGCCCGCTACCGCCAGCATCGTCTACGACCTGCACGACATCCACCCGTGGCGCGATGCCGGCTGGCTTGCCGCGCGCGCCGCCAGCAAGCCGTGGGAGCAGCCGATCGCCATCTACGAGGTCCACCTCGGCTCGTGGATGCAGGGGCCGGCCGGCCGCCGCCTCACCTACAGCGAGGTGGCGGCAAAGCTGGTGCCTTACGTCAAGACCCTCGGCTTTACCCACATCGAACTGATGCCGATTGCCGAGCATCCGTATGAGCCGTCCTGGGGCTACCAGGTTTCCCATTTCTACGCGCCGACCGCCCGCTTCGGTCCGCCTGCGGAACTGATGGAACTCGTCGACCAGTGCCACGAGAACGGAATCGGCGTCATCCTCGACTGGGTTCCCGGCCACTTCCCCAAAGACGCGCATGCGCTCGCCTGGTTCGACGGCACCCACCTGTTCGAACACGACGATCCGCGCAAAGGCGAGCATCCCGACTGGGGGACGCTGATCTTCAACTACGGGCGGCACGAGGTGGAAAACTTCCTGATCGCCAACGCCATGTTCTGGCTGAAGACCTACCACTTCGACGGGCTGCGGGTGGATGCCGTCGCTTCGATGCTCTACCTCGACTACTCGCGCCCCGCCTACGGCGGCTGGATCCCCAACGTCTACGGCGGCAAGGAGAACCTGGAAGCCATCGAGTTCCTCAAGCACACCAACTCGATCCTGCACGCCCGCTACCCGGGGATCCTAATGATCGCCGAGGAATCGACGTCCTGGCCGAACGTCTCCCGGCCGACCGACCAAGGCGGCCTCGGCTTCGGCTTCAAGTGGAACATGGGCTGGATGCACGACACGCTCGCCTACTTCAGCGTGCCGCCGGCCGACCGGAAGTGGCATCACGGCCGGCTGACCTTCAGCATCGTCTATGCTTTCAACGAGAACTTCGTGCTGTCGCTGTCGCACGACGAGGTAGTGCACCTGAAGCGCTCGCTGCTCGGCAAGATGCCGGGCGAAGAGTGGGAGCGCTTCGCCAACCTGCGGCTGCTGTTCACCCTGATGTACGCGCACCCCGGCAAGAAGCTGCTGTTCATGGGCGGCGAGCTGGGCCAGGAGCACGAATGGAGCCACGAGACCGGGCTTGAATGGCGGGCGCTGGAGCGCAGGCCGAACCGCGCGCTGGGCTGGTGCGTGCAGGACCTCAACCGCCTCTACCGCAGCCAGCCGGCGCTGCACCAGGTCGACTTCCGCGCCCAGGGATTCGAGTGGCTGGAAGTGGAAAACGCCGACGAAAGCATCCTCGCGTTCCTGCGCAAGGCCAGGGATCCGCGCCAGGCGCTGATCTTCGCCGGCAACTTCTCGGCCATCTCGCGGCCGGATCATCGCATCGGCGTCCCTTACCCCGTCGCCTACACCGTGTTGTTCGACAGCAACGAGCCCAGGTACGGCGGCAGCGGCGTGCCTGGCGGGCGGGAGCGGATCATCGCCGAGGACGTACCGTGGCAAGGCCAGGCGTTCTCCATCAGCCTCTGCCTGCCGGCGCTGTCGGCGGTGATCCTGCAGCCCGACCCTGCGGCCAGCGGCTGACGCCCCTGCGTCTGACCGCGGTAGCGGGGTCCGCCCCCCTCGATGCTCGTGGCCGCTCGCGCCGAGTCGGCCACCATGGCCACAGATCCAATATCCGGGCCGCCGAGACCCCCTGATGGGACCCGGGAACCCGGCTTGACGGGTGCTGCGGCCGGCTGTCGGCGGCTCCGATCTCCGCCAATTTTCGCCTGCTGGAAACGCCGGTGCGGCCGTTGCACGCCTCCGTACCCCCTCATATATAACGCGCCGGGACAAGGACCGGGGAACATATATCGCAACGGCCACCGGGGGTCTTCGCGACGCCGGGCAGGGTCGCGTGGACTCGCCGCATGAAGAGGTGACTGCAATGAGCAAGGTAATCGGTATCGACCTCGGCACGACCAACTCGTGCGTCGCGGTCATGGAGGGCAAGGACGTCCGCGTCATCGAGAACACCGAAGGCGCACGCACGACGCCATCGATCGTGGCCTTTACCGACGCCGGCGAGCGTCTGGTCGGCCAGCCGGCGAAGCGTCAGGCGGTAACCAACCCGGAAAACACCCTGTTTGCCATCAAGCGGCTGATCGGCCGGCGCTATAATGACCCCATCACCGACAAGGATAAGGGAATGGTCCCCTATCGCATCGTCGAAGGGGCCGGCGGCGACGCCTGGGTCGAGGCACAGGGCAAGAAGTACAGCCCCAGCCAGATTTCCGCCTTCATCGTGCAAAAGATGAAGGAGACGGCGGAGAACTTCCTCGGCGAGGAGGTCAAGCAGGCGGTCATCACCGTTCCCGCCTACTTCAACGACAGCCAGCGGCAGGCCACCAAGGACGCCGGCAAGATCGCCGGGCTCGAGGTGCTGCGCATCATCAACGAGCCGACCGCGGCGGCGCTCGCCTATGGGCTCGAAAAGAAGGGATCGGGCACCATCGCCGTCTACGACCTCGGCGGTGGCACCTTCGATATCTCCATCCTGGAGATCGGCGACGGCGTCTTCGAGGTGAAGTCGACCAACGGCGATACCTTCCTCGGCGGTGAGGACTTCGACAAGCGGATCCTCGACTACCTCGCCGACGAGTTCAAGAAGGAGCAGGGCATCGACCTGCGTTCCGACCGCCTCGCCCTGCAGCGGCTGAAGGAAGCGGCGGAAAAGGCGAAGATCGAGCTGAGCTCGACGATGCAGACGGAGGTGAACCTGCCGTTCATCACCGCCGATGCCAGCGGACCGAAGCACCTGAACATCAAGCTCACCCGCGCCAAGCTAGAGGCGCTGGTCGAGGACCTGATCGAGAAGACCATCGCGCCGTGCCGCAATGCGCTGAAGGACGCTGGCCTGTCGGCTGCCGAGATCAACGAGGTGGTGCTGGTCGGCGGCATGACGCGCATGCCGAAGGTGATCGAGACGGTCAAGCAGTTCTTCGGCCGCGAGCCGCACAAGGGCGTCAACCCGGACGAGGTCGTCGCCATCGGCGCCGCCATCCAGGCGGGCGTGCTGAAGGGCGAGGTGAAGGACGTCCTGCTGCTCGACGTAACGCCGCTGTCGCTGGGCATCGAGACGCTGGGCGGCGTGTTCACCCGGCTGATCGACCGCAACACGACGATCCCGACGCGCAAGAGCCAGGTGTTCTCCACCGCCGACGACAACCAGACGGCGGTGACCATCCGCGTCTTCCAGGGCGAGCGCGAGATGGCAGCGGACAACAAGCTGCTCGGCCAGTTCGACCTGGTCGGCATTCCGCCGGCGCCGCGCGGCATGCCGCAGATCGAGGTGACGTTCGATATCGACGCCAACGGCATCGTCAACGTCCAGGCCAAGGACAAGGCGACCGGCAAGGAGCAGCAGATCCGCATCCAGGCGTCCGGCGGCTTGAACGAGGCCGACATCCAGCGGATGGTGAAGGAAGCCGAGCTGCATTCCGCCGACGACAAGCGCCGCCGCGAGAAGGTGGAGGCGCGCAACCAGGCGGACGCGGTGATCCATTCGACCGAGAAGGACCTGAAGGAGTACGGCGACAAGATCGGCGCCGCCGACAAGGAGGCGATCGAGCGGGCCGTCGCCGACCTAAAGAGCGTGCTGGACGGCGACGATCCATCGGCGATCCAGTCGAAGACAGAGGTGTTGGGCCAAGCGCGGATGAAGCTGGGCGAGGCGATGTATCGCGCCTCGCAGAGCGAGGCGGCAGGTGCGGGGGCCGGTGCCGGCTCGGGTGCTGGTGGCGCTGGCCCACAGGGCGAGAAGGTGGTCGACGCCGAGTTCGAGGAGGTCGACCCAGACCAGAGCAAGAAGGCGGGTTGACCGCCTGGGCTGAAAGGGCGGCGATGCGGGAAAGCCGTTGGCGCGATCCCGCATAGCCTCTCCCCCCTGGTTTCCGCCCGAGAGGATTGCAGCGTTGCGGTTGATCGGGAGGGCGCGCTGGCGTAGACGGCACGCCTTCAGCCGAATATAGGGGTGGGGCAGCGGATCTGCCCCGCAACGACTTGCCCCCCGGAGGGGGCGCCTCGCCGTGGATGACGGAGCGCATGTCTAAGGAAGACTACTACCGCATTCTCGGCGTCGCCCGCGACGCCAGCAAGGATGACCTGAAGAAGGCCTACCGCAAGGCCGCCCTCAAGCTGCACCCGGACCGCAACCCGGGAGATGCCGAGGCCGAGCGGCGGTTCAAGGAGCTCAACGAAGCCTACGAGGTCCTCAAGGACGACCAGAAGCGCGCCGCCTACGACCGCTTCGGCCATGCTGCCTTCGAGCATGGCGGCGGCTTCGGCGGGGACGGCGGCGGCTTCGGGCCCGGCTTCGGTAGCGGCTTTGCCGATATCTTCGAGGAGATGTTCGGCGACTTCGTCGGCGGCCGCCGCGGCGGCGGCGGGCGGCAGAGCGGCCGCGGCTCCGATCTCCGCTACAACCTGGAAATCGTCCTGGAAGAGGCGTTCAGCGGCTCGAAGCGGCCGGTCCGCGTGCCGACCAGCGCCAGGTGCGATACCTGCAAGGGCAGCGGTGCAGCCGGCGGGGCGGCGCCCGAGACCTGCGCCACCTGTCGCGGCGCCGGCCGCGTCCGCCAGCAGTCCGGCTTCTTTACCGTCGAGCGGACGTGCCCGTCGTGCGGCGGCTCCGGCCAGACCATCCGCGATCCCTGCCGTTCCTGCGGCGGCAGCGGCCGGGTGCAGCGGGAGAAGACGCTGCAGGTGACCATCCCGGCCGGGGTCGAGGACGGCACCCGCATCCGCCTGCCGGGCGAGGGCGAGGCGGGAGTGCGCGGCGGCCCGGCGGGCGACCTCTACATCTTCGTCAGCATCGCCGCCCACCGCTTCTTCCGCCGCGAGGGCGCCGACATCCACTGCCGGGTGCCGCTGCCGATGACCAGCGCCGCGCTGGGCGGCAGCATCGAGGTGCCGACGGTCAACGGCGAGCGGGCGCGCATCAATATTCCGTCCGGCACCCAAAGCGGCGAGACCTTCCGCCTGCGCGGCAAGGGCATGAGCATCCTGCGTCACCAGGGGCGGGGCGATATGTACGTCGAAGCGGTCGTCGAGACCCCCGTCAACCTCACCGACAGGCAGCGCAAGCTGCTGCAGGAATTCGCCGACGCCGGCACCGACGACAAGACCAGCCCGGAAAGCCACAGCTTCTTCGACAAGGTGAAGGAGCTCTGGCAGGACCTGCGGGAGTAGGCGCCGCCTTACGGCCGGGCACATCGGAACGAAGCTTGGCGGCCGCTCGGGCAGACCCGTCCGGAAATTCCCTTGAAGGACAAGAAACGGAGAACGCATGCGGATCGGGATCACCGGCTGCGCCGGACGGATGGGGCGGCTGCTGCTGCAGACGGTGCTCGCCACCTCGGGCGCGTCCCTCGCCGGCGGCATCGAGCAGCCGGGCCATCCGGCGCTGGGCGAGGATCTCGGCACGCTGGCGGGCGCACAGCCGGTCGGCATCACGGCCGGCGCCGATGCGGCAGCGCTGTTCGCCGCCGCGGACGTGGTCATCGACTTCTCCGCCCCCACCGCGGTGCTGGCCAACGCACCGCTGGCGGCGGCGCACGGCACCGCGCTGGTGGTGGGCACGACCGGCCTTGCCGCCGAACACCGGGCGGCGCTCTCGGCGGCAGCAGAGGCGGTCCCGGTCGTCGTCGCCGCCAACATGAGCATCGGCGTCAACCTGCTGCTCGGGCTCACCCGCCGCGTCGCCGGCATCCTCGGGCCGGAGTGGGACATCGAGATCGTCGAGATGCACCACCGCCACAAGGTGGACGCCCCCTCCGGCACCGCCCTGGCGCTGGGCGAGGCGGCGGCTGCCGGCCGCGGCGCGGCGCTCGACGATGCCGCGGTACGGGTGCGCGACGGCCATACCGGTCAACGCCCGGCAGGCGCCATCGGCTTTGCCACCTTGCGCGGCGGCGATGTGGTCGGCGAGCACACGGTGATCTTCGCCGGCGAGGGCGAACGCATCGAGCTCACCCACAAGGCCGCCTCGCGCGGCATCTTCGCGGGCGGCGCGGTGCGGGCGGCGCTGTGGTGCGAGGGCCGCGCCCCTGGCCTCTACGGCATGCCCGACGTCCTCGCCCTCGCCTGACTCCGATGCTGCGCCGGCCACGGCCGGGACCCGTTCCATCGGCGGCGGCGCGACCCCACATCCTCCGCAATACCATCACCAGGAGGGACGCTTCCATGAAGGTTCTCTACACGACGCAGGCGACCGCCACCGGCGGCCGCGACGGCAAGGCCGCGACCAAGGACGGCAGCTTCTCCGTGACGCTGGCGACGCCGAAGGAGCTGGGCGGCGGCGGCGGTCCCGGCAACAACCCCGAGCAGCTGTTCGCCGCCGGCTATTCCGCCTGCTTCCTCGGCGCCCTGAAGTTCGTCGCCGGCAAGGAGAAGGTGGCGGTGCCGGCGGATACCAGCGTCACCGCGACGGTCGGCATCGGCCCGCGCGACGACGGCACCGGCTTCGGCCTCGACGTGGCGCTGGCCATCTCGCTGCCCGGCATCGATGCTGCCAAGGCCGAGGATCTGGTGCAGAAGGCGCACATCGTCTGCCCGTACTCGGAGGCCACCCGCAAGAACCTCGACGTCCGCCTCAGCGTGGTCTGACGCCGGTCTTCCCCATCGCCGGCAGCGGCGGGCAGCGCCCGGAAGGCTTGCGCCGGGCGGGCCCGCCGGATCATGCTGTGCCGGCAGCAACAACCCGAAGGAAAGAGACCCATGCGCGCCGAAACGCAAGCCATCGCCGATGCCGTCAGCGGATCGCTGGCCCGGCTGCGGAGGCATCTTTGACTACGATGCGGCGCGCACGCGGCTGGACGAGCTGAGCATCCTCGCCGAGGATCCGGCGTTCTGGAACGATCCGGCGGCGGCGCAGGGCGTGATGCGCGAGCGCACCCGGCTGGAGAGCCGGCTGGTCCGCATCGACGAGATCACCCGCGAGCTCACCGACAACGTCACCCTGATCGAGCTGGGCGAGGCGGAAGGCGACGAGGTGGTGATCGCCGAGGCCGCGGCGGCGATCAGCGCCCTGCAAAAGACCGCCGATCGCGCCGAGCTTGAGGCGCTGCTGTCGGGCGAGGCCGACGGCAACGACTGCTGGGTCGAGGTGCACGCCGGCGCCGGCGGCACCGAGGCGCAGGACTGGGCGGAGATGCTTTTGCGCATGTACACCCGCTGGGCCGAGCGCCGCCACCTCAAGGTGGAGTGGATCGAGGAGAGCCCGGGCGAGGAAGCGGGGATAAAGTCGGCGACCATCCGCGTCAACGGCACCGACGCCTACGGCTGGCTGAAGACCGAGACCGGCGTGCACCGGCTGGTGCGCATCTCGCCGTTCGATTCCAGCGCGCGCCGCCACACCAGCTTCGCCTCGGTCGGCGCCTACCCGGTGATCGATGAATCGATCGAGCTAGAGATCCTGGAGAAGGACCTGCGCATCGATACCTACCGCGCGTCCGGGGCCGGCGGCCAGCACGTCAACCGCACCGACTCGGCGGTGCGCATCACCCACCTGCCCACCGGCATCGTCGTCCAGTGCCAGAACGACCGCTCGCAGCACCGCAACCGGGCGATGGCGATGCAGATGCTGAAAGCCCGCCTCTACGAGCTGGAGCTGCGCAAGCGCGAGGAGGCGGCGAAGGCCGAGCACGAGGCGAAGAGCGACATCGGCTGGGGCCACCAGATCCGCTCCTACGTGCTGCAGCCCTACCAGATGATCAAGGACCTGCGCACCGGCGTCGAAACCTCGAACACGCAAGCCGTCCTCGACGGCGACCTCGACGACTTCCTGGTTGCGGCATTGGCGGGCCAGACCCGCGACAAGAGCGGCGGCGAGAAGGCGGTGTAGCCCGCCCGCCCTCACCCTCCCGGCGCTGCCGCGCCGGGCCCCTCCCTCTCCCGAGAGGGAGAGGGCACCCAAAAACCCTCTCCCTCTCGGGAGAGGGTGCGAGCGCCAGCGAGCGGGGGAGGGCCGGCCCCGCCCCAGCACCGGCGTGGATTCGCGGCCCCCAAGTCCGCGCATGACGCACGGGATGAGCGGTTGAGCGCCGCGCATGATCGCGTCATTCTTGCCCAACCGTGAGGCAATGTGGGCGGTGGGGACGGATGGGGGGATCCAACGAAGATGGCCTCGCGATCGCCCGCCAGCGCATCGCCCAAGAGCGCGAAGAGCGCACCGGTGTCCTCGATCTCGGCCAACTCGGCCTGACCGCCCTGCCCGAGGAGCTGTTCGCGCTGCGGCACCTGCGGGCCCTGAACCTTGGCGAGAAATGGCGGGACGACGACGGCGAGTGGCAAGAGGCGAGCGCTGACATTGCCCCGAACGGCTTCGATTCACTGGCGCGCCTAAGCGTGCTGCCCGACCTGCTTCTCCTGTCCGTAGCCGGCTGCGCCCTGGATAGCCTGCACAGCGTCGCCAATCTATCCGCACTCCAGTCGCTCGACTGCAGCTCAACGCAGGTCAGCGATCTTTCGCCGCTCAACGGCCTCACCGCTCTCCAGTCGCTCTACTTCGGCGGCGCAGGTCAGCGATCTTTCGCCGCTCAAGGGCCTCACCGCTCTCCTATGGCTCGACTGCAGTTCCATGCAGGTCAACGATCTTTCGCCGCTCAAGGGCCTCCCCGCTCTCCAGTCGCTCGACTGCGGCTATACGCAGGTCAGCGATCTTTCGCCGTTCAACGGCCTCCCCGCTCTCCAGTCGCTCGACTGCAGTCTACACGCAGGTCAGCGATCTTTCGCCGCTCGAGGCCTCCCCGCTCTCCAGTCGCTCTACTGCTGGCAGATGCGTGTCAGCGATCTGGCGCCGCTCAACTGGCCTCACCGCTCTCCAGTCGCTCAACTGCTGGATTACGCAGGTCAGCGATCTGGCGCCGCTCAAGGTCTCCCCGCTCTCCAGTCGCTCAACTGCTGGCAGACGCGTGTCAGCGATCTAGCGCCGCTCAGCGGCCTCCCCGCTCTCCAGTCGCTCAACTGCAGGAATACGCAGGTCAGCGATCTGGCGCTGCTCAAGGGCCTCACCGCTCTCCAGTCGCTCGACTGCCGCTCAACGCAGGTCAGCGATCTGGCTCCGCTCAACGGCCTCACCGCTCTCCAGTCGCTCGACTGCAGCCGAACGCAGGTCAGCGATCTTTCGCCGGCTCGAGGAGCCTCCCCGCTCTCCAGTCGCTCGACTGCCGCTCAACGCAGGTCAGCGATCTGGCGCCGCTCGAGGCCTCCCCGCTCTCCAGTCGCTCGACTGCTCCGGCTGCCGCTTGCGAGGGTTTCCCCGTTGGCTCCTCGACAAGCTTGAAAAGCTCGTTCTTACGATAGTCACATACCGGGCGTTCCCGCTGCCGTGCTGTCGCAGTCGGGGAACGATAATTGCCTCGCAGCGCTGCGCGCCACTTCGCCGACCTCGAGGCCGGCGCGGCCACGGTCAACGACGCCAAGCTGATGGTTCTCGGCAACGGCCGGGTCGGCAAGACGCAGCTTTGCCGCTGGCTGCGCAGCGAGCCCTACGACGACTCTATTCCCTCCACCCACGGCGTCCTGGTGACCAGCGCGCCGCTGCCCGGCGGTGCGGAGACGCGGCTGAACATCTGGGACTTCGGCGGGCAGGACATCTACCACGGCACCCATGCGCTGTTCATGCGCACCAGCGCCCTGTTCCTGCTGGCATGGACGCCCCAGCTGGAGAACACGGGTACGTTCGTCGTCGACGGCATCCGCTTCCGCAATCATCCGCTCGCCTACTGGGTGGACTACGTGCGCCGCAGGCCGGCGCCAGCAGCCCGGTCATCGTCGTGCAGACCCGCTGCGACCAACCGGAGAACGACGCCCCCTGTCCGGTGCCGGAAGCCGACCTGTTCAAAGCCTTCAAGTTTCGCAAGATCCGGCACTTCAGCGCCAGGAAGCCGCGCGGGACGGCCTCGCTGGCGGAGGCCCTAGGCGAAGCGGTGGCGTGGCTGCAGGAACATGGCAACCGGGCGGTGATCGGCGCCGGCCGCTACCGGGTGCAGCAGCGGCTGCAGCAGATGCTCGACGCCGACGCCGCCCTGCCGCCGGAGAACCGGCAGCACCGCAAGCTGACCCAGGACGCGTTCCGCCAACTCTGCGACGAGGCGGGCGACATCAGCAGCCGCGCGCACCTGCTGTCCTACCTGCACAACGCCGGCATCGTCTTCCACCAGAAGGGATTGTTCGCGGACGACATCATCCTCGACCAGGGCTGGGCGCTCGACGCCATCTACGCCGTCTTCCACCGCGACAAGAGCTACAAGCGCATCCTTGCGCGGCAGGGCCGCTTCACCCGCGCCGACCTGGAGGACTGGGTGTGGCAGGACCACGGCGCCGACGAGCAGAAGCTGTTCCTCAGCATGATGCAGTCCTGCGGCATCGGCTTCGCGCACCGCCGCCTCGGCTCGCCGGGCGACGGGGAGATCGAATACATCGCCCCCGACCTGCTGCCCGAGCGCGCCGCCCTTGAGCACAAGCTGGTGCAGGTGTGGGAGCCGGACGTGCCGACGGAAACCGCGACGTTCGGCTACCCGATGCTGCATCCGGGGCTGATGCGCAGCATCATCTCGACCATCGGCAGCGAAGCCGGCATCGACGCCGAATACTGGAAGGGCGGCGTCTACGTCTTTGAGACGGAGACGCGCAGCCGCGCCCTGATCGAGGAGACCATGCTCGATACCTGGCGCGGCGAGATCCGCGTCCAAACCCAGCGCGGCCAGGCGGCGCTGCTGCTGCGGCGCCTGATCAAGCTGGTGGAAGACCAGCAGAGCCGCGCCGGCCTGACGCCGGCGTCCGTGACCACCACCAGCGCCGTCCGGGAGCCGGTCGAGCCCGTCGCGCCGCTGTCCTTCGCCCAGGAGCCTTCGCCGATGCCGGAGTGGTGTGTCTCCTACGCCTGGAACGATACGACGCCGGAAGGCCGCGACCGCGAGGCCACCGTCGATCGCCTGTGCAAGGAAGCGAAAGCGCGTGGCAAGACCATCCTGCGCGACAAGACGGCGCTCGGCCTCGGCGACAGCCTCGCCAAGTTCATGCGCCGGATCGGCCGCGGCGACCGGGTGTTCGTCATCCTCAGCGACAAATACCTGAAATCAGCCGCCTGCATGCTGGAGCTGAGCGAGATCTGGCGCAACAGCCGGCTGGACAGCGAAGAGTTCGTGCAACGCGTCCGCCTCTACACGCTGCCCTGCGCCCGCATCTGGTCGCCGGTGGACCGCATCGGCTATGCCATCCACTGGAAAAAGCGCTATGCCGAACTGGAAGCCCTGGTGAAGGAGCACGGCTACGACATCCTCGGCGAGAAGGACGGCCAGCAGTTCCGGCTGATGAAGACGTTCTACGGCAACGTCGGCGACATCCTCGCGACAGTCGCCGACACCCTGCAGCCGCGCACCTTCGACGATCTGGTGAAGTACGGCTTCACCGACGCCGACACCGCCTGAGCCCACTTCGCAAAAACGGCGTCATCGCGAGCGCAGCGAAGCGATCCAGGAGGGCCACTCCAACGAGAACTGGATTGCCGCGCCCGCTTCGCGGGCTCGTAATGACGGCGCTGAGGCTACTGCACCACGATCTCCCCGGTCATCCCGAACAGTGAATGCAGCGGGCGGTCGCAGGTCAGCGGATAGCTGCCGGGGCGCAACGGGAGAACGTCGAGGCTCGCGGCCTCGCCAGGGGCGACGCTGACGCTGCCGCTGCCCGCGCGGACCTGCGTCGATGCATCGCCGGGGCCGAGAGCGATGGTGCGGAAGAACTCGGGCGCGGTAAAGGTGTGGCGGGCGCCGCTGGCGTTGCGTAAGCGCAGGACGTAGGGCTGGTTCGCCCGCAGGACCACCTGCGCCGGCGTAAAGCTGTAGTCGTCGAGGACGACCTCCAGCTTCGGTGCCCGCTCCCAGGCGATGTGCGCCGGCGGCGCCGTCCCGGCGGGAGCGCCCGCCGCTGGCGCCGCCGGCGTCCCTCCCCCGCTGCCGCTGCAGCCGGCCGCCAGCATCGCCAGTGCCAGAATCAACGATGAGCCTCGCATCGCGCAAACCTCCGCTGCAATACCGGCCCCCTAGTCTAGTGCAACCACGGCGCGAAGACCAGCACCGCCGCGGGGCCGTCATTGCCGCTCACCCGCCGCCACCCTCGGGCCGACGCTGGCGGCGGGCTGCTCGATGATGCGGCGGAAGTGACCTCGGACGTCGGCGGCGGCCCGCTGCAGCCTTGCCACCAGCGTCGCGAAGTCGAGGCCGAGGATGCCGTCGGCGGCGACCTTCAGCGCCCGCGGTGCATCGTCGCCGGCCTCGGCGGTAATGCCGGCACCGACGTTGAGGCGAATACGCGCCTGCACCGCCTGCCACAGCGTCAGCGCGTTGCGCAGCTCGCGTGCCGCCTGCGATGGCAGGATACCGGCCTCGCGCAGGCGGCTGAGGGCCATGAAGGTGTTCTGCGACAGCACCGATGGGTGCGCGTGCGCCTCGCGCAGCTGCAGATACTGGGCGATGAACTCGATGTCGACGAGACCGCCGCGCACATGCTTCGGCTCCCAAAGGCTGCGGGTGGCATGCTCGGCCGCCATCCGCTCGCGCATCTCGGCGACGTCGACCACCAGCGCCTGCGCATCGCGCCGCCGCGTCAGCACCGAGCGGATCACCTGCCGGATGTCGCCGGCGAGACCGTCGGGACCGGCGACGACCCGGGCGCGGGTCAGCGCCATCTGCTCCCAGACCCAGGCGTCTTCGAGCTGGTAGCGGGAAAAGGTGGCGGCGCTCACCGCGATCGGACCCGCCTTGCCGGACGGACGCAGCCGCATGTCCACCTCGTAGAGGCGGCCCTCGGCGGTGGGCGCGGTGATGGCGTTGATCAGCCGCTGGCTCAGCCGTGCGAAGTAGAGCGGCGCCGGCAGCGGCCGCGGCCCGTCCGACTGCGCCCCCTCGGGCGGTGTCGCGTAGATGACGATGAGGTCGAGATCGGAGGTTGCGGTCATCTCCGCGCCGCCGAGCTTGCCCATGCCGACGATCGCCATGCCGCAGCCGTCGATCCGGCCGTGGGCGCGCGCGAACTCCGCTTCGATCGGCGGCAGCAGGCGGCGCAGCGCCGCCTCGGCGATGCGCGACCAGGCGGCGGTGGCGGCGGAAGTATCGATCAGCCCCTTCAGCGACTGCACGCCCACCTGAAAGCGCCGGTCGTTGGCCCAGCGGCGCGTCAGATCGAGCAGGTCCTCGAAGTCGCGGGCCTGTTCGAACACCGTTTCCAGCTCGGCTTCCAGCTCGGCCAAAGATGGCGGCGGCTGGAAGAAATCGGCGGCGGAGAGCACGCTCTCCAGCACCGAGGGCCGTCGCGCCAGATGATCGGCAAGCGCCGGCGCGACGCCAAGGATGTCGGTGACGAGGCCGAGCAGCGGCGGGTTGGCGTGGAACATCGAGAACAGCTGGACGCCGGCGGGCAAGCCGGTGAGGAACCGGTCGAAGGCGAGGAAGGCGGCGTCGGGGTCGGGCTTGGCCGCCAGCGCCTTCAGCAGATGCGGCACGAGCTCGGTCAGCAACTCGCGGGCGCGCACGCTGCGCATGGCCCGGCAGCGGCCGTGGTGCCAGCTGCGTACCGCCGCGTCCACCGTCTGTACGTTGCTGAAGCCCAGCCGCTGCAGGGTCGCCAGCGTCTCGGGGTCGGCCTCGCCGCCGGTGAACACCAGATTGCCGCCGACCGCCCCCGGCAGCGTCAGCGCCGGCGCATCCTCGAACAGCTCGGCGTAATGGCTTTCCACCCGGCGCAGCGTCGCCAGCAGATCGGTGGCAAACGGCTCCAGCGATGGGTAGCCGAGGAACAGGGCGAGCGCTTCCAGCTTTCCCGGCTCCTCCGGCAGGCTGTGGGTCTGGGCGTCGTCGATCATCTGCAGACGGTGCTCGACACGGCGCAGGTAGCGATAGGCGTCCGTCATCTCCACCGCGACGGCGCCGCTGATCTTGCCGGCGCGCACCAGGGCAGCCAGCGCGTCGATGGTGCCGGCCTGTCTGACCGACGGAATGCGCCCTCCCCAGATGAGCTGCTGGGTCTGCGCGAAGAACTCGATCTCGCGGATGCCGCCGCGGCCGAGCTTGATATTGTGACCGGCGAGCGCGATGCGGGCGCCGCCGCGGTAGGCGTTGATCTGCCGCTTGATCGAATGAATGTCCTGGATGGCGGCGAAGTCCAGGTGCTTGCGCCAGATGAACGGCCGCAGCCAGCGCAGGAATTGCGCTCCGGCCACGCGGTCGCCAGCCACCGGCCGCGCCTTGATCAGCGCTGCCCGTTCCCAGTTCTGCCCCAACGTCTCGTAATATTCCTCGGCGGCCAGCACCGGGATGGCGACCGGGGTCGCGCCGGGGTCGGGGCGCAGCCGCAGATCGGTGCGAAAGACGTAGCCGTCGCGGGTGCGGTCGGCCATCAGCCGCACCAGGCCACGAACCAGCCGCTCGGCGGTGCGCTGCCGGGTCTCTGCCACGGTGGTGCGCAGCCGCTCCGGGTCCCAGAAGACGATGAGATCGATGTCGCTGGAATAGTTCAGCTCATACGCCCCGAGCTTGCCCATGCCGAGGACGATCAGGCCGGAGCCGCGCGTCGGATCGAGCGGATCCGCGAGGATCACGCCGCGGGCAGCCGCATCCGCCAGCAGGTAGGCGAGCGCAGTGTCCATCGCCGCCGAGGCAAAATTAGAGAGGGCTCCTGTAACCTGCTCCAGCCGCCAGGCGGAGGCGATGTCGGCGACCGCCGTGGTCAGCGCCAAGTGACGCTTGGCGCGTCGCAGCGCCGCGCCCGGATCGATGCCGGCGATGGCACGGCGGCGCATCTCCTCCATGTCACCGGAGATTCGCGCAAGCGCCGCGTCCGGCCCACCGTCGAGCAGGCCCACGAAGAAAACCGGCTCCAGCTCCGCCATCAGCGTAAGGAACGGACTGTTGCCGAAAATCGAATCAAGCAAGGCGGCGCCGTGCGCATCGGCGCGAATCTGGTCGGCGAGCCGCCGGTGGCCGGGTTCGCCCTTGGCGGCCAGCGCATCACCCCAGCGTTCGAGGCCGTGGCGCGCCTGGTTGCCATCGGCCGCCGCCGGCAGCGAATCGCGTATGAACGACGGATCAAGCTTACTCATGGTCGAAGCGTCCGCTTTCGCGCAAACTAGCCATCCGCGCCGAAAATGGCTTCTCAGCGTAGCCCAACAGGAATAACCGGGAATGGGACGATGTGTGCATCTGTTTGTGCGCCTGTTGGCCGGTGCCGTGGCAGTCACGGTGGTGCTGCTGGCGCTGATCGTCCTGCGCCTGTCGGCCGGGCCGGTCTCGCTGGGGGTCCTCGCCCCCAGCCTGGCGCGGATGCTGGAAGAGGTGAGCCCCTACCGGTTCGAGATCGGCGATCTTGGCATCCTGTGGCGCAACTGGCAGCAGGGCCTGCTGGTGCAGCTCGACAACGTGCGGGTGAGCGACGCCGCCGGCGAGCAGTACGCGCACCTCGACGACGTCGCCGTCGGCTTCAGCGCCCAGGCGCTGGCACGGGCGATGATCGCGCCTAGCTCGATCGAGGCGAACGACGTCAGCATCACGCTGCCGGTGCACCCGCCGCAGCCCTCCGACACCGAAAGCAGGGGTCCGGACGCGCTGAACGACCTGCTGGCCGGCCTGCGCGGCCCGCGCGATCCAAAGCACCCGCTGAGCTATCTCGACCTCGCGCGGCTGAAAGACGTCAGCATTCGCCAGCGACCGGCGGGCGATGGCAGCGCCGCGCCCGGAAAGGACTGGCGCCTGCAGGTGGCGGAGGCCGATCTGCAGCGGGATGAGGAGCGCCGTCTGGGCGGCCACGTGGCGCTGGTGATGCTGCGCGACGGCCAGCAGGCAAGTGCCGATATCGTGCTTGCGCCGACACCCGCGACCGGCGACCTCGCGCTGGCGCTCAGCATCGCCGGTCTGCGGCCGGCAGGCTTCGCCGACCTCGCGCCTCCCCTGGCACCGTTGGCCATGCTCGACCTGCCGCTGCAGGGGAGCCTCGATCTGCGGATCGGACCGGACGGCCGCCTCGGCACCGCCTCGATCGACCTCGCCGGAACGGAGGGTGTCCTAAATCTGGACGGTCCATTGGCGAAAGACGCCGGGCTCGCCCCTCCTGCTCAACATCTGCCGGTGCACAGCCTGGCGTTGCGGGGCACCTTCGATGCGGCAACCGAGGCCTTGAGCGTGGATGCGTTCTCGGTCGGCTTCGTCCCCGGGACGACCCTCTACGCGCCGGCACCGGTCGATTTCCGCTTCCCGCTGGCCGGGATTGCCGGGGCCGGCTCCTACCGCGCCGGCAAGCTGGCGGTGCAGAAGCTCGACCTTGACCTCGGCCGCCTGCGCGCCTCGCTGACGGCGGCGGTCGACGATCTCCTGGGCTCGGCCGCCGGCACGCTCACCGTTACTGCCGCCGATGTCCATGTCGACGATTTCCGCCGCTACTGGCCGCCAAACCTCGGCCCCGACGCATGGGAGTGGTGCACCCAGCATCTGCACGACGGCATCGTTCCGCACGTCGAAGCGAAGATAACCTTCGTCAGTCGCGATGGCGAGCTCGAAGTGACCGCGCTCGATGCACGGTTCGACGTGCAGCGCCTGACGGTCGCCTACCTGCCGCCGATGCCGCCGGTGCATAATGCGGCGGGGACTGTGACCGCCGATCTGACCAAGCTGCGCATCGACATCGACGCCGGCGACGCCGCCGGGTTGCGGGTGGGAGACGGCTTCGTGCTGATCTCCGACCTTGACCGCAAGGACCAGTGGCTCGACATCGACCTGCTCATCACAGGCCCGGTCCGCTCGGCGATGACGGTGATATCGGCACCGCCGCTGGACTACGACGCGAAGATCGGCATCGACCCGGAACAGACCTCAGGCGAGGTGACGACCCGGCTGATGATGCGCTTCCCGCTGGAGGACGACATCGATGCCGACGACATGCAGATCGACGCCGATATCCAGCTTCGTAACGTCGGAGTCGCCGGCATCGTTGACGGGATCGACGTCAGCAACGGTGAAGCCCGCATCCGCATCGACAACCGATCTTTGCGCGCCGCCGCCAGCCTGGCGATCGCCGGCATCCAGGGAGAGTTGCGGGTCAGTGATTTCTTCGTCGCCGATGCCGATCCGCGGACGATGGCGCTGTTCACCTTCAGTCATGCACCCGTCCAGCGGATCCGCCAGGCCTTTCGCAAGCTCGCGGACCTCGATCCGTACCTCGTCGATGGAGAGCTCGCGGGACGGGTCACCTTCGATCAATCGCAGGCTGGCGTTGGCGTGCTCGCCGCCACCGTCGATCTCACCCGCGCCGCGTTGGCGTTGCCGCCGATCGGCTGGAGCAAGCCGGCTGGCAAGGCCGGCTCCTGGGAGGCGAGCCTGCGTACCGAGAACGGGCGCCTCGCAGCGGTGCCGCAGTTCGAGCTGCTGGCGCCGGGGTTGGATGTCGCCGCGTCCTGCCAGCTCGATACCGCCGGCCGGGTGGAAAGGGCCAAGGTGGCGCGGCTGATCACCGGGCGCACCAACGCGTCGGCAACGCTGGCCGCCCGTTCCGATGGCGGGTGGGATGTCGCCGTGACCGGCATCGCCCTCGACCTCGGGCCGCTGCTGGATAGCCCGAAAGACAAACGCGCCCCCCGTGAGACCGATCGCAAGCTATCGCTCGATGCGCTTCCCGATTTCACCGCGAACGCCGAACTCGAGACCGTATGGCTGGCGGATGCCGAGCCATTGCGCACGGTCCGGGCGACGGCGATGCAGACGGATGGACGGCTCTCGCGGGCTAACCTGCACGGCAGCTTCGTCGATGGCAGCGCGGTTACGGTGTCCCTCGTTCCCGACGGCAACAATGGCCGAGTGATCCGGGTGGATGCCGAGGACGCCGGTGAAGCGCTGCGCGCCTTCCGCGTCTTTTCGGACGCGCGAGGGGGCGCATTGCAGGTGCGGGCGCGTATCGACGACACCGATCCAGCGCGTCCGCTGGAGGGGCGCGTCGCGGTGCGGCGGTTTCACGTCGTCAATACGCCGATCCTGGCGCGCCTGCTCAGCATCCTCGCCGTCAGCGGCATCCGCGATGCTCTGACCGGTCGCGGCATCGCCTTCACCACCTTCGAGATGCCGTTCAGCTTCAGCAACGATATCCTCCAGATCACCGACGGGCGGGCCTTCGGCTGGTCGCTCGGCATGACCTTCGCGGGAATGGTCGATGTGGGCGCCGAGACCGTCGACGTCACCGGCCGGCTGGTGCCGTTCTACACCGTCAACAACGTGCTCGGCCGGCTGCCGCTGCTGGGCAGCGTGATGACCGGCGGCGAGCGCGGAGCCGGCGTCTTCTCCGCCGCCTACAGCGTCAAGGGGCCGCTGGAGAATCCGGCGGTGTCGGTCAACCCGGCGAGCGTGTTGTTCCCCGGCTTCCTGCGCTGGCTGCTGGAGGTGCTGTCGAACTGGTCCGGTACCGGCGTCGATGCGATCAGCAATGACGCCAGCCTTCCGGCGCCGTGAACCCGGCCGCGGCGCGCCGCCAGAAGCATGCCGCGGTTCAGACGATGCGCACCACGGCGTGGCGCTTCTTGCCGGCGGAGAGCTTTAGCCGCCCGGTCTCGTCGGCATCGGCGGTGGTGACGGCGCGGGTTTCCCCGGCGACCGGAGCGTTGTTCAGACGGGCGCCACCCCCCTTGATCAGGCGGCGGGCCTCGCCGCCGGAGGCCGCGAGGCCGGCGCGGCGGAACAGCTCGAAGGCGGGAACGCCACCGGCCAGCTCGTCGCGGCTCACATCGATGGTCGGCAGCGCCTCGCCGGCACCGTCCTCGGCAAAGGTCTGCTGCGCCGTCGCCGCCGCGGCGGCGCGCGCCTCCTCGCCGTGGCACAGGCGCGTCGCCTCGTCGGCCAGCACCACCTTGGCGTCGTTGATCGCCGAGCCTTCCAGGATTTCCAGCCGCTCGATCTCGGCCAGCGGCAGCTCGGTGAACAGCCGCAGGAAGCGGCCGACGTCGGCGTCTTCGGTGTTCCGCCAGAACTGCCAGTAGTGGTATGGCGACAGCATCGCATCGGACAGCCAGACGGCGCCGGCGGCGGTCTTGCCCATCTTCGCGCCCGAGGCGGTGGTGATCAGCGGCGTCGTCAGCCCGAACAGCGTGCGCCCGTCCACCCGCCGCGCCAGCTCGCAGCCGGCGACGATGTTGCCCCACTGGTCGGATCCGCCCATCTGCAGGATGCAGTCGTGCCGCCGCGCCAGCTCCAGGAAGTCGTACGCCTGCAGGATCATGTAGTTGAATTCGAGGAACGACAGAGGCTGCTCCCGCTCCAGCCGCAGCTTCACCGAATCGAAGGTCAGCATGCGGTTGACCGAGAAATGCCGGCCGTAATCGCGCAAGAACGGGATGTAGGCAAGGCCGTCGAGCCAGTCGGCGTTGTTCACCATCACCGCCCCGGTCGGCCCGTCGCCGAAGTCGAGGAAGCGGGCGAACACCTGACGGATGCCGGCCATGTTGGTGGCGATGTCGGCATCGGAGAGCAGCTTGCGCGCCTCGTCGCGGCCGGTGGGATCGCCGATGCGGGTGGTGCCGCCGCCCATCAGCACGATCGGCCGGTGCCCCGCCTGCTGCAGCCGGCGCAGCAGCATGATCGAGACGAGGCTGCCGACGTGCAGGCTGGGCGCGGTGCAGTCGAAGCCGACGTAAGCGGTCAGCGTCTGCTCGCAGGCGAGCGCGTCGAGCACATCGAGGTCGGTGCATTGATGCAGATAGCCGCGGTCGAGGACGGTGCGCACGAACGCGGAACGGGGATCGGGCATCGAGCCGGTCCGTGGTAGGAGATAGGGCGCGGCTTGGTAGCACAGCCCGCCCGGACCGACAACGAAAGGGCGGGCGGAGGTGGGGATGAACTTGAGCCAGGAGCAGGCGGGAGGGCGGCTGCTGCGGGCCGTCGGGCTGATGAGCGGCACTCGCTGGACGGCATCGACGCGGCGCTGCTGACGACCGACGGGCAGACCATCGCGACGATCGGCCCGGCGCTCACCCTGCCCTACCCGGAGCCGTTCCGCAGCCGGCTGCGCGGACTGCTCGGCCGCGAGCCGGCGGATGACGGCGACGACCGGGCGGTGATCGATGAGCTGACCGACCGGCATGCCGAGGCGGTGCGCGCGTTGCTGGCCGAGGCGGGGCTGCCCGCGGCCGACATCGATGTGGTGGGGTTCCACGGCCAGACGGTGCTGCATCGTCCGGCGAAGCGGCAGACGGTGCAGATCGGCTGCGGCCAGCGGCTGGCCGATGCGCTGGGCATCCCGGTCGTCGCCGGTTTCCGCACCGCCGATGTGGCGGCGGGCGGACAGGGGGCGCCGCTGGTGCCGCTCTACCACGCCGCGCTGGCGAGCCGGCTGCCGCGGCCGCTGGCGGTGCTCAACATCGGCGGCGTCGCCAATGTCACCTGGATTGGGGCCGACGGCGCCGAGCCGGCGCTGCTGGCCTTCGATACCGGCCCCGGCAACGCGCTGCTCGACGATTTCATCTCCGCCCATACCGGGCGGCCCTTCGATGCCGGCGGCGAGCTGGCGGCGAGCGGCCATATCGACGGCGCAAGGGTGATGGCCTGGCTCCGCCAGCCGTGGTTCCGCCGCCCGCTGCCGAAGTCGCTCGACCGCGACGACTTCCGCTTCGCCCTCGATGCGGTTGCCGGCATGCCGCCGGCGGATGCAGCGGCGACGCTCGCCGCCTTCACCGCCCGCGCGGCTGCCCTTGCCCTGCTGCTGCTGCCGGAGGCGCCGCGACATTGGCTGGTCTGTGGCGGCGGCCGCCACAACCGGCTGCTGATGGCGCTGCTCGCCGACAGTGTGGGGGCGCCGGTCGAACCAGCAGAGGCCGCCGGCTGGCGCGGCGACTTCATCGAGGCCGAGGCGTTCGCCTTCCTCGCGGTGCGGTCATGCCGCGGCCTGCCGCTGACGCTGCCCTCGACCACCGGCGCGCCGCGGCCGCTGGCTGGCGGAACGCTCTTCACGCCGCAGCACGGCAACCGCCGCGGCGCGTAGCCCGCGACAAAACCCGGACACCTTGACGCGCCCGCCACAGCCGGCCGCCATGTCCGGGCCGTGTGCCGGTTCAAATTTCCGCTTCTGCCCCGTGCCCGCCGAAGCCCGCTCCGACGCGTCATCCCAGAAGCGACGGTTTGGCGGTCCGTCCCGCCGGCATCCGCTGTGCTGGGATCATCAACCGCCTGCCGCCCGAACTCCAACCAGCCGGGGCTGGTGCTACGCAGTGCCGGCACCCGCAGCTCGCCGTGTCAGCAGCCGAAGGGCTCGCGCAACCCACCGCGATAGGCGAACGCAGGCGCGGCGGCGGTGGGTTCAACGGGTCAGATGCGATCAGGGCGACCCGCTGCTGGCGGTGCTGCCGGTGCGCTGGATTTGCTCGCCGATCTCGTCGATCGAGGCCCCGGCCTCGATCCGCCGGCGGATGTCCTTGAGGCGCATCAGCTGCTGAACGATCTGCGGCATCATGTCGAGCTTTTCCATCAGCCGCCAGACATAGACAAAGATCGCAAAGATGGTGCCGGTGTCGGCATCCGGCAGATAGGTGACGCGTAGCAGCACCAGAAGGAACGCCAGGATCGATAGCCCCTCGATCGCCGCCCAGGTGAAGGCATCGGCGTCGGAGAGCCTGATGCGCCAGCCGCGCACCTCGGCGAAGTGGCGGGCGACGGCGTCGGCCTGCGCCGCCTCGATCACCTCGACCTCGTGTTCGAGCCGATCGTTCAGCCCCTGGGTGAGCATCAGGCAGCGCCGCATGTATCTGCGGTTGATGATGACAACCGGCAGGAACAGCAGCGTGGCGATCGCGCCGATCCCAAGGTCGTAATGGAACAGGATGGCGGCCGAGCCGAGGATGCTCACCAGCGCATTCAGGACAGCCGGCATGTCCTTTTCGAAAAAGGTCACGAACTCGCGCGACATGGCCGAGCGTGCCGCCACCTTGGTGGGCTCGATCCCGGACTGGCGCTGACGCAGCACCGTATCGGTCACGATGGTGTTGTAGACCCTGGTGTAGAGGCGTGTGTCGTACATCTGCCGGCCGCAACCGATCGCGGTGTGCAGCACCCAGGCGATCATGACCGGCGCGATCATCCGATAATCCTGCGCCAGCAAGCCGTTGATCGCGAGCCCGGTGGCCCACGGATAGGACAGTTCCAGCAGATCCTCGATCACGGTGAGCGCATAGGTGAAGGCGATGCGCCCGCCGAACGGCCGGATCGTCTCGGCTACGGACTTCGCTCGGGGGCGGTTGGGCATCGAAGGAATCGTCGTCGAAGCAGCCGATCGCAGTGTCCCAACCTTAGGATACCATCTATTCGAAGGGAATCGCTCTTATCGTCAATTCCTTGATGGGGAGCTTGTTGGTGATGCTCCTGGTGGAATTGCCTGCGCAATGGTCCAGCCCCCGACCAAGGCGAGCGCCTGGCAGCGGCAGCCGCCCCAATCCAGCTGGCGGCGCTCGCACGACACACACGGCACCCAGCCAGTGCCGCGGTGCTCCGCCGTCGATAGCGAGACCTACCGCAGTCGGAGGAAGTCCTCGACGGCTGAATCCGGCATCCTTGAGGATGCGCGTAGCGAGGCCGCGGCCGAGATCGGCGCCGGTGTGCATGGGAACGGTCACTGCGATCCGACAGTCGGGATGCCAGAGGGTGAGATGGCTGCCCGCCTGACGCTCCTCCTCAACCCCCCTGACTCTTCAAGAACCGTACGAGGTCGCGTGCGGTCACTTGCGGCATGCGGGTCATGGGATGCCGATTGGCCAGTTCCTCGACGTGGACAAGACGCTCGTTCTGGGGGATCGGCTCGCCGCGGGCGAGGCGCGCCGTTACGTGCTGGGTGACGGCGTTGCGCATGTTCCGCTTGGCGTCTTCGATGGTGCGACCGTTGCTGAAGCAGCCGGGAAGCGACGGGCTCCAGGCAGAGTAACCCTCGTCCTCGGCCTCCTTCTCGATCACGACCTCGAAGCTGTAGAACTGCACTTCGGTCACGGCTCCTCTTACGGTGGCACGCGATAAGACAAATCGTGATCCGGCACCGGGACGCAACGCAAGCGGATTCCGCGGCCGTGGGGCAGGTCAGCATATCCTATTTTAACATTTTAATACGCCAGCCTAATGACATCACATGACAACCGATCATCCGGTACAGCAGGCAAATTGTGGATCAAGAAAACCCTCCGCGGGCATTCTTGCCAGCATCAGGCCGGGGATACACGTATGTTGAAGGACCGTTTGCCTTTATATAGAACGCCGTCACGCACATCCATTACTATAGACCTGTCGGTGCCCGATAAGATGCTGTGAATAATTTAGAAACTGATGACCTGAACGCCCTGGACCATAGAGATATATCGATCCCAGTCCCAAGCAGGATTAGGGCAATTAGCATGGTGGGAATGGGGCTGCTCTTCTATGTGTCCACGTATCCCAGGGGCATGGCGCATCATGTTATGCACAATTGGGATGTTGTATTGGTGACATAACCACGCAACCAAACCAGCAGATGCCTCGTACTGCGCATCTGTCGGATACAGATGCGCATCAGAGTTCCATTGATTTACGTGCTCAATTCCTATGCTGTCGCGATTAGTTTCAGAATAGATGTTGTCAACATGGTTCGCAATATGGGCGTCCCTAACGAATTGCGTGATATGTCCCCGGCGGTTGACAATATAATGAGCACTTGCGGGGCCGTTGCGAAAAGTGTTAATTGCAGCACCTTCATCTTGTGCACTTCCTCCTGTGATATGGATAATTACGTAACGGATCTGCCGTGGAGACGTAGGAACTCTAAAATTGTGGGCAGGCGCCCGATATAGCGTTCCCGGATAATCTGAATCGGAGAAATCAATACGTTGTAGGCGTGTCCACCTGGAGTTAGTGACCATTGTTCCTCCTTTGCTTTACTGCCAAGAATTGATCGACTAAGGATTGGCGGCGAGTTCGCGGTCGACCACCACGCGCAGGGGCGGTAAATCGATCTGCACCGTGTCCCACACATGTTGCGCGGCAACATCCTCATATTGATGGCGATAGACGTTGCCCCGCCCCTGCCACCTCCTTCCACGCAATCGACGGATGCCGCGCCTTCAACTCGTCCGGCAGACGGCGCGACGCTTCGGAGATGATCTCAAGGCAGCGCGTCACTGCATAGACTGTGCGCGGGTCGGCCCGGAATGTGTCATCGTCGAAGCCCGCTGCGAATTGAGCAGCGAGGTCGATGTGATGCGCGATGTCGCGCAGGGCAGCGATCGCGGCGTTAGAAAGCATAAATGGCGTCGGTCGTTGCGGCGGGGCGAACGTAAGGTTTAAGCCCGTCTCTGTTGACAACATCAACCGTGCCGTCAAACAAACCGGCAATGTAGTCTTTCAGTCCTGCGTAGTTAAAAACAGTGACGTGAGCCGCAGGATCAAACTCAATCATGATGTCTATATCGCTGTCAGGCCGGTTGTCTCCCCGCGCGCGCGAACCAAACAACGCCGCGTGACTGACGCCTCGCGCGCGCAAGGCGGCTTCGTTTTCGCGAAGCTTGGCAAGAATTTCCTGAACGTTCATTCCTTAGAGCCGGTCCACAAACTTGTTGAATCGGAGGAATCGGTTGTGATTCAAGGGGTCTCCGTGAAGGAGGCTGAGCATGTGGAACCCCGAGAGTCGCGCCCGTCATTGTCGAGTCGGCCTGCGCTACCCGAGCGACCTGAGCGATGCGGAATGGGCGGTCATCGCCCCGCAGATCCCGCCGGGGCGACGGGGGGGACGGCGGCGCAGCGTCGATCTGCGCGCCGTGCTCAACGGCATGCTCTACGTCCTGGAAACCGGTTGCCAGTGGCGACACCTGCCGGGAGACCTGCCGCCGCGCAGCACGTGCCACAGCTATCTGCAGCTGTGGGCCTGGGACGGAACCCTGGAGCGCATCCATCACGAGCTCTATCGGCGCGTCCGCGAGCAGCAGGGCCGGGAAGCCAGCCCGACCGCCGCCGTCATCGACAGCCAGAGCGTCCGCGCGGCGGAAAAAGGGGGCCCACATCGGACCCGGTCGGCTACGATGCAGGCAAGAAGATCAAAGGCGTCAAGTACCATATCCTCGTCGACACGCTCGGGCTGCTGCTGAGCGTGGCGGTTCACCACGCCGGTATCCAGGACCGCGACGGGGCCGCCCTGGTGCTCGACAAGAAGACCAGGGCGCTCTTCCCGTTCATCCGCGTCATCTTCGCCGACGGCGGCTACCAGGGCCCTGTTGCGGCGACCGCGGTGGCCAAAACCGGCGACTGGCAGCTCAGCATCGTCAAACGCTCCGATCAGGCCAAGGGCTTCATCGTGCTGCCAAAACGCTGGCTGGTCGAGCGTACGCTCGCATGGCTGACCCGCTGCCGGCGCCTCGTCCGCCACTACGAACTCTCCCTCCACACTTCCGCCGCCTTCATCCGTCTCGCCATGATCCGACTCATGCTGCGCAGGCTGACCCGGCAATAATCTTTCAAGACGGACTCTTAATCTTAGCCGCAAGCGTCGTATTTGTCAGCCCGTCGCCGAATCGATCGGCTGGCCCGCCCGCTGCGCTCGTGTGGGGTGCCGCGGTAGACGAACGGCGCGGCGACGGTGGTCGCCTCGGCTTCGGCGAGCGCGCCCACTGCTGCATGGAGCGGCGAGCGCCAGCACACCGGGTCGGTGGCGGCGGCGTTGCCGGTGAGCGCCAGCGCCTGACAGCGGCAGCCGCCCCAGTCCACCTCGCGGCGCTCGCACGAGGCGCACGGCTCCGGCATCCAGCCGGTGCCGCGGAAGCGCTGGAAGGCGGCGGAGTGCTCCCAGATCTCGGCCAGCGGCCGGTCGCGGACGTTATCGAAGGCCATGCCGGGGATGGTTGTCGCGGCATGGCAGGGCAGCGCCCGGCCGGCCGGATCGACGAGGATGAAGCGCTGGCCCCAGCCGCCCATGCACGCCTTCGGCAGCCGCGCCCAGTAGTCGGGGATGACATAGTCGATGACGAGACGGCCGCGCAGCCGCTCGCGCGCCGCTTCGACGACAGCGCTCGTCTCCTCCAGCTGCGCGCGGGACGGCAACAGCGCTGCGCGGTTCTTCAGTCCCCAGCCGTAGTACTGGACGTGCGCCACCTCGACGCGGCCGGCGCCCAGATCCAGCGCCAGCTCGATCATCGCCGCCACACGCGCGGCGTTGTGGCGGTGGATCACGGCGTTGATTGTCAACGCGAGACCGGCGTCGGTGACGCAGCGGGCGGCTTTGAGCTTGCGGGCGTGCGCCCCCTGCAGCCCGCCGATACGCTCCCCCTCGACCGCGTCCACATCCTGGAAGCTGATCTGCACGTGCTCCAGCCCAGCCTCGGCCAGGATCGCCAGCAGGGGTGCATCGAGCATGACGCCCGCGGTGATCAGGTTGGCGTAGAGCCCCGCCGCCGCGGCGCGCGCCACCAGCTCCGGCAGATCGGCGCGCGCGGTCGGCTCGCCGCCGGAGAAGTGCACCTGCAGGCAGCCCAGCGCCGCCGCCTCGTCCAGCACCCGCGCCCACTCCGCGGTCGGCAGCTCGGCGCTGCGGCCCTCCAATTCCAGCGGGTTGGAGCAGTAGACGCAGCGCATCGGGCAGCGGTGAGTGATCTCGGCTAGCAGTGCCAGCGGCGGGGCGGCCGGGCTCATTCGGCGATGATCCCCTTCTCGCCGAGGTCCTTCAGCAGCGCCGCCACGTCGCGGGCGATTTCGCCCGCCGGGGCATCGAACTCGCGGGCGAGATCGGCGGCGATCTCGGCGAGCGAGGCGTCGCCGGTACAGCGGCGCAGCACCTCCAGCGCCGTCTCGTCCGGCAGCAGCAGTCGCTCCGGCGCCATCACCGTCCACCGCTGCCGGCGCGCATCGAAGCGCAGCCGGACGTGCGGTGCCAGGCGCGGCCGCATCTCGCCGCCGGGGATGCTGTCGGGCCCGCTGCCCTTATCGCTGCCCGGATCGCTGTTCATCGCGGAACCGGCACCCTTGCCTGCAGGCCCGCCACGCGCTCCGGCACGAAGGTGCCGGGGGGCGGCAGGCCGGGGGTGACATAGGCGTGGTAGAGGGCGTCGAGCTGCGCCCACAGCACATCGCACTTGAAGCGCAGCGCGTCCATCACTGCCTGCTGCCGCTCCGCCGTATCCGCTTTGCGCCGCACGTAGTCGAGGGCGAAGGCGACGTCCTGCGGCGCCTGCGCCAGCCGGCGGCGGAAGTAGGCCATCACCTCTTCGCCGATGAAGGCGTAGCTGGCGAGCATGCCGTCGATGCGCTGGCGGTGGATGGCGGGGGCGAACAGCTCGGTCAGCGACGAGGCGATCGCCTCCAGCTCGCTGCGCTCGGCGACGAAGCGGACGTATGCTTCGACGGCAAAGCGCACCGCCGGCAGGGCGCCCTTCATCGAGACCACGTAGTCGCGGTCGAGGCCGAGGCCGTCGGTCAGCACCAGCCAGCGTTCGATGCCGCCCGGCTCGCCGGCGCCGTCGCCGTCGTGATCGCGGATGCGGGAAACCCAGATGCGGCGCAGCGCCCGGTCGTGCAGCCGGCTGATCAGGGCTGCGTCCTTGCGCGGGATCGCCGCCTGATAGCAGTAGCGGTTGAGCGCCCATGCCTGCACCTGGCCGCGATCGAGGGCGCCCGAGTGCAAAAGCCGGTGGAACGGGTGGCGGTCGTGGTAGCGCTCGGCGCCGATGGCGCGCAGCGCAGCTTCCAGCTCGTCCGGCGACAGCACCCGGCTCACAGTGCCATCTCCATGCCGTCCCAGGCGATCTCCCAGCCGGCGGCGGCAGCTTTGGTGCGCTCGGTCGAATCGGGCAGCAGCACCGGGTTGGTGTTGTTGATGTGGATGAACACCCGGCGGCCGATGGCGAGGCCGGCCAGCGCCGCGATCGAGCCGCCCGCCCCGCTCATGCTCATGTGGCCCATGCGCCGCCCGGTCTTGCTACCGACCCCCGTCCGCAGCATTTCGTCGTCGATCCAGGTGGTCCCGTCGAACAGCAGCAGATCGCTGCCGTCGAGCCGCGCCGCCAGATCGAAGGGCATATCGGCGCAGCCGGGCAGATACCAGAGGGTCCCGCCGGTGAGGGGATCGAGAACGCGCAACCCGATGCTGTCCTCGGCGACCGAGCCGAAATCGTCCCGGCTCGCGTCCTCCAGCCACAGCGCCACCTTGCCGGGGACCGCGATCGCGGTGACCCTGAGACCGGCGGCGGTGCCATCCGGCAGCGCCAGCTCGGTCTCCATCTCCAGGGCCAGCGGCAGCCGCGCCACCACCTGCGGGTTCAGCACGCCGAAGATCGGGTTGGCGGCCAGCACTCGGTGCACCCGGGGAGTGGCATAGAGGGTGAGCGCCTGCCCTTCACGGAGGCTCAGCAGCCCGGCGACGTGGTCGACATCGGCATTGGTCAGCACCACGCCGGCGACCGGGCTGTGCCGCAATCCCCGCCCCGGCTGCAGAGCGGGCGTCTGCGCCAGCTGCTGGCGGATGTCGGGGGAGGCGTTGAGCAGGAACCAGTTCGCGCCGTCGGCGCTGATGGCGACCGAAGATTGTGTCCGCGACAGAATGCCGGCTTCACCTTCGCGCGCCCGCCGGCATGCCGGGCAGTTGCAATTCCATTGCGGAAAGCCGCCGCCGGCGGCAGACCCGAGGACAATGATCCGCATGTCAGGCCCGCCGGGCCCGGACTGCCGCCGGACCCGGAGCCGCGCCTCGCCGCTTCAGACGCTGGCGCAGGCGTAGCAGTTGATCTCCATGCCGACGGCGATCTCGACCACCTTCGGGGATGTCCATTTGCGCATGCTCTATCTCCTCGATGGATGCCGACAACGTCTGTTCGAGCCGCCGGTGCGACGGAGCGTCGGGATAAACGGCGACGATCGATACTCATTTGGGCCGGCTTCGACAACTTACAAGCCGGCGGCCCCGCACCGCGACGACGACGTACGGGTCCTTGGCTGCCACCGGGCGCCTCAGCAGTACCTCAACAGGTTAAGTTAGGTGCTCGACGGGTCATCCCGCGCCCTCGCCCCTGCGCCATACAGAAATCGTCAGACGACACCTTCGGTTATGAAAGAATGGCGGCAATCCTCATTAAGACACATCTGCTGAAGAGGCCGATGTGCCCGGCGCTCCGCCAGCGGCGGGCACAGCAAGAAACAGGCGGACTCGACCAAGGTATAATTGCCGGGAGAGACGCCGATGGCGAATGTAGGCGGCAAACGAGATCACGGCAGTGCGCACCGAGGCGTCCATCGGTGCATGGCCGCAGCCGAGGGAGGCGACGAATGATTCACCAAGCACTTGAGGAGCTCAAGAAGAGCGTCGTCATCAGGCCGAGGTACGACAATTTCATCGGCGGCGACTGGGTTGCGCCGGTGCGCGGCCAGTACTTCAGCAACCTGACGCCGGTGACCGGCCGCCCGCTGTGTGAGGTAGCCCGTTCCACCGCCGAGGACATCGAGAAGGCGCTCGACGCGGCGCATGCCGCGAAAGACGCCTGGGGCAAAACGTCGCCCGCCGAGCGCTCGCGTATTCTGAACAAGATCGCCGACCGCATGGAGGAGCGCCTCCATGTCCTGGCGATGGTGGAGACCCTCGACAACGGCAAGCCCATCCGCGAAACGCAGGCGGCCGACCTGCCGCTCGCGGTCGATCACTTCCGCTACTTCGCCGGCTGCATCCGCGCCCAGGAGGGAACCGTCTGCGAGATCGATCACACCACCTATGCCTACCATTTCCACGAGCCGCTCGGTGTCGTCGGCCAGATCATCCCGTGGAATTTTCCGCTGCTGATGGCGGCGTGGAAGGTGGCACCGGCGCTTGCCGCCGGCAACTGCGTCGTCCTCAAGCCCGCCGAACAGACGCCCATGTGCATCCTGGTATGGGCTGACGTCGTCGGCGACCTGCTACCGCCGGGCGTTCTCAACATCGTCAACGGCTTCGGCGTCGAAGCCGGCAAGCCGCTCGCCACCAACAAGCGCATCGCCAAGGTGGCGTTCACTGGCGAGACCACCACCGGCCGCCTCATCATGCAGTACGCCGCGGAGAACCTGATCCCGGTCACTCTGGAGCTGGGCGGCAAGTCGCCGAACATCTTCTTCGCCGACGTGATGGCCGAGGACGACGACTTCCAGGACAAGGCGCTGGAGGGCTTCGCCATGTTCGCCCTCAACCAGGGCGAGGTGTGCACCTGCCCATCCCGCGCGCTGGTCCAGGAGAGCATCTACGATCGCTTCATCGAAAAGGCGGTCGCCCGGGTGAAGAAGATGAAGCAGGGGCATCCGCTCGACCCCGAGACGATGGTCGGCGCGCAGGCCTCCAACGACCAGCTCGAGAAGATCCTCTCCTACATCGACATCGGCCGCAACGAGGGAGCGAAGATCCTGACGGGCGGCGAGCGCGCCAAGCTGGAGGGAGAGCTGGAGACCGGCTACTACGTCCAGCCGACGATCTTCGAGGGCCAGAACAAGATGCGGGTTTTCCAGGAGGAAATCTTCGGCCCGTGTGTTTCGGTAACGATGTTCAAGACCGAGGAGGAGGCGCTCGCCATCGCCAACGACACGCTCTACGGCCTCGGCTCCGGATTGTGGACGCGTGACCGCAACCGCTCTTTCCGTGTCGCCCACGGCCTGCAAGCCGGCCGCGTCTGGGTCAACTGCTACCACCTCTATCCGGCGCACGCGGCGTTCGGCGGCTACAAACAGTCCGGCATCGGCCGCGAAACCCACAAGATGATGCTCGATCATTACCAGCAGGTCAAAAACATGCTGGTCAGCTATGACCCGAAGGCCATGGGATTCTTCTAGTCGCGTCACCGGAATGCGGGGCCGGACGGTTACGTCCGACCCCGCCAGTCCTGCCGAGGAGGCCGCCTTGATCGAGCGCGTCGTGGTCACGCCGGAAGCCGCCGCCGTGGTGGAGCGGCTGAAAGCGATGCACGGACCGCTGATGTTCCACCAGTCGGGCGGCTGCTGCGACGGCTCCTCGCCGATGTGCTACCCGCAGGGCGACTTCAAGGTCGGCGGCCAGGACCTGCACATCGGCGACATCGCCGGCTGCGAGTTCTGGATGTGGGCGCCGCAGTACGAATACTTCTCGAACGCCCAGCTGATCATCGACGTCGTTCCCGGACGCGGCTCCGGCTTTTCGCTGGAAGCGCCGGAGGGCGTGCGCTTTCTCACCCGCTCACGGCTGTTCGGCGACGACGAGATCGCCGAGCTCGACCGCCAGGGGCCGCCGCCGCGCGGCGGATCGTAGGGCGCGCGGCCCGGAGGCACGCGCCGCCGACCCTGCGGCCGCCGCGCCTCGGCGGATTCCCGACTTCTGATCAATCCCCGGATGTGGCATACGGCATCCGTCGCTGACGGAGTGAAGCCGCACGCCCATGCCACCCCCGTCCTGCGCCGACGACCCGGCGCCGGTTCTCGCCGTCCACGACCTTGGCTTCGGCTACCGCGAAGGCTTCCGCCTGCACGGCATCTCCTTCGCCCTCCGTCGCGGCAGCTTCACCGCGCTGCTCGGCGTCAACGGCGCCGGCAAGAGCACGCTGTTCGCCCTGCTCACCCGGCTGTTCGACGCCGCCAGCGGCGAGGTCCGCATCGCCGGATTCGATCTGCGCCGCCGGTCGTCGGCCGCCCTCGCCGCCCTCGGCGTCGTGTTCCAGCAGCCGACCCTCGACCTCGACCTGACGGTGGAACAGAACCTGCACTACGCGGCGGCGCTGCACGGTCTCGCCGGCGCCGGCGCGCAGCAGCGCATCGGTGACGAAATGGACCGCTTGGGCCTGACGGCGCAGCGCCGGCAGAAGGTCCGGACGCTCAGCGGCGGGCTGCGCCGGCGCGTCGAGCTGGCGCGGGCGCTGCTGCACCGGCCGGCGCTGCTGCTGATGGACGAGCCGACGGTCGGCCTCGACCCGCCGAGCCGCCGGTTGATGGTCGAACACGTCCACCAGCTGGCCCGCGAGCATGGCATATCGGTGCTGTGGGCCACCCACCTCATCGACGAAGTCCGGACCGACGATCAGGTGGTGGTGCTGCACGGCGGGCGCATCATCGCCGCGGGCGGAGTCGGGGACATCAACGCCGCCGCCGGCTGCGCCGCGCTCGCCGACAGTTTTGCGGCGCTGGTGGCACCTCCTGCCGCCGCCGGAGCAGCGGGGTGACGGCGGCAGGGCGCTGGCTGATCGGGCTTGCGGCGGTCGTCGCTCGCGAACTGCTCCGCTTCGTTCACCAGCGCGAGCGCTTCCTCGCCGCGCTGGTGCGCCCGCTGCTCTGGCTGCTGGTTTTCGCCACCGGCCTGCGCGGCGCCCTCGGCGTCGCCGTCATCCCGCCGTACGAGACGTCGGTTCCTTACCAGATCTACATCGTCCCTGGCCTGATCGGCATGATCCAGCTGTTCAACGGCATGCAGAGCTCGCTGTCGATGGTCTACGACCGTGAGATGGGCAGCATGCGCATGCTGCTCATCGCACCGCTGCCGCGGTGGTGGCTGCTGCTGTGCAAGCTGATCGCCGGGGCCGGCGTCTCCATCGTCCAGGTCTACGCCTTCCTTGCCATCGCCTTTGCGTTCGACGTGCGGATGCCGCCTTGGGGCTACGCGGCGCTTCTGCCGGCGCTGGCGGTGAGCGGGCTAGCGCTGGGAGCCATCGGCCTTCTGCTGTCGGCCGCCGTCCGCCAGCTGGAGAACTTCGCCGGCATCATGAATTTCGTCATCTTCCCGACGTTCTTTCTGTCCTCGGCGCTCTATCCGCTGGCGGCGGTGCGCGAGGCCAGCCTCGCCCTCTGGGCCATCTGTCTGCTCAACCCGTTCACCTGGATGGTCGAGCTGCTGCGCTTCGCGCTTTACGGGCAGATCGCGCCGCAGCCGCTGGCGTGGACCCTGCTGACCCTGATCGCCGCGCTGGCGCTCGCCTTCCGCGGCTACAGCCCGGAGAAGGGAATGATGGCGCGACGCACCGGCGGCGGCGAATAGCCTCAAACTTGCTGCGCGGCGACACCGAGGCTGATGGCAGCCGGCGTGCGCAGCGTCTGCAGGACGACGCAGTAGCGCTCGGTCAGCCGGGTCAGCGTCTTGATGCGCTCTTCCGGCTCGTCCGTTGTAAGGCCGAACGAAAGGCGGATGGCGCGGAAGCCGACGGGCGCCAGCTTGTCGACCCCGAGGGTGCCGCGAAAGTCGAGGTCGCCCTCGGCTTCGACGGTGCCGCCCTCCAGCCGGAACTCCAGCGCGGTGGCGACAGCCCGCAAGGTGACGCCGGCGCATGCCACCAGCGCCTGCAACAGCATATCACCGGAGCAGGCGAGGCTGCCGTCGCCGCCGCTCGCCGGATGCAGTCCGGCTGCGACCAGCGCCTTGCCAGTCGCAACAGTGCAGGCGATATCGTCGCCGGCAAGGTCTCCCGTCGCCCGCAAGGTCACCACCGCCGCAGCCGCATCCTCGGCGTAGCGCTGCTTGAGCGGCGCCTGCACCGCCTTCAATCGCTCAACATCCATCCGCTCCTCCCTCGCTTTCCGCTACGCCATCGCTCGCGGTCACCGGCAACGATAGACCGGCCGGGATGCCTTGCGAAGGGAGTGCCGTTCTTCTAATCCAACCTCGGTCTTCGTTGGGCAAAAACTGGTGCGGTTCGCTTGCGCTCAACCACACCCTCTCGCCTTGATCGCCCGAAAATCGTCCGTAGGGTGTGCTGAGCGAAGCGAAGCGCACCATCCGCCGGCCGGCGCCAACTCGGGCTGCGGCAATTGCCTGTGCTGCCGGCTTTTCGATATATTTCGTCCATGCTCGCCCGAACCTCCGAACCCTGGCGTTCCAGTCGCCTCGCCGCGCTTAGCATCGCCGGCTTCATTGCGGTTCTGCTTGCGGCCGGCGTCGTCTCGACGGATGCGCTTGAACATTCCCGCCAGGCGGCCGTCGGCCGGGCTGTCGAGATGGCCACCCCCGCCCTTGCCGGCTGGATCACCGCGCAACGCGACGCCCTCGCCCCCGCGGCAGCCCCGCCGCCTCCGGCCATGGTGGCGCTGCTTTCCGGCTATTTCTCCACATCGATGCTGAGCAGTGTCCGCTACCGCGTCGGCTGGCCGGAAAGCGTGGCGGGCGTCGGTCTTTGGCTGGCCGATGCCCGCGCCATCACCGTTGATCACATAATCGTGTTCAGAGATGTTCGGCTCGCCGCCGACCCGGTTTTGTGGGCGCATGAGCTGACGCATGTCCGTCAGTTCGAGCGGTGGGGCGCGAGGGCCTTCGCCCGGCAATACCTCGAGAATCGCGACGCCGTCGAGACGGAAGCCTGGACGGCGGCAGCGGATTACAAAATGTGGGCGATCGCCGCGGGCCAACTCTAGTGCAAAAGTAATCGCAGAAATCAGCGCGTTGCGCGCACATCCCGGCTTGCCATGCGCGCCATCGGAGTTCTTATACGCGGAATTGGTGGCTGGCGGATCACCGGACGGGCCCGTTCGTAGCACATGGCTCGCATGCCAATTTTTCTCTGTACCTGCAGCACTCCATGCGTCAGGGTAGGTTGCGCCTGACGGCGGGGCTACCCCTTCTCCCCCCACAATGGGGTGGCCATTCAAACCGCGTCGGGAGCCGGGCCGCGCCGCTCACCCCCCAATGGCGCGGCCCGGCAGCCTTACCCACCACACCTTCGCAGCAGCAATAGTTTTGCATGCTGCAAATGCGTTCGCTAGCCACCGGGCGATGTATTTCAATTTTCGTTTTTTGGCTGTTTGGCGACCCGTAAGGAGCCGGCGGAACGCGGGCTGCGGGCCAGCGTCTCCGATGGCCGCTCGCCGTAAGTCTGGGCATAGCGGGCGGCAAAACGGCTAAGATGAAAGAAGTTACAGTCGTACGCGACCTCCGTTACGGTCGTCATCGCATCCGCCGCCAGCAGCTGATTGCGGGCATGGGCAAGCCGCCGCGTGACCACCGCTTCCATCGGTGTGCAGTTGCGAACGCGACGAAATAGCGCCTGCACGGCGCGAACGCCGATACCGGCAACGCTGGCCATGTCTTCTACCCCAATAGGGTCGAGGAAATGCTCGTCCAGCCATTCCTCGATCAGCCGCAAGTGAAGAGCGGAAAGCTCTTCCGCAGAGCGGGCTTCGGCGAAACCGGGATTTGCCGCAAGACACTCGAGGAACAGCGTCAGCACCGTCCGCTCGAAGCTGCTGCCGACACGCGGCGTGGTCAGCAGCGGGGTAGCTGGCCGGTCTAGCTCGTGACCGAGCCACTGACACAAGGACCGCAGTGCCGCTGCCGCCGCCAGATTGAGCGGCATGCTGTTCGTCCACCGGCCGGGAGGAGGCACGCACTCGAAACGCTGGCGAGCAGCCCGCTCCACCAGCTCCGCATCGATAGTGAACAGCAGCGAGCGAAAGGGCTCGATCTCGAGCTTCAGTTCCTGACCGGGGGCGTAAAGGACACCGCGTTCCGGCGTCGCCTCGACGGGGTGGCCGTCGACGATAGCCCGAACGCGGCCTTCCTCGGGCATCGTCAGGCGGAAATGCTTGCTGACCGGGCCGCATTCCAGGTGCAACGCGCTGGAGCTGTCGACATAGCTGAGGCTGGTCCGCCGGAGGTCGACCTGATGCCAGCGCAGCCCGTAGGTGCGGCCACGCTGGAGCTTTGACTGGTGCCGCTCCCACAGCCGGCCCACATGCTCGCGGGCTTCGTCCAGGTCCTGGGTGGCGAGGCGGCAGTGGGCTTGCAGGTATGTCTCAGTCATCCACGCCCTCGCCTGCCTTCACTGTGCCCTTGCCGCGACCGAGCCGATTGCCCGCGCGCATTATTGGATGCACGAAAGGGCCCTTACCCCTATCTCAGGTAAGCTGATACTGCCGGTGCCCCTGCCGCGCCCGCTCCAGCCAGCGGGATTGTAACAGCAGCGTAACGGGTGGCAGATGCAGCGACAATAAGGAAAATCCCCAACCTGGCTGCCGATTTTGGCAGTTGCCGCGAAGCAGCCCGCGATTACTGGCCGGCTGCCATGTGGGTCAACTTTCGCTAATTTCCCCGGCGGTAGCATCACCCCCGTGCCGACGCAAACGCATTTTTCTTGTTTCAGCGCCGCGGGCACCACGGTGGCGAATCCATCGAGGCTGAGCGAGCGAAGGAACATGCCCCGCTGGCGATTGACGATCGAGTACGACGGGGCACCGTTCGTCGGCTGGCAGCGACAGGACAATGGCCCGTCGGTCCAGCAGGCGATCGAGGAGGCGGTCCTTAAGTTCTGCGGCGAACGCGCGGTGGTGACCGGCGCCGGCCGCACCGATGCCGGCGTCCATGCCGCGGGCCAGGTGGCGCACCTCGACCTGATCCGCGAAACGACGCCAGCGACGGTCCGCGACGCCTTGAACTATCACTTGCGGCCGGCGCCGGTCGCGGTGATCGAAGCGGCCGCCGTCACCGATGACTTCCACGCGCGGTTTTCGGCCCGCGGCCGCCGCTACCGCTATCGCATTCTCGACCGGCCGGCACCGCCAGTCCTGCAGCGGGGGCAGGTCTGGTGGACGCCGTCGCCGCTTGACGTTGCGCGCATGGCCGACGCAGCGTTGCGGCTGGTCGGCCGGCACGATTTTACCTCGTTCCGCTCGACCCTGTGCGGCGCCGCCTCGCCGGTGAAGACGCTCGACGTGCTGAGTGTCCGCCGCGAGGGGGAGGAGGTCGTCATCGAAGCGCACGCCCGCTCGTTTCTGCACAACCAGGTGCGGATCATCGCCGGCACCTTAAAGCGCATCGGCGAGGGCAAGTGGACGGCGGCGGAGCTGACCGCGGCCTTGCAGGCCCGCGACCGGGCGCGGGCGGGCCCCACGGCGCCGCCGCACGGGCTGTGCCTGATGGCCGTCGTGTACTGAAGGCTTCCCTTGAGGCGGGCTGGCGCAAGACCAGATAAACCACAGCCGGATGAGAGTGCCGGCAAAATCCTGAACCAAGGCGGCCGGTCACATCCGTCCCGGACCGTTCATGCCGCACGATCCGGCATCCGCCGCGAAACCGAAAAACGAAAGGTCAACAAGGTCATGCCTCAGCTCACGCCGGAAGGGCAGCGCATCGTCGAGGGCCTGGCGAGACGCTACGGCTTCAGCAACGATGCGGTGACGGTGATGCTTCAGGCCGTCGCCGCCGGTGGCGGCACCATGGCGCAGTTCGATCACCCCGAATTCGGCGGCATGGGCCAATGGTCGCGGGGTGGCATGACGATGATCGGCGATATGTTCAACAACGCCCTCAAGGCGCGGGTGGACGGGCTGTGCGCCGAACTCGCCGGCGTCGTCGGCCAGCATTCGAACCCGCAGCGTCCCGCCGCCTCGCAGCGGCAGAGCCAGAGCCAGGGCGGTGCGCCCATGGCGATGATGGGCGACGTCAGCCTGTTCGTACCGATGGCGGGGCGGGCCTCCGCCACCTGGTGGCCGGCCGACCTCGGCCAGCCGTCGTCGGTCGGCCAGCAGAACGACATCCGCTACGCCGTCTTCCCCGCCACCCGCCGGCTGGCGCTGCTGATCAACGGCGTCCTCAGCGTCTACGACACGCTCGATCACCACATCGGCGGCGTCTCCCAGCAGCAGAGCGGCGATGCCTCACTGAGCTTTACCAGCCAGCACGGCCTCGTCCGCCTGAGCGAATTGCCGGCCGTATCCGGCGATGAGCCGCGAAAGGCTGCACCCGTAGCCGCTGCTCCGGCGGAGGCACCGGCAGCGGCAGCACCGGTCACGCCTGCCGATCCGGCACCGGCTGCACCCGCCACCCAAGCCACCACCCCGGAGCCGGCAGCGCCGCCTCCCTTCTCGCAGCAGCGCGGCGCCCCCGCACCGGCCCCGGAGGCACCTGCCCGCCCCTCCCGGGCCGGCGCCGACGACGACGTCTTCGCCAAGCTGGAGCGGCTGGCCGGGCTGCGCGATAAGGGCATCCTCTCCGAGGATGAGTTCGCGGCGAAGAAGGCGGAACTTCTGGCAAGGCTGTAGGCGGGTACGCGGCGCCGTCAGGACAGCTGGGTGACGATGCTGTCTATCAGCATGCTCAGCAGCTCATCGACCAGCACCAGCCCGGCGGCGGCCAGCCCGCCGATGGCAAGGGCGGTGCGGGCGATGAACCACATCCAGCCCATGATCGCCATGATCGCCGCGAGCCAGAGGAACTGCATGATATCGGTCGACAGGATTTCGGAGGCCGTCAGTGCGGTCAGCGGCAGCAGCGCCGCGTTCTGCAGCACCATCGACCAGTTGTACGCGCTGAGGTAGCCGGCAAACCGCTGGCGGCAGCCGATCAGCCGGGTGAGGTGCTCGGCGACAGCGGGATAGGCCACCCAGGAGAGGACGTAGGCGATCGCCTGCACCGACAGCCAGCGCACGCCGCCGTCGGCCGGGCGGGCAGACGGCAGCAGCGCCACCACGAACGCGTACATCGGCAGCACCGGCACGGCTGCCGCGAACGAGCGCAGCGCGCCGGCCTCAGTCCGGTCGAACAGCTCCAGGCCGCCCGGATCGAGCCGCGCCAGCCGCCAGGCGCCGTAGAGAGACACGATCGCCTCGCGCAGCATCACGCCCGGCGATCTCCGGCAAAGTAGCCGCGCAGCACCGCCTCGTAGATGCGCGTCAGCGCCTCGATGTCGGCAAGCGCGACGTTTTCGTCCACCTTGTGCGCCGTGGCACCTGCCATCCCGAACTCACAAACAGGGCAGAAATCCTTGATGAAGCGGGCATCGGAGGTGCCGCCGGTGGTGCTGAACACGGGTTCGCGGCCGGTGACGGTGCGCACCGCCGCGGCGACCCCGCGGCTCAGCGATCCCGGCGGATAGAGGAAGGATTCGCCGGAGATCTCGAAACGCACGTCGATGCCGTCGCCAGCGGCAGCACAGCGTTCGGCGAGCCGGCGGCAGATGTCTTCGCCGGTATGCAGGTCGTTGAAGCGGACGTTCAGCCGGGCGGTGGCGCACGCCGGGATGACGTTGGTCGCGGGATTGCCGACGTCGACCGAGGTGATCACCAGCGACGACGGCGGGAAGTGGGCGGAGCCGGCGTCGAGCGGCTCCGTATCCAGCCGCGCCAGCAACTGGATCAGCCGCGAGATGGGATTGTCAGCCAGGTGCGGATAGGCGCTGTGGCCCTGCACGCCGTGCACGGTGATCCAGGCGTTCAGGCTGCCGCGCCGGCCGATCTTGATCATCTCGCCGAGGATCTCGGGGTTGGTCGGCTCGCCCACCAGGCAGACGCCGAGACGCTCGCCTCGCTCGGCCAGCCGCGCCAGCATCTTCTTCGTTCCGTTTACCGCGGGCCCCTCCTCGTCCCCGGTGATCAGCAGGCTGATCGAGCCGCCACCGTTGAGCCCGCCGCTGCGCAGGAAGCGGCCGGCGGCAGCGACGAAGCAGGCAATCGCCGCCTTCATGTCGGCGGCGCCGCGCCCCCACAGCCGGCCGTCGCGGACGACGCCCCCGAAAGGATCGACGTTCCACAGCGCCCGATCGCCGGGAGGCACCACGTCGGTGTGGCCGGCAAAACAGAAGCCGGGCTCGCCATCGCCGAGGCGGACCCACAGGTTGTCGACCGGCGCCGTGCCGGCTTCCTCGAACCGCATCCGCTCGCAGGCGAAGCCGAGGGGGAGCAGCGCCGCCTCCAGCACCGAAAGGGCGCCCGCGTCCTCGGGCGTAACGCTGGGGCAGCGGATCAGCGCGCGGGCGAGATCGAGCGGATCAGGGGATGAGGACAAGGAGCGAAGCCCTGTTGGCGGATCGGCAAGGCGCAGCGTCGGAAGACCCGTCCGTGACCCGCCGCTGTCCGCATCAGTCGCGCAGCAGATCGTTGATCGATGTCTTGGCGCGGGTCTTCTCGTCCACCCGCTTGACGATCACAGCGCAGTAGAGGCCGGGACCGGGGCTGCCGTCGGGCAGCGGCTTTCCCGGCATGGTGCCGGAGACGACCACCGAAAAGGGCGGCACCGCGCCATAGTGCAACTCGCCGGTCACCCGGTCGACGATGCGGGTCGATGCGCCGATAAAGACGCCCATGGACAGCACCGAGCCGCGGCCGACGCGCACGCCCTCCGCCACCTCGGCGCGGGCGCCGATGAAGCAGTCGTCCTCGATGATCACCGGGCCGGCCTGCAGCGGCTCCAGCACCCCGCCGATGCCGGTGCCGCCGGAGATATGGCAGCGCTTGCCGATCTGCGCGCAGGAGCCGACCGTCGCCCAGGTATCGATCATGCTGCCCTCGTCGACGTAGGCGCCGACGTTGAGGAAGCAGGGCATCAGTACGACGCCGGGCGCCACGTAGGCGGTGCGGCGGACAACGCAGCCGGGAACGGCGCGGAAGCCGGCGCTGCGGAAACGGGCGTCATCCCATCCCTGGAACTTCGGCGAAACCTTGTCAAACCACGCGCCGCCGCCCGGGCCGCCTTCGACCGGGGCGCTGTCGTTGAGCCGGAAGGACAGCAGCACCGCCTTCTTCAGCCACTGATTGACCTGCCAGCCGCCGTCCACCGGCTCCGCCACCCGCGCCGCGCCGTTGTCGAGCAGCGCCAGCGCCTCGTCCACCGCATCGCGCACCGGGCCTTGCGTCGAGGGTCCCAGCCGCTCGCGATCTTCCCAGGCAGCATCGATGGTGGCTTGCAACGGGTTGGACATGCTCGGGGGGCCTTCGTTCAGGGATCGCCGGGTCGCGCGACCATGCGCAAACCGCCCGCGGCCTGTCAACGGCAACGCGCGCGCCCGGTTTCCGGCGGCGCGGCTTCAGTCGCTGGCCGGCAGACGGCCGTGCAGCAGGGCATCGACGTAGACCGGCACTACCTCCGTCGCCGGGCCGTACACGGTCTCCTCGAACAGAGTAGCGCCGGTGGACGGCTCCAAATTGAGCTCGACGGTGTGGGCGCGGGTGTAGGTGCGCACGTGGCTGACGAAGCCGGCAGCCGGATAAACCTGTCCGGACGTGCCGACCGACATGAACAGGGCGCAACGGTCGAGGGCTTCGAAGATGCGGTCCATGCCGATCGGCATTTCGCCGAACCAGACGACGTGCGGCCGCAGCCGGCCGACCGCCCCGCAACCAGGACAGGCGTGTTCCAGGCCAAGTTCCGCCCGCCAGTCGATCACCGCGGCACAGCGCTCGCAGCGCACCTTGGTCAGCTCGCCGTGCATGTGCAGGAGATTGCGGCTGCCGGCGCGCTCGTGCAGATCATCGATGTTCTGGGTGACAACCATCACCTCGCCCGGCCACTCCTGCTCCAGCCGCGCCAGCGCGGCGTGCGCCGCGTTGGGTAGGATGGAAGGATCGCCCAGCTTTTCGCGGCGGGCATTGTAGAAGGCGTGGACCAGCGCCGGATTGCGGGCAAAGCCGCTTGGTGTCGCCACGTCTTCCAGGCTGACCTTCGACCAGATGCCGCCTTCGCAGCGGAAGGTATCGAGCCCGGATTCCTTGGAGATGCCGGCTCCCGTCAGCACGACGATCGAGCCGGCGCTGCCGCCCTGGTCACGCATGGTGCACCTCGCTGTGCGCTGCTCCGGGGTTCCTCGCGCACGGTTCCCGGCTGGCGTTGTTCCGGAACTTATGCAACCGCCTTGCCTGCCGCCACTCTTCCGTTGCGCGGACAGCCGCCGGCGGCTGATGGTCGGCACCAGAGCAACAGGAGCAAGACCGCATGAACCAGGCTGCCGACCCGCTGGTGATCTTCGATTGCGACGGGGTTCTCGTCGATACCGAGGGGCTCTCCGCCCGCGTTCTGTCTGCTGCGCTGAACGCCATCGGCTTTCCCCTCACCCCGCTCGACTGCCTCGCCCGCTACACCGGCATCAGTTCGCGCTCGATGATCAGGCTGATCGAGGCGGAATGGGGACGCCCGCTGCCGCCGGACTTCCTCGACCGGCTGCGGGCGGCCGACGCGGCGGCCTTCCGGGCGGAGCTGCAACCGATGCCTGGTGCCCGCGAGCTGCTGGCAGGGCTCGGCCGGCGCCGCTGCGTCGCCTCCTCCGGCCGCGTCGTCAAGATGCAGCTCACCCTGGGCCTGACCGGGCTGCTGCCATTCCTCGAGCCGAACCTGTTCTCCGCCGAGATGGTGGCACACGGCAAGCCCGCGCCGGACCTGTTCCTGTTCGCTGCGCAGAAAATGGGGTTTGCGCCCGCCGACTGCGTCGTCGTCGAGGATTCGCGGGCGGGCGTGCAGGCCGGCGCTGCCGCCGGCATGCGGGTGATAGGCTTTACCGGCGGCAGCCACTGCGGACCGCAGGAGGCAGCCGCCCTGCGAGCCGCCGGGGCGGAGCGCGTCCTTGCCCGCCTTGCCGAGCTGCCGGACGTGCTGTGATCTGCCGGCAACAGGGCGGGTAGCCTGGCATCAGGCCGGCACCCGTTCCAGCGGATAGTCGACGAGCGCCTCGTAGTGCGCCTTCTCGCCTCCTAGGTGACTGCGGAAGAGGGTGAAGCTCTCCACCGCGAATGGCCCGAAGCTGACCGGGTTGTAGCGCTGGATGAAAGCACCAAGCCGGGCGCCGTCGGTGTTGCCGCGCAGCCGCGCCAGCGTCACGTGCGGCTTGAACTTGCGCCGCTCCGGCTCGCAGCCGGCCCGCACCACCGCCGATTCCACCTTGTCGCGCAGGTGCGCCAGCGCCGGCTGCTTGCTGATGCCGGCCCACAGCGTGTGCGCCTTGCCGCTGCTGTGGAAGCAGTCGATGCCGCTCAGCGACAGCTCGAACGCGGGCGCGTCCACCTGCTGCAGCGCGGCGTCGATGTCTTCCGCCAGATCGCCGCCGACCTCGCCGATGAACCTCAGGGTGAGGTGGAGGCCGTCAGAATCCAGCCACTTCGCGCCGGGCAGTCCGGCGCACAGCACAGACAGCCGTGTTCTTATCTCCGGCGGCAGCGCGATGGCGACGAACAGGCGAAACATGTGGTAACTCCTCAAGCCGCGACCCCGACGCCGGGAGCGATGTTGCCGCCGGCGGACGGCTGACGCAACCTTTGCAACTCCCCGCCCTTTCATCGCGCCGGCGTTGGCGGTTGCTTGAACGGCCTTGCGGCTTCGGCCATATATTTGGCGAGGTCTTCATCGAGAGGAGAAAGGAAACATTATGGCTGTAGGACCTGACAGGCGGTTCCAGTTGCGGACCGACACGATGACCCGGCCGCAGGCCGAGGCCGCACAGATCGACGTCGGCCTCCGCCAGTACATGCTGCGGGTCTACAACTATATGGCGCTGGGCGTGGCCGGAACCGGCATCGTCGCCATGCTCGTCGCCCAGAACCCGGCAGTGATGCAGGCCATCGCGCTGGGCCCGTTCAAGTGGGTGCTGTTCATCGGTATCCTCGGCCTCGGCTTCTTCGCGCCGAAGATCATGATGACGAAAAGCGTCGGCGCCGCTCAGGCCTGCTACTGGCTGTACGCCGCGGCGTGGGGCGCGCTGATCGCGCCGATGTTCTACATCTACACTGGCGGCAGCATTGCCCGGGCGTTTTTCATCACCGCCGCGGCGTTCGCCGGCATGAGCCTCTATGGCTACACCACCAAGCGCGATCTTTCGGCGGTTGGGCGGTTCCTGGTGATGGCGACGTTCGGCATCCTGATCGCGCTGGTGGTCAACATCTTCTTGCAGTCGAGCGGGCTGCATCTGGTGATGTCGATCGTCGTCCCGGTGATCTTCGCCGGCCTGACGGCATATGAAACGCAGCAGATCAAGAGCTGGTACTACGAGAGTGACGTCGGCGAGTTGACGCAGCGGAAGGCGATCTTCGGCGCGTTCATGCTCTACGGCAGCTTCGTGACCATGTTCATCTGGATCCTGCAGCTGTTCGGGGTCGCCCGCAGCGAATAGCCGGAAACCAAGCCTTCTCCTGAAAAGGCCCCGCATGCGGGGCCTTTGTTTTTTGCACTGCCCGTATCCTGCGTGGCCGGGTCTTTACTCCTCAGAACAATCAGCCTCGGGCGGGGCGGCTCGCGGAGGAGGGCGGCAAGAAGCGTGCCCCTGCCGCCGATCTCCGCTAGAAGGAGCGGGCGCGACGGCGGGGAGAGAGTGGTGGAGCAACGGCCGAACGGAGGAGCCGGCATCCCAGCCGGCCTGTTGTCCCGTCTGCTCTTCCGACTGGGCCGGTGGGCGCCGATATGGTCGTCGCTGGCGGTGCTGCTGGCGATGGCTGCCCTCTCCATCCAGGAGCCGACCTTCGTCACCGGCATCCGTGACAGCCTGTTCGATGCCTATCAGCGGCTGCGGCCACGGCCGCAGCAGGACGCGCCGGTGCGGATCATCGACATCGACGAGGAGAGCCTGGCGCGCATCGGCCAGTGGCCGTGGCCCCGCTCCCGGCTGGCGGCGCTGGTGCACAACCTCCAGGAGATGCAGGCCACGGCGGTGGTGCTCGACATCCTGCTGGCCGAGCCCGACCGCAACGCGCCTGGCGGTCCGTCCTCATCCCTTCCGGGAATCCTTCCAGGGATGCCGGCGGCCGACATCGGGCCAAGGCTGCAGCTCGACCCCGATGCTGAGCTGGCGCGAGCCATTGCCGCCGGCAAGGTGGTTACCGGCTTTGCCCTGGTGAAGGTCGCCAGCACCGCCATGCCTGCGGTTAAAGCGAGGGTCTCCTGGCAGGAAGGCCCCCAGCCAATACTGCCGGCCGGCCTCGGCGCCGTTGCGACCCTGCCGATGCTGGAGCAGGGCGCTGCCGGCAACGGCTCCCTCAGCATCAGCCTTGCCACCGGCGGCGTCATCCGGCAGCTGCCGCTGCTGGTGCGGCTCGGCGACCGCGTCTATCCGTCGCTTGCCGCCGAGGCGCTGCGCGTCGCCCAGGGCGCCGAGGACTATGCCGTCCGCGTCGCCGCCGACGGCGCGATCATCGATGTGCGCATCGGTGCCTTCCGCATCCCCACCGACGCCGCCGGCCAGCTCTGGCTCTACAGCAGCAAGCCGGAGGACGCCACCCGCTACCTGCCCGCGTGGCGGGTGCTGGACGGAAGCGCGCCACGCGAGGCCATCGCCGGCAGGGTGGTGCTGATCGGCTCCACCGCCCGCGGCCTGCAGGACGTCCACCAGACGCCGCTCGGTGATGATGTGCCCGGTGTCGAATTCCACGCCCAGGCACTGGAGCAGGTGATCCACGAAGAATATCTCCGTCGCCCGGCCTGGATCCGGGCCGCCGAACTCGGCCTGCTGCTTGGCCTCGGAACCATGGTGCTGGTGATCGGCGGTCAGCTCGGGCCGTCCGCCTCGGCGGTGCTGGCCGGGCTCGGCGTCATCGCCGCTTTTGCGGCTTCCTGGGGCCTGTTCGCCGGCGAAGGCCTGCTGCTCGATCCGCTGTTCGCCGCCGCGGCGGTGATCGCCGTCTATTTCACGCTGTCGCTGCTGCGGCACGTGCAAACCGAGTACCAGCAGCGCTGGATCCGCAAGGCGTTCGCCAGCTACATCTCGCCGAAACTGGTCAACGAGCTGGTGGAGAATCCCGCGCAGCTAAAGCTCGGCGGCGAACGGCGGGAGATCTCGGTGGTGATCACCGACCTTGAAGGTTTCACCCCGCTGGTAGAGCGCAATCCCCCCGCCGTCGTCGTGCCGGCGCTCAACGACTACCTCGACGGCATGATCCGCATCGCCTTCGACTACGACGGCACCGTCGACAAGATCGTCGGCGATGCCGTGCACGTCATGTTCGGGGCGCCGGTGGCCGACCCCCGGCTCGGCGAGCGGGCGCTGGCCTGCGCGCTGGCGTTCGATGCATTCGCCTGCGCGTTCGCCGACGAGCAGCGGCGCTCCGGGCTCGCCTTCGGCAACACCCGGATCGGCGTCAACGCCGGCCAGGCGATCGTCGGCAACTTCGGCGGCGAGCTGCGCTTCGACTACACCGCGCACGGCGACGTCATCAACACCGCCTCCCGGCTGGAGGGCGCCAACAAGCTGCTTGGCACCCGCATCTGCGTCAGCGAAGCGGTGGTCGAGCGCTGCCCGGGCTTTGTCGGCCGGCCGGCGGCAACGCTGCTGCTGAAGGGCAAGACCCAGCCGGTGCGGGTCTTCGAGCCGCTGCCGGAAGAGGCGGCAGGCTCGCCGAAGCTGTGGGCGTGGCTCGAAGCCTTCCGTCTGCTGGAGGATCGCGACCCGGCTGCCGAGGCGGCCTTCGCCGTTATCGCCGCCGCCAACCCGGATGATCCCCTCGCCCGGCTGCACCTGCGCCGGCTGCGGGCCGGCGAGACCGGGACACTGCTGACGCTGACCGAGAAGTAGCTGACCGAGAGGTGAATGCCAGGGTGACCGCGGCAGGCTGGCGGCGCAGCCGGGATCCGGCAATGGCGGCTCAGGCGGCAGCGAGGCGGACGAGAACGATCAGCAGCGCCAGCATCTGGGCGACGGCAGTGAGCACGCTCAACCGGTGCAGCCGGTGGAAAACCCGCGTTTCCTCGACATCGCCCAGCAGGCTCAGGTCACGCGCCCGGGCGATACGCGGCGCAAGGACCCACCTGGCAAAGGCGAACAGCAGCGCCACCGCCGCCACCACCACCGCCTCGGGCCATGGCCACAGGCACAGCGCGGCGATCCCGGTCGCCGCCATCAGCACAGCGTAATAGACCGGGAACATGCCGCGCAGAAAGTCGCTGGCGATGTCGCTGGGCAGATTGCGGAACACCAGCGGCGTCACCACCGCGGCGAACAGAAGCATGGCGCCCAGCGCCATCCCGGATAACAGGAAGCCGACAACATGCACAGCAGCAGCTAAATCCATCGTCCCAATTCCCCGATATCCGATCGGGATAGAAGCATGCCCGATCCCTAGCCGCAACGCGCCCCGTTCGGCGGCGCCCGGCTCACCCGCCCCCCTCACCCGCACGGTGGCCGTCGCCACCGGCCTTTGCTAATGTCCCCCAGGCGGCACCGGCCGCTCCACCACAACAATCAGGGGAAGGGGACGATAATGCCGCCGATCAGCAGCTCGCAGGCCTGGAAGGCGCTTGAAGAGCACAAGAACGCGACCGCCGCAACGCCGATGCGCGAGCTGTTCGCCGCCGATCCCGAGCGCTTTGCCCGCTTCTCGGTGCGCCTCGGCGACCTGCTGCTCGACTATTCGAAGAATCGCATCACCGACGAGACGATGCGGCTGCTGGTCGCCCTGGCGGAGGAGGCCGACCTTCCCGGCTGGCGGGAGAAGATGTTCGCGGGCGAGAAGATCAACGCCACCGAGGGCCGCGCCGTCCTGCACGTGGCGCTGCGCAATACCCTCGATCGGCCGATCTTCGTCGATGGCGTCGATGTGATGCCGGAGGTGGTGCGGGTGCGCGAGCAGATGCGCGCGTTCTCCGATGCGGTGCGCAGCGGCGCCTGGCGCGGCCACGGCGGCCTTGCCATCACCGACGTCGTCAACATCGGCATCGGCGGCTCCGACCTCGGCCCGGTGATGGTGACCGAAGCGCTCAAGCCCTACCACCAGCCCGGCCTGAACGTGCACTTCGTCTCCAACGTCGATGGCACCCACATCGCCGAGACGCTGAAGCCGCTGACGCCGGAGACGACGCTGTTCATCGTCGCCTCGAAGACTTTCACCACCCAGGAGACCATCACCAACGCACTGTCGGCGCGCGCCTGGCTGGTGGAGACGCTGGGCGAGGACGCCGTCGCCAAGCACTTCGTCGCGCTCTCCACCAACGAGAAGGAGGTGCGCGCCTTCGGCATCGATCCGAAGAACATGTTCGCCTTCTGGGACTGGGTCGGCGGCCGCTTCTCGCTGTGGTCGGCGATCGGCCTGCCGATCGCCATCGCCGTCGGCATGGACCGCTTCGATGCGCTGCTCGCCGGCGGCCGGGCGATGGACGAGCACTTCTGCACCGCGCCGCTGGAGAAGAACCTGCCGGTGCTGCTGGCGCTGATCGGCATCTGGAACACCGACTTCCTCGGCGCCGAGACCTACGCGGTGCTGCCGTACGACCAGTACCTGCACCGCCTGCCCGCCTACCTGCAGCAGGCCGACATGGAGAGCAACGGCAAGTACGTGCGCAAGGACGGCGGCCGCGTCGACTACAAGACCGGCCCGATCCTGTTCGGCGAGCCCGGCACCAACGGCCAGCACTCGTTCTACCAACTCGTCCACCAGAGCACCCGGCTGGTGCCGTGCGACTTCATCGCGCCGGCGCAAACCCACAACCGCATCGGCGAGCACCACCCGATCCTGCTCTCCAACTTCTTCGCCCAGACCGAGGCGCTGATGCGCGGCAAGAGCGAGGACGAGGTGCGCGCCGAGCTGAAGGCGCAAGGGCTCGATGCCGCGGCGATCGACGCGCTGGCGCCGCACAAGGTGTTCGACGGCAACCGGCCGACCAACTCGATCCTGGTGCGCCGCATCGATCCCTTCACCCTTGGCATGCTGATCGCGCTCTATGAGCACAAGATCTTCACGCAAGGGGTGATCTGGGGGATCAACTCGTTCGACCAGTGGGGCGTCGAACTCGGCAAGGCACTGGCCAAGGTGATCCTGCCGGAGCTGAAGGGCGATGCCGAAGTCACCGGCCACGACGCTTCCACCAACGGCCTGATCAACGCCTACAAGGAACTGCGCAAGGGCTGCTGATGCGCATCCGCCGGCTCCCCGAGACCGTCGTCAATCGCATCGCCGCCGGCGAGGTCGTCGAACGGCCGGCCTCGGCGGTCAAGGAGCTGGTGGAGAACAGCCTCGATGCCAGGGCCGGCCGCATCGACGTCGTCCTTGGCGACGGCGGCCGGGCGCTGATCTGCGTCGCCGACGACGGCTGCGGCATGGACGCAGCCGAGCTGGCGCTCAGCATCGAGCGCCACGCCACCTCGAAGCTGCCGGACGACGACCTCGGCCGCATCGACACGCTGGGATTCCGCGGCGAGGCGCTGCCGTCGATCGGCGCCGTCGCCCGGCTGACGGTGACCAGCCGGCCGGCGG
>JAXMDR010000014.1:0-49540 GCA_046348725.1 Rhodospirillales bacterium
CGTCGATGCGCACCAGTACATCACCGGCCTGAACGCGCTGGTTGTCGATGACCTCGACCGTCGTTACTACGCCAGCCACCTCCGGGGAAATCGGTACCACGAAGGCAGCTACCGCTCCCTGTGAAGTGAACGGCGTAAGCCGATCGGCGAACAAGTGATAGACAAACAGCAGCACGCAGAGGCCAAACACGGCGAGCGTCCACCGGCGCACCGCGCCGGTGCCCGGGTCGACGGCCGGCTCCTGGGCTGGTGGTGGTGGCGCAGCCTGCGGTTCCGACGCCGATCGCGTGGAAGGAGCGGACGGGGGGCAGACCGCCGGCGCGGCTTTCGGCTGTCCCCTTGCTCCTTGAGCGTCGGGTTCGGCAGATCCTGGTCGATCCGTTCCTTCCACGGTCATTCTCGCTCAATGGGCTGCGCGTTCGAGGACGCCCAGGTCCTGCAGCGCCAGAAGCATGAGCTGAATCGCCAGCGCGGCCAACAGAATGCCGGCGATCTTGGCCATGATCTGGACGCCCGATTCACCGATCACGCGAACGATCCGGCCGGCGGCCAGCAGTACGATCAGGTTGAAGGCCATGATGGCGAGGCTGAAGACGACGATCAGGACGAGCTGCGCGGGCGTCGCCGCCGCTGTCAGTGCCACGATGGCGACGATTCCCTGGGGCGTCGCCAGCATCGGCACCGCGATCGGATAGACGGCGATGCCGAGGGAAGGCTCGGCGGCTGTACCCGTGTCTTTCCCTTCGTTCCCCATCTCGCCCATGACCATGTGCAGGGCGACCAGCAGCAGGATGATGCCACCGGCAATCTTCAGCGCCGGCAGGGTAACGTGAAAGATCTGCAGCATGAGTTCGCCCGCCACGATGAACAGGAGCACGACGCCAGTGGCCGTGGCCACCGCGCGCATCGCCACCTTGCGACGAAAGGTGGCGTCCGCTTGCGCCGTCAACGCGGCGAAAAGGATCATCCCTTTCAGCGGGCCAATGGTAATCAGCAGAATAGTGAAGATGTCCACGGCACCGAACTTCATCGGCGTATCCTTATGCTATCCGCTCCCGACACGGCGTAAGACGTCTTTCGCCTCTTTGTAACCGCCTGTGCTTTGAGCGGCCAACGGTTCCGAGCGGACCCCTGGTGATGCTCAGCCAATTTGTCCGTCCGCAGCCTATGGACCTGATATTCCGACCCGGCCTCGTCTTCTTTGTGTTCTTCACCGTCCTGATCACCGCGCAGGTGGCCGGCGACGGAGAGTCCGACTGGCTGACGGGCGCTCAGCTGCTGGCGGTTTACATCATCCCAGGGCTTCTCATCTTCTTCGCGCCCATCCCCCCTCTACCCGGCTGAGCTGCACACGATGGGCATTCACGAACTGCGGCTAGATCCAGCCTTGCCTCTGCGCCGTTGCTTGAATCTTGACCGCAATCTCTTGGGCTGTTCGCTGAGCTGCGCCTTCAATGGTTTCCGAACCCGAGGCCTCCCCATACGCTTTCGCCGCGCCAGAAACGACGAGGCCAAGCGGATTCGCGGTTGCAACGGCGACGACCAGCGGCACGGCCCCACCCGGCATTTTACCGCTTCCGGCCTCGACATCGCCGGAACCGAGCGCTCGCAGACCCTGGGGCGTCACGAGGAAGCCTTTGACCACCGTCTTCAGCTCGGCGCCGCCGGCGCCGAAACCGATCGCCACCCGTTCGGTGGCGCTGCCCTCGTCGACAAGCGCGAAATAGCTGGCGACCAGACCGTCGCCCACGCGCGGTGCCGGTTCGCCGGCCGCGCGAACCGCGGGAAGTCCCATCCCCTGCAGCTCGGCCACCAGATCCTTCGCGATCTCGCTCCCCAGCCTGCGGCCCATGGCGAGCTGCGCCGCCGTGAGCGGAAGCGGCGCAGCACCCTGACCGGCGACCGCAACCTCGGGCGCGAGCTCGGCGGGGGTGGCGGCGACATCGTAGACGATGATGCGGTCCGGCCGGTCGATCTTTCCTTGGTAGGGCTGGTAAGCGGTGACGCTGCTCGATGCGCAGCCGGACAAAATCACGATCAGCAGCCAAGTCGAGGCGCAGTGGAGAATCTTCATGGCAAAGTCCAAGATGCGCGGCGCGGCCGGACGGAAACGCGAAGTTCGGCAGGCGCGGTTCAACCGGGTCAGTGCTCGGCTCGAACCTATCGCATGTTGAGACGAAGGAGGGCAATCCCGGCTATCATCGTCTCGGCGGATAGCCGACAGATCCGACAGGAGGGGACGATGATCAATCTGGAGATCGATGATGCGGCTCGTGTGCTCGTCGTCGAGATGAAAGGGATGATCAGCGAAGCCGACATCGACGCCGCGATCGACGCGCTGCAGGCTAGGTACCCGCAGGTCGGCGTGCATCTGCGCGGCGGCGAGCGCGGCGGGTTCAGCATGCTGGCGGACTGGCAAGATCTCGAAGGGTGGGAGAAGGGAGCGAAGACGCTGGGTACGTTGACGATCAAGACGATTGGCGACGCCGTCCAGAAGGTCGCTGTCATTGCCGACGCCCGGTTTGCGGATGAGCAGCCGCGGCTCGCGGACGTCGCCAAGCAGGCGGAAGTCCGGTTTTTCGCGCCCCGGCAGCGAGAGGATGCGCTGGTCTGGTTGCGCAGCCGGTGACTCAAATTTGGATCGCTCTTACCGACCAGGCGATGACGCGCGGTAACAATCGCAACGCGCAGGAGCCGGGCGCTCAATGTAATGCCGCCCTCCGGGCCGGCGGCGACCGGGTTGGCAAGGTGGAACCCAACGCCAATACAGCACGAGAGGAAAAGTGCCGATGCGGCTCCTGATGACGATCGCGTGCTTGGGTCTGGCCGGTCTGATGTCCGGCTGTGGTTCATCTGCAAGACAGGCCGACCGTGCCCAGGAACGGGCTTTCGAAGCGCAGGAGCGGATCGCCGAGCAGCGGCTGGCGTTGGTAGAAAAGTATCAGGACTGCGTTGAAGACGCCGGCGGCAATCAGACGAAGGCGGTCGCGTGCGAGTCCTATCTGAAAGCGGCCGAAGCGCTCAAATAGTGTAATCGCGCTTGTGCCCACACTGCGATTAACCGCCTATCTGCACCGCCCCGCCGACGATGTGGGTTTGCCGACCGCCGAATCGACAAGAGAAATTCCCGGAAAGCTTTCGACAATGCCTTATGCGCTCGTGTTGCGCTGGTTCATCCTCGCGCTCGCGTTAGCGTCTGCGAGCGTTGCGGCCCATGCTCAGGATATCGAGCCGAGAGCGTTCGCCAATACGCCGGTTGGCATTAATTTCTTGATCGGCGGTTATGCTTATACGGAAGGCACCCTGGGAACCGACCCATCGGTTCCTCTGGATAATACCGAAGTCACGTTCCATACCGCCGTCCTCGCTTACGTCCGCAGCCTGGACGTCTGGGGGCGGTCGGGGAAGGTCGATGTCATATTGCCCTACTCCTGGGCATTCGGGAGCGCCGAATTCGCCGGACAGAAAAATACCCGAGACGTCTCAGGGCTCGCCGATCCCCGCATTCGCTTCTCCACGTTGCTTTACGGCGGGCCCGCATTGTCGCTGGAGGAATTTCGCGACTACAAGCCAGATTGGATCATCGGCGTCAGTCTGGAGGCCACGGCGCCATTCAGCCAGTACGATTCGGAGAAGCTGCTCAATGTCGGCACCAACCGATGGTCGTTCAAGCCCGCGCTCGGCGTCTCAAAGACGATAGAGCCGGTGACCCTTGAGCTGGCCGCCGGCGTTCGCTTTTACACGGATAACAATGATTTCCTTGGTGGGAAAACCCTCGAGGTCAGTCCGGTCTACTCCGTGCAGTCCCATCTCATTTACTCGTTTACGCCGGGCTTGTGGCTGGGACTCGACGGGCTTTATTACGCTGGTGCCCAGCCGACCATTGGCGGAAGAAAAGGAGAAAGCAACGAAAACGCTCGTGTCGGCCTGACCTTCACCATCCCGGTGAATATTCGCAATTCTATGAAGTTGTATGGAAGCACGGGCGTTTACTCGAAGACTGGCACCGACTACGACCAGGTTGGAGTAGCGTGGCAGTTCCGTTGGGGCGCTGGACTTTAGCAGGCTGCGGCAATTTTCCTTTAGAATAGCGGATTTGGCTTTTGAAATGCGGACTTGCGGTAGGGTTGGTCGGCTGGCGAGGGCTTGCCGGCCGGTTTTGGGGGAGGGTTTCCGGTCAAGTCGCGGCCGGGAGCTTCGGCAGTCGGATGAGGTTGTAGGCGGCGGCTCTGAGCGTGAACATCCATCCGACGCGGTCGCCGCCCCGGTGTTTTGTTTGCCGGAAGCCGCCCGCTTCCTTGATCCAGCCGAAGGGCTCCTCGATGCGCTTGCGGACGCGCTGGCTGATCGCGTATCCGGCATGGCGGGTGGTGCGGCCGTCGATGGCCGAGCGGCGTCTCGAGGTGTTCTGGGCGACGTGCGGGGTCACGCCCAGCGCGCGCAGATTGGCGACGTGGGATGCCGCGTCATAAGCCTTGTCGGCGCCGAGGGTCACGCCGCCGCCCGGCGCCACGGTCTCGATCATCGCCAGGGCGGCGGCGCGCTCGGCCCAACCGGTGGCCTGGGTCAGTTCGGCATCGACGATGAGCCCGTTGCGGTTCTCCATCAGCACGTGGCCGAGCCAGGCGAGCTTCGCCGGCTGGCCGTCGGCCTTGCGATAAAGCCGGGCCTGCGGGTCGGTCGTGGAGCGGTGGGTCTGGTTCGACCGCCGCTCGCCGCGGAAATCCCGCTCGCCGTTACGGCCCGGATCGGACGGCGTGCCGCTGCCGTCCTTCGGCCGGAAGCTCTTCATCGACGCCCAAGCCGCGATCAACGTGCCGTCGACCGAAAAATGCTCGCTCGACAGCAACGGCTCGACCTGCGGATCGGCCAGCACGGCGAGCAGGAATTCGCCGGCGATATCGCCTGCGAGCAATCGGTCGCGGTTCTTGGTGAACACCGTCACGTCCCACACGACCGCGTCCATCGCAAGGCCGATGAACCAGCGGAACAGCATGTTGTAGCGCACCTGGTCCATCAGCTGCCGTTCCGAGCGGATGCCGAAAAACGCCTGGATCAGCAACGCCCGCAGCAGCTTTTCCGGCGCGATCGAGGCCCGGCCATAGGGCGAATAGAGCTTCGCGAACTCCCCCGACAGCCGCTCTCCTCGACCATCAGGTTGAGGTCGAGGCGCTGCGTCGCCTGCAGGATCGCCTGCTCCTCGTGCTCGTAGTTGAGGACGCTCTCGCCCTCCACGTGTGCGGCCATGAACAGCAGCGCCAGATCGCGATGGGCCGGCGGGCGCGGGGGCTTCGCCGTGCCAAGTAGCAAATTTCCACAGCCTGCTAAAGCCAACGGAACTAATGTCTATCATTCCGGTTGGGAGGGAAAACGCATGAATACGAAAGCTTTATCTCTTGTTTTAATGATGTTTATCTTCATGGCTACAGTTAAATCGTTGCCTGCTTATGCAGCTAGCAATGAACACCATCCACCCGCAGAAGAGCCGTGCGCCTGCTTCTGTGACGGGTTAGCCCTAGCTTGCAGCACTAACTGCGCAATAGGTGGAAAAAAACTACACGCATGTCTGTAAAATTCAAGAAGAAAATAACAAGACAACATGCCTAGGCGGTGAATGCGAGTGCACGACGCCGCTCGACGAGTCAGCGCCAGCTCGCGGCCGGCGTAGTGAGAATGTTGATATTTACCGCTGGAACGGGATAAATGCGTTCCTGGCCAGCGTAGCGTGATGTACCACTCTTTGCGGCGGACGTGACGGCGCAGCGTCGATGACATGATCATCGCTTCGATGAGTTGGAGACCTCTAGTGAGGCGCTAATCCCCCATCACGGAAAGCCCGCTTTTAGGGGATAGAAAAACATCACAACGTATCGTACCGTGCTATCTCATCGTCAGTCCTGGACATCGGTGCGTTACACCCTCTGCTCGGGCATCGAATCGCCACGACGGCGCGGTTTGTCGGCCGCTGATGGCTTAACTGGACTGCAATGCACAAATACGCCAACCCCACCCTGTTCCTGCGCGTGAGCACACGGCTGATCCCGTGGCTGGCGGCGGCGACGCTGCTGCTGCTGGCGGCCGGCCTTTCGTCGGCGAGCGCAGCGCGCCGACTACCAGCAGGGTGAGAGCGTGCGCATCATGTACGTCCACGTCCCCGCCGCCTGGATGGCGTTGTTCTGCTACACCAGCATGGCCTTCGCCTCGGCCATCGGCCTGATCTGGCGGCACCCGGTGGCCGAGCTGACCGCCAAGGCGACGGCGCCGATCGGCGCCTGCTTCACCTTCCTCGCCCTGCTCACCGGCTCGCTGTGGGGCAAGCCGATGTGGGGCACGTGGTGGGTGTGGGACGCCCGGCTCACCTCGGTGCTCATCCTGTTCTTTCTCTATCTCGGCTACATGGCCCTGGAGAACGCCTTCGACGATCCGGTGCGCGGCACCCGCGCCGCGGCGATCCTGGCGCTGGTCGGTTTCGTCAACGTGCCGATCATCAAGTTCTCGGTGGACTGGTGGAACACCCTGCATCAGCCGGCCAGCGTCGTCCGCCTCGACGGCCCGGCGATCCACCCGAGCATGCTGGCGCCGCTGCTGGTGATGGCCCTCGCCTTCACCTGCTACTATTTCTGGGTGGTGCTGTTGCGGGTGCACAGCGAGATCCTTGACGGCAAGATCCGCGGATTGCGGCTGCGGCAGGCGCACGGCTGACACGGACCCACATGGAGCGGTTGATGGCCTTCGTCGAGATGGGGGGATACGGCGTTTACGTCTGGCCGGCGTTCGGCGTGACGGCGCTGGTCCTCGCCGTCCTGGCGGTGACGAGCCTGCGCCGGCTGCGCTCCCGCGAGCAGACGCTGGCGGGGATGCAGCGAACCGCCCAGGCGCCGCGGGCAGTCCGCAACCGTAAGAGCGTATCGTGAGGCCGAAGCACAAGCGCCTCGTCTTCGTCGGGATCGGCCTTGGCATCCTCGCCTTCGCCGCCTTCCTGGTGCTGTCGGCGATCCGCGACTCCGTCGTGTTCTTCCACACGCCCACCGAGGTGGCGGAGAAAAAGACGGCGGGCGACCGGCGCATGCGTCTCGGCGGCCTCGTCGAGGAGGGCAGCGTCGAGCGCGGGCAGGGCGCCCAGACCCGCTTCCGCGTCACCGATCTCGCCAATGCGGTGCCAGTCACCTATACCGGCGTGCTGCCTGACCTGTTCCGCGAGGGCCAGGGCGTCGTTGTCGAGGGAAGGATACGCGACGGCGTCTTTGTCGCCGAGCAGGTGCTGGCCAAGCATGACGAGAACTACATGCCGCCGGAGGTCGCCGACGCGTTGAAGAAGTCCGGCCAGTGGCAGCACATGAAGCAGAGCCTGCAGCAGGCAGGCCAGATGCCGGGGAAGAATACGCCATGAGTGTCGAGCTCGGCCACTTCGCGCTGATCCTGGCGCTGTGCGTCGCCTGCGTGCAGGGCTCGCTGCCGATGCTGGGGGCGGCCCGTGGCAACGCCGCCTGGATGGCGCTGGCCGACCATGCCGCGCTGGCGCAGTTCCTGCTGGTGGCGATCGCCTTCGGCTGCCTGATGCACGCCTACGTCGTCTCCGACTTCTCGGTGTTCAACGTCGCCGCCAACTCGCACTCGGCCAAGCCGATGCTCTACAAGGTGGCCGGCACCTGGGGAAACCACGAAGGCTCGATGCTGCTGTGGGTGCTGATCCTGGTGGTCTTCGGCGGCGCCGTCGCCGCCTTCGGCCGCAACCTGCCGCCGGGGTTGCGTGCCCGCGCCCTCGCGGTGCAGGCGTGGATCGCCATCGGCTTCTACCTGTTCATCCTGCTCACCTCGAACCCGTTCCAGCGGCTCGATCCGCCGCCGGTCGACGGGCGCGGGCTCAACCCGCTGCTGCAGGACCCTGGCCTCGCCTTCCATCCGCCGTTCCTTTATCTCGGCTACGTCGGCTTCTCGATGGCGTTCTCGTTCGCCGTCGCAGCGCTGATCGAGGGGCGGGTGGACGCAAGCTGGGCCCGCTGGGTGCGGCCGTGGACGCTGGCCGCCTGGACCTTCCTGACCTGCGGCATCGCACTGGGATCGTGGTGGGCCTATTACGAGCTCGGCTGGGGCGGCTGGTGGTTCTGGGACCCGGTGGAGAACGCCTCGCTGCTGCCGTGGCTGTCCGGCACGGCGCTGCTGCATTCGGCGATCGTCGTCGAGAAGCGCGACGCGCTGAAAGGCTGGACGGTGTTTCTCGCCATCGTCACCTTCTCGCTCAGCCTGCTCGGCACTTTTCTGGTGCGCTCCGGCGTGCTTACCTCGGTGCACGCCTTTGCCGTCGATCCGGAGCGCGGCGTCTTCATCCTCGCGCTGCTGATCATCGTCATCGGCGGCTCGTTCGCGCTGTTCGCCTGGCGCGGGCCGCAGCTCCCAGCCGGCGGCCTGTTCCGGCCGATCTCGCGGGAAGGCGGCCTGCTGCTCAACAACCTGCTGCTGTCCACCGCCGCCGCGGCGGTGCTGCTCGGCACCCTCTACCCGCTGCTGCTGGAGGCGACCACCGGCGAGAAGGTCTCGGTGGGCGCGCCGTTCTTCAACGCCGTGTTCCTGCCGATCATGGCACCGCTGGTGGTGGCGATGGCAGTGGGACCGATGCTGCCGTGGAAGCGCGGCGATCTGGGAGCGGCGCTCGGACGGCTGTGGCTCGCGGGCGTGGCGGCAGTGGCGGCGGTGCTGGCCGGCTGGATGGCTTACGACGGCCGCAGCGTCGTCGGCCTGCTCGGCCTCGGCCTCGCCGCCTGGCTGTTCGTCGGCACGCTGATCGAGCTCGTCCGGCGGATCAGGCCGTCGGGCGCATCGGCGAAAGGCGCCCTGCGCCGCGCCGCCGGGTTGCCGCGGGCGGCCTGGGGGATGACTCTCGCCCATGCCGGCCTCGCCGTTGCCATCGCCGGAATGACCGCGTCGGCGGTGTGGAAGGTGGAGCGCATCCAGGTGATGCAGCCGGGAGACCAGGTGCGCATCGCCGGCTACGCCGTTACCTTCGCGCGCGCCGAGGAGGTTCCCGGGCCCAACTACGACGCCCTGCGCGGCGAGTTTACTGTGGCGCGGCCGGGCGGCGAGCCGTTCGCGACGCTGCTGGCAGAAAAGCGCTTCTATCGGGTCGAGAACCAGGACACCACTGAAGCCGCGATCCGCTCGACGGCGTGGGGGGACCTCTACGCGGTGATCGGCGAGCCGCAGACCGACGGCGGCTACGTCACCCGCCTCTACTTCGAGCCGCTGGTCCCCTGGATCTGGAGCGGCGTCGGCCTGATGGTGCTGGGCGGACTGATCAGCCTCAGCGATCGCCGCCATCGGGTGGGTGCACCGGCGCGCCAGCGCAAGCCGGCACCGGTCGCAGCCGGAGCAGCCGCCGAATGACCACTGTGGCTGCCCGCGGCGGCCTCATCCGCCGCCTGCCCTATCTGCTGCCGCTGCTGCTGTTCGTCGCGCTCGCCGGCTATTTCTGGATCGGCCTCGGCAAGGACCCGCACGAGGTTCCGTCGCCGCTGATCGACAAGAAGGTGGCGCAGTTCGCGCTGCCGCCGCTGGCAGGCCGCGACCGCGGCTTCACCTCCGAGGACCTGATCGGCCAGGTTTCGCTGGTCAACGTCTTCGGCTCGTGGTGCGTCGCCTGCCAGATCGAGCATCCGTTTCTGGTCACGTTGAGGGACAAGGGCATCGTGCCGATCTACGGGATCGACTGGCGCGAGAAGGACCGGCAGGCGGGGCCGCGCTGGCTCGCCCAGCATGGCGATCCCTACACCCTCACCGGCGACGATCCGCAGAGCCATGCGGCGATCGCCTTCGGGGTCACCGGCGCGCCGGAGACGTTCATCGTCGATGCGCGGGGCATCATCCGCTACAAGCAGGTGGGGCCGATCACCCCCGAGGTCTGGGAGCAGACCCTGGCGCCAATCGTCCGCCGGCTGCAGGTCGGCGGATGAGAGCCCTGCTGGCGATGCTGTGGCTCGGCTGCGCCCTTGTTGCCCTGGCGCCGGCCGCGGCTGTTCAGCCGGACGAGGTGTTGGCCGATCCGGCGATGGAGGCGCGTGCCCGCGAGATCGGCCGCGAGCTGCGCTGCCTCGTCTGCCAGAATCAGTCCATCGATGACAGCGATGCCGATCTGGCGCGTGATCTGCGGATCATGGTGCGCTCACGGCTCAAGGCGGGCGACAGCGACCGCCAGGTGATCGACTACATCGTCTCCCGCTACGGCGACTTCGTGCTGCTGCGGCCGCCGGTGAAGCCGGAGACCTGGCCGCTATGGTTCGGCCCGGCGGTGATCGGCGGCCTCGGGGCGCTGGCGCTCGTTCTCTATTTCCGCCGGCGGGCGCGCGTCAGCGGCGGCGAGACGCCACCGCTGAGCGAGGCGGACGAACAGAGGATCGCTCGCATGCTGGAGGACGGGCGCGGGTGAGCGGGCTGTTTGTTGCTGCTGCCGGTATTCTCAGCCTCGCGACGCTGGCGCTGCTGCTGTGGCCGCTGCTGCGCAGCCGGCGGGCGGCGCCCTCTCGCGCCGCCTTCGACGTCCGCCTCTACCGCGACCAGCTCGCCGAGGTCGAGCGCGACGCGGCGCGCGGCCTGCTGGCGCCGGCGGAAGCAGAGGCCGCGCGCACCGAGGTGAAACGGCGCCTGCTGGCGGCCGCCGATGCCGGGGGCGAGGCGGCGGACGCAAGTCCCAAGGCCGGAGGCACCGGAAGCAGCAAGGCCGGCGGGGCGGCGCCGCGGCCGCGCCGCTGGCTGCCCGTGGCCGCGCTGACGCTGCTGCTGCCGAGCGTCGCGGTACTCCTCTACCTGGAACTGGGCCAGCCCGGCATTCCCGACCAGCCGCTCGCCGAGCGGCGGACGCGGGAGATGCTGGCGGAGGGCACGACCGCCGAGCAGGCCGCCTCGCTGGAGGAGGCGACACGCAAACTCGAGCAGCGGCTGGAGGAGCGGCCCAACGAGCTGGGCGGTTGGTTCCTGCTGGGCCGGTCGTACCTGTCGCTGCAGCGCTTCCCGGATGCGGTGCGGGCGGCTTGCGCGCGCGCGCGCGCTCGCCTCGATGATGCCGACGTCGTCGGCGGCTACGCCGAGGCGGCGATCGCCGCCGCCGGCGGGCAGATCGACGCCGCCGTGCGCGAGGCGCTGACGCGGCTGCTGGCGCTCGATCCGTTGAGCCCGAAGGCGCGCTTTTGCTCGCCCTCGACCGCGCGCAGCAGGGGGACCTTCGCCGGCGCTAGCGGCTGGTTCGATCTGGTGGCGGTTTCGCCGGCGGCCGCGCCGTGGCTGCCGACCGTCTCGGCGAACACCTGGAGCGGGCCGGCGCGCAGGCGGGGATCGACCCGGCGAGCCTGCAGCCTCGCCGGCGGCGGTGGCGCTGGCCGCAACGCAAGCGCCGGCGGGGGAAGCTGCGGCGGCGGCGCCGAACGCACCCGGGCCCACCGCCGCCGACGTCGCTGCCGCCGGCCAGATGGCGCCTGCGGACAGGCAGCAGATGATTCGTGGCATGGTGGATCGTCTTGCTGCGCGCCTGCAGGAGAACCCCGGGGACATTGATGGCTGGCGCCGGCTGGCCCGTGCCTGGGAGGTCCTCGGCGAGCCGGAGAAGGCAGCGGAGGCGCGGGCGCGCATCGCCGCCCTGGAGGGGCGATAGAACCGTTGGCTTAAAGGCGCTTGCGGGTTTCCGCTCGGCCGGTTTCGGTGGTATCTAGGACGGCATGCGCATTCTCTACCATCAATGGCTGTCGCCGGTCTGCCGCAAGGTACGGATCGCGCTGGCGGAGAAGAAGCTCGACTTCGAGCTCCGGCTGGAGCCGGTGTGGGAGCAGCGGTCGGATTTCCTGGCGCTCAACCCGGCGGGCGAGTTGCCGGTGCTGGTGGAGAACGACCGCCTGGTGCTGGCGGACGCGACCGCCATCTGCGAATACCTGGAGGAGACAGTGCCGGAGCCGCCGCTGCTCGCCGGCAGCGCCGCCGAGCGGGCCGAGGTCCGCCGCCTCGTCGGCTGGTTCGATCGCAAGTTTGACGCCGAGGTGACGCACGCCCTGGTCGGCGAGAAGGTGATGAGCCGGCTGACCCGGCGCGGCCATCCCGACAGCGCGGCGATCCGCGCCGGCCATGCCAACATCCGCTTCCACCTGGAGTATCTCTCCTGGCTGATGGAGCGGCGCAACTGGCTCGCTGGCGACCGGATGACGCTCGCCGATATCACCGCGGCGGCGCACTTCTCCTGCGTCGATTACCTCGGCGATGTTCCCTGGGACACCTACGAGGAGGCGAAGACGTGGTACGCCCGCGTCAAGTCGCGGCCCAGTCTGCGCGCCATCCTCACCGACGCCATTCCCGGCCTGCCGCCGGTCGAGGCCTACGCCGACCTCGACTTCTGACGACCGTCCTACCCCTTTCGCGTCCCGTGGTCGGCGCTGAACTGCTCTGGTGCGGGCCCCCACCAGGGACATCGCGGTCCGCGCAACTCTGTCGCTTCATTCCCGTCGGCAGCGGCGCGAACCACGCGACGCGTCTCAACTTTTTATTGAGGAAGGCTCAATCTCCTTGCACGCCGGGTGCCGCTGACGGAAACTGCGACAGAAAGCTCCCCGTGGGAGGTGCCTAATGAGCGCGTTCGTTGCGCCAGTCCCGCTTCAGGCGGGCGCAGGGGCCGGGGACCAGCGGCGTCGCATTTTTGCAATCGTCGGAGCCTCATCCGGCAACCTCGTCGAGTGGTACGACTTCTATACCTACTCCTTTACCGCCCTTTATTTCGCCAGTGCGTTCTTCCCCGCGGGCGATGCGACCACGCAGCTGCTGAACACCGCCGGCATCTTCGCTGCCGGTTTTTTCATGCGGCCGCTTGGGGGGTGGCTGTTCGGCTGGATCGCCGACAAGCACGGCCGGCGCACCTCGATGATGATCTCGGTGCTGATGATGTGCGCGGGCTCGCTGCTCATTGCGGTACTGCCCACCTACGCCAGCATTGGCACGGCTGCGCCGGTCCTGCTGCTGTTTGCGCGTCTGGTGCAGGGCCTGTCGGTCGGCGGAGAATACGGCACGGCGGCGACATACATGAGCGAGGTGGCCACCCAGGGCCGCCGAGGATTCTACGCCTCGTTCCAGTATGTCACGCTGATCGGCGGCCAGTTGCTGGCGTTGCTCGTTCTGGTGACCATCCAGCAAGTCCTCAGCACCGACGAAATGAAGGCATGGGGCTGGCGGATTCCCTTCGTCATCGGCGCGCTGGCGGCTTTGGTGGCGCTGTACTTGCGACGCTCGCTTGCCGAAAGCGCATCGTCCGAAGCCATGCACAGCAAGGAGGCCGGATCGCTGCGCGCGCTGCTGCACCATCGGCGTGCGCTGCTGCTGGTGCTGGCTTTTACCGCCGGCGGATCGCTCTATTTCTACACGTTCACCACCTACATGCAGAAATACCTGGTCAATACGGCGCATCTGGATGCGAAGGCGGCGAGCGCGATGATGACCGTGGCGCTGCTGGTCTTCATGGTCCTTCAGCCGGTATTCGGCGCCCTTTCCGATGTCATCGGCCGGCGGAATTCGATGATCTGCTTCAGCGGCCTGGCAGTGGTGGCGGCCATGCCGCTGCTTGGCGCACTAGGCAGCGTTACCAGCGCTTATGCTGCGTTTTTCCTGGTCATGGTGAGCTTGCTGATCGGCTCGTTCTACACGTCGATCGCCGGCGTCGTGAAGGCCGAGCTGTTCCCGACCACCGTGCGCGCTCTCGGCGTCGGCTTTCCCTACGCCGTCGCCAACGCCATGTTCGGCGGCTCGGCGGAATACGTCGCCCTGTCGTTCAAGGCGTCGGGGCGCGAGGCCTGGTTCGCCTGGTACGTGGCGGTGATGGCGGCGGTTGCGCTCGCAGCCTCGGTGTGGATGCCGGACACCCGCAAGCTCGGCTACCTCGAAGGATCAGGTCAGGTCTGATGCGCGTCCGACGCGGGCGCCGTCCCGGATGGAAGCCCGCGCTGTTCCAGACTGGTGCTCGATGATCACGGCGATGCGGCTGCCGACCCGTGTCCGGCAAGGCGACGCGAGGAGGCGGTCGCCGGCCGGCGGCGCGGTGGCATACCAGCCGTTCTGGTTGCTTCGCCAAGGTGATATACAACGGCGGTACACCTCTTACAGGGCAGCCGAGGTTTACAGGGCGGCCGAGGTGCAAAACTCGCGGGGTCATCAATGGACGCGGTCATTGGCTTTCTGAACACGATCTTCTGGGGCTACGTGCTGATCTACGGCCTTTTGGCGGTGGGGGTCTATTTCACGCTGCGCCTCGGCTTTCTGCAGTTCGTCCACTTCGCCGAGTTCTTCCGGGTGATCCGCGGCTCGCGCGCCACCGACCGGGCCGGCATCTCTCCCTTCCAGGCGCTCACCATCAGTCTCGCCTCGCGGGTCGGCACCGGCAACCTCGCCGGCGTCGCCGTCGCGCTCTACCTGGGCGGCCCCGGCGCCATCTTCTGGATGTGGATGGTTGCCCTTGTCGGCATGGCAACGGCCTATTCCGAGAGCACCCTCGCCCAGCTCTACAAGGTCACCGACGATACCGGCCAGTACCGCGGCGGCCCCGCCTTCTACATCGCCAAGGGGCTGAAGGCGCCATGGGCGGGAATGATCTTCTCGATATGCCTGGTGCTGTCGTTCGGCCTCGTCTTCAACGCCGTGCAGGCGAACTCCATCGCCGAAGCGATGGAAGGGGCGTTCAGCGTCCCGAAGCTGATCACCGGCCTGGTCCTGGCAACATTCGCCGGCGTCATCATCTTCGGCGGCCTGCGCAAGATCGCCGCCGTTGCCGAACTCGTCGTACCGTTCATGGCGGTCGGCTACCTGCTGCTCGCCCTCTACGTCGTCGTCACCCACCTCACCCTGGTGCCCGGCGTCATCACCCACATCATCGCCAACGCCTTCGGATGGCATGAGGCCGCGGGCGGCGTCGCCGGCGGGGTCGCCGCGGCGATGATGAACGGGATCAAGCGCGGCCTGTTCTCCAACGAGGCGGGCATGGGCTCGGCCCCAAACATCGCCGCCTGCGCCACGCCCGACCCACACCATCCGTCCTCGCAGGGCTTCGTCCAGGCGCTGGGCGTGTTCATCGATACGCTGGTGATCTGCACCTGCACCGCCGTCATGATCCTTCTGTCCGGCGCGCTGGAGCCGGGCTCCGGCGTTACCGGCATGCAGCTCACCCAGTCTGCGCTATCCGAACACTTCGGCTTTGCCGGCAAGTACTTCGTCGCGATTGCCATCTTCTTCTTCGCCTTCACCTCGATCATCGGTAACTACTCTTACGCCGAGAACGCAGTGATCTACCTGGGGCACGGCCACCTGACCGGCCTGATTGCGCTGCGGATCGCGGCGCTGGCGATGGTGGTGTGGGGGGCGATCCAGACGGTGGCGACGGTGTTCGATACCGCCGATGCGTCGATGGGGCTGATGGCAACGATCAATCTGATCGCCATCGTCCTGCTGTCGAAGACGGTGGTGGTGCTGACCCGCGACTACTTCGCCCAGCGCAAGGCCGGCAAGGAGCCGACCTTCCACGCCGGCGAATTCCCCGAGCTGACGAAGAACGTCGACCACACCATCTGGACGCGGTAACCCGCCGCCGCCCTACGCCCTTGGATGCGTAGGGTGCCGGTGAGCGCAGCGAACCGCACCTTTGGGGTCAAGGATGGGTAGGGTGCTGGTGAGCGAAAGCGAACCGCACCACCCACCGTCCCCCGGAGAGCGCGCGGCCATTACGGCCGGTGGACATTGCGGCGACGGAAATTTGAGGTGGGTGGGTGAAAATGGTGCGCTTCGCTGGCGCTCAGCAGCACCCTACGGATTCGCCCTGGACCCCTAAAGATTCAAGTCCTAATCAAGCGTCCGCGCGACACGGAACCCGAGAGTGTAGTTCCGATTGTCGGGTTCGATCCTGACGCGGAAGGCGGAGCGGCAGCCCGTCGGACTGCTGTACCAGGAGCCGCCGCGCACCACTCGACTGATGGGGGAATTTTTTCCCTCACCATCAGTCCACGCCGAGCCATCGCTCGGCGCGCCGCTGTAACTGTTGTGCCAGACGTCCTCAACCCACTCCCAAACGTTGCCGTGCATGTCGTAAAGACCCCAGGCGTTGGCGGAAACTGCCGACCGGCGCCGTGCTCTTATTATCCCATTGGCTCCCGCAGCCAGCACAGTTGGCGACTCCCATGCCGGCGATGTCGATGCTGCCCTTCGGGGCTGGCAGGGCGAACGGGGTCGTGGTACCGGAGCGGGCGGCATACTCCCACTCCGCTTCCGAAGGCAGGCGATAGGGCTTTCCGGTGTATCGGGCGAGCCAGCCGACGTACGCTTGGGCATCTTGCCAGCTGACGTTGATGACCGGCCGCTGGCCGCGGCCCCACCCCTTGTCGTCCGGTTTGTAACCCCTACAACCGCCGGCGGCGGCGCAGGCGTCCCACTGATCAAACGTCACCTCGTCCTTGCCGATGGCAAACGGGCGGATCGTCACCTTGTGTTGCGGCCCTTCATAGCTGCTGCGACCCGCTTCAATATCCGGCGAGCCCATCATGAACGAACCGCCGGGGATCCCCACCATTTCCGGGCAATCCGGACAGTCCGTAAAGGAGTCCAACGGCTTCAACGTTTGAGCTCGCTGCCAGTCGCTTAGTGCGAACACCGCCCCTCCCACGACGAGAACGACCACGGCTATTGCGGCACTCACCCTCAACCGCTGCCGCCCGCGTCCCTCGTCCTCGCGGCGCGTCTTCGGCGCGCTGGCGGCCTCCGCCTCGGCTGCTCGCACCGCCGTCCGCTGCTCTCGCTGCCGCTGCGCCTCTCGTTGCTGCTCTTCAGATGCACGACGCGCCTCGGCGCGTTTGCGCGCTTCCTCCGCCTCGGCTGCGCGCAGCGCCGCTTGCTGCTCTCGCTGCTGTTGCGTTTTCCGCTGCTGTTCTTCGGACGCGCGACGTGCCTCGGCCCGTTTGCGCGCTTCCTCTGCCTCGGCGGCGCGCAGGCGTTCCGCCGCACGATGCCGCTGTTGCTGCAGGTCAGTGACCACGCGCGCGATCTTGCCCGCGACGTCGTCCAGCGCGGCGTCCAGGTCGGGCCAGGAGGTCACCGGCTTGGCGTCCGCCGGCGCCGCCTGCAGCTTGGCAAACGGGGTTATCCCCCAGCGGCACGGCCGCAGGATCACCGGGATGACCTTGGCGTCGCCCTCATCGTGCCGCTGCAGCGCCTTGGTCATCTCGACGCTCCAGCAGTACTGCGAGGCAATGAAGCTGGCGCTCACCAGCAGCAGGATGATGTCGGCCGTGCTCAGGTTATCGTCGATCTCCTTCGCCCATTCGTCGCCGACATCGATATTGCGGTCGTGCCACTCGGCGATCAGCCCGCTCCAGCGCAGCGCCGCGAGGTGATCTTCCAGCCGCTGCCGTAACTCCTCGTCCTTGTGCGAATAGGAGTAAAACAGGCTGATCGGCTTTTCCGCTTGGTCTCCGCCCGCCATTGATCTGTGACCGCCCCCCTTGTCCGCGGCCTGAGTGACACAATTCCTTGACCACCATTGTTAACCCAAAGACCCGACGGGATGAAGAGCGTCCCCCACGCGGCGGTTACCGCAGCCAGGGGCCGTCTTCGCCGATCTTGCCGGGGCCGTTGAGGACCCAGATGCCGGCGGAGACGGAGCGGACGCCGAACGAGATCGAGCCGCCGCCGACGTCGATGACGCCGCCGGTGATCGCATCGACGTAGCGGCCGTTGCGGATGTTGCCGACGGTGATGTTCTGGTCGGAGCCGATGGCGAGGCCGACGACGACGTAGCTCTGGCCGTCGTTCCAGTCGCGGGCAAAGCTGATGCCGGAGCCCCACTCGGAAAAGTGGTCGGTGCGGCCCTTCTGCAGCGCCGGCACAGCATGGCGGATGGCGTTCAGCCGCTTGATGTGGCGGTAGAGCGGATGTCTCTGCGTCTCCCCGATACGCTCGTCGCTGATGTGGTCGCCGAAGTAGGCACGGCCGGTGGTATCGAGCGTGTCACGTTCGCCGATGACGTCCTGCGGTGCGCCGCGCATGAAGGCGATCTCCTCGCCGTAGTAGAGGCAGGGGATGCCGCGCACCGTCCACAGCACGTTGTAGGCGGCCGCCGCCATCCAGTCCTCGCCGCGGAAGCGGTCGCGGAAGTCGTTGTCGGGGCCGACGTCGTGGTTCTGCAGGAAGGTGATCAGCGTCGACGGATCGCCGTAGATCCAGTCCATCGACATCGCCTGGGCGATGCCCTGGTAGTGGCCGCGCGAGAGGTTGTCGCGGAATGACGAGAACAGGCCGAAGTCGAGCACGGCGAAGCCGGAATCGCCGCCGGAGTTTGGGTCGCGCGGATCGTTGCCGAGGCGGGTGTACCACCACGGCCGGATCGGCGACGGGCCATTGTCGCCGCCGCCCATATCGCCCCAGCCGTAGCCCTTGACCAAGTTCTCGCCGAAGACGAACAGCCCCGGCTTGTGCGCCTTCCAGGCGTTGACGTACTCGAGCAGGTTGCCGCGCTCGACGTGCTTGACGGTATCGATGCGCAGGGCATCGACGCCCATGTCGAGGTAGCGGTTGATCGAGCCGATGATGTAGTCCTTGACGTTCTGCCGCTCGGTGGCGAGGTCGATGCAGTCGCCGGCCATGTGCTTCTGCTGCAGCGGCCACTGGCTCTCCCAGTCGCCGCCCATGATGAAGCCGTCCTGGTGGTACCACTCGGGATCGAGCCGGCCGGCATCGATGCCGAAGAAGCGGCCGGGGTTGTAGCCGGGGCTGGGGACGGTGGCGCCGGTCAAGGGATCGACCAGCGGCTCGACGCCCTGCGGATCGCGGTTGTGGCGCTCGCGGTACCACTCGGGCGCGAGCGGGTTGTCGATGTCGTCGCGGTTGGGCCAGGCGTAGTTGCCGAGGGTGCCCTGGTAGGGGCCGTAGTTCTGCTGCCCCTGCTGCGCGCCCTGCGGCACGTAGTACTTGATCGGCAGGTGGTCGATGTGGACGACGCCGCGGATGCCGTACTGGCAGGAGTGGTTGATCACCACGTCCTGGATGATCTTGATCCCCCGCCGGTGCGCCTCGTTGATCAGGTCCTGATACGTGGCATCGGGCGATTCCAGCCGCGGATCGATGCGCGTCCAGTCGTAGGCGTGGTAGCCGTGGTAGTCGAGGCCGGAGCGGTTCTCCACCGGCGGGGTGATCCAGATGGCGGTAAAGCCGAGATCGGCGATGTAGTCGAGGCGCTGGATCAGCCCCTTGAAGTCGCCGCGCCAGTGCGGGTCCTCCGGCTGGCCCATGGCGTTGAACTTGATGCGGTCGCGGCAGAAGAAGTTGTTGGAGGGATCGCCGTCGTAGAAGCGGGTGGTGAGCAGGAAGTAGATGGTCTCCTCGCGGAAGTCGCCGGCGGGCATCACCGGGCCGATGTTCCAGCGGTAATCGGCGCGCGCCTCGTTGCCGGCGGCATCGATGGCCAGCACCCGCAGCCGCGTCGGCCGCTCGATGCGGATCGCCGGCCCGGCGAGGCCGCGCACGGCGTTGCCTTGCACGTAGGCCGGAGAGGCGCGCGTCGGCTCCGAGCCGTCGGTGGTATAGAAGGCGGCGGTCGGCGCCGGGCGGTCGTCGGAGATGGTCAGCACCACGTCGATGGGATCGGTATAGCTGCCCTCGGCGATGCTGGCGGCAATCGTCGGCGGCGTCTCGTCGAGGTTCGGATCGATGGTATAGAGGAAGCTGGCGACGGCGCCGGCGATGCCTTCGGAATTGATGGCAAGCGCGCGGATGGTGGTCGTCCGCGTCACCGCGATCGGCCCGTCGTAGCGCCCGGACACGGTGGACGGCGTGGTGCCGTCGGTGGTGACGTAGAGGACGTCGTCGCGGTTGCTGCCGGCCAGCGCCACCTGCCGGACCGAGCCGTAGGTGCGCGGCGGCGGGCTGGCGGTGACCACCGGCACCACCGGCCGCTCCGGGTTCTGCGCGTACCAGCGCTGGTCGGTATAGAACCAGCCATCGCCGTCACGGCGCAAGTTGCCGGTCTGCCGGCCGGTGCCGTCGTTGAAGACGATGCTGGCGGCATTGGCGGTGGCGAAGGTATGGACGAACCAGTTGTTGCTCTCGGCGCGCATCCGCACCCCCGGCCACGACGAGGAGGGCTCGGCTGGGGCGGCGTCCCAGAAGTGGATGTTGACGGTGGGACCCCAACCTGCGGGACGCTTGAAGTGCACGACGAACGGCATGGCGCCGGTAACCTCCCCTGCCTTTGCTAATCTGACCCTTGGCCGGCGAGCACCGGCGCGCGCATTAGCCCATCCGTCCCGAAGCAGCGTCAAGCGAGGTTTTCGCAGGGGCTCCCTGCGCCTCCGCCCCGATTTCGCTGGAAGCCTTGCCGGGCGATCCTGATCTTCAGCCGAACTGCGAAAGAGGAACGCCATGAAACTCCAGGCCTACCTGTTCTTCGAAGGCCGCTGCGAAGAAGCCATCGAGTTCTACCGCCACGCCCTCGGCGCGAAAGTCGGGATGCTGATGCGTTTCAACGAGAGCCCTGAGCCGCCCGCCTGCGAGATGCCCGACGACGCGGGCGCCAAGGTAATGCACGCCAGCTTGCGCATCGGCGAGACGACGGTGATGGCTTCGGACGGCCGCTGCCGCGGCCAGCCCGGCTTCCAGGGCTTCTCGCTGTCGCTCACCGCCGCCGACGAAGCGGAAGCGGCCCGGTTGTTCGCAGCGCTCGCCGACGGCGGCACGGTGCAGATGCCGCTCGGCAAAACCTTCTTCTCGCCGTGCTTCGGCATGGTTGCCGACCGCTTCGGCGTTTCCTGGATGATCTACGTCGAACCTTGAGCACGGCCGGGGGGCAGCCGACCGACGAAACACCTGGAAGCCGGGGGCGTCTCGGGCCTATCCTGAACCTTAGGAGGGGAAGCACTCCCCGGAAATCCAACGCGGGCGGCGAATGACCCGCGTCAAAGTCTTTGAGGAGACCGTTCATGACGCCCACGCAAGCGTTCCAGCAGGCGCGCGACTTTCTTGTGCGCCACCGAGAGGATTATGACGCCGCCTACGCCGGCTTCCGCTGGCCGGAGCTCAAGACGTTCAACTGGGCCCTCGATTGGTTCGATCATTACGCCCGCGGCAACGACCGCACCGGGCTGTGGGTGGTGAACGAGAACGGCAGCGAGATCAGGCTTTCCTTCAGCGAACTCTCGGCGCGCTCCAACCGCGTCGCCAATTTCCTGCGCGGCTCAGGTGTGCGCCGCGGCGACCGCATCCTGCTGATGCTCAATAACGTTCCGCCGCTGTGGGAGACGATGCTGGCGTCGATCAAGCTCGGCGCGGTGGTGATCCCGGCGACGACGCTGCTCGCCCGCGACGACCTGCTCGACCGCTTCGATCGCGGCGGCGTCCGCCATGTCGTCGTCGGCGCCGCCGATGCCGACAAGTTCGACGACATTCCCGGCAAGTACACCCGCATCGTGGTTGACGGGACCCACCCCGGTTGGACCGCGTTCGAGGATGCCTACGCCGCGCCGGCCGAATTCGTTGCCGACGGTCCGACCCCGGCCGACGATCCGATCCTGCTCTACTTCACCTCCGGCACCACGTCGAAGCCGAAGCTGGTCGAGCACAGCAACCAGAGCTATCCGGTCGGCCACCTCTCCACCATGTACTGGCTGGGGCTGCGCGAAGGCGATGTCCACCTCAACATCAGCTCGGCCGGCTGGGCCAAACACGCTTGGAGCTGCTTCTTTGCACCGTGGAACGCCGGCGCCACGGTGTTCATCTTCAACTACGCCCGCTTCAACGCCAAGGCGGTGCTGGACACCGTCGCCCGCTGCGGCGTGACGACGCTGTGCGCGCCGCCGACTGTCTGGCGGATGTTCATCCAGGAGGATCTGGCGTCGTTCCCGGTGAAGCTGCGCGAGGTGATCGGCGCCGGCGAGCCGCTCAACCCCGAGATCATCGAGCAGGTGCGCAAGGCCTGGAAGCTGAACCTGCGCGACGGCTACGGTCAGACCGAGACGACGGCGCAGATCGGCAATTCCCCCAATCAGCGCCTGAAGGAAGGCTCGATGGGCCGGCCGCTGCCTGGCTTCAAGGTCGGCCTGCTCGATCCCGACGGGCACGAGGCCGACGAGGGCGAGATCTCGCTGTCCCTTCATCCCCGCCCCACCGGCCTGATGCTGGCCTACAAGGACGATCCGGCCAAGACGGCGCAGGTGATGGCCGGCGGCTGGTATCGCACCGGCGATGTCGCCTCGCGCGATGCCGACGGCTACATCACCTACGTCGGCCGCTCCGACGACGTGTTCAAAGCCTCGGACTACCGCATCAGCCCGTTCGAGCTGGAGAGCGTGCTGATCGAGCACGCGGCGGTGGCCGAGGCGGCGGTGGTGCCGAGCCCCGATCCGATGCGGCTGGCGGTGCCGAAGGCGGTGGTGATGCTGGTCGCGGGGCAGCAACCCAGCGCCGAGCTGGCAGCCGACATCCTCGGCTTCTGCCGCGCCCGTCTCGCTCCCTACAAGCGCATCCGCCGGCTGGAGTTCGCCGAGCTGCCCAAGACCATCTCCGGCAAGATCCGCCGGGTCGAGCTGCGCAAGCACGAGGACGTGATGCGCAAGCAGGACGCACGCGGCCAGCTGGAATTCTGGGAGGAGGACTTCCCGGAGCTGAAGGTGACGGCCTGAGCCGGGTGGCAGGCGGCTGCTTCCCATAATGTGCGGCGGCCGGGCAGTCCGGCCGCCGCGACCTTAAGAGCCGCCGCCGACAAGGCGAAAAGACACATAAGGACGCCGGACGCGGGAAACGACCATGCAGCTGACCGAAGAACAGACGATGATCCGCGATATGGCGCGCGCGTTCGCCAGCGAGCAGCTGGCGCCCTACGCCGCCGAGCGGGACCGTACCCACGCCTTCCCGGCCGATGCCATCCGCCAGATGGGCGAGCTGGGGCTGCTGGGAATGCTGGTGCCGGAGGAGTGGGCCGGTGCCGGCGCCGATCATGTCGCCTACGCGCTGGCCCTCGAGGAAGTCGCGGCCGGCGAGGGCGCGTGTTCCACGATCATGAGTGTGCACAACTCGGTTGCCTGCGCGCCGATCCTGAAGTTCGGCACCGATGCGCAGAAGGAGCGGTTCCTGCGGCCGATGGCGCGCGGCGAGCTGCTGGGCGCCTTCGCGCTGACCGAGCCTCAAGCCGGCTCGGACGCGGCGGCGCTGCGCACCCGCGCGGTGCGGGACGGCGACGGCTACGTGCTGAACGGTGTCAAGCAATTCATCACCTCGGGCAAGAACGCGCAGGTGACGATCACTTTCGCCGTCACCGACCCCGCCGCCGGCAAGAAGGGGATCTCCGCCTTCATCGTGCCCACCGACACCCCCGGCTACCTCGTCACCCGCATCGAGGAGAAGATGGGGCAGCGGGCGTCGGACACCGCCCAGATCACCTTCGAGAACATGCGCCTGCCGGCCGACCTGCGGCTCGGCGCCGAGGGCGAGGGCTACCGCATCGCGCTCGCCAACCTCGAAGGCGGGCGCATCGGCATCGCCTCGCAGTCGGTCGGCATGGCGCGTGCCGCCTTCGAGGCGGCGCTGGCCTACGCCAAGGAGCGCGAGGCGTTCGGCCGGCCGATCGTCGAACACCAGGCGATCGCCTTCCGGCTCGCCGACATGGCGACCGAGATCGACGCGGCGCGGCTGCTGGTGCTGCGGGCCGCGGGCTTGCGCGACCGCGGCGAACCGTGCCTGAAGGAGGCCTCGATGGCCAAGCTGTTCGCCTCGGAGATGGCCGAGCGGGTGTGCTCGGCGGCGATCCAGGTGCTGGGCGGCTACGGCTACGTCACCGACTTCCCGGTCGAGCGCATCCTCCGCGACGTCCGCGTCTCGCAGATCTACGAGGGCACCTCGGACGTGCAGCGCATCGTCATCAGCCGCGCCGTCGCCCACCAGTAACGCTGTCCACCCTCGCACGCGGCCGGGCGTATGAACGTCCCGCGAATTGATGGACACCTTTGCTACGCTCCAACTGAAGGTTGGAGTGGTGGGCGCGGCTGGGATTGAACCAGCGACCCCTGCCGTGTGAAGGCAGTGCTCTCCCGCTGAGCTACGCGCCCGGAAACCGCAGCCGGAAGGCCGATATAAAGGCGCGGCCGCTGGGTCTGTCAAGGGAGCGAGGCGATTGCCGCCGGCAGCTCGGCGAAGTCGCAGATGACGAGATCGGCGCCCAGCGCATCGGCCGGAACCTGGCCGTAGCCACCCGCCCTGATGATCACCGGCACACCCAAGCCGCGGGCGGCGGCGACGTCGTTGACGCTGTCGCCGACCATCACCGTCTCCGAAGGGATGCCGCCGAGCGCGTCCACCGCCGCCAGCAGGTGGCGGGGATCGGGCTTGCGGATGCCATCGACGCTGTCGCCGCCGATGATGGCGCCGAGATAGCGGTCGAGGTCCAGTGCCCGGAGAATCAGCCGGGTGACCTGCTCCGGCTTGTTGGTGCAGACGGCCAGCGCCAGTCCGCGCCCGCGCAACACCGCCAGCGTTTCCGGTACGCCGGGATAAGCGCAGGTGAGATCCGCCGCATGGCTTTCGTAAGCCGCGAGAAAGCGGGGCGTTAGCGCCCGCACCGCCGCATCGAGGGCGCCCGCGGAGGCTGGCGCAGCGCCGCTTCCGGCCAGCACCAACGCCTTGCGGACCAGCATCGCCGCGCCGTCGCCGACGATCGCTTTCACCTCGGGCAGGGAGAGCGGCCGCCAGCCTTCGGCCACCAACACCACGTTCAGCGCCTGATGCAGGTCCGCCGCGCTGTCGATGAGGGTCCCGTCCAGGTCAAAAATGACGCGAGTGATGGCGCTCATCGACCCTTCCTGCACAAACGGTGTAGACATAATGGCACGCTTTAGCTAACCCATCGGTTGTGCCACCCTGATGGGCCCCTGATCCCGGCTTTCCTCGCCCAGCTTTCTTAAGCGGTCCGGTGTTGCATGACCATGCCAAAAACTGCGTTCGTCGTTCTCGCTGCCGGCCTCGGCACGCGCATGTGCTCGCGCCTGCCGAAGGTGATGCATCCCCTTGCCGGCCGGCCAATGATCACCCATTTGAGGGAAACTCTCGAAACCTTCGCGCCCGAGTGGTTGGCAGTGGTGATCGGACCGGAGATGCAGGCGGTGGCTGATGCAATGGCGCCGCATTCGGCTGTCGTGCAGAGCGAGCGGCTGGGCACCGGGCACGCCGTGCAGGCGGCGCGCGCGGCACTCGCCGGCTTTGACGGCGACGTGCTGATCGTCTACGGTGATACGCCGCTGCTGTCCGCGGCGACACTTGCTAAGGTGCTGGAAGCGCGGCGGTCGCCGCCGTTCCCGGCGGTCGTCGTCGTCGGCTTCCGGCCGGCCGACCCCTGCCATTACGGCCGCCTCGTCACCGGCGCCGACGGCAGCCTCGCGGCCATCGTCGAGGCAAAGGACGCGGCGCCGGAGCAGCTTGCCATCGGCCTGTGCAATTCCGGCGTGATGGCGGTGGACGGCCGCCGGCTGTTCGGCCTGCTCGACCGCATCGGCAACGCCAACGCCAAGAACGAATACTACCTCACCGACATCGTCGCGCTGGCGCGCGCCGACGGCCTCCCTTGCGGCTTCGTCGAAGGCTCAGAGGCCGAACTGCTGGGCGTCAATTCGCGCGGCGAGCTGGCGGCGGCCGAACGGCGGGTGCAGGACGAGCTGCGCGCCCGGGCCATGGCCGGCGGGGCGACGCTGATCGATCCGCAGACCGTCTTTTTCAGCCACGATACAGTGCTCGGCCGCGACGTGACCATCGAGCCGTTCGTCGTCTTCGCCACCGGGGTGCGGATCGGCGATGGCGTCACCATCCACAGCTTCTGCCACATGCTGGGCGGCGCCATCGAGGATGGTGCCGAGGTCGGGCCGTTCGCCCGGCTGCGCCCTGGCGCCTCGGTTGGCCCCGGCGCCCATGTCGGCAACTTCGTCGAGATCAAGAACGCCCGCCTTGAGCCGGGCGCCAAGGTTAACCACCTGACCTACATCGGGGACGCTCGCATCGGTGCCAAGGCCAACATCGGCGCCGGCACCATTACCTGCAACTACGACGGCTTCTTCAAGCAGCACACGGAGATCGGCGCCGGTGCCTTCATTGGCTCCAATACCTCGCTGGTGGCACCGGTGCGCATCGGTGCCGGCGCCATCGTCGGCGCCGGCAGCGTCATCGCCCGCGATGTTCCGGACGAGGCGCTGGTGCTGACCCGCGGTCCGCATGCCGAGAAGCCCGCGTGGGCCCGACAATTCCGCGAGCGCCGCAGCGCCGAGAAGGCAGCGCAGCAGCAGGCTTCGCGGAAAAGCTAACTGGAGACGAGCGCAAGAGCATGTGCGGCATCATCGGCATCATCGGCAAGAACCCCGTCGCTCCGCTGCTGATCGACGGGTTGCGGCGCCTGGAATACCGCGGCTACGACTCCGCCGGCATCGCCACGCTGACCAACGGCACCATCTCGCGACGGCGTGCCCAGGGCAAGCTCGCCAACCTCGATGCGCTGCTGCAGCAGGACCCGGTCGACGGCAGGATCGGCATCGGCCACACCCGCTGGGCGACCCATGGCGCCCCCACCGCCGTCAATGCCCACCCGCACGGCGATTCCCGCGTCGTCCTGGTGCACAACGGCATCATCGAGAATTTCCATGCGCTGCGCCGCGAGCTGACGGCGCAGGGCTGCCGCTTCGAGACGGAGACCGACACCGAGGTCGTCGTCCACCTGATCAGCAGCCTGCTCGCCGAGGGGATGACGCCGCAGCAGGCGGTGCAGGCCTCGCTCGGCCGGCTGGAGGGCGCCTTCGCGCTCGCCATCCTGTTCGCCGGACACACCGAGATGATGATCGGTGCCCGCCGCGGCAGCCCGCTCGCCATCGGCTACGGCGACGGCGAGATGTATCTTGGCTCCGACGCCCTGGCGTTGGCGCCGCTGACCAGCCGCATCTGCTACCTCGACGAGGGCGACTGGGCGGAGATCACCGCCGATGGCGTGACCATCCACGATGCCGCTGGCGCCGTCGTCGAGCGGCCGGTCAAGCAGACCGCCACGTCCGGTGCGCTGATCGGCAAGGGCAACTTCGCCCACTTCATGCTGAAGGAGATCTACGAGCAGCCGGCGGTGATCGGCGATACCCTGCACGGCCTGCTCAACCCGTGGAACGAGGTGGTGGCGTTGCCGCCGCTGCCGTTCGATCCCACCCGCGTCAGCAAGCTGACGGTGATCGGCTGCGGCACCTCGTTCCATGCGGCGCTGGTGGCGAAGTACTGGTTCGAGAAGATCGCCCGCCTCCCGACCGAAGTGGACATCGCCTCGGAGTTCCGTTACCGCGGCGCCGACATGCCGCAGGGCGGCCTTGCCCTGTTCATCTCCCAGTCCGGCGAGACGGCCGATACCCTGGCGGCGATGGCGTTCGCCCGCAAGCAGGGCCAGCACGTGATCAGCGTCGTCAACGTCCAGGAAAGCTCGATGGGGCGGCAGGCGGACGCAGTGCTGCTCACCCGCGCCGGCCCGGAGATCGGCGTCGCTTCGACCAAGGCGTTTACCACCCAGCTCACCGTGCTCGCCTGCCTCGTCATCGCCTTCGCCGCCAAGCGCGGCACCATCGACCGCGCCGAGGAGCGGCGGCTGTGCCGGGCGCTGACCGAGGTGCCGAGCCGCGCCAACGAGGTGCTCAACCACGACCAGCGCCTCGCCGAGATCGCCCGCGCCGTCACCGAAGCCCGCGACGTGCTCTACCTCGGCCGCGGCACCGGCTATCCGATCGCTCTGGAAGGCGCGCTGAAGCTCAAGGAGATCAGCTACATCCACGCCGAGGGCTACGCCGCCGGGGAGATGAAGCACGGACCGATCGCGCTGATCGACGAGAACATGCCGATCATCGTCATCGCCCCTTCCGATTCGCTGTTCGACAAGACGGCATCGAACATGCAGGAGGTGATCGCCCGCGGCGGCAAGGTGATCTTTCTGTCGGACGAGGAGGGGGTCAACCGGCTGGGCGACGTCGCCGCGGCGATTGTGCAGCTGCCGACGGTCGATCCGTTCGTCGCCCCGATCCTCTACACCATCCCCATCCAGCTCCTCGCCTATCACGTGGCGGTGCTGAAGGGCACCGACGTCGACCAGCCGCGCAACCTCGCGAAGAGCGTCACCGTCGAGTAGCGGCTGGTGCCCCCGCGCCGCCGGCTGGCCGAGACAAGCCGCCGGCGGCTGGCAAGGCAAGTGGGAACGCCTTGGCAGAGTCAGGGCTGATTCTGTTGGGACATTTGACCTCCCAAAACGCGCGCTTATTTTGCACATCCCGGATGTGTGGTATAGATCGCGGTTGGTGAGGTTGATTTCATGACAAACGACAGACGCAGTCTTGATGAGCTGAAGGAACTCGGTGCGGGAAAACCCGCGCCCGCGCCGGTTGCATCCCTCTATCATCGAGCGTTCCGGGAGTTTGGCGTGCGTGCGCTTTGGAACCGACAGGAGGGCGACGCGCCGACGATCACGCAGGCGCTCACGATCGCCAACTGCTTGCGCACGGAAGGCAATCGGGAGTCACGGGCCCTCGCGGCGCAGATCGAGCAGGCCTGTCGTGCCGCTCTCTAAACTCCAAAGCGAGATACTGCAGCTTCTCGCCACCCACAGGAGTCCCGAAAGCTACGTCGCTGGCGCAACGGTGCTCAATCAGGACGGCCCGCGCTTCTCCAGCGACATCGACATCTTTCACGACCGGGAAGAGCGCGTCGCGCAGGCCGCCGCCGAGGACACGGCGCTGCTGACCGAAAACGGTTTTGCGATTGCTCGATGGCTTCGCCGCGAGCCGGGCATTCATGCCGCCGTTGTGCAACGACGCAGTGAAAGCACAAAGCTTGAATGGGTGACGGACAGCGATTTCCGGTTCTTTCCGACGGTCCAGGACAACCTGTTCGGGTACCGGCTGCACGTCGTTGACATCGCCACCAACAAGGCCTTGGCGGCGGCGGGACGGCGCGAACCGCGCGACGTTCTCGACCTGCTCTACATTCATGAGCGTCATTTGCCGCTCGGTGCGGTGATATGGGCCGCGGTCGGCAAGGACCCCGGCTATTCGCCGGAGAGCTTGATTACGGAGATCCGTCGCAACGCCCGCTATCGAGCAGACGATTACGCCGACTTGGCTTTGGTCGAACCGGTTGACGCCGGAGCCGTATCGAGGCGTTTGCGCGCGGTTCTCGATGAAGCGGACATGTTCGTCCGCGCCATGCCTGTCGGCAAGGAAGGACTGTTGTTCCTCCAGGACGGCGTGCCGGTGCAGCCTGACCCGGAGACATTAAGCGCTTACACGGAGCATGCCGGACGGCGCCGGGGCTATTGGCCCTCATCGCCGGAAATCAGCAGTGCCATGCTTTACCATGAGGCGAAGAACCCAGATCCATGCTGACCGGCTCCGCCCGTTTTGAGCGTCGGCCAGAACCTTGCCTTTGCAGCGCGACGCGACCGGACGGCTGATGATAGCCGTGCTGGCGCGGGCTGGCGGATATGGAGCGCGACCTGATCCGCACGCATATGAAAGAGGTCGGCGCATTCGAGGCCAAGACCAGGCTCGGCCAACTGCTCGACCGGGTCGAGGCCGGCGAGGAAGTCGTCATCACCCGCCGCGGCAAGGTCGTCGCGCGGCTGGTGTCGCCCGGCCCCGCCTTCGACCGCGAGCGTGGCCGCCAGGCCGCCCAGCGCATCCGCGAGATGCGCACGGGCGTCACACTCGGGGGGCTGATCAGCGAAGGTCGCCTGTGAGCGTAGTGATTGACGCCTCGCTCACGCTGGCTTGGTATTTCGACGACGAGACGACACCAGCGACGGAAGCCGTTCTCGACCGGGGTTCCGAAGCGGGCGCCCTTGTGCCGACCGTCTGGCGCCTCGAAGTCGCCAACGGATTCCAGTCGGCGCTGCGACGCAAACGCATCTCGGATCTGTCGCGATGACTCCCTCGCGGAGCTTGCGCGGCTGCCGATCACGATCGACGGGGACACCGACACCTACGCCTGGACGACGACGCTGCGCCTTGCCGATCGCTTCGCCCTGACGATCTACGACGCGGCGTATCTCGAACTCGCGCAGCGCCAAAGTCTTCCGCTGGCGACATTGGACAAGGAGCTTCGCGACGCTGCGGCGGCGCTCGGAGTTACGCTCCTCGGTGCCGAAAGCTCACCCCGCAGCAGCAGGAAGAAGCACGGCGGCGTCGGGCGGAAGGGGCGACGCTCAAGGAGCCGGCGTGGCGCCGATTTCGAGGCTGACAGCATGAGCGCCGATCAAGAAACCGACGGCAGGTTTATCCCGGGAGCGGCGTTTCGGGTCTCGCTCCCACCCGCGTCCGCTATGGTAGACATCGTAAAGGGAAGGCTGCGTAGCGTGGTGGGGAAGCAAGGCAGGCCGAACCAGGCGCTGCCGGGTTTCGTTGGTGCGCCGTGTGCGTCTCGGTTCCGCTCCTCCCCCGTTCCCGACGCTTGCGGCTGCCGCTTTCGCGGCTCCCGCTCTTCATGGCCAACAACGGTCCTTTCCATAACGCCGGTTACGCGACGAAAAAGTCTCTCAGGAGCCGGGGTTTTCGATGACCACAGCATAGCAGATATGCGAGAGGCGCCTTGAGACGGTCAAAAACAGTGTGGTTCGCACCACACAACGGGAATAGGGGGCGACGCTGATCCGCGCGCGGGGCAGACACGGATAGGGCCACGGCGCCCGCCGCCCCGCCGCGCTTGCCCGCGGGCGCTGCGTCCCTATACTCCGCCGCCGGTCGGCGGGGCGGGTCCGCGGGCGGAACAGCAAGGGCGCGGATGATGCGGACGGACGTGAAGAAGGTGGTGCTGGCGTATTCCGGCGGGCTCGATACCTCGGTGATCCTGCGCTGGCTGCGCGATGCCTACGGCTGCGAAGTCGTGACCTTCACCGCCGACATCGGCCAGCGCGAGGAGGTCGAGCCGGCGCGCGCCAAGGCGGAGATGCTGGGGGTGAAGGAGATCTTCGTCGAGGATCTGCGCGAGGAGTTCGTCCGCGACTACGTCTTCCCGATGTTCCGCGCCAACGCCCTCTACGAGGGCACCTACCTGCTCGGCACCTCCATCGCCCGGCCGCTGATCGCCAAGCGGCAGATCGAGATCGCCCGCGAAGTCGGCGCCGATGCCGTCGCCCACGGCGCCACCGGCAAGGGCAACGACCAGGTGCGCTTCGAGCTTGGCTACTACGCGTTGGCGCCGGACATCCGCATCATCGCGCCGTGGCGGGAGTGGGACCTCAACAGCCGCGCCAAGCTGATCGACTACGCCCGCGCCCACCAGATCCCGGTGCCCACCGACAAGGAGGGCGAGGCGCCCTATTCCATGGACGCCAACCTGCTGCACATCTCCTACGAGGGCAAGGTGCTGGAAGACCCGTGGGCCGACTATCCGGAGGATATGTTCCGGATGACCGTCTCGCCGGAGACGGCGCCCGATACGCCCACCATCGTGACCATCGATTTCGAGCGCGGCGATGCCGTGGCGGTGGACGGCGAGCGGCTGTCGCCGGCGAGCCTGCTCGACCGGCTGAACGAGATCGGCGGCGCCAATGGCGTCGGCCGCATCGACCTCGTCGAGAACCGCTTCGTCGGCATGAAGTCGCGCGGCGTCTACGAGACGCCGGGCGGCACCGTGCTGCTGGCGGCGCACCGGGCGGTGGAGAGCCTGACCCTCGACCGCGGCGCCGCCCACCTCAAGGACGAGCTGATGCCGCGCTACGCCGAGCTGATTTACAACGGCTTCTGGTTCTCGCCGGAGCGCCGGGCGCTACAGGCGCTGATCGACGAGACGCAACTCGCGGTCACCGGCACCGCCCGCCTCAAGCTTTACAAGGGCAACGTGATGGTCGCTGGCCGCAGGGCTCCGAAGAGCCTCTACGACCAGGACATCGCGACGTTCGAGGCCGACAAGGTCTATGACCAGCGCGACGCCGAGGGCTTCATCAAGCTGAACGCGCTGCGCCTGCGCCTCGCCGCCCGGCTGGCCGAACGCCGCTGAAGGCTCCGCTCGCCCTTCAGTTTTCCATCGGCCAGTTGAAGCCGGCGGCGTGCAGCGCCGGGAGGATCTCGTTTTCGAGGCGCTGGGCGTTGCGTCCTTTGCCGTCGAGCGAGAACCAGCTCATGTCGATCTGCTCATAGAGTGACAAGGCATCGCGAAGGATGGCGTTCTGCGTGCTCACCCAGTAATTCGTTTCGGTCATGAGCAATGGGTATTTCTGCCGCAGGCACGCTAGCCCGGCCTCGCCGAACTTCTGGGTGCCGGCGTAGTGGTGGAAGCCGATGGAGGTGCGGGTCCAGTCGATTCCCGGCAGCTTGGCCACCATTGCTGCGTAGGTACTGCAATCCGGATAGAGGTTGGCTCCGGAAAACAGCACGATATGGGTATATGGCGCGGCACTGCGCATGATGTCGTAGACGGTCTTGATGTCGGCCCTGACGTTATCGGTGTACTGCCTTGCGTCGCCCCACTGCGGGGCACCTTTCGTCGGTTCGTTGGTCATCTCGTAGAAGACATGGGTGCGGTTGCGATAGCGGGGGGCGACGACGCTCCAGAACTTCTTCAGTTCCGCAAGGTTATATCCTCCGGGATCAATCGAATTGTTGATCATCAGGTAGAGGTTGTTGGCGCCAGCGGCGTTCACCGCATTGTCCAATCCGGGTAACTGTTGCTCGACGGTCCGACCGATGGTGATGGTCTTGACGCCGAAGCGGACGGCGTTGAGTCCGAGAGTGACGTTCAGGTAGCGCCAAAAGCTCCAGTCCCTCACGTATTTGTCCAGCAGCGTGTTGGTCGCGCCCCGCAGCATGGTGTTCCGGTCGCTCACCACCGTGCCATTCTGGACGCGCACGCGTCCCCGCTCGGCGGCCGCCGCGCTCCCAGCAGCGAGGACCGAGCAGCCGACGAGGAGCACGCTAACCACAACTAAAAAGAGAATTGTGTTAGAGCGATTCCGCGCATATGTGACCCGTTGGGGTCTATTCATAACCGTATCTCCCAGGATTGTAGTAGTTTTGATGTCAGACTAACCGAATCGGCAGCGGCATGTGAACAACTTTTCGGAGAAGATGCTGGCGCGCTGTCGGACCTAGGATGCGCAGGAGCGAAGCGACAAACGTCGGGGTTGAGGAGAAGGAGACCGAACGCGTACGGACGTTGTTGCCCCGTTGCGCTCCGCAGCCTCGGGCGCCGCCAGTCGTCGGCGCACGCCGCCGAGGCCTGAAAATCCTTGCGGACGGCACAGCGGCTCCGGCGCGTTTCCGCCGCCCCGCGGCCGCTTGCGGCCTGCCGCGGCAGGGCTCCGAATCCAAGTTACTGAGGTTGGGAGGAGAGGAGGTTCTGGAGGTAGTCGGGGGACCACCCGGCGAGTTTTCGGCGGGACTTGATGGATCGCTTGTCTTCGGCGCAGCGGACGAGGTTGAGGGCAAAGTGGCGGACGGTTGCCATGTTTCGGGCGCCGTGTCCCCTGCGCAGGCGGGACTGGTCGTCGCCGAAGGTGACGTCGAGTACCCAGTGCAGACGGTTCTCGATCGCCCAGTGCCCGCGGACGGCCGCGGCGGCGTCGGTGGCGGAGAGGGGGCGGGAAGAGACGAAGTAGCGGGTCTCGCAGCGGCTGCGGCCGGCGGCCTCGACGCGGGTCTCGGCGCGCAGCAGGCAGGCGATGCCGGGCAGGCGCAGCTCGCCCGGGAAGCGGCGCTCGCCGCGCATCCAATCGACCTCGCGCAGCACGGCCATGCGGCGCTCCTCGATGCGGCCATGGCCCTTGTCGAGGCTGACAGAGGTCTCGACGGCGCCGTCCGGCGCGGCGGCGGCGGCGGTGAAGGCGGCCTCGACCTCGGCGCGAAGCGTCGGCTGGTTGGCCTTGAGCGCCAGCAGGTAATCGGCGCCCTCAGCGGTGATTGCTGCGGCGATGGTGGCGTTGGTGGCGATGGCGTCGATCGAGACGAGCGCCCCCTTCAGCCCGTCCTCGGCGCCAAGCTGCTGCAGGAGCAGCGGAATTGCGGCGAGTTCGTTCGCCTTGTCGGGTACCGCCTGCTGCGCCAGCACCAGCCGGCGGGTGGTGGCGAAGGCGGAGACGAGGTGCAGCGGCGCCGCTCCGGCCTTGTGGTCATGGCTGCGGCGCGAGCTCTTGCCGTCGATCGCCACCAGTTCGGCCTGCCCCGGCCAGCTCTCCCGCACCCATCCGGCGAAGGCGGCGGCGAACAGCGCGGGATTGATGCGGTTCATCAGGATGGTGAGCCAGCGTTCGCCGGGAACGCCGTTCTCGTAGGGTAGGTGCCGGCGCAGGAAGTCGAGGTGCGCGGCGCCCCAGGCGGCGATCCCCTCGTCGTCGTCGCAGTCGGCGATGGTGCCGCAGACGACGAGCAGCAGGATCTCAGGCAGCGGGTGCAGGATCCGCCGCAGATCGCGCGGGTCCTCCACCTGCGAAAAATGCTCCAGCAGCGCCGCAAGGCGCGACTTCCGGGAAAAGGCTGCGGCGGACAGGCTCATGGCGGCTCCGAATCAGGGAACCGCCACCGATTCACCAAATCACCCGCCTGTCACCTGTCATATGAGTTCGGAGCCCTGGGAGAGGGCCGGGGTGAGGGGGCAGGCGCCGCAGTTCCCATCCGCCCTCGCCCTCCCACCGCTGCGCGGCGGGCCCCTCTCTCTCCTACCAGCCGTGCGGGAGAGGAATCGATCCCTGCCGTTTCTATGATTGAGCCGCGATTGGGGGCCACTTAGCCGAAAATAGAGAGTGCCAGTGCCGCAACAGGCGTTGATGCCGTCAACCGCGCACGAGAGGCGAGCCATCCCCTCTGGCCCCAAACATGCTGCGCCGCTCTCAGGCTGGCGTGATGCCCGCCCATTATGGTTGTTTACACCGTGCTTTGCGAAGGATACAATATATTGAGAATTGAACCCTCTCTGCCTCGATATTTGGGCGCTCTCATTTAAGGTTCGGTCATGGCCACAAAAATGGAGGCCCTTGAGAGTCACAAGTTCAGCCCTACCCGGCACGAAATCCACGAGGCGGACGCGCGAGACCTGTCGGCCATCGCCACGGAAAGCGTCCATTTGGTCTGTACGAGCCCGCCTTATGGAAACTTGAAGGCATACCCAGACCATCATAGCCAGCTCGGAAATATTGCCTCCTACGAGAAGTTCATGGAAGAAATGGATGCTGTTTGGGCGGAATGCCTGCGTATCCTCGTGCCAGGCGGTCGCGTCGCCTGTGTCGTCGGAGATATTTGCATCTCCCGACGCAAGGGTGGTCGGCACCACGTTCTCCCGCTTTCCGCCGATCTTCAGGTAAGAGCTCGGCGACTGGGGTTCGATTCACTGACCCCGATTCGCTGGCTCAAGGTATCCAATATCCAGCTCGAGTGCTCCCGATCGGCACGGTATCTCGGCAAGCCCAACCTCCCGAACGGCATTGTTAAGAACGATCTTGAACACATTCTGTTTTTTCGGAAGCCAGGTGGCTACCGTAAGCCGACTGCCGAGATGCAACGTCTTTCTCGGATCGAGACGGACGATTACGCGAAGTGGTTCGCGCCGATCTGGACCGATGTCACCGGCCAGCTACGGCGTGATCACCCGGCACCCTATCCGCTCGAGGTACCGCGCCGCCTCATCCGCATGTTTAGCTTTGCCAGCGATACGGTTGTTGATCCCTTTGCAGGAACCGGGACAACAGCCCTGGCCGCGATCGAAACCGGCCGCAACAGCATCAACATCGAGATCGAGCCAACGTATATCGATCTCATAGAAGCCCGGCTTACCTCGATGGGCACGGTGACTGTACAAATCGATATTCGGCGCAAGCCACGATCGATCAGGCCTCCAGGGACAAGACGGGCATGAAGAGTCCGCGCAAGCGGAAATCCAAGAAGTTACTCGAACCGACCGGCATTGCCGAAATCGACCGTCTCGCCGGTCTCTCACCCTGTACCATTCAGGACTACGTCACCGGCGTAAGCGCTTATGTGCGTCGGCAGGCGACGCTCGGAGCCGGCCCGAAAAAGGCCGGTCAAATCCGGCTCTCCAATGCTCTGGCCCGTGCTCTGGCGGACGAACTCGCCGGAAGCATCCCTACGCTCAAAGGCAGACTGAAGACCGAAGAGCAGAAGGTCGCTGGCGGCCTACGCGTCACGAATGCTGACGTTTCGGAGAGCCACCAGCTTGACGGCCTCCGCCTTGCCGTCGAGTTAAAACCGATCAATCTCGCCGTGGGTAGGGCCATCTGGAACCGCTTCGGGGACATCCGGACTTTTGCTGTCAACATTCACCTGAAGTTCCCGTTCGCTGTCGTCGGCGGTGTGCTCGTGATTCCTATCTATGAGCAAACGGGTACCAAGGAGGCGAAGGAAGCCGAGCAGGAAGAGGAGGCTGCCGCCGAGGGCGACACCGTCGGGGAACTAGGCGAGCGCGCTGTTCCCGAAGTCTCGACGGTCACGGCAATGTCGTCAGGCCGTAAATCCACGCTACACTTAATCGAGCGTGCTATTGACCGCCTGATCCGCGCCGGAGGTCGCAAGAGTGAGGCGGAGGCCGCGCACCTACTCGAGGGCATAGCCGTCATCGTCTATGATCCCGACACGGCCGCGATTCACCCTGACCTCCCCAAGCCAGGTTCAGGCCTGCGATGGGATGAGTTCGTCACTGCCCTGGTGATTTCGTACCGGGCGCGGTTTGAAGACTGACGCCACACTCTTTCAGCGAGTTGGCCTATATCCAAAATCCACGGTTTCACAAAGAGCAGAATTTCAGACGGTTTGCGAGGACCGCCTATAAGATACTGGTGACTTATTGCAACAGCGTCGTTGGCGAATTCCGAAATCCGCCCAGTCCAGGCCGCCGTAAACCGCTGGTCTTGTCCGCGGCGCGAACGCGCGCCTGAAGCACCGCCTCAGCGCATTCCGCAAGTATCCGCCGCACGGCAAGCTGTTCGTCCACTGCGCCCCCTGCCGGCGCAGTCTAATCCACGAAGGGGTCGTGGACCATGATGGTGTCGTCGCGTTCGGGGCTGGTGGAGAGGAGGTGGACGGGGGCCTCGATCATCTCCTCGATGCGGCGGACGTACTTCACCGCCGCGGCCGGCAGGTCGGCCCAGGAACGGGCGCCGCGGGTGCTGGCGGACCAGCCCGGCAGCGTCTCGTACACCGGCTCGACCCGGCCCTGGCGGACGCTGGAGGCCGGCAGGTGGTCGAGGCTCTCGCCGTCGAGGCGGTAGCCTACGCACACCCGGATCTCCGGAAAGCCGTCGAGGACGTCGAGCTTGGTCAGCGCGATGCCGTTGATGCCGTTGACCTTGACCGCCTGGCGGACGAGCACGGCATCGAACCAGCCGCAGCGGCGCGCCCGGCCGGTCACGGTGCCGAACTCGCGGCCGCGCTCGCCCAGCAGCCGGCCGGTCTCGCAGGTGAGCTCGGTCGGGAACGGGCCGGAGCCGACCCGCGTCGTATAGGCCTTGGTGATGCCGAGGATGTAGTTGAGGGCGCCGGGGCCGAGCCCGGAGCCGGCCGCCGCCTGGCCGGCCAGCGTGTTCGACGAGGTGACGAACGGATAGGTGCCGTGGTCGATGTCGAGCAGCGTGCCTTGCGCGCCCTCGAACAGGATGCGCTTGCCGGCACGGCGCGCCGCATCCAGCCGCTTCCACACCGTATCGGCGTAGGGCAGCACCTGCGGGGCGACCGCCAGCAGCTCGCGCAGGATCGCGTCGCGATCGACGGTGGGCAGCCCGAGCCCGCGCAGCAGGGCGTCGTGGTGCAGCAGCATCACGTCGAGCTTGCTTTCGACGACGCCAGCGTCGGCGAGATCGCCCAGGCGGATGGCCCGCCGCGCCACCTTGTCTTCGTAGGCTGGGCCGATGCCGCGGCCGGTGGTGCCGATGCGGGCACTGCCCAGCGCCGTCTCGCGGGCGGCATCGAGATTGCGGTGCAACGGCAAGATCAGCGGTACGTTCTCGGCAATGCGCACGTTGTCCGGGCCGACGTGCACCCCTTGCCCACGCAGCGCCTCGATCTCGTGCAGCAGGTGCCACGGGTCGAGCACCACGCCGTTGCCGATGATCGCGAGCTTGCCCGGCCGCACCACGCCGGAGGGCAGCAGGCTGAGCTTGTAGGTAACGCCATCGATGACCAGCGTGTGGCCGGCGTTGTGGCCGCCCTGGAAGCGGACGACGACGTGCGCCCGCTCCGACAGCCAGTCGACGATCTTGCCCTTGCCCTCGTCGCCCCACTGGGCGCCGACGACGACGACGTTGGCCATGACGCTTCAGCCTTCTCCGGAAGAACGGGCAGCGGGCAGCGGCCGCGGCCGGCCGTCGACGAGCAGGTGGGTGCAGCCCAGCCGCACCGCCTCCGCCGGCAGATCGACGGCGGCATCAAGCGCATCGACGGCGACCCAGCCGTGCCGGCGCAGCTCGTGCGCCGCGTCCAGCGGCGTGTCCGCCGGCAGCAGCAGCCGCGGCTCCTGGCGCGGCCGCGGCAGGGCGCGCAGCACCGCATCGACGAACAGCGTCACCCCCGTTGCCGCCTCGCCGGCCTGCGTCTGGTAGCGGCCGCCGCGGCCGATCTCGTCCGCCGCCGAAGCCGCGAACAGCGCGTAGGTCACCCCGGTGTGGTATTCGAAGCCGCGGCTCTCGACGGCATCGACGGTCAGGGTCAGTGCCGGCGCCTCGCGGTGCAGGCGGTCGTGCACGCTCGCAAGGCGCGCGCGCTCGGCAGCCGCCGCCTCCGGCAGATCGAGGCCATCGAGCACCGCAAGCGCCGCCTCTGCCGGCCCGCCGCTCGCCACCAGCCGTGCCAGCATCGCCGCGCGTGCCTCGCCGAGCACCGGCGCCATCGCCGCGATCGCCGCCTCGTCCTTGCGGTCGAGGGCGAGGCGCAGACGCCGCTCGGCGGCGGCGGCGAGCGGCGACGCGGCGATGATCGCCGGCACTAAGGTGGGCAGGCCGAGATCAACGGTGAGGCCGCCGACGCCGAGCTCGGCCAGCGCCGACGTCGCCATGATGATCACCTCGACATCGGCAGCGGCTGCGTCGGATCCGACGATCTCGGCGCCGACCTGGCCGAACTGCCGCTCCGGGCGCAGCTGCGAGCCGCGCACCCGCATCACCTGGCCGGCATAGCCGAGCCGCAGCGGTCGCGGCCGGTGCGCCAGCCGGCTGCTGGCGATACGCGCCACCTGCATTGTCATGTCCGGCCGCAGCGCCAGCAGCCGTTGCGCCAGCGGGTCCATCAGCCGGAAGGTCTCCGCCGCCAGCGCCTCAGCCGATCCTGCCAGCATGGTTTCTTCGAACTCGATCAGCGGCGGCTTGACGCGCTCATAGCCGAAGCCGCCGAAGTGGCGCATCAGCCGCTCCACCGTCCGCGCCTCGAACGCCGCGGCAGGCGGCAGCACGTCCATCAGACCGGCCGGCAGCAGAGCCGCGGCGAGGGTGGGCATCAACAATCGTCCCGCAGTCCCGGTAGCCGGCCGGGGCGCTGCGGCGATCTTTGGCTGGATCGTCCGGCGCCCGGCCCGGCCGAGGTTTGTAAACGAAAGCGACGCGCGATGGCGAGGTGAATTCGCAAGGCGCGTGGGACTAAGGCTTGCCCGCCGATCAGGGCTGCAGCGCGAAGGTCTCCTCGCGAACCGTCTGGCCGAGGCTGTCCACCAGCTTCGGCACCATCGCCGCCGCCAGATCGGCGCGCTCGCCCTGGCTGAGATCGGCGATTGTCCAGCCCTGCCACAGCCGGGTACCGGAGGCGCGAGAGTCCAGCGTCAGTCCCAGCCTATACTGCGCCGGGGTCACGATGGTCGTGGCGGGAAGCGGCAGACGCGCCTGCCGGGTGATGTCCAGCTCGCCCTGCGGAAAAAGCCGGCCGCGGTCGTCCATCATCCGCACCCGGTCGCTGGCGGCCGGGGCGGTCCAGGCGCCGACGCTGTCGCTGGTATCGATGGTCAGCACCAGCGGTGCCTGATCCCTGCCCACCGGTACCCCGCGGCGCTTCAGTGCAGCCTGCAGCTCGTGCATGATCACAAGGTTCTCGTCGGAATTGTCCAGCACCCGCACCTCGACCGGCTCCGATCCGGAAAGCGTATGGAATGCGACGGCATTCAGTGTCGCCTGGCCGGTGACATCGGCCGCGGCAGCAACGCCCGGCAGGACGACGGCACTCGCCACTGCAAGCGTCGTCAGCAGAAGATGGATCATCGGCATGCTCCCATCGCGCGGTCCCCGACCGCCACCCCTTGCCATGATCCGCTGCTGCAGCCGGCCGGTCAACCGGTTGCATCGGCCGCGCCTTCCGGCCGGATCGGTTGCTGATGTCATGCGGGCCGAGGGATAGTTGACAGCGTCGCGGCCGGTAGCTACGCCACGCGCCATGGCGGCGAAGGGCATGGTTGCGGCCGGACATCCGGAAACCGCGGCGGCTGCGTGTGCGGTCCTGGCCGAGGGCGGCAACGCCGTCGATGCCGCGCTCGCCGGGCTGCTCGCCGCCTGCGTCGTCGAGCCGGTGTTGGCCTCTCTCGGCGGCGGCGGCTTCCTAGCCGCCTGCCCCGGCGCCGGCGGACGGCCCAAGCGTACCGTCGTCTACGACTTGTTCGTCCAGACGCCGCGGCAGAACCGCGCGGGGGGCGAAGCCGACCTGCGCGAGATCGTCGCTGACTTCGGGCCGGCGAGGCAGGCCTTCCACATCGGCCTCGGCACCATTGCCACGCCGGGCGTCGTCAAGGGGCTGTTCGCCGCGTCCCGCGACCTCGGCCGGATGCCGGTGCGCCGCCTCGTCGAGCCGGCGGTGGCGCTGGCGCGCGGCGGCGTGCCGGTCGACGCCATGCAGGCTTACGTGCTGCGGGTGGTGCGCGCCATCGTCGAGGCCGATCCGTCGATGCGGGCGCTGTTCGCCAGCCCCGGCCACCCCGGGGAGACGACGCGCGAGGGCGAGCGGCTGCGCCTGCCGGATCTGGCGGACGCCCTCGAGATCCTCGCCATCGAGGGCGACGAGCTGTTCTACCGCGGCGAGATGGCGGCGCTGCTGGCCCACGACTGCGCCGCCCGCGGCGGCCATCTGGACCGCGCCGACCTCGAGTCCTACCGGGTGGAGCGGCGGGCGCCGCTGACGCTGCTCTTGGGCGACGCCGTGGCGCAGCTCAACCCGCCGCCGTCGAGCGGCGGCATCCTGGTCGGCTTCGGCCTGGCGCTGTGGCAGGCGCTCGGCCGGCTGGACGGATCCTTCGGCTCGGTTGCACACCTGCGCCGGCTGGTGGCGGTGATGCGCGCCACCGGCCGCGCCCGCATCGAGGAACGGCTGCACGACGGGCCGCGCAGCAGCGGCGATACCCCGCTGGATCCGGCGCTGATCAGCCGCTGGCGCGACGAGGTGGCGGGCGCGCCGCCAGTCGGCCGCGGCACGACCCAGATCAGCGTCGTCGATGCGGCGGGCGGCGTCGCCAGCCTGACGGTGTCCAACGGCGAGGGTTCGGCCTACGTCCTTCCCGGCACCGGCATCATTCTCAACAACATGCTGGGCGAGGCCGACCTGCTGCCGGACGGCATCGCCGCCTGGCGGCGCGACTGCCGGCTGTCGTCGATGATGACGCCCACCATCGTCCGCGATGATGCGGGTGCCGTCACCGCGCTCGGCTCCGGCGGCTCCAGCCGGATCCGCACCGCCATCCTGCAGACGCTGCTCAACCTGCAGATCTTCGGCATGTCGCCGGAGGAGGCGGTCAACGCCCCCCGGCTGCACTGGGAGGAGGCGGCGCAACGCGGCGAGCCGGCGACGCTCAGCGTCGAGCCGGGCTTTGCCGAAGAGGCCGTCGCCGCGGCGGCGGAGGGCACGCAGCTGGCAGCATGGCCAGCGCAGAACCTGTTCTTCGGCGGCGTGCATACGGTGCGACGCAGCGCCAGCGGGGCGTTTGAGGGAGCCGGCGATCCCCGCCGCGGTGGCATCGCCCGCCTCGCCTAAAAAGTCGCCGTGTTTCGCGGCGTCTCCCCCACGCTCAGCGTATCGGGCGGTACAACCGCGTCCCGCCAAACGGCATCTCAATAATCCTGGGCTTCCCGGCAAAGATACTGCAGCAGCCGCTTGCCCGGCACGAAGAAGTAGCCGCCGCCGCGCGGGATGACGAAGGAGGACATCGCTGCAAGGCGGATCGGGCCGTCGCGGCTGGGAATGGTGAAGCCGTCCGGCCTGTTGCCGGTCAGCGGATCGCGCTCGCCGGAGAGTCCGTGAAATGTCTCGCTGCCGAGCCACGTCTGCTGGACGAACTCGAACTGGCGTTCGATATCGCCATTCAGGCACATGAACATGAGGCCGCGCTTCTGCTCATGGTGATAGGAGCGGCCGATGCGCAGGATCCGGTGCCGGTTGCTGATGTCGATCTGGTTTTGCGAGCCCGGCGTGAAGCTGTCGCGCGGATTGGCCCTGCGCACATGCGCCCCGAACGGGCAGCGCAGCCCCTGCGGATCTTCCGTTCCGAAGAGGTAGTCGTTGTCCTGGGTTTCCCGGTCTTCGGCATCGCGAGCATCCGCTCCGGTTGCGCTCGCCGCCGCGGCGGCCGGAACAGGGATGCTTGCTCCCGCAGCTTTTGTCGGCGAGCGCAAGGTCGGGCGATTGGCATCCGGGGAGTAGGCATCGTACGGATTGCGAACGAGCGACGAACCATTTCGCCAGCGGCCGATCAGCTTTGCTGCAATGAACTCTTCGGTGATCTGATAGGGATAGTCGAGCCGCCCTTGCAGCGCTTCCGCCTGCTGCCGGCAGTATGCGCCGAACGCGTCGGTGTCCTGCTCGAGATGCCTGATCACCAGAAACGAGCCGTTGCGGCCGATTTCGCGCGGGGCATCGACGACGTTCCTGCCGAACCCGCCTTCCCCATCGCACAGCACCGGCAGCATGTTGCCGGGATCGTCGATGGCCTTCAAGGACGGCCCTGGCGGTCTGTTGCCGCGATTGTCCGGGTAGCCGAGGATGAATTCCCCCGCCTCGACCAGGTGGATCGGATCGGCGTTGCGCAGCCCCCGATAGGTTCCGCGGATCACCGGCTGCGAGATGCCATCGACGAAGCCGAACGGCTCCTTGCGATCGCGCATTGCCTTGGGAATGTGGTCCAGCGGCATGGCGAGCTCGATGCGATGGCCTGCCTCTGCCGCTCCCTTCGCCACCCGCTCCTTCAGCTCATCGACGCTGCCCACGTCCGGCCCATAAAGCAGCAAGGCCACGTCGTAAGGGGCATCGGTCTTCCACGACCAGCGGCTGGCCGCGTCGTGCGGATGGTCGCCCAGGATGCGCGAGCGCCCCGGCCCGGTCATGCCGTCGAGATAGGCCTGGGGGAAGCTGGCCATGGCATCAGCCGGCAAGCCCGCCTTGGCGAGCGCTCCCGGCCCCAGCGCCAGCGTCAGCACCGCCCGGTGCTTGAACCGCCGCCCGTCGTCGAAAGCGATATCGGGGAGGATGCGGCAGAGCCAGCGCCGGACCGCTGGGCGATCGTCCGCCAGATCGAGCAGCAGCAGGGTCCCGAACGGCAGAAACCCCAGGCCACCGAAGACGATGCTCTGGATCTGGTTGCTCTCCAGCTTCGCTCCCGGGCGCTCGGCTGAACCGAAAAGTCCCAGCCAGGAGATGGCTTCCTCGTCGGTCATCACGGCCGCAATACCGCGGCGGATGGCGGCATTGGTGCGGATGTTGGCGGTGGTGAGGGTTGGATAGGCGCTATACCAGAAGGGGGTGGGAAGCATGCTCTGGCGGGCGTAGCGCTTGAACCGCTCGCCGTCGGTCGCCCCCTCCTGGAACAGGTTGCGGGCACGCGGGAAGCCGACGGTGTTCGACCAGACCGCCGTCAGGCCGTTATGGGCAAGCGTGATGAAGTCTTCGAGGTAGCTCTCCCAGCTGCCGCCATAGTTCGAGAAGAACGTCAGCTGGCGCGTGCCCGGCAAAGCTACCCACCGGGCAAAATGGATCGTGCCGATATCGCCGAGAAAGCCCTGCCGGAAGCTTACCCGCGCGAGCGCACCGATGATCCAGAAGGCGAAGTGCAGCGTCACCATGCGAGTCAGTCCCGGCTTGACCGTAGTGACCGAGACCATGTGGTTGTGGGCGAACTGATTTTCGTGCGCGAGGAGCTGCCGCACCACCGCCGGCCGCGGTGCGGCATCGCTGGTCCAGTCACGCGCTTCCTTGCGTCTGAGGCTGACGTAGAGGGCGCCGATCACCAGGATCACCGGTATGGCGAAAGCCAGCGCCACCGCGGCGAGCCAGACCCCTGCCGACCAAACGGCGCAGAGCAGCAGCCATAGCTGCATGAGCGGCGATGTGCTTGCCGCCAGCGTTGCCCGCAAGTCGGCCAGGCCATGCCAGAGGCCGACGCCCAGCACCAGCAGCAGCGGCAGGGCCAGCGGCCACAGGTAGGTGGCGAGGAATGAGCCGGCGAGCGGCGCAATCACCGCCGCTGTCATCTGCTCAGCAGCGCGACCCGCCGGCGCATCGGGCGTTTCCAGCGCCCATTTCAGGTCCGGCTCGTCGCGCAGGTCGGCCTGCAACCGGGCGACGCGATAAAGCGGCAGAATGTCGGCTTCCTGCGCGCCGAGCCGGCTCGCCAGCCACGTCGCCAGCTCCCACTCGCGCCGGATGCGGCCGACCGTCATGTCGGGCGTGCCGGCAAAAGCCAGGCCGGGCTGGCCGATCCACCCCTGGCCGATCCGGACGACATGAGCTTGCAGATACGCCAGCAGCTCTCCTTCTCGCCTGTCCTCGGCGAGAGCGAATATCTCCTCAAGCTCGCTGCCGATCCGCTCGACGAGGCGCCGGATTGCCGGACCTTCGTCGCCGTCGGCGGAGAACTCGAGGACGAGGTGTCCGCGGCGGGCATGCGGCTCGCCACCGGGGATGGCATGCAGACTGGCGAAGTGGACGCCCTCGTCGTCGTCCAGCCGGCGAAGTGCCGCTTCGATGCGCTCGCCCGCCGGATTGCCGAGGGCAGCGATCCGCTGGTGCGCTTCGCCCAGGCGTTCGCTCGCGATCGGCGCGCAGATCGTCACCAGCGCGTTGGTCATCGCGTCCTCCGCAACCGCAGCGGCAGATGTGCGGGAAAGGGACCTGCCCACCCCACGCGGCCCGTCTCCTCGATCCCCCGCCGCAGCAGCAGAGCGACGAGCATCGGGATCTGCAGGTCGTTCAGTCTCCGCCCGGCACAGGCGTGCAGCGCGCCGCCGAAATGAAGGTAGCTGCGCGGCTCCCGGTCGGGGCGCATCCGCCGCGGTTCGGGAAAGCCCGCCGCGTCCTGCATCGCCGCTTGCGTCCAGGCAAAGACCCGCGTTCCGGCGGGGAGCAAGACACCATCGAGATCGACCGGCGCCACGGTCTCGCGCACCAGCACCGGGTTGTGCGGCGTCCGCCTGAGGGCTTCGCGGCACCACCCCATCAGCGTCCGGCCGCTCGGCGTCCTTGCGAGCGCTCGCCGCGAGGGGCGGTGTCGCGCCCGAAGGTCACGAGGATGTTGGCGACCGTGGTGGCGGTGGTATCGATGCTGCCGACCAGCATGCCGCCGAGGATGCGGCGCACGCCATCGTCGTCAAGCCTGCCGTCGCTGTCAGCCGCCCGCATCAGCGCCCCCATGAAATCCGGCCCGGTCTCCTGAGCCGCCCGGCGGCGCCGAATCTCGGTCTCGATCCATGAGCGCATCAGCGGTGCCGCCCGCAACGCCCGTGCTTCGACGGCCCGATCATTATTCAGGTTGAGGAAGGTGTGCGCGAAGATGGCGCGCGCGACCTCGACCAGCATCGGCACGTCCGCGCCGGCGACGCCAAACAGCCGCCGCGCGGTATTGCCGGCAACCGCGCGCGCATACTCGTCGACGGCGTCGATACGGTCGTCGGCAGCATCGAGCCTCGCCTGCGCGTCGCTCTCCGCTTCGGCCAGCAGGGCCGGGAAGTCTACCGCGATCAATGCCTTATAAAGAAAATAGCGTTCGATCGACAGGCGTTCGCTGCGGTCCATCCCCAGCACGAAGGGATCGTTGACGGCGTTGATCCGCTCCTCGTTGACCGGCGCGATGCGGAAATCCAGATCGCGGCTTAGAATCTCGCGGACATGACCATAGCGGGCGGCAATCGCCGTCCGGCCGATCCGCAGCGGCCTTGCCAGCAGACGAACGCCAAGCCTTGCAACCACATCTGCGACCGCAGGGTTCAGCAGAATACTTCGGCGGCTGGGTGGTGTCCGGATATCGTCGAGAATTCTGGCAGATTCACTGCTATCGACCATGCCGCACCCCCCGCGTGACTTACAGCCTTAGTTGTCACGGACGCTTCATTACACCCTTGCGCGCAGATCAATGCTTGATCGGCAGCCAACCCCCAGCGGATGTACTTTAACGAGAAGTCTACTGTAGCGTATTTGATGCGCAATTGCATCTGCAACCGACGACCGATGGTCACCTTTTGCCGACTTTGGGAGATGAGGAGCGGCAGTGGCGTACCCACCGCTGCATGGGGCCCCCGGATACGCCCCAGGATGCCGACAAAGGCTCTTTCGGGACCACCATCCTTGTTCCGCTGTCAGTCAACTTACTTTCGATCAGCCTCTCAGCAAGCCGGCCACCGGCTTCCACCGCGAGTCGGCCGTCTTGGCGAATACCGCTGAGCGCAGCCGTAACGATGGAGAGGTGGAGGGCGCGCCCTCCACCTCTGAAAAGTGCGGATTGAAGGAGGCGCGGCTGAAGCCCTGCCTCTCCCGTGCCGCGTCGTCTAGTGGCTGGCGGCGCCGGCAGCACCGAAGCCGGTCTGAGCACGAACTAGCTGGTCGTCGTATGCGGCCATTTCCTTTTGGGCGCGCGGGCTGGTGTCGAGGATCGAGACGATCCAGGCAACGAAGAACGCCAGCGGCATCGAGAAGATCGCCGGCTGTTCATAGGGGAACAGCGGCGCGGCGTTGCCGAGAACGGTGACCCAGACCGCCTTCGAGAAGACGACGATGGCGGTAGCCGTCACCAGGCCGACGAGGCCGCCCCACACCGCTCCTTTCGTCGTCAACCCGCGCCAGTACATCGACAGGATCAGGATCGGGAAGTTGCACGAGGCGGCGATGCCGAAGGTAAGCCCGACCAGGAACGCGATGTTTAGCTTCTCGAACAGGATGCCGAAGATTACGGCCATCAGGCCCAGCCCCAGCGAGGATAGGCGGGAGACGCGCACCTCGGCCGCCTCGGTGACGTTGCCGCGCTTGAGGACGTTGGCATAGAGATCGTGCGCGATCGCCCCGGCGCCGGCGAGCGCGAGACCGGCAACGACGGCAAGGATGGTGGCGAACGCCACCGCCGCGAGGAAGCCGAGCAGGATGTTGCCGCCGACCGCCTTGGCCAGATGCATCGCCGGCATGTTGCCGCCGCCGATCATCTTGCCGCCGATGATGCCGCCCTCGAAGAACGCGGGGTTCTGGCCGACGATGACGATCGCCGCAAGGCCCATGATAAAGACGACGCAGAAGAAGAAGCCGACGCAGAAGGTGGCGACGAACACGCTCTTGCGTGCTTCCTTGGCGTTGGGGACGGTGAAGAACCGCATCAGGATGTGCGGCAGGCCGGCAGTGCCGAACATGAGCCCCAGCCCCAGCGAGACCGCCGTGACCGGATCGCTGAGCAAGGTGCCGGGCCCCATCAGCTTGAGGCCGCTCTCGCTCGCCGCGACAGCCTCGCGCGCCATCGTCTCGAAGCTGAAGCCGAACTGCGAGAACGCCAGCAGCATCACCAGGGTGCCGCCGCCGAGCAGCAGGCAGGCCTTGATGATCTGCACCCAAGTGGTCGCGATCATGCCGCCGAAGGTGACGTAGACGACCATCAGGATGCCGACGAGGACCACCGCCGACCAGTAGGGCAGCCCGAACAACAGCTTGATGAGCTGGCCGGCGCCGACCATCTGCGCGGTGAGGTAGAAGATCACCACCGTCAGCGAGCCGATCGCCGCCATTGTCCGCACCCGCTGCTGGTCGAGGCGGTAGGAGACGATATCGGCGAAGGTGAACTTGCCGAGGTTGCGCAGCCGTTCGGCCATCACGAACATGATGAACGGCCAGCAGGCGTAGAAGGCGATGCAGTAGATGAAGCCGTCGTAGCCGCGCATGTAGACGAGGCTGGTCAGGCCGAGCAGGGTCGCAGCCGACATGTAGTCGCCGGCGATGGCAAGGCCGTTCTGCGTGCCGGTGATGCCGCGACCCGCCGCGTAGAAGTCGCTCGCCGTCTTCGTCCGCTTCGATGCCCACCAGGTGATCCCCAGCGTCGCCGCGACGAACACCAGGAACATGATGATCGCGTTCGGATTGACCGCCTGCTGCTGTACTTCACCGACCGCGGCGGGAGCGGCGAAGGCCGGCGCCGTTCCCAGGGCTGTCGCCAGGGCAGCGATGGCAAGCGTGGTCAGCCGGCTCATCGTTCCGCCTCCTGGATGAGTTCTACGTTGATCGCATCGAACTCCTTGTTCGCCCGGCGGACGTAGTAGCCGGTCAGGAGCCAGAAAAGGGTGATGATGCCGACGCCGATCGGAATGCCGATCGTGGTTACCGAGCCCGGGCTCAGCGGTGTGGCCAGGAGCCGCGGCGCAAAGGCGACCACGAGGATGAATCCGTAGAAGATCACCAGGACGACCACTGCCAGCGTCCACGAAAATCGCCTACGCTTGCCCATTTCCTCCTGATACTTTGGATTATTTCGTATTCGCTGATATAACTCTGATGCCATTTCTTGCTTTCCCTCTGCCGTTGAAGCGCCCTCTGACGGGACGCCTTTGAGACAAATCGCTCAGGCGAGCATCTTATCCACCAGCACTGGGAAAGTCTCGAAGTTACTATCGCGGGAGGAGAGGCAAGCGCGTTTTCCGGCGGCGCATCGTCCCCGGCTGGGGAGGCAGCACGCGTCGGCCGGAATAGCCGAGGGCGTATGCTCACCCCCCTCGTCCTCGAACAGCCGGTAGAACGGAATGTAGTCGCCGTGCTGGGTAAACAGATCCAGCTGCGCCTGCGTCAGCAGGCCGGCGTCGCGGGCCATCTCCAGCACCGCCCGGTTGAACGCCTGCCAGCGGTCGAAGACGGCGCGGAACTCCGGATGCTGGTCACCGAGGGCGAGGAAGCGGGCGATATCGGCATCGCTCATCAGCCGCTCGCGGCCTTCCGCCAGCAGCCGCTGTGCCCGCATCGCCGCCGCCCACGCTTTCCACTGCCGCAGCAGCCCAGCATCGGCGAGGCCCTTGAACAGGGTCTCGAAGCCGCCCTGCCAGCCCCGGCTCTGCCGGAACCACTTGCCGAGCTTGGGGTCGTCGGTCGCCAGGGCGTTTCGGGATCAGCGACGGCGCCACCACGACACAGGGCATGGCCGAGCGCCACGAGTTGGCGATAGAGCCCGTAGCCGGTGGGCCCGGCCTCGTAACAGAAATGCAGCTTGTCGTACTTGCCGGCGAGCCTCGCGACCAGCTTTCCCACCGCTTCCGGCGTGTTGGCGATCTCCCCCAGATACCGCACCTCGCCATCCCGCCCCCCTTCCGCCACCGCCA
>JAXMDR010000015.1:0-49265 GCA_046348725.1 Rhodospirillales bacterium
AAAGCCATGGGCGGGGTGTCGTCCGGCGGGTGGCGGCGCCGCAAGGGACAGGGGTGCGGCAATCCTCCGCTGTAGCCGCCGCCGGCCATGGCCCGGATTCTGCCGCTCGCCGGCCCGCGCGCAAGCGCCATCACGGCAGCAGCAGGATTTTGCCGAGGTGTGTCGCCCGTTGCAGGATGCGGTGGCCTTCAGCAGCATCGGTAAGCGGCAGCCGGGCATGGATCACCGGCCGAATCGCCCCCTCTCCGATCAGCGGCCAAACCCGCTGGCGAAGCGCCGTGGCGATCTCCCCCTTGCGCGCAACCGACTGCACCCGCAGGGTCGAGCCGGTCAGCGTCAGCCGCTTCAGCATCACCGGCATCAGGTCGATCTCCACCTTGCTGCCCTTGAGGAAGGCGATGCTGACCATCCGGCCGTCGCGAGCGAGCGAGGCGATGTTGCGGGGGATGTAATCGCCGCCGACGATGTCGAGGATGACATCGACGCCCTTGCCGCCGGTCGCCTCGCGGATCACCGCGGCGAAGTCCTCGTGGGCGAAGTCGATGGCCCGAGTCGCCCCCAGCCGCTCCAGTTCCGCCGCCTGCTCGGCGGAACAGGTGGTGAAGACCTGGTGGCGGAGCGCTGCGGCGATCTGGATGGCGGTGGTGCCGATGCCCCCGCCGCCACCGTGCACCAGCAGCTTCTCGCCGGGCGCCAGCGCCGCCCGCTCGAAGATGTTGCTCCACACCGTCATGAAGGTCTCGGGCAGGGCCGCCGCCTCGACCAGATCGAGCCCGTCCGGCACCGGCAGGCATTGGGCGGCGGGCGCCGTGCAGTACTCGGCGTAGCCACCGCCCGGCGCGAGGGCGCAGCAGAGATCGCCAATGCTCCAGTCCGTCACGTCGTCGCCCCGGGCGACGATGGTGCCGGAGACTTCCAGGCCGGGAATGTCGGTTACCCCCGGCGGCGCCGGATAGAGTCCTCGCCGCTGATAGACGTCGGGGCCGTTGATGCCGGCGGCTGCCACCCGGATCAGCACCTCGTCGCGGCCCGGCCTCGGGGTTGGCCGCATCGCCGGCTTCAGCACTTCCGGTCCGCCCGGCTCGCTGATCTCGACGCACGCCATCTGTTCCGGCAAGCCCGCGCCCATGCCCGCTGTCTCCTTATTCGCTGTCCGCTTCCGCGGTGCGGCTGGAATAGCGCGAAGGCAGGCCGCCGGGCCAGCGGAAAGGGGGCAAGTACGCGCCGCCGTGATCCGCGGCTGCGGCAGGCCCGCAGTACGCGCCGTGCGGCCATCCCCGCCAGCGCATCGCCGCTGGCAGGACATCGCCGCTCGGCTATACTGCCGCCCCCGCCCCGCCCGACGATCGACGCGAGCGCCCGCCATGCAATTCGAGACCATCGCCTTCGTCGCCTCCGAGCACAAGGAGGCGAAGGAAGCCCTCGCCCGGCTGCGGCAGCGGTGGCCGAACGTCTCGCCGTACCAGGCCGACATCATCGTGGCGCTGGGGGGCGACGGCTTCATGCTGGAGACGCTGCACCGGTTCATGAACCGGGCGGTGCCGATCTTCGGCATGAACCGCGGCTCGGTGGGATTCCTGATGAACACCCACAACGAGTTCATCAAATCACCCGCCTGTCACCTGTCGCGGGGTTCGGAGCCGTGCCGTTTGCTGACGACCGATTGTTATCTTGTCCAGGAGGTCGTCGGGAATCGGGTGATCCGCGGACGATGATCCGGCCCGATCATCTCCAGCATCGGCTGAACCGTGGTCGTGAGATACGCGCGCCCGACGGTAGTGAAAGGCGAGGTGGAGGAAGGGCTCTGCCTGCGCCGCCAGGTCGGCGAGTTGCGCGGGCGTGGTTCCGCTGCCGGCAGGGCGGCGTCCGGCAGATGCCGCGGCGAGACGCGAGCACGTCCAGCAATTGCCGCGGTCGCCACAGGACGAGCGTCCGCTCGTGGAAGCCATGTACCGGCTTGGCTGCCCATCGTCCCCTGTAACCCGATCGGCCCGGAGAAGTAGTAGGCAGGCGATGGCCGGGCGCCACCAGCGGCGCGCCACCACGTCGAGCCCGAGAAGGGGTACCCGGATGCGGCGCATCAAAAGGTAGCGATACTCCGAGAGGACGTTGCGGATCAGCGGATCCGAGCTGCCCGGATCACGAAGGTATGTCCAGGACCTCCACCTCGACCTCCGGCTGCTGGCCCGACGCATCGAAGAAACTGGTGCGGCCGTCGGGATCGGTCGCGGTCAGGCCGCTGAAATCAACCACCGCGTAGTTCGCGGCGGTCGAAATGCCGCCAGAGGCTGAATTCCCAGCTGTTGTCCAGCGCGAGCTGCAGCCGCACTGATGGCCGAAATCCTGGCCGGCGAGGCCTGCGTACTTGCCGACATACTCCGGGAACCACTGCCGGTCGAGCCAGCCACAGCCGGCGACCGGGCTGCTCACCGTTTCCTCCACCTCTCCCCACCGCGGGGTTCCTCGGTAGCCGAGGCTCTGGTAGTAGGCCCGATTGCCGTCCTGGCCCCACCGCTCTGATCCTGCCGTTGCGGGCGGGACCGCCCACCGCTTGCGCGGTGGCTTCAAACATCGACACACAGATAGCGCATTTCCGTTCCCGACAAGATGTCGGAGGCGTTGAGTCGAATTCATAGGCAAACGGTATGGGCGTGCCGTCGCCAGCCCTCCGGGCGCGCATGTGGCTGAGCTTGCTGGCGCCCTGCCCGACGCCGTTGACGTAGTCAGCTTCCAGCCTACCCCGCGCGACGTTCAGATCGTCGCGGTCGCCTGGAAGATCGAAGCTCGACGACGTCAAGTATCTGCCGCTCTGCAGATCAAAAAGCGAAAATACGTGGAAGTTCAAATGCAGCAGATCGCCGACGCCGACCACCGAGCCCAGCTTGGCAAAGATGGTCAGGAATGCATACCTGTTGCCGGACTTTCGCCTTCGAGGACACCGGACGCGTAATGGGTGTCCGATGCCATATTCTGGTAGCCCTCGGCGGCGGGAAAGCCGAACTGCGGATCGTCGGGCACCAGCGTGAACGGATAGTGACGCCATCCGCCGGCCCCGGCGGGCCCGCAGTCCGCTCAGCGCCGGCAGGTCATCCCCCAGCGCCGGCAGGTCATCCCCCAGCGCCGCAGGACTCCGAATCCAAGTTACTGAGGTTGGGAGGAGATGAGGTTCTGGAGGTAGTCGGGGGACCACCCGGCGCGTTTTCGGCGGGATTTGATGGAGCGCTCGTCGTCGGCGGTGCGGACGAGGTTGCGGGCGAAGTGGCGGACGGCAGCCATGTTGCGGGCGCTTTGGCGCTTGCGCAGGCGGGACTGGTCGTCGCCGAAGGTGACGTCGAGCAGCCAGTGCAGGCAGTTCTCGATCGCCCAGTTCATCAAATCACCCGCCTGTCACCTGTCATAGGAGTTTGAAGCCGTGCCGTTTGCTGACTACCGATTGTTATCTTGTCCAGGAGGTCGTCGAGAATCCGCGTAATCCGCGGACGATGATCCGGCCCGATCATCTCCAGCATCGGCTGAACCGTGGTCGTGAGATACGCGCGCGCCCGACGGTAGTGAAAGGCGAGGTGGAGGAAGGGCTCTGCCTGCGCCGCCAGGTCGGCGAGTTGCGCGGGCGTGGTTCCGCTGCCGGCGAGGGCGGCGTCCGGCAGATGCCGCAGCGAGCCGCAGAGCACGTCCAGCAGTTGCCACGGTCGCCACAGAACGAGCGTCCGCTCGTGGAAGCCGTAGCCCGCCACGGCTTGGCTGCCCATCGTCCCCTGTAGCCCGATCGGCCCGGAGAAGTAGTAGACCGGCAGGCGATGGCCGGGCGCTGCCACCAGCGGCCGCGAGACCACGTCGAGCCCGAGAAGGGGGACCCGGATGCGGCACGCATCAAAAAGGTAGCGATACTCGGAGAGGACGTTGCGGATCAGCGGATCCGAGCTGCCCGGATCGCGAAGGTATGTCAGGACCTCCACCTCGACCTCCGGCTGCTGGCCCGACGCATCGAAGAAACTGGTACGGCCGTCGGGATCGGTCGCGGTCAAGCCGCTGAACTCAACCACCGCGTAGTTCTCGCGGCGGTCGAAATGCCGCCAGAGGCTGAATTCCCAGCCGTTGTCCAGCGCGAGCTGCAGCCACTGATGGCCGAAGTCCTGGCCGGCGAGGCCTGCGTACTTGCCGACATACTGAGGGAACCACTGCCGGTCGAGCCAGCCACAGCCGGCGACCGGACTGCTCACCGTTTCCGCCACCTCTCCCCACCGCAGCGTTCCTCGGTAGCCGAGGCTCTGGTAGTAGGAGCCGGTGCCGTCCTGGCCCACCACTCTGATCCTGCCGTTGCGGGCGGGACCGCCCACCGCTTGCGGTGGCTTCAGAGCATCGACACACAGATTCAAGCGCATTTCCGTTGCCGACAGGATGTCGGAGGCGTTGAGGTCGAGTTCATAGGCAAACGGTATGAGCGTGCCGTCGCCAGCCCTCCGGGCGCGCATGTGGCTGAGCTTGCTGGCGCCCTGCCCGACGCCGTTGACGTAGTCAACCTCCAGCCTGCCCCGCGCGACGTTCAGATCGTCGCGGTCGCCTGGAGAATCGAAGCTCGACGACGTCAAGTATCTGCCGCTCTGCAGATCAAAAAGCGAAAATACGTGGAAGTTCAAATGAAGCAGATCGCCGACGCCGACCACCGAGCCCAGCTTGGCAAAGATGGTCAGGAATGCATACCTGTTGCCAGACTCGCCTTCGAGGACACCGGACGCGTAATAGGTGTCCGATGCCATATTCTGGTAGCCCTCGGCGGCGGGAAAGCCGAACTGCGGATCTTCGGGCACCAGCGTGAACGGATAGTGACGCCACGCGGTGGCGGCGGGGGCTGGGCAGTCCGGCATCTCGCCTCTCCATCGGACGGTCGATCTTGGCGCTCCGGTCATCATAACCCAACCTTGGAATGATCGTAAGCGGGCGAGCCGGTCCGGCTCTTCTCACCACAAGTCTCCCGGTCGAGATCATCAAAATGCAGCGCGAGGCGGTGCGGCATCCCCGTCCGCCGCAAGCACAAACACCCCGGATGGTCCGACGCCTTCGCCAGATCAAGCCTCGGCCAAATGCGATAGCCCTGGCGGCTGTCCCGGGCCGCGTTGACTTGCCCGCCGCCGCCGCGTAAAGAGGCGATCGCGGCCGGCTACGGGGTCGGCGCCTCACAACGCAAGATGCCAATGATGCCAGGGAGGCACGGGGCAGCCTGCATCGCCATAGCGCTGTTGCTGTCCGGCTGCATCAAGGTCGGGCCCGACTTCACCGCGCCGCAAACCAGCGTGGCGGACCAGTGGCTCGACACCAACGGCTCGGCTGTCGATCACGGCGAGGTCGATCAGGCGTGGTGGAAGGTCTTCGGCGATCCCGTCCTCGACGAGCTGGTCGAAACCGCCTATCGCCAGAACCTGACGCTGCAGGCGGCAGGCGTCCGCGTCCTGCAGGCGCGGGCCCAGCTTGGCATCGCCATCGGCGATATCTATCCGCAGACCCAGAACGCCTTCGGCTCCACCACCTATAACCGCCAGAGCGCGCGGGCGCCGTTCCAGCAGAACTCGTCGTCCAGCCTGCTCACCTACTGGCAGGCGCAGGTGGGCGTGCAGGCGGCCTGGGAGCTGGACTTCTGGGGCCGCTTCCGCCGCGCCATCGAGGCCGCCGACGCCGCCCTGCTCGGCTCGGTCGCCGACTGGGACAACGCGCTGGTCTCGCTGACCGGCGACGTCGCCACCACCTACGTGCAGATCCGCACGCTGGAGGAGCGCCTCGCCATCGCCCGCAGCAACGTCGATGTGCAGCGGGAGAGCCTGAACATCGCCGAGATCCGCTTCGAGGGCGGCACCACCACCGAGCGCGATGTCGAGCAGGCGCGCACCGTGCTGGCCTCGACCGAGGCGTTGATTCCGCAGTTCGAGGCATCGCTGCAGCAGACCAAGAACGCCCTGTGCGTGCTGCTGGGCATTCCGCCGTCGCCGCTCCAGGAGATTCTCTCCCGCAGCTCCGGCATTCCGGTGGCGCCGGTGCAGGTGGCCGCCGGCATCCCCGGCGACCTACTGCGCCGCCGACCGGACGTGCGCGCGGCGGAAATGCGGGCGGCGGCGCAGAGCGCCCAGATCGGCGTCGCCAAGGCCGACCTCTATCCGGCGTTCTCGCTCACCGGCAACTTCGGCTTCCTCTCCAGCGACTGGAGCCACTTCGACCTCTCCGACATCTTCATGGCGAAGAGCCGGGCGTTCTCGGTCGGCCCTTCGGTGCAGTGGAACTTCCTCAACTACGGCCAGATCACCAACAACGTCCGCGTCCAGGATGCCGCCTTCCAAGCGCTGGTGGCCGACTACGGCAATGTCGTGCTGAATGCGCAGCGGGAGGTGGAGGACGGGCTGGTCACCTTCGTCAAGGCGCAGGGGCGCACCGAGTTCCTGCGCCTGAGTTCCGCCGCCGCCGCCCGCTCGCAGGCGCTTGCGGTGCTGCAGTACCGCGAGGGCATCACCGATTTCACCACGGTGCTGACCGCCGAGCAGAACCTGCTGCAGCAGGAGGATTCGCTGGCGGTAAGCCGCGGCGACATCCCGCTCGGCCTGATCCGCACCTACCGGGCGCTGGGCGGCGGCTGGGAGCTGCGCGAGGGCGACCCGGTGGTCTCCCCGGAGATCCGCGAGGCGATGGACAGGCGCACCAACTGGGGCAGGCTGCTGCGTCCGAGCAACGTGAAGCAGGTCAGCACGCAGGCGGCGCCGGCGGCGGTGCCGGCACCGGACTGGTGAGCACGAACGATATGAGCGGGTGGCTCCAGCACAGAGCGAAGATGGCGGTACGAGATGACAACTGATCACCCTTCTCCCCGTCGTGGCGCCGCGGCGCGCCTGCGGGCGGCGCTGCTTCCCGTCGTCGCCATGGCCCTGCTCGCCGGCGGCTGCGAGGAGAAGAATACCTTCGTGCCGCCGCCGCCGCCCAAGGTCACCGTTGCCAAGCCGGAGCGGCAGTCGGTCACCGACTATCTGGAACTGACCGGCAACAGCCAGGCGATCAACACCGTGAAGCTGGTGGCGCGGGTGGAGGGCTACCTGGAGGGGCTACACTTCCAGGATGGCGCCGACGTGCGCAAGGGCGACCTGCTGTTCACCATCCAGCCGCAGCAGTATCAGGCGCAGCTCGCACAGGCCAAGGCACAGGTCCAGGCGCAGCAGGCGGCGCTGCTCAACGCCGAAACCGAGTACGAGCGTTACTCGCGGCTGTACCAGCAGAAGGCGGCGGCAGCGACCGACGTCGACAATTGGCGGTTCCAGCGGGATTCGTCGAAGGCGGCGGTAGCCAACGCGGTGGCGCAGGTGGAGATCGCCAACCTCAACATCAGCTACACCCAGGTGACAGCTCCGTTCAATGGCCGGATGGGGCGGCGGCTGGTCGATGTCGGCAACGTCGTCGGTGCCGGGGGCCAGGAAACACCGCTGGCGGAAATCAATCAGATCGATCCGATCTACGTCTACTTCACCATCAACGAGATCGACCTGCTGCGCATCCGCCAGCGACAGCAGCAGGCGGGAGAAGGCGATTACCGGGTCAAGCCGGTACCGATCCAGGCTGGACTCGCCAACGAACTGGGCTATCCGCACGAGGGCCGGATCGACTTCGCGGCCATCAGCCTTGATCCGGGCACCGGCACCCTGCTGGTGCGCGCGGTCTTCTCCAACCCCGACCGGGGCCTGCTGCCGGGTCTGTTCGTCCGCCTGCGCCTGCCGGTCGGACGCGACCGGAACGCCATCCTCGTGCCGGAGGTGGCCCTCGGCTATGACCAGATCGGCCGCTACGTGCTGGTGGTCGACGACAAAAACGTCGTCGAGCGGCGTGGTGTGCAGACTGGCCAGTCCTATGGCGAGCTGCGGGTCGTCACCGAGGGTCTGAACGGCGACGAACGCGTCGTGGTCAACGGCCTGCTGCGCGCCATCCCGGGACGCCAGGTCGATCCGCAAATGCAGGGGGCGGAACAGCCGGCACCGCCGGCCGGCCGCTCCTGACGCCGGGCTGACAGCGCAGCGGAAGGGGCCGCCCTCTTGTCGAAGTTCTTCATCGAACATCCGATCTTCGCCAACGTCATTGCCATCATCACGATGCTGCTGGGTGCCGTCTGCATCGCGACCCTGCCGATCGCCCAGTACCCCGACATCACCCCGCCGACGATCCAGGTGACCACGTCGTACCCCGGCGCCAGCGCCGAGACCATCGCCAACACCATCGGCATTCCGATCGAGCAGGCGGTAAACGGGGTCGAGGGGGCGATGTACATGTCGTCCACCAGCGGCAGCGACGGCAGCTATACCCTGACCATCAGCTTCGCCGTCGGCACCAACCTGAACACCGCGCTGTCGCTGGTGCAGAATTACGTCAACAGCGCGCTGGCGCAGTTGCCGGGCGGAGCGAATGCGCAAGGCATTACGGTAAAGAAGGTCAGCACCAACATCCTGCTCGTCGTCAACCTCTATTCCGAAAATCCGGCACTCGACGATACCTTCCTTGCCAACTACGCCATCATTAACATGCAGTACCCGCTGGCGCGGCTGCCGGGCGTTGGTCAGATCAACGTCTCCGGTTCCGGCAAGTACAGCATGCGGATATGGCTCGATCCCAACAAGCTGCAGTACTACGGACTGACCACCCTCGATGTGCAGGAGGCGATCAGGCAGCAGAATATCGAGGTGGTGGCCGGCGCACTGGGCGGGCCGCCGGTGCCGAAGACCCAGGCGTTCCAGTTCACCGTCAATGCGCTCGGCCGGCTGTCGACCACCGAAGAGTTCGAGAACATCACCGTCAAGAGCGTCCGCGGCGAAACCGCCCAGATCGTCCGCATCAGGGACCTCGCCCGCGTCGAGCTCAGCCAGCAGAAGTTCAACATCTTCTCGCAGGTGAACGGCAAGCCCGCCGCCCACCTGATCGTCTACACCCTGCCGGGCGCCAACGATCTGGCCGTCGCCAAGGAAATTCTCGGCGCGGTCGAGAAGATGAGCGAGAAGTTTCCCGAAGGGGTCAAATGGCTCTCAGTCTATAACACCACCGCCTTCGTCCAGGAGGCGATCAACTCCGTCTATCACACGCTGTTCGAGGCGGCGATCCTGGTGCTGATCGTCATCATGGTCTTCCTGCAGAACTTCCGGGCGATGCTGGTGCCGGCGACGACGGTGCCGGTCACCATCATCGGCGCCTTCGCGGCGATGGCTGCGCTCGGCTTCAGCATCAACCTGATGACGCTGTTCGCGCTGATTCTCGCCATCGGCATCGTCGTCGACGACGCCATCATCATCGTCGAGAATGCATCTCACTATATCGAGCAAGGCCTGACGCCGAAGGACGCGGCGATCAAGGCGATGTCGGAGCTGACCGGTCCGGTCATCGGCATCACCCTGGTGCTGACGGCCGTCTTCGTGCCGGCGGCGTTCCTGCCCGGCATCACCGGCCAGCTCTTCCGGCAGTTCGCGCTGGTCATTGCCGCAACGGCGCTGATCAGCGCGCTCAATGCGCTGACGCTGAAACCCACCCAGTGCGCCCTTTATCTCAAGCCCAAGCCGCCGGGCTGGCGGCCGAATGCCTTCTACCGCGCCTTCAACCGCGGCTACGCGGCGGTCGAGCGGTTCTATATCGGCATCGTCTCGTGGATGGCGCACCGCACCGGCCTGATGATGCTGGTGTTCTTCATCATCATCGGCATCGGCGGCTGGCAGTTCACCCGCACCCCCACCGGCTTCTTCCCGACGGAGGACCAGGGCTACTGCATCGTCGCGACCAAGCTTCCCGACGGCGCCGCCCAGCCACGCGCCCGCGCCGTGGTCGAGAAAATCAACGACATCGTCTCGAAGGAGCCCGGCGTGCAGGGGTGGGTTACCATCGGCGGCTTATCGATCCTCGACAGCGCCAATCTGTCCTCCGCGGTGACGACGTTCATCCGCTACACCGACTGGAGCAAGCGGGGCGCCGACCTGAGCCAGGACCGCATCGTCGGCAGCCTGCGAAAGAAGTTCGCGCAGATCGAGGATGCAGCCGTCTTCGTGCTGATCCCGCCGCCGATCCGTGGCCTCGGCCAGTCGGGCGGATTCCAGATGATGGTGCAGGACCGCGCCAGCCTTGGCCTGCAGGAGCTGGACAAGTCGACCATGGAACTGATCCACACTGCCTCACAGCAGTCCGGCCTCGTCGGCCTCGCCACCACCTTCAGCGCCCGCAGCCCGCAGCTCTACCTGGAGATCGACCGCACCAAGGCTGAGTCCCTCGGCGTCTCCCTGAACACCGTGTTCGATACGCTGCAGGGCTACCTCGGCTCGGCGTACGTGAACCTGTTCAACAAGTTCAACCAGGTTTTCCAGGTCTACATCCAGGCCGACGCGCCCTTCCGCCTGCAGCCGGAAGATATCCGCAATCTCTACGTCCGCAACGACAAGGGTGACGTCGTTCCGCTCGGCACGATGATCACCGTCCATACCAGGCTGAGCAGCGAACTCATCACCCGCTACAACCTCTATCCGGCGGCACCGGTATTCGGCGCCGCCGCCCCGGGATTCAGCTCGGGCCAGGCGCTAACCCTGATGGAGCAGGTGGCGAACAACATCCTGCCCGCCGGCATGGGCTTCGACTGGACGGCGACGGCGTATCAGGAAAGGCAGATCGGCAATACCGCCTACATGATCTATGCGCTGTCGCTGACCCTCGTTTTCCTGGTGCTCGCCGCCCAGTACGAAAGTTGGACCAATCCCGCCGCAGTGATCCTGGTGGTGCCGATGGCGCTCGTCGGCGTGCTGCTGGCGCTGATGCTGCGCGGTTTCGACAACAACCTCTATACCCAGGTCGGCTTGGTGCTGATGATCGCGCTGGCGGCTAAGAACGCGATTCTGATCGTCGAATTCGCCCGAGAGTTGCGCGCCGAAGGGATGCCTGTGGTCGATGCGGCGATCGAGGCGACGCGGCGACGCTTCCGGCCGATCCTGATGACGTCGTTCGCCTTCATCCTCGGCATTCTGCCGATGGCACTGGCGAGCGGCGCCGGTGCTGCCAGCCAGCAGGCGCTCGGCACCGTCGTCGTCGGCGGCATGCTCGCCTCGACGCTGATCGCCATTCCGTTCGTGCCGGTCTTCTACATCGTCATGCAGGGGTTCAGCGAGCGGCGCATGGCCAAGAAGGGCGTGCCGCCCACGACCGCGGCACCGCCGCCGCCATCGGCATCGCCAAGGCCGGGAGAGGGAGCGGCCGAGTAGCCCCGGTGGCTTCCTTCCTTGCCGCCTGTCCGTCCGTCTGGCATCCGGTTGCGGCCGGTGAGCCCGCGTCGTGCCCTGATCGCCGGTGACGAAGATGCCTCTATCGGGTAATCTGTAGCTGGCATCGGGCCACTGCCGCTTGTCCCCATAAACTTGCGCTGATAAAAGCCGGCGCCGCCTTCCCCCCAACGCTAGAGGATTGCATGCTTCGCCGCATCTACGATCGCGTGATGCTCCTGGCCGAGGGGCCGCAAGCCGAAAAATGGCTTGCTCTTGTCTCCTTCACCGAGAGCTCGTTCTTTCCGATCCCGCCGGATGCGATGATCGTGCCGATGGTGCTGGCACGGCCGGAGCGGGCGTGGCGGATCGCCCTCATCTGCACGGTTGCTTCGGTAATCGGCGGCTTCTTCGGCTACGCCATCGGCTACTTCCTGTTCGAGACGGTCGGTCGGCCGATCGTCGACCTTTACGGTTACCAGGCGGCGTTCGACAAGTTCCAGCACCAGTTTCAGGAATGGGGGCTGTGGATCATCCTGATCAAGGGGATGACCCCGATTCCCTATAAGATCGTCACCATCGCCAGTGGCGTTGCCCACTTCGATCTCCTGGTGTTCGCAGCCGCCTCGTTCGTCACCCGCGCCGCCCGCTTCTTCCTTGTCGCCGCGCTCCTCAAGATCTTCGGGCCGCCGCTGCGGACGTTCATCGAGCGGTATCTGACGCTGGTGACGACGGCGCTGTTGCTGTTGATCGTGGGCGGCTTCGTGGCGCTCAAGTATGTCTGAGGTGGCCGGCGGCGGAAGCTCTCGTCGCTGCAGAGGGGAGCAACTCTTCAGATGTGCCTGTGTTACCCTGAGCGCAGCGCAACCCTGTCTTGCGCAAGCTCCGGCTCGCGGGCTGGCGACCGCACAATCATACTGTGCACAATGAACGATAGAGTACCCCGTCGTTTCGCGTGATTTGCTGCCAATGCCGCGGTAATGAATGAACCGTCACGTCAGGGGACGGGCGGCAACAACGAATGCCGCACGGGGATTTCGGGAGGGAGTATGAGTCAACGAACCTACGAGGTGCTGGATCGCCCGGAAGTCACCAGCGTGCTGTTCTACCCGCGCCGGGACGTGGGCGTGCCCCGCCTCGCCACCGGCGTGCACACTGTTCGCATCCCGGTAACCGAAGACGTGGCACTGGGCGGGAAGATCTTCGCGGCGCCGGAGCATGGACCCGCCGTTCTCTACTTCCACGGCAACGGCGAGATCGCCTCCGATTACGACACCATCGCCCCTTTCTACACGCGTCTCGGAATTACGCTCTTCGTCGTCGATTACCGCGGCTACGGTCTCAGCGAGAGCACGCCCTCGGCCACGGCGCTGATCGAGGATGCCTGGACGGTGTTCGGCAAGACGCCGGAACTGCTGGCGTCGGTCGGCGTCGCCGAAGGGCCGCTGTTCGTCATGGGCCGTTCCCTCGGCAGTGCCGCGGCGCTCGAGATCATCGACCGGGCCGATGAGGGCGCGGTCAAGGGGCTGATCATCGAGAGCGGCTTCGCGTATACCTTCCCGCTGATCGAACGCATTGGCTTCCTGCCGCTGGCCGAGGCCTACGAGCATAAGGACGGCTTCGGCAATCTCGACAAGATCGCCCGCGCCAAGCTGCCGACGCTGATCATCCATGGTGAGCGGGACTGGATCATTCCAATCACCGACGCCGACGCGCTGTTCGAGGCATCGCCCGTGAAGCAGAAGTCCTTCACCCGCATTCCGGGTGCTGGTCACAACGATCTGATGCTGGTCGGCCGCCAAGCCTACTTCGATGCGCTCGCCGAGTTCTGCGGCACCCGGCCGAAGCCGGTGCCGGAAGTTCTCTGACGGCCGCCGGCCGCGACGGGCCGGCGGCTACGCCGGCCGGGACAGCGCCAGCATGCTGGTGCCGTGCCGGAGCAGCGGGTGCGGGGGCACTTCCGCGCTGCCGGTCTCGACGAAGCCGAGCCGCAGGTAGAGCCCCAGCGCCGTCAGGTTTGCCGTCCACACGTGCAGGCTGATCCGCGGCAGGCCTTGGGCGCGCGCCTCGGCGAACGTCGCCTGCAGCAGCCGGCCGGCGAGATGCCGGCGGCGCTGCTCCTTGCGGATCGCCAGCGCCGCGATGTACCAGCTGTCGCCGTCGAGCATCGAGCGCACCGGCTCCAGGTAGACCCGCCGCTCCGGTGGAATGAAGTCGGAGCTCTCGCTGCCGAACTCGCTGGCGGGGAAGGCGGTGAGGCTGCCGGCGGCGACGCCGTCGCTCTCGACGACGGTCGTCTTGCAGTAGGAGAACGCCCTGGCTCGCGCGCCGCCACCTGCGCGTCATCTGCGCCGGCGTCACGCCGGGCATCGCCCCTTCCAGCAGCACCTCGAACATCCCGCCGCCAGCCTCCACCAGCATCTCGCCGAGGAGCTCCGCGTCTTCGGGGCGCGCCGGCGCAGGCGCACCGCGGCGGTCATGCCGGCGGCCCCTCATAGGTGCAGGTCTGGCGGCACGACGGGCGGCGCACGGTAATCCGGCAGAGGCCGGGAAACGGCTGCAGCCGCTCTGCACCCAGCGGCCGATGTTCTCCAGGCTGGGGACGGCAAGCCCGGGAACGTCGTTCAGCAGCCGGTGGTCGAGTTCGTCCCGCAACTCCGCCGCCGCCTCCTCCAGCCGCGCGAAATCGACGACGAAGCCGGTCACCGGATCGAGATCGCCGGTAACCGCGATCTCGACGAAGAACGAGTGGCCGTGCAGCCGGCCGTAGATGTGGCCGTCGGGCATGGCATCGAAGCGGTGCGCCGCATCGAAGGCGAACTCCAGGGCAACCTCGGTGCCGGCCATCTAGCGCAGGCCCAGCAGCTTGTGGGTCTGCGGGGCTCCAGCCGCCAGCGCGGCCGCGCCAGGCAGCAGGCGGCGGCGAGGCGGGTATTGCGCTGCAGGTCCGGCCCGTCCATCGGCTGCAGGAAGAAGTGCGTGCAGTCGAGGTGCTCGAACATCTCCGGCTCGGCGCCGGCCTGCGGGAAAACCAGCTTGAGCTCGTCGCCGCGGCGGAGCTGCAGCGGCGCGTCCGCCTTCGGGCTGACGCAGATCCAGTCGAGCCCCGGCGGCGGCGTCAGCGTGCCGTTGGTCTCGACGGCGGCTTCGCAGCCGCGGGCGTGCAGCGAGGTCAGCAATTCCTCATCCGGTGCAGCAGCGGCTCGCCTCCGGTCAGCACCACGAATGGGCCGGACGCCGACGCGAGCAGGCCAGTGGCGGACGATGGCGTCGGCCAGTTCGGCGGCGCTGCCAGGCGATCACCGCCGTCGCCGTCGATGCCGACGAACCGGGTATCGCAGAAGCGGCAGACGGCGCTCGCGCGGTCTTCCTCGCGGCCGCTCCACAGGTTGCAGCCGGCAAAGCGGCAGAACACCGCGGGCCGGCCGGCATTGGCGCCCTCTCCCTGTAGGGAGTAGAAAATCTCATTGACCGCGTAACTCACCTTGCCAGCCTCGGGGGCGGCGGCAGACAGGCCATCCCAGCTATCGGATGAATCTGGGGACAACCTTGCCGAGAGGATGCGAGAGGATGCGTTGCGCGCTATAGTCGCCGGCGATGAGCAACGCCGCCTTCGCCGCCGCGCGGACGCAGTTCGCCCGGAGGCCCCGGCGCTGGCGGTGGGCGTGCGCGCCGTCGCCTGGCGGCCGTCGATGCAGGCGGAGGCGGAGACGCTGAGCTGGAGGCGGCTGCCCGGCGCATCCGCCGCGGCGAGCAGCCGATCGTCTGTCACGCCCGCTCGGTCGCCGCCGGCGCCGCGGCTGCCGCACCGTTCTCTGCCGCTTCGACATCCTCGAGCTGTTCGCCTTCGTCCGCCCGGCGCGGTTCTGCGTACCGAGCCGCGTAACGGCGGCACTGCTGCTGCCGCCGCCAGAGGGGCACCGCGGCGCCGAGACGGCAGCGCTGTTCGCCGCCTGCCGGACGCTGCTCATGACGACCAACCTCGCCCGGCTGCGCGACGCGCCGGCGCGCAGCGTGGACGATGGCGCGCGGCGGCTGGCTGTGGGGGAGCAGACGGTGCTGGCGGCGTTGGGAGCAGGCGCCCAGCCGCCGTCGCGGCCGGAGGATGCTGCGGGTGTGGATGCGCCTGCCGGAAGTGGGACGAGCGGGTCGTCGAGGGACCGCCGGACCAGTAGCCGGTGGAGCCGGTGGAGGCGCACGCCCGGCTGGGTGCGGCTGCTCGGCAGCAACGCCGAGCCGCGGCCGCAGCAGCTCCACTACGCCTCCCACGCCGCAGCGGCGTTCGCGCCGCGGGAGAAGGCGGGCGAGCCGCGCGTCGTCCTGGCGGAGGCCGGCACCGGCGTCGGCAAGACGCTCGGCTATATCGCTCCCGCCACCCTGTGGGCGCAGAAGAATCGCGGCTCCGTCTGGATCAGCACCTATACCCGCAACCTGCAGCGCCAGCTCGACCAGGAGCTGGACCGCGCCTATCCCGATCTGCGGGTCAAGAGCCGCAAGGTGGTGGTGCGCAAGGGCCGCGAGAACCTGTTCTGCCTGCTGAACTTCGAGGAGGCCTCGGCGCAGCTGTCGATGCGCCGGGAGGACGCGGTGGCGCTCGGCCTGGTTGCCCGTTGGGCGCTCGCCAGCCGCGACGGCGACATGGTCGGCGGCGACTTCCCCGCCTGGCTCGCCGACCTGCTGGGCAGCGGGCTGACCGTCGATCTGACCGACACCCGCGGCGAGTGCATCTACGGCGCCTGCCGGCACTACCGCCGCTGCTTCGTCGAACGCTCGATCCGCCGGGCGCGGCGCGCCGAGATCGTCGTCGCCAACCACGCGCTGGTGATGGTGCAGGCAGCCGCTGGCGCCGAGGAGGCGGTGCTGCCGGTGCGCTACGTCTTCGACGAGGGCCACCAGCTGTTCGATGCCGCCGACGATACCTTCTCGCTGCACCTCAGCGGTCGCGAGGCGGCGGAGCTGCGGCGCTGGCTGCGCGGCGCCGAGGAGGGCACTCGGCAGCGGCGGCGCGGGTTGAAGGAGCGGGCCGGCGAGCTGATCCAGGACAACTCCGCTGCCACCTCGGCGCTGAACGATGCGCTCACCTTCGCCCGCGCTCTGCCTGGCCTCGGCTGGCGGGCGCGGCTGGCCGGCGCCTCGCCGCTGGGTCCGGCCGAGGCGTTCCTGGTGTTGGTCCGGCAGCAGGTCTACGCTCGCGCCCTCGGCGGCGATGCCGCCTTCAGCCTGGAGGCCGACATCCGGCCGCCGATCCCGGGGCTGATCGAGGCGGCGGCGGCCCTGTCCGACGCCCTGCTGCTGATCGCCCGGCCGCTGCAGACGCTGGTGCATGCCCTGGAGGCGAAGCTCGACGACGAGGCGGAGACGCTGGAGACGGTGCTGCGCCAGCGCATCGAGAGCCTCGCCCGCAGCATCCGCCGGCGGGGGACCGAGCCGCTGGCCGGCTGGCGGGCGATGCTGCGGGCGATGGCGCAGGACCGGCCGCCGGAGTTCCTCGACTGGCTGGCGGTGGAGCGCTCGGACGGGCGGGAGATCGACGTCGGTTTCTGCCGCCACTGGATCGATCCGATGCAGCCGTTCGCCGCGACGGTGCTGCGGCCGGCGCACGGCGCGCTGATCACCTCGGCGACGCTGCGCGACGGTACCGGCGACGACGATGCCGACTGGAGCGCCGCCGAGAGCCGCACCGGCGTCCGCCACCTGCCGGCGGCGCCGGTGCTCTCGGCACTGGCCTCGCCCTTCGACTACGCCGCCAACACCCGCGTGCTGGTGGTGGACGACGTCGTCCGCGACGACCTCCGCCAGGTCGCCGCCGCCTACCGCGAGCTGTTCCTGGCGGCGGGCGGCGGCGGCCTCGGCCTGTTCACCGCCATCGGCCGGCTGCGGGCGGTGCATCAGGCGATCGCGCCGGCGCTGGAGGAGGCGGGGCTGACGCTGCTCGCCCAGCACGTCGATCCGCTCGACGTCGGCACGCTGATCGACATCTTCCGCGCCGAGGAGGACGCCTGCCTGCTCGGCACCGACGCGGTGCGCGACGGCATCGACGTGCCCGGCCGCTCGCTGCGGCTTATCGTCTTCGAGCGGGTGCCGTGGCCGCGGCCGACGCTGCTGCACCGCGCCCGCCGCGAGGCCTTCGGTGGCCGCGCCTACGAGGAGATGCTGACCCGGCTGAAGCTGAAGCAGGCCTACGGCCGCCTTGTCCGCCGTGCCGGCGACCGCGGCGTCTTCGTCATGCTCGACCGCCAGCTCCCCTCGCGCCTCGCCGGCGCCTTCCCGCCGGGCGTCGCGGTCGAGCGGGTCGGCCTCGCCGAAGCGATCGCGGCGACGAAGGCGATGCTGGGCGGCCGGGGATGAAGGGGGCAGATCAGCCGGCGAGCTTTGCCGCCACCTTGGCGACGTAGCGGCCCTGGCTGCGGGCGATCTTCAGGTCGTGCTCCGGCACCGGCAGGCTCTTGCCGTCGGCGCCGGCGAAGGTCGAGGCGCCGTAGGGGCTGCCGCCGGTGATGTGCTCCATGTTGAGGATGTCGGGCTCGGAGTAGCCGGGCGGCACGATGATGAAGCCGAGGTGGCAGAGGGTGACGTGGAACGAGGTGATCGTCGTCTCCTGGCCGCCGTGCTGGGTGCCGGTGGAGCAGAAGACGCTGCCGACCTTGCCCAGCAGCTTGCCCTGCACCCACAGCCCGCGGTCTGGTCGAGGAAGTTGCGCATCTGCGCGCACATCATGCCGAAGCGGGTCGGCGTGCCGAAGATGATGCCGTCATAGTCCGGCAGCTCCGGGACGGTGGCGATCTCCGCCTTCTGGTCGAGCTTGAACCCGGAGTTCTTGGCGATTTCCGCCGGCACCAGCTCCGGCACGCTTGATGGTCACCTCGGCCCCGGCCTCGCGGGCGCCCTCGGCGACGGCTTCCGCCATCGCTTCGATATGGCCGAAGCCGAATAGTAGAGCACCAGGATCTTGGCCATGTCCGTTTCTCCCCAAATCTGATTACACTGCCTTGCGGGCCACGGGCGCCCGTTGCCGACCGGCAGGCGCTCTTGCATATGGGACCGCCGGCCGCTGTTGGCAGGGCATCGCCGCGGGCAGTCCTCTCGTCGCTTCAGCGGATCCAGGCCTGCGGAAAGCTGAACAGCACCGACAGCGTGAGCACAGCCAGCACCGTCGAGATCAGCGTCGCGGCGGAGATGCGCTCCAGATAGACGCCGTAGCGCTGGCCGACGACGAAGACGTTGGCGCCGGTCGGCAGGGCGGCCATCAGGATGGCGACGGTCGCCCAGCGGGGATTGACGTCGAACACCGCGAGCACCAGCCAGGCGATGAACAGCGGGTGGATAACCAGCTTGATCAGCACCATCGCCGCCGTCTCCGCCGGCGCCTGCGCCCACGGCTTGCCGACCAGGAACAGGCCGATAGAGACGAGCGCGCACGGCCCCGCCGCGGCGCCGAGGATGCTGCACAGGCGGTCGAGGGGAGCCCACACCGGAATCCCGCCGAGCGACCAGGCGATGCCCAGCAGCGAGCTGCCGAACAGCGGGTTGCGGGCGAGCGCGATGCCGACATCGGCGATGACATGGTGGTAGGGGCGGCCGTGCGCCGTCAGGCCCACCTCGATGCAGATGGTGACAATGGTGACGATCCAGGCGGTGCCGAAGACGGTGGCGATCATCGCCGGCACCGCTGCGTCATCGCCGAAGGCGGCGGCGGCGAGGGGGATGCCCATGTAGCCGGTGTTGCCGAAGATCGCCGCCATGGCGAACAGGCTCGCCTCCTCCAGCTTCCGGCGGAAGGCGAAGAAGGCGAGCAGGCCGCTCGCCAGCATCAGCAGCGTCTGGCCGCCGAGATAGGCGGCGAGGAAGGAGACATCGAAGATCTGCGCCGGCGTTGCCCGCGCCAGCGACTGGAACAGCAGTACCGGCAGCGCGACGAAGTAGACGAAGCGGTTGAGCACGTCGCCGCCGGCCTCGCCGAGCAGCCGGTAGCGGCCGCTGGCGTAGCCGACAAGGATGATGGCGAAGACCGGCAGGACGACCTCGACTACCGCACGCACGGGCTGCACTCGCTGGCAAGGAATGCGGGCAAAGGACGGATGCGGCCGGCTCCGGTAACGGCTGCCCCCTTGACGGCTCCGCCCGCGCCGCGCATTAAGCAGCCTCGCCGTCGCCAACACGAGGAGGGCGCGGGTCCACTCTGTCGTCGAGGCTCCGGATGATCAGCCACCCTGCGCCCTGATCTACACCTGGTTCTGGTCTCCACGCCGCCGACCGCCGCATGCCGGACGCCGAGCTGCGCAAGATGGGCGAGATCCTCGGCACCCTGCCGGTGTTCGAAGGCTTCGACCAGGACAGCCTGCCGCATGTCGCCGGCGCTTGTGCCGATCTGCTGAACGACGACGACGGTCTCGACCGGACCTTCGGCCTGATCGAGGCGGCGCTGCCGCCGAAGCTGCGCGAGACCGCCTACGTCCTCGCTTGCGATATCGCCGCCGCCGACCAGAAGGTGACGGAAGAAGAGGCGCGGATGCTGGAGATGATCCGCGACCGCCTGCACATCGACCGGCTGGTGGCGGCCGCGATCGAAGGCGCGGCTTTCCAGCAAGGCTTAAGGCGCCGTAATCTTGATCGCTCCGCCTTCGCTCAGCCGGCCGGCGCCGCCGCTGGATCCGCATGGAACGCCTGGGCCTCCGCCGCCGATTCGAACACGTGCGGTGCGACGTTGCGCCCCGCCAGCTCCTCCTTGGCCGGCGCATAGACGCGCTTGTCGTGTAGCGTTCACGGTGATGTAGTAGGTGGCCTCCATGTGGCGGATCATCTTGGCGTAGGCGTCGAGCACGCTCTCGTCGATGCGGAAAGAGTCGTAGTTGACGACGACCTGCACCCGCTTGCCGATCTTCTCGCAGGCGCTCGACACCGCCTGCTGCACCGCAGCCACGTCCGCCTCGTTGCGTACCGGCATCGCCTCGAAGTTGAGGAACAGGATGTTGCGCGCGGCATCGTAGGTGATCCGTTCGGCAAGGCTCCGGAAGCCCACGAACTCCCGCTCCAGCCCCATGATATCCGGGCCGAAGATGCGCGGATCCATCGGCTTCGGATTCTCGACGACCGGTGCGAAGTCCATGTGGGCGAGGATGTCGCGCTCGATGTCGATGCCGGGCGCCACCTCGGTCAGGGCGAGGCCGCGGTCGGTCAGCCGGAAGACGCAGCGCTCGGTGACGTAGAGCACCGGCTGGCCGGTTTCGCGGGCATAGCTGCCGCTGAATGTCACCTGGCCCACTTGCTTGACGAACTTGCGGGCGCGGCCCTCCTGCAGAATTCGCAACTTGCCGTCTTCCACCGCCACCTTCAGACCGCCGGCGGTGAAGGTGCCGGCGAAGACGATCTTGCGGGCGTTCTGGCTGATGTTGATGAAGCCGCCGGCGCCCGCCAGCTTCGGGCCGAAGCGGCTGACGTTGAGGTTGCCTTCCTCGTCGCACTCGGCGAGGCCGAGGCAGGCCATGTCGAGACCGCCGCCGTCGTAGAAGTCGAACTGCTCGTTCTGGTCGATGATCGCCTCGGCGTTGACGTCGGCACCGAAGTTGAGCCCCGCCTGCGGGACGCCGCCGATGGCGCCGGGCTCCGTCGTCAGCGTCGTACTTCAGCACGTGCTCTTCGTTGGCGACCGACGACAGGCCTTCCGGCATGCCGATGCCGAGGTTGACAACGCCGCCAGGCGGCAGCTCGAAGACGCAACGCCGGGCGATCAGCTTGCGCTCGTCCAGCGGCAGCGGCACCAGCGAGCCCAGCGGCACGGATCTCCGAGGCGTAGGCCGGATCGTACGGCACGCCATAGGTCTGCCAGTGCAGCTCGGGGCTTGAGACGACGACGCAATCGACGAGGATGCCGGGAATCTTCACGTGCTTCGGGTTGAGCGAGCCGGCCTCGGCGATGCGCTCGACCTGGACGACGACGAGGCCTCCCGGTTCTTCGCCGCCATCGCCATCGCCAGGTTGTCGAGGGTGAGCGCCTCACGCTCCATGGTGACGTTGCCGTTGGGATCAGCGGTGGTACCGCGGCAGAAGGCGATGTTGACCGGGAACGATTTGTAGAACAGCCATTCCTCGCCGGCGAGATGCAGTACCTCGACCAGGTTCTCGGTGCTGATGTCGTTGATCTTGCCGCCCTCGCGCCGCGGATCGACGAAGGTGCCAAGGCCGACCTTGGTGATAACCCCGGGCTTGCGGCCGGCAATCGCCCGGTACAGCTGCGAGATGACGCCCTGCGGCAGGTTCCAGCCTTCGATGCGGTTGGCCAGCGCCAGCTTCGCCGCCTTGGGGATCAGCCCCAGTGGCCGCCGACCACTCGCTTCAGCAGGCCCTCGTGGCCGAGATGGTTGAGGCCGCGTTCCTTGCTGTCGCCCTGGCCGGCGGCGAACATCAGCGTCAGGTTACGCGGGCTGCCGCTCTCCAGAAACCGCCGCTCCAGCGCCACCAGCAGCGCCTCCGGCGCGCCCGAGCCGATGAAGCCGGTGTTGATCAACGTATCGCCGTCGCGGACCAGCGCCACCGCCTCTTCCGCGGTTACCACCTTGTTTTTCACGCTTTGACCTCCCGATTAGCCCGGATTATGCGTTCCAGGTTGACGGGTGTAGCTTAGCCCATTGGATCGCCCAGGATTCGGTTGTCGAGGCCAATCCGCGTCGTTTCCGGAGCGCCGCCCGCCATGGTTGATCCTACGCTGCCGCTGCATGGTCTGTCACCGGTTGCCGGCGATCTGGCACCTCGCCCTCGACCGGCTGCCGCGTCTGGTCACCTGAACGACGGGGCCGCGCGCCCCTGCCGCGACCTCCAGCGCCTGTCCGCCCTACCGATCCCCCATCCACGCTCACCGACACCAACCCCCGCGCCCGCCGCAACCACTGCGCCTATCGGAGATTTAACACGTGTCTCATGTTGTTTCCCGGGGAATAGATTGGGCTAGCTGTTGGCTGGTGCCGGCACCCGGCCGTAGGCGTCCTGGAAGCGGACGATGTCGTCTTCGCCGAGGTAGGGGCCGGACTGCACCTCGATCATCCGCAGCGGGATCTTGCCGGGGTTTTCCAGGCAGTGGTTGGTGGCGTGCGGGATGTAGGTGGACTGGTTCTCGGTGACGTAGAAGTGGTCCTCGCCGCGGGTCACCTTGGCGGTGCCGGAGACGACGACCCAGTGCTCGGCGCGATGGTGGTGCATCTGCTCGCTGAGCTTCTGGCCGGGGGCGACGACGATCTCCTTCACCTGGAAGCGCGGCCCGTTTTGGATGCTGCGATACCAGCCCCACGGGCGGAACACCTGGCTGTGCACGTAGTGCTCCGTCCGCCCCGCCTTCTCGACCGTGGCGACGATCTGCTTGACCTCCTGCGCCCGCTCGCGCGGCACTACCAGCACCACGTCGTCGGTGGCGACGATGACGAGATCATCGACGCCGATGGCGGCGACGAGGTTGCCGTCGCCGCGCACATAGCAGTTGCGGGAATCCTGCAGCAGCACATCGCCGACGATGGCGTTGCCATAGGCGTCCTTCGGGCTGATCTCCCACAGCGCCGACCACGAGCCGACGTCGCTCCAGCCCATCTCGGCGGCGACCACCGCCCCCTGGTCGGTATGCTCCATCACCGCGTAGTCGATGGAGATGGACGGCGCCGCGACGAACGGCGCCCGCGCCAGGCGCAGGAAGTCGAGATCGCTGGTCGCCTTGCGCAGCGCCTCGCGGCAGCAGCGCAGCATCTCCGGCTGCAGCCGCTCGACCTCGTTCAGCAGCGTCTGCGCCGGTAGCACGAACATCCCGCTGTTCCAGGCGTAATCGCCCGAGGCCACGTAAGACTCGGCGGTCGCCACGTCCGGCTTCTCGACGAAGCGGTCGATCCGCCAGCAGCCGTCGATGCCGGGCCACGGCTGGCCCTTGCGGATATAGCCGTACCCCGTCTCCGGCCGGCTGGCGGGAATGCCGAAGGTGACGAGGGCGCCGCTGGTCGCGGCATCGATCGCCGCCCGGAACGCGGCGTGGAACTGCGCGATGTCGGCGACCACATGGTCTGACGGCAGCAGGGCGATGATGGCGTCCGGGTCGTCCTCGACCAGCAGCAGCGCCGCGACCGTCGCCGCCGGCGCGGTGTTACGGCCCTCCGGCTCGAGGACGATGCCGCGCGGCGTGACCCCCAGCGCGCGCACCTGCTCGGCGATCAGAAACCGGTGCTCCTCGTTACCGATGATCACCGGGGCGGCAAACGCCTCGCCGCCGACCCGCAGCACCGTCTCCTGCAGCATGCTGCGCTCGCACACTAAAGGCAGCAGCTGCTTCGGCCGCAGCGCCCGCGAGAGGGGCCACAGACGCGTCCCCGCGCCTCCCGAAAGGATGACCGGGTGGACGATCCGTCGCAATTTAAGTGTCCTCCTCGCAAGACTTAAGTCGCGGCGCCGTTTCGGCAACCGCGATGTCGAAAAGCCCGCTAATGCCGCGTCATCGCAAAGTTGGACGAGACGTACGAGTCGAGCTGGGCGAGGCACTCTTCGACCGAGTGCCGGCCGGTGTCGACCCGCATCTCGGGCTGGATCGGCGGCTCGTACGGGGCGGAGATGCCGGTGAAGTCGTGGATTTCGCCCTTGCGCGCCTTCTTGTACAGGCCCTTGGGATCGCGCTGCTCGCAGGTGCTGACGTCGGCGTCGATATGCACCTCGTGGAACACCTCCGGGTCCATCGCCCGCACCCGGTCGCGGTCGGCGCGGTACGGCGAGATGAACGCGGTCAGCACGAGGAAGCCGGCGCGGGCGAACAGGCCAGCGGCGTGGCCGACGCGGCGGATGTTCTCGACGCGGTCCTGCGGCGAGAAGCCGAGATCGGAGCACAGGCCGTGACGGACATTGTCGCCGTCCAGCACGTAGACGAGGTAGCCCTTGCGGAACAGGTGCTGCTCCAGCGAGAACGCCAGCGTTGACTTGCCGGCGCCGGACAGCCCGGTCATCCACAGGATGCCGCCCTTGTGGCCGTTGGCCTGCCAACGCTCCTCGATCGGCACCCGGTGCTCGACCTTGAAGATGTTGGTGGACTTGATCGCCTGCCGGCGCTGGTCGGCGTAGCCGTCCATGTTGATCAGGCCGCCGCCGACGATGTCGTAGTTCTCCACCAGCACGAAGCGGCCGGTGTACATGTTCTGGTCGAACGGATCGAGCGCCATCGTCCGCCGCGAGCGGAACACTACCTCGGCGATGGCGTGCCGCTCGACATGCTGCTGTTCGTTCGAGCCGAGGTCCTGGGTGTCGATCACCCGCTCGATCTTCTCTACCTCCACCTGGTACTCGCCGGTGCACAGCTTCATCTTCAGCCGCGTTCCCGGCGTCAGCGGCTGCTGGCCGAGCCAGAAGATGCGACCGCGGAAGACGTTGCTCAGCATCGGCGGGTTGGCATCGAGGCTGGCGATCTCGCCGCGCTCGACGAAGATCTGCTCATCGAGGGTGACGCCGATCGACTGGCCGGCGCGCGTCGCGAGGATAGGATTCTTGGCGTTCCAGCTCTCGATGGTGGCGATCCTCGCGCGCTTGTTGGACGGCGAGAACAGCAAGGTGTCGCCCTTGCGCAGGTAGCCGCTCTCGACGCGGCCGGCGATGATGCGGCGATCGTCGAACTTATATACGTCCTGCACCGGCATGCGCAGCGGCAGCTCCAGCGAGGTGACCGGCGGCTGCAGCGAGTCGAGCGCGCCGGTGAGCGTCGGGCCGCTATACCAGGGCATGTGCTCCTGGTCGGCGGTGGCGATGTTGTCGCCGTCGCGGGCAACCACCGGGATCATGATGGTGTGCTGCAGGTCGATGCCGAGGTCGGCGAGATAGCCGCGCACGTCGCCCGCCACTTCCTGGAAGCGCGCGTCCGAGTAGCCGACGGTGTCCATCTTGTTGATGCAGACGACGATCTGGTGGATGCCGAGCAGATGCAAAAGGTAGGCGTGGCGGCGCGTCTGCTCCTGCATGCCGTCCTTGGCGTCGACCACGAGGACGGCGGCGTCGGCCTGGGCGGCACCGGTGATCATGTTCTTGACGAACTCGCGGTGCCCCGGCGCGTCGATCAGCACATAGTGGCGCGCGTCGGTGTGGAAGAAGATCTGCGAGATATCGATGGTGATGCCCTGGTCGCGCTCCGCTTGCAGCGCATCCAGCAGGAACGCCCATTCGAACGGCATGCCGCGCTTTTCGCTCATCGCGCGCACCGCCTCGATCCGTCCCTCCGGCAGTGAGCCGGTGTCGTAGAACAGGCGGCCGACCAGCGTCGACTTGCCGTGATCGACATGGCCGACGATGACGATCTTCAGCGGCAGCGTCGTCTGAATGGCCGACTCGGAGGACCTTGCTCATGCTCGAGGTGTCCATGTTCTTATGCCCCTCCCCGCTTACATGTAGCCTTCGGCGCGAAGACGCTCGAACGAGTCCTCCGCCTCGTGGTCCATCGCCCGGCCGGCCCGCTCGGCGACCTTGGTATGCCTCAGCTCCTCGATGATCGCATCGATGGTATCGGCGTGGGAGTCGATCGGGAAGGTGATGTCCTTGTCTCCCAGGGAGCGATAGCGTTTGCCGTTCTTGGCGAAGTAGAGGGAAATGAGCGGGATGTTCTCGCGCTTGGTGTAGCGCCAGATGTCGAGCTCGGTCCAGTGCAGCAGCGGGTGGATGCGCAGATGGGTGCCGGGGGCGAAGTCGGTGTTGAACTGGTCCCAGAATTCCGGCGGCTGATCGCGGAAATTCCAGGTGTTCTGCTCGCCGCGCGGGCTGAACACCCGCTCCTTGGCGCGGGTTCCCTCTTCATCGCGGCGGATGCCGGCTGATCAGGCCGTCGAAGCCCTCGCGCGCCAGCATGATCTTCCAGGCCGGCGGTCTCGCGCGCCGCCGACCGGGCGGCGGGAGAAGTGTCGGATCCATCTCTTCCACCGGCGGGCACTTGCCGATGATGCAGTCGAGTTTCCACTCCTTGATGACGCGGTCGCGGAACTCGTAGACTTCCGGGAATTTCTTTTCCGTGTCAATATTTACCAGCGGAAATGGCACGTTGCCAAAGAATGCCTTACGGGCGCACCAGACAAGAACATTGAGTCCTTACCGATCGACCACAGCATACCGAGCTTGTCTATCTTGTTGAACGCCTCACGCAGGATGTATATTGTCCTGCTTTCCAGAACATCGAGGTGATCCATGGATTGTTCCGCTCGTTAATGAGGATGAGTGCCGGGGTCGCGCGGCGGCATTCAAATACCAGAAACCCTATCGTAAAGTCCAGGTATTGCGGCGCAGCACGCCGGGGAGTGTGGCCCTGCAAACACCACAGTGTGTTGTGCAGAAACCCTAAAACGATCGCATACAGAGCATCCTCGTCCCTGAGCGATCACTCCGCGCCCCGAGGAGCCACCCGCGGCTTGCTGTCGGTCAGCATGTCGCGCGATGCCACCGCCGCGCCGCCGGCGATCAGCAGCGCCGCCAGCGCTAGCACCCACGAAGGTGCCGCCCGTCCGAAGATCACCAGCAGCAGGGTCGACAGCAGCGGCGTCAGATAGGCGCAGACGGCGAGCATCCGGATATCCCCCGCTTCATGTCGACGTCCCAGGCGAAGAACGCCGCCCCCACCGGGCCAGCCCCATGGCCAAGACGGCGAGCCACTGGCCGTCGCGCGGCCAAGACGGTAGGCTCGAAGGCCAGATGGCAGACGCCGCCAGCACCGCGGTGGCGCCGCAGAAAGCTCCGATCGCCTCGGTCGGCACGTGCGCCAGCAACCGGCTCAACACCGAGTAGCCGGCCAGGTGACCGCGCAGGCGAAGGCGGCGCCATAGCCCAGCGCATAGGCGGCGGGAAAGGCGATGCGGCCGCCATCGGTGATCAGCAGCGCCGTTCCGGCGAGCCCGCAGAAGGCTCCGGCCATGTGCCACCAGCGCAGACGGTGACCGGGTAGCAGCGCCGAGAACAGCACGATCAGCACCGGCCACAGGTAGTTGACGAGGCTGGCCGCCGCCGGCGCGCGCTGCGCAAGGCGAGGAAATAGAAGAAGTGATAGCCGAACAGCCCGCCGACGCCCACAAGCCAGGCCCGCCACGGCCAGCGGAAGCGGCGGATCAGGCTCCCGCCCTGCCATACCCAGCGCGCCAGGGCGGCGGCAAAGGCGACGCCGAAGGCCAGCGTCACCAGCAGGAACGGCGGCACCGCGCCGGTCATCGTCGTCAGCAGCGCCAGCGTCGACCACAGCAGGATCGCCGAGATTCCGCCGGTCAGCGTGGCGCGGACGACGCCTTGCAACGAAGCTGCTGGCGTTGCCCATGGTGCGGTGGATCGGACGCATCTCGGGCAGCGGAGGATGCCCTGGCGGACGCTGCCGCTTTCGCGGCAGCGTCCGCGCGGGCAGTTTGCAGCGGTCAGACGACCGGGCGGAGCAACGATGGGTTCTGCACCGCCGGCTTCTTCGAATAGTCGTAGAAGCCCTTGCCGGTCTTGCGGCCGAGGTAGCCGAGCTGGACCAGCCGGGTCAGCGTGTGCGGCAGGGCGTGATGCTCGTGGCGGACATCCTCGAAGATGTTGTGAGCCATCGCCTCGACCACGTCGAGGCCGATGTAGTCGGCGAGCTCGAACGGACCCATCGGGTGCGCCGCCCCCGCCCGCATCGCTTGGTCGATGCTCTCGATCGTGCCGGTGCCGCGCTCCAGCATGCGGATGGCGTTGAGCATGTACGGCGTGAGCAGGCGGTTGACGATGAAGCCGGTGGTATCCTGGACGATCACCGGATCCTTGCCGATCGTCTTGCAGAAGGCATTCAGGGTCTCGATCGTCTCGTCCGACGTCTCGAAGGCGTGGATGATCTCGACCAGCTTCATCACCGGCGCGGGGTTGAAGAAGTGCAGGCCGGCGATGCGGTCGCGGTGCTTGCACACCGCCATCATGGCGGTGACTGACAGCGTCGAAGTATTCGTTGCAAGGATGGCGTCGGGCCGGCAGACGTGCTCTAGGCGCTTAAACAGGGCCTTCTTCGTCTCCAGGTCCTCGATGATCGATTCGATCACCAGATCACAGTCGGCGACGGCGTGCTCGTCGGCGCTGAAGGTGATCCGTCCGAGCAGGGCGTCCCGGTGCTCTGCTGCCATCTTGCCGCGCTCGACCGCCTTGCCAAGGCCTCCTTCCAGGGTCTTCTTGGCCCGTTCCCACGACCCCGGCGTCGCCTTGACCGCGATGACGTCAAGACCTGCGTCGGCGACGACCTGGGTGATGCCGAGACCCATCGCGCCTGTCCCGATCACTCCCACCTTGTTAATTGCCATGTTGATTTCCCATATCCTTGAGTGGATGGCCGGCGTTGCGAGTTGATCGCCGCGCCTTTCAGCGTGGGTTCTCGTTGCGGCGCGTCGCGCGCAATTCTCCGCCCGCGCGGAGCCGTGAGATTTAGCCGCTTTCCAGGGCGAGATAAAGCGTTCCGCGGTCGCGAACGCAGGCAGATTCGCCGTCGGCGGGCAGCGAATGACATTATCGCATGGCCGCATGCTGCTTATTGCAACGCAGCATCTTTTCGCTGATACTGCTCGGGAAATTTGTCGCCTCACCGCGACAGGCGAAGGCGCACCATGATGCACGACGGATCGGAAGCGGGTGGGCTGGGCAGCCCCGACCACAGCCCCATCACGATCAAGAAATACGCGAACCGCAGGCTCTACAACACCGCGACGAGCTGCTATGTGACGCTCGACTACTTGGCGCAGCTGGTGAAGACCGGCGCGGAATTCGCGGTCTATGACGCCAAGACCGGCGAGGACATCACCCGGTCGGTCCTGACCCATATCATCGTCGAGGAAGAGGCGAAGGGGCAGAGCATGCTTCCCGTCAGCTTCCTGCGCCACCTGATCAGCTTCTACGGCGACAGTCTGCAGGTGGTCGTCCCGCGCTATCTGGAGCAGGCCATGCACACTTTCGCGCGCAATCAGGAACAGATGCGGGATTACCTACGCTCAGCCTTCGACGGCCTGATCCCGTTCGCCTCGTTCGAGGAGATGAGCAAGCAGCAGATCGCCATCTTCGAGCGGACGATGCGGATGCTGACGCCGTTCTACGGCGAGGAGGCCGCGCCCGCCGAGCGGACGCCGGAGCCGCGCGCCAACCCCTCGGAAGTACAGATCGAAGAGCTGCGTTCACGTCTCAACGAGATGCAGAAGCAGCTGGACCAGTTGGTCAGCCGCGACCGTTCCTGACCCGTTTTCCCCGCCGGCATCGCTGCTCGTCCGGCTCTACCGGTCGGTCGCCTGCGCCCTCGCCAGCGCCACGACGCCGTCCGACAGGGTTGCGTCCGGTACCACCCCCACCGCATTCGCCGGCGCATGGCGCAAGCTTCGCCGCACCCTGTCGCCTTCTGCGGCAACCCTAGGGCCTGAATGGGCTGTCGCGGGACATGCGGTTTTTGCGGCTTGCCAGCCGCGCTGGCCTCGCCGATCATGCTCCGTTCATGGCCTTTTCGGATCTTACCCCCATTTGGGGATAACAGCCGATGGATCAGAGTCACCCCGCTCGCGCACCTGACCCCCGATCGAGTTGCTTTTATCTCGGTCCAGGGTGCGCTACAGTTGGACCTATCGTTTGGATGAACTACATGTCACTCGTATCAACCGTCGTTTGTTGCCTTGAGGGCGGGTCGCCTGCGGAGGCATTCGAAGTGATGGGGGTTGCCGGCATGTGGGGGAAAAGTTGCTGGCTCGTTGAGACGTTCGAAACGAGGTGTACGATCGCCCACTGACCCGGAGATCGAAGGAAATGGTACCATTCGACGAAGACCTGAGCAAGGCAACCTCCAAAGGAACCGACGTCGATCGCTACGTCGGCAGCCGCATCCGCGAACGGCGGGTGATGCTGGGCCTGAGCCAGCAACAGATGGCACACCTGATCGGTGTCACTTACCAGCAGGCACACAAATACGAGCGCGGCATCAACCGTATCTCGGCGGGCCGGCTGTTTGAAATTGCCCGTGTACTGCGCGTGCCGGTGAGCTACTTTTTCGAAGGCCTGGAGGGCAATGGCAGCGAGGACGATCTCTCGATGCGCCAGCGAATGTGCCTTGAGCTCGCCCGCAACTTTACGCAGATCCCCAACGAGCGGCACCGCGAGGCCCTAAGCCAGCTGGCGCGCGTTCTGGCGGCCAAGTAATAAAGGCACATTCGGACCGGAGCGGCGCGAAAACAATAGCCTATCGCCGATCCGGGAAGAATGTCCGGCTAGGCCTTTGCTAACTCGGATACCCGGCTATGCAAGAGGCCTTTCCGTTCTTCGCTGAACAGGCTTCTCAAACGGGCGGCGGCCCAGGCGTGAGGCGCCGCCGCGCCGGCCAGAATGGTCGTTCCAGCTCAGACGGCTTCGCCGTCAGCGTCTCGGGCGTGGGCCGCGGCGTTTGTGATATTGCGCCGCATACGCTCGTAGCCCGTCCGCCGGATTGCCGTTCCCGCGAAGCGGACGCGGAACTCCGCCTCGCTAAGCGCCGCGAGATCGGCCAGCCGGGGCGCGGTCAAATCGGCGCGTGGCAGCAACTCCGCATGCCCGGTTGGCGATGCGAACTTGTTCCACGGGCAGGCCGCGAGGCAGTCGTCGCAGCCGAAGATCCGGTTACCCAGAGCCGCCGCCAGATCGCCAGGGATCGGCCCCTTGTGCTCGATGGTGAGATAGGCGATGCATCGTTGCGGATCGATCGCGTAAGGCGTTGACAAAGCGTCGGTCGGGCACGCCCGCAGACAAGCGTCGCAACTGCCGCAATGGTCGGTCTGCGGCGGATCGGGGGGAAGATCGAGAGTGGTGAACACCTCCCCCAGGAACAGCCACGAGCCGAAGCGGTGCGAGACCAGATTGGTGTGCTTGCCGATCCAGCCGAGCCCGGCGCGCATCGCCAGCGGCTTCTCCATCACCGGCGCCGTGTCGACGAAGACGCGAACCTCGCAGCCGTAAGCGTCCGCCAGCCACCTGCCGAACGCCTTCAGCCGCTTCTTCACGACCTTGTGATAATCACGTCCGCGGGCGTAGACGCTGATGGCGCCGCATTTCGCCTCCCGGTGGATGGCGCGGGGGTCGTCGGCCGGACCATAGTTGACGCCGAGGCACACGGCGCTTCGCGCCTGCGGCCATACCGCGCGCGGATCAGCCCGCCGCGCGACGTCGCGTGCCATCCACGCCATATCGCCGTGCCGGCCTTCGGCGACGTAACGGCGCAGGTTGAGGCCATCGGCCTCAACGGCCTCGGCACGGGTGAATCCCACGGCATCGAAGCCGAAGCTCAAGGCGCGGGCGCGAATCTCCGCCTTCGCCTCGCTGACGGCGACAGGGTGGATTGCTTTGGTTCCTTTGGGTGGCTCGGCGATCCCGGGCGCGACGGGCTGGGCCGGCGGATGGCCAGGCGGCGCTGCGGTGCCGGGCCCGTCAGTTATCGTCGTCGGCATCCTCGATGCGGGTTACATCTCCCAGCGCCTGGGCGATCGGCGCCAGCAGCGCCTCATCCAGCCGGGCGCCGGTACGCTTGGCGATCGCCACGTATTCCGCCATCTGCGCGCGCATCGGCGCGGTGAAGGCCGCCGGCTTGGCGAGGAAATCGGCGGAGAGCACCGAGACCCCCTCCCTCGCCGCCGCCGCCGCATCCGCTCCGCGATCCTCCCGCTCCAGGGCGTGGCTGAGCCCCAGCAGCGCCTGCGCCAGCTCAACCCGCTGCTGCGGCCCGCCGGCGCAGGCGGCCTGCCGTTTCCCGGCAACCAGCGCCTCGGCCTGCTCGGATGCTGCAGAAGAAGTCCCACTCATCACTGCTAACCCAGGTTGGCGAAGAAGGGCGTCCTCCGGCAAGGATACCTTCGAATTCAGAAATGCGCTACGCCCGCTGCCAACAGGGGCAAGAAAGACGCCGGCAGGCGTCAGCCGCGGCTGCGGTAGGCGGGCACGCCCTGGTCGGGGAGCCACAGCGCCGCGGGCGGCGCTCCGGTCTGCCAGAACACATCGATCGGGATGCCGCCGCGCGGATACCAGTAGCCGCCGATGCGCAGCCACTGCGGCTGTGCCGCATCGATGATCTTGCGGGCGACATCGAGGGTGCAGGCTTCGTGGAAGCCGCGATTTTGGCGAAAGCTGGCGAGATAGAGCTTCAGCGACTTGCTCTCCACCAGCAGCGACGCCGGCACGTAGTCGATGACCAGATGCGCGAAGTCCGGCTGGCCGGTGACCGGGCACAGCGCGGTGAACTCCGGACAGGCGAAGCGCACCAGATAGGTCGTCCCCGGATGCGGATTGGCCACCGTCTCCAGCACCGCTTCGTCCGGCGATGCGGGGATCGGCACCCGGCTGCCGAGCTGGCTCACCGGCGGTTCGACGTGCTGCCCGGGCCGCCGCCGGGAGTATCGCAGTCGGCGGACTGGGTGCACAAATAGCGGCCGGCGTTATAGAGGCCCTGGCCGACCAGTCGCGGCCAGTCCTCGCCGCTGCAGGCGCCGGCCCCCAGCACCACCGCTGCCGCCAGCAGCATCCGGGCAGCTTCGATCGCCCTCATGCCTGTACCTCTTGCTGTTGCGGCGCGCTCCACGCGGTGATGTCTCCCTGCGCCCATTCGGCCGTCACCTCGGCGGCGAAGGAGTCAAAGCAGCCCTGGCTGATGGCCGCCCGCATGCCGGCCATCAGCTGCGCATAATAGGAGAGATTGTGCGCGGTCAGCACTATCGCCCCGAGGATTTCGCCGCTGCGCACCAGATGATGCAGGTAGGCGCGGCTGTAATCGCAGCTGGCCGAGCAGCCGACGCCGGCGTCGAGCGGACGCGGATCGTCGGCGTGCCGGGCGTTGCGCAGGTTGACCGGCCCGAAGCGCGTGAACGCCTGGCCGGTGCGGCCTGAGCGGGTGGGCAGCACGCAGTCGAACAGGTCGATGCCGCGCGCCACCGCCCCCAGCAGATCCTCCGGCTTGCCGACGCCCATCAGGTAGCGCGGCCGGTCGGCCGGCAGCAGCGGGACGGTGACGTCGAGCACGCCGAACATCGCCGCGCGGCCCTCGCCCACCGCGAGGCCGCCGACGGCGTAGCCATCGAAGCCGATGGCGGTCAGCGCCGCCGCCGATTCGGCGCGCAGCTCCGGGTTGACGCCCCCCTGGACGATGCCGAACAGCCCGTAGCCGCGCCGCGGCACGAAGGCCTCGCGGCAGAGGGCGGCCCAGCGCATCGACCGGCGCATGGAGGCCGCCACCGCCGGCTCGGGCTCGCCGAAGCGCGGGCACTCGTCGAGCACCATGCTGATGTCGGCGTCGAGCAGCCGCTGGATGTCGATGGCACCTTTCGGCGTCAGGCGTTGCCGGCTGCCGTCGATATGGCTGCGGAAATCAACGCCGCCCTCGTCGATGCGGCGCAGCTCGGCCAGCGACATCACCTGGAAGCCGCCGGAATCGGTCAGGATAGGCCCCGGCCAGCGCATGAAGGCATGCAGGCCGCCTAGTCGGGCGATGCGCCCGGCACCCGGCCGCAGCATCAGATGGTAGGTATTGGAGAGCACCATCTGCGCCCCGGTCGCCGCCAGCATCTCGGGCGTCATTGCCTTGACCGTGCCGGCGGTGCCAACCGGCATGAAAACCGGCGTCGCAACGTCGCCATGCGCCGTCGTCAGCACGCCCGCCCGTGCCCCCCCGTCGCGCGCCTCCACCCGGAATCGGATGCCGCTCACCGGGTGGCCAGCGGCGACAGCAGGCAGGCATCGCCATAGGAGTAGAAGCGGTAGCCGTGTGCGATAGCGTGGCCATAGGCCGCCTGCATCCGGCTTATCCCGGCGAAGGCGCAGACCAGCATGAACAGCGTCGAGCGCGGCAGGTGGAAGTTGGTGATCAGCAGGTCGACCGCCCGGAAGCGGAAGCCCGGCGTGACGAACAGCCGCGTCTCTCCCGACCACGGCCGCACCTGCCCGTCATCGTCCGCCGCCGTCTCCAGCAGCCGCAGCGTCGTGGTGCCAACGGCGATGATGCGCCCGCCGCGGGCGCGGGCGGCAGCAATGGCGGCAGCGGCGGCGTCGCCAATCATCCCCCCTTCCGCGTGCATGACGTGGTCCTCAAGGCGGGCCGCGGTCACCGGCAGGAAGGTGCCGGCACCCACGTGCAGGGTGACAGCGGTACGCGCGACGCCGGCGGCGGCCAGCGCCTGCAACAGCTCGGCGGTAAAGTGCAGGCCCGCTGTCGGCGCAGCGATCGCGCCCGGATCGGCGGCATAGACCGTCTGGTAGTCGGCGCGGTCCTGCGGGTCAGGGGCGTCGCGGCGGATGTAGGGCGGCAGCGGTGCGGCGCCGTGCTCATCCAGCGCCCGCGCCAGCGCGCCGTTATCGGTGCCGAAGTCGAGCACCACGGCGCCATTGGTATCCTTCTGCTCCACCTGGCCGCTGAGCCCGAGGGCGAAGTCGATGCGGTCGCCCGCACGCAGCCGCCGCCCCGGCTTGGCCAGCGCCCGCCAGCGGCCGCGGCCGAGCGGTTCGATCAGCGTCGCCTCCACCACCACGGCACCGCGCCGGCCGTGCAGCCGTGTCGGCAGCACCTTGGTATCGTTGACCACCAGCAGATCACCCGGCCGCAGCAGCGCCGGCAGGTCACGGACCCTGCAGTCGCGCAGTTTCTCGTCCACCACCAGCAGGCGGGCGGCGTCGCGCGGCCGCACCGGGCGCTGGGCGATGCGATCGGCAGGAAGGGCGAAGTCGAAGTCGTGGATGTCCATGGGCGGCGCAGCCTAGCCGAAGCTGCCCGATATCCCAACCCCGCCTTGACGGCGCCGCCGCCGTGCCCGCAACATCCGGGCGCGATCACAGGCGGCGGGGAGATCAGCGATGCACGTCACCTTCGTCCAGGTACGGGTGAAGCCGGAGCACATCGACGCGTTCGTGGCGGCCGTAGAGGCCAACCACCAAGCGTCGGTGCAGGAGCCGGGCAACCGGCGCTTCGACGTCCTGCAGGACCTCGCCGATCCGTCCCGCTTCTGTCTCTACGAGGCGTACGCCAGCGAAGCCGACGCCAAGGCGCACAAGGAGACGGCGCACTATCTTGCCTGGCGGGATACCGTCGCCGAGATGATGGCCGAGCCGCGCACCGGGATCTCCTGGCGCGGCCTGTTCCCGGCAGGCTGAGCGGATGCCGGCAACAGCAACGGCGACGCTGGCCCCAATCGCCCCCTTCACCATCGCCCGGCTGCCGCGCATCGTCTTCGGCGAGGGCGCGCTCAAAGGGCTGCCGGCGGAGGCTGCCGCCTTCGGCCGCAGCGCGCTCATCGTCACCGGCGCCCGCTCCTTCCGCGCCGGGCCGCAGTGGACGGCCCTGCTGCAGGGGCTGCGCGGCGCCGGCTTCGATGTGCACGACACGGCGGTGGACGGCGAGCCCTCGCCGGAGATGGTCGACGACGTGGTCGCCGCCTTCGCCGGCCGGGGCATCGAAGTGGTCGTCGGCATCGGCGGCGGCAGCGCGCTGGATGCGGCGAAGGCGATCGCCGGCCTGCTGCCGCACCGCCATTCGGTGATGCGCCACCTGGAGGGCGTCGGCCCGGAGGAGCCGTACCGCGGGCCGTCGCTACCGCTGATCCTGGCCCCGACCACCGCCGGCACCGGCTCCGAGGCCACCAAGAACGCGGTGCTGAGCCGGCATGGGCGAGAGGCCTTCAAGAAGTCGTTCCGCGACGAGCAGCTCGTCGCCCGCGTCGCCATCGTCGATCCGGAGCTGCTGGCGAGCTGCCCGCCGCAGGTGGTCGCCGCCAACGGCATGGATGCGTTCACCCAGCTCCTCGAGTCCGCCGTTTCGATCAAGGCCAACCCGTTCACCGAGGCGCTCTGCTGGTCGGGCATCGAGGCCTTCGCGCAAGGCTTCTTCGCCGCGCACGGCGGCGGGGCCGGCGAGGCCGCCCGCGCCGGGCGCTCCCGCATGGCCTATGCCGCGCTGCTCTCTGGGATCTGCCTCGCCCAGACCGGGCTCGGCTCGGTGCACGGCCTGGCATCACCGCTGGGAGCGCAGTTCCCGATCCCGCACGGGGTGTGCTGCGGGACGCTGGTGGCGGACGCGACCCGCATCAACCTGCGCGCCCTGCGCGAGCGCCTGCCGGCAAGCCCGGCGCTCGCCGGGTACGCCCGCGCCGGCGCGCTGCTGGCGGGCGATGGCCGCGGCGCCAACGCCGATGCCGCCGACCGGCTGGTCGATCTGCTAGCGGAGTGGACGGAACGGCTGGCGCTGCCGCGGCTCTCCGCCTACGGCATGACCAAGGTCGACATCCCCGCCGTCCTCAAAGACAGCCGCGGCAGCTCGATGAAGACCAACCCCGTGGTGCTAACCGACGCCGAGATTGAGGAGCTGATCCGCTCCCGGCTGTAGTGCCGAGGCTAGGCGCACCGTCCGTAGCGTGACCCTGAGAGACTGGATTGCTTCGCTTGCGCTCGCAATGACGACCCTTTGCCCGGCCAGCGCCGCTGGCCGCGCAAGAGCTCGCAAACACGAAGAAAGGCGTCATTGCGAACCCCGAAGGGGTGAAGCAACCCAGTGTCGGCGGCTAGCCCAACGCCTGCGGATCGCTCGGCGGATCGCCCCCGGCCGCCGCAGCGCGGGCGGCGATGCGGGCGCGGCGGCGGCCGTGCAGCTGCTCGCGCATCGTTCGTGCCGAATGGCACGGCTTGCAGGCGCTGCGCAGGTTTTCCGGGCGGTTGTCGTCGGGCGTGCCGTTGATGTGGTCGACCTCGGTCGCCGGGGCGGTATTGCAGAACTCGCAGACCGGCTGCGCCTCCAGCTTCTCCAGGCGCAGGCGCTGCCACGCCACGGTCTTGTAGGCTCGGTTGCAGTTGCGGGGACGCCCCGCTTCCATCGCCAGCCGGCGCATGCGTTCGCGCTCGGCGCGGGCGGGATCAATCGGTCTCCACGGCATCGCGGCGATCCTCCTCGTTGGCTGACGACATCGCTGGCATTTTCTTCGCCCGGCGCCGGCTACGGCAGGATCAGGCCCTGTCGCAGCGCCGCCACCACGGCTTGCATGCGGTTGGCGGCGCCGAGCTTGGCCATGCTGCGCTTCAGGTGAAAGTTCACCGTGTGCTCGGAGACATTCAGGATCTTGCCGATGCTCCAGGCGCTCTTGCCGCGCGCCGTCCAGGTCAGGCACTCGCGCTCCCGGTCGGTGAGGTGGACGCTGCCTGGATCGCCAAGGGTGCGGCGCAGCTGGCGGGCGTAGCAGATCATGAACTGCACGGCGAGAATCTGCAGCTTTGCCGGGTCGGCGAAACGCGGCGGATCGGCGTCCCCGGTGGCAAGGCTGATCACGTAGGTCTCGCCGGCGGGACCATGCACGGGAATGCTGACGCCGTTGCGTAAGCCTGCGTCGTGGCTCTCGACCATCACCCGGCGCTGCTTCGGCGACAGCACCCGCTCGCGCGCCAGCTCTTCCCAGATCAGCGGCTCCTCGGTGTTCGGCGTGCGCAGCAGCACCGGGTCGAACACCTCGTAGCCATTGGCAAAGTAGTGGTTGATCCAGTTCTGCGGCACATTGGCGACGACGGCTGGCGCGAGGGCATTGATGCCGAGGATGTGGCGGGCCTGCGGCGTCACCGGAACGAGGGCGATGCGGTCATAGCCAAGCCGCTGGGTCGCCGCGCGGAACGCCCCGAACATCATCTCGGGCGAAGCCGTATTGCGGCACGTCTCGAGGAGGGCGAGGACGTCGCTGCTGCCGGCGGCGGGCAGGGACGAGAGTTCGGGGTATCGCAGCGGCCCATCCGGGAGATCCGGAACCGGCGAGTCGGACAGCAGCGACGGCTCGGGCAAAATGGGGCGGATGATTCTGTTCATCGGCTTTGCCCAGCCGTCGGAAGCCGGCTCGAAGGCCGCCGGCGCCGACCGCCGAGGACGACCCGGCGCGGCGGCGAGGCAGCGCCCCTGCGGCGATGGGGCCGGGCTTGCGGCGGAGACGCGTCGGCTGCACCGCGGAAGCGGATAAGCGGTCGAGGCGAGGGGGAATGGATATCGCAGCGGCTGCCGCGAAGGCAAAACCGCGCCATACATAGCCGTAGGTCAAACACCATCGAAAACTCCCCCATAAGGGCAAATAAACGTCGAAAACCGTTGTTTGTCAATGGAGATCAGATGGAGAACAGCCTTTGTCAAGCTGTCCGACACAGCGACTCACCAAGCTCACCCGGCTGCCGTACGATTCCCGGTATTTAGGCAGTGCACGACCGGAGACGGGTCGATGGCGAGCGATGATGTACCCAGCTTCGGTGAGCAGGCGGCAGGCAGCCTGCTCAAGGGCGGCGGGGAGGCCGCGAACACCGCCGGCGACGATCGCCCGCTGCAGCGGCGTCTCGGCCGGCTCAAATGCTGCGCCGCAACCTCGCAAGCGTCCGCCCGCGCCTACCTGCGGGCCGCCGGCGGCCTGCTGCGGACGGCGTCGCGAACGGACGAGGTAGCGCCGATCGACCTCGCCCCCGCCCTTTTCGATGCTGTCCGCGAGACTCGGCGACGGGCGCAGAAATGCTTAGGATTCGCCAGTCTCTGCCGGCGCCGCGCCCTTCGCCTCGCGCGTACCGGCGACAGCCTTTTCGACTGACTCGGAGCTTGCTTTGCCGCGCCAAGCCGCGACGCTGCCGCTTTCGATACGCCCTTCCTGAAATCAACCGCCCTGCCCCTGGCGTCAGCACGGCCGAAGCGCTATAAGCACGCATTAGGGGGGCGAGGAACGCCTGCGCGGGTCTGCTGACCGGGGAACAAGACAGCGACCGCGTGATGATCGACACCTGGGGGACGCTTCCGCCCGACCGGCTGGGTGGACCGCGTTGTTTCCGTTCGAGCCGGCGATGCTCCGCAATACTCCGGCCGTACCTGCTGAAGTCGGTAGTGCTGCTGCTGTTCTGCGTCGTCGATGCCGCCGTCTGCCGCGCATCCGCCTATTTCGTCCGTGAGCAGAGTGCGACGGCGATGGCCAACGCCTTTGCCGGTGCCACCGCCGATGCCGCGGACCTCACCTACATGTTCTTCAACAGCGCTGCGCTCGGCCGCCAGCAGGGCAGCGCCGTCGCTGTCGTCAGCAGCGCCGTGCGGTCGTCGGCGAAGTTCGGCCATGGCGATGCGACCACCCTCACCGGCGCGCCGGTGGCGGGCGGCAGCGGCGGCAACGCCGGCGGAACCTGGCTGATTCCGGCCCTCTATGGCATCTGGGATCTCTCCGAAAGCTTTGACTGGCGCCAGCCTGTCCGACTCGGCCTCGCCATCAACGCGCCCTTCGGCTTCGAGACGGATTATCAGGACGGCTGGATCGGCCGCTACTACGCGCTGCACTCGCGCCTGCAGTCGCTGGCGATAAACCCGGTGATCGCCTGGAGCCCGAGCGCCGGGGTGACGCTGGCGGCGGGCCTGCAGGCACAACGGATCGATGCCAAGCTGACCAACGCCATCGACTTCGGCAGCATCGGCGCCGCAGTGGGCGTTCCCGGCGCCATACCCGGCGCCCAGGACGGCTTCGGCAAGCTGGTCGGCGACGACTGGGGGTACGGCTGGACCCTCGGCCTGCTGGCGGAGCCGCAGCCGGGCACCCGCTTCGGTGTCAGCTGGCGCTCGGCCGTTCATCACGACATCAGGGGTGACGGCCGGGTGCGGCTGGACAGCGCCGGCATCGGCGCGGCCCTCGGCCAGTCCGGCGGCACCACCTCGGCGAAGGCGAAGATGACGACGCCCGATGTCGTCGCCTTCGGCGCCTATCAGCAGCTCGATGACGCCTGGGCGATCATGGTCGACGCCGGCTGGACGCGCTGGAGCCGCAACCGGGTGCTACGCGTGCATTTCGACAACGGCCAGCCGGACGACGTCACCGAGCAGGATTGGCGGGACACCTGGTTCGTCGCCGGCGGAACCAGCGTTCGCCTCGGCGAGGCGTGGACGCTCCGCTGCGGCCTCGGTTGGGACCAGAGTCCTGTGCGCAATCGTACCCGGACGCCGCGAACGCCGGCCAACAGCGGCCTGCTGCTCGCCGCCGGCGCGAGCTGGCAGGTGCTGCCGGACCTTGGCCTGAGCGTTGCGTTCAGCCATTTCTTCATCGAGAGCGCGCGGCTCGACCTGCAAAGCGACGCGCCGGGCAATGCCAACCGCGGGAACCTTTCCGGGTCCAGCGACAACGCCGTCGATTCGCTCTCCATGCAGTTCGTCTGGCGCTTCTGAGACTGCCGGCGCCGGGGCGGCGCCGGCAGGCACGAGCGGCTGATCTGGTGCGGCTCACGCCGCTCGCGGCAACTCGGCGGCGCTCCGCAACACCGAGCCTTCGACCCGATGGTGCCGGCGCAACCGCCGCAGCGCCTGCCACGTCACCGGCGCCTGCGCGGCAACCACGGGGAACCGCCCCAGCCGCCTTTCGCCGCCCAGCCGTTCGACGGGTATGCCCGCATGCTCGAACGCCACGGTGATCACCTGCGGCGGGGTGACGAACAGGTAGGACCTGATGCCGCGCTCAAGACCGAACTCGGCGAAAGCGCACAGCATCTCGCCCAACGCCCGTTCGCGCGAAGCCAGGTCAAGCGCCCGATCTACCCCAAATCGGGTAATCTCCCAGACGTCATCCGCGGCAGGCAGCACCCCGTCGGCGACCATCTCCGGCCATAACTCCTGGATCATGTAGGGCTGGCTGGTGGGAATAAGCCGCGCGACCGCACCGGCCCGGCCATTTTTGTCGCGCCACAGCAGATAGACCGCCGCCGGCGTGTCGAACTGGTCCCACTCCAGCCCGTGCCAGCAGCGCACCTCGTACTTCTGCCGCTCGACGAAGATGCGGTGACGCAGACGATACGCCGCCGGCAGCGCATCTCCGAACAGATGCGCGGTTTCGAGCGAAAAGACCTCGATCATGATAGCCCCCCATTGGTCGCTGACAAGCGACCGCGAGGCGCCATTTCCGCACTGCCGGGGCAGCGTTGCGGTCCGAGCGGATGATAAGGATCGGTGCAGGGAATAGCGGCGGATCTGCCCGCCGATCGGCGGCGGACGGATCTATCGTGGTCGCAAATGGGTGTATAAACCCAGATGGTGCCACGATGCAATCATATTTAGGACATATTTCCTGGCGCGGATGAGGTAGTCCTGCGGCAGCCGTCAGTCATGCGTCACCTGGACGTCGACGGTCATGCCGAGCGAGGCATTGCCCGGCCCTTCGAAGGTTCCCTGCAGGGGCACCGCCTGCCGCGGATCGCGGGCGACGGCGACGCGGATCAGGTTCTCGCCGCCGATGATGCCATTGGTGGGATCGAACTCGGTCCAGCCGGCGCCGGGCAGGAACACCTGCACCCAGGCATGCGTCGCCGCGCCGCCAACCAGCCCTCCCGGCGCATCGGCGGCCATGTCGTAAAGGTAGCCGGTAACGAAGCGGGCGCCCAAGCCGAGGGTACGCACCGCCTCCATCATCAGCAGCGCGTAGTCGCGGCAGGTACCGGTACCCTTGGTCAGGGTCTCCGCCGGCGTCTGTGTGCCGAACGGCGCGCGCGGCTGATAGACCAGTTGCTGGCGGATCGCATGGGTGATGCCGATCAGCAGTTCCTGAGTACTGACCGGCTGGTCCGAGTAGAACGTCTTCACCCACGCATCCAGCTTGCCGTCGGCGTCGGGATAGCGGCGTTCAATACACGGCATCAGGTCGGGCAGTTCGTCCGCCGCGTACTGGAAAGGGTAGGTTTCGGCGGTGGCGGCGAGCGGAAAGTCGGTTTCCGTTACGCCGTAGTGCTCGAGCCGGAAGGTGCTCTCGAAGCGCAGCTCGGTAGCGGTCCGCGCAAAGGTGGCGACGGCGATGGAATTGCCGAACACGTCGTGCAGCCAGCGGACCTTCGCTGGCGGCGAGATGGAAAGGTTGGTCTCCAGCAGCCGCATATCGTGGCTGTCGCGCGGACGGAACATCAGCCGGTGCTCGCCGAAGGTTACCGGCTGGGCATAGCTGTATGTCGTCGTGTGGGTGACCGTCAGCGTTTTCATCGGGATCCTTTTATTGGCGCCCGGCGGACGTGCCGCCGGCGCCGGATCATACAGTCTCCGCCGGGCGCGGTCTCGCCGTACGGCGTGCGGCCTCGCCGGACGCCGGTGGTGTGGCTGTTCGGCGTTGTGCCGGCGCCGGACGTGCGCCACATCTTTCGAGAAGGGCGCGTGAGAGGCGATCGCAGTGATCTGGGACCGGCAAGGCGGAGATGACAGGGCGGACGGCAGCACCGTCGGCGCCGCCGGCCATGCCGCACCCTCCGCCGATGGCTCATCCGCCGGGCTTGCGCCCTTACACGATCCCTTCGGCCGTGCAGTGACCTACCTGCGGGTATCGGTGACCGACCGCTGCGACTTCCGCTGCGTTTACTGCATGGCGGAGCAGATGACCTTCCTGCCCCGCCGCGAGCTTTTGAGCCTTGAAGAACTCGACCGCGTCTGTACGGCGTTCGTGCACCTTGGCGTACGCAAGCTGCGAATCACCGGCGGCGAGCCGCTGGTCCGGCGGGGCATCATCGCGCTGTTCCGCACCTTATCGCGGCACCTCGGCACCGGCGCCCTCGACGAGCTCACCCTGACGACCAACGGCTCGCGGCTGGCGGAACACGCTGCCGAGCTGGCCGCCTGCGGCGTCCGCCGCGTCAATGTCTCGCTGGACACCCGCGATCCCGACCGGTTCCGGGCGATCAGCCGCATAGGCGACCTCGGCCGGGTGCTGACCGGCATCGACGCCGCCGTTGCCGCCGGGCTGCGGGTGAAGATCAACGTCGTCGCGCTCAAGGGGATCAACGAGGACGAGATCGAAGATCTGCTGCTGTGGTGCGCCGGGCGCGGCTTCGATATGACGCTGATCGAGGTCATGCCGATGGGCGATATCGGCGGCGAGAACCGGCTGCAGCAGTACCTGCCGCTGCACGAGGTACGCCGCCGGCTGGCCGAGCGCTGGACGCTGGCGCCGCTTGCCTACCGCACGGGAGGGCCGGCGCGCTGGGTGCAGGTGGTGGGGCCGGGGGTGCGCCTCGGCTTCATCACCCCTTGACCCATAACTTCTGCGAGAGCTGCAACCGGGTACGGCTGACCTGCACCGGCCGGCTCTACATGTGCCTCGGTCAGAACGACGCCGCCGACCTGCGCGCTCCGGTGCGCGAGAGCGCGGATGATGCCGCCCTCGTCCTCGCCATCCGCGATGCCATCGCCCGCAAGCCCAAGGGCCACGACTTCATCATCGACCGCGGCCATGCAGCCCCGCGGTGAGCCGACACATGAGCGTCACCGGCGGCTGAGGGCGGCCATCACGGCGTTTTTGATCGCAGAAGGCTATAGAGTTCATACATTGAGAGTGCGTTGCATGAGAGGCATCCTGGGAGCCGTCCAAAGGCTACAGGGCACGGCCTTTCGCGGAGCAGCCTCGATGTTGATCAGGATCCCCTCCTGCCGATCCGGCACCGTCCGAAATCACGCCGGAGGCAACCTATCTCGACCGCCGCCGCTTTCTCGCCGGCGGCGCGGCGGCGGTCGCGGCGCTGGCCGCCCGGCCGGCGCCAGCACGTGCCGAGGCGACGCCGGCGGGCGTGCCGCTGCCCGACGTCGCCAAGAGCCCGCTGTCCACCGCCGAGCCGCCGACGCCGTTCGACGCGGTCACCACCTACAACAACTTCTACGAGTTCGGCTCCGCCAAGGAAGACCCGGCGCGCAATGCCGGCACGCTGAAGGCGCGGCCGTGGACGCTGACCGTGGGCGGCCTGTGCAACAAGCCGGGCACGTGGGACGTGGAGGAGATCATCAAGACCAGCCGCCTGGAGGAGCGCATCTATCGGCTGCGCTGCGTCGAGGCCTGGTCGATGGTGATCCCCTGGGTCGGCATCCCGCTCGCCGACGTACTCAAGCGGGCGGAGCCGCAGGGCTCGGCCAAGTACATCGCCATGCAGACGCTGCTTGACCCGACCCAGATGCCGGGGCAGCGGCGCCCCATCCTTGACTGGCCGTATCTCGAAGGGCTGCGGATGGACGAGGCACAGCACCCGCTCGCCATCCTCGCCGTCGGCCTCTACGGCCGGGTGCTGCCCAACCAGAACGGCGCCCCCATCCGGCTGGTGGTGCCGTGGAAGTACGGCTTCAAGAGCATCAAGTCGGTGGTCAAGCTGACCTTCGTCGAAGCGATGCCGCCGACGGCGTGGAACATCGAGGCGCCGAACGAGTACGGCTTCTACGCCAACGTCAACCCCGCCGTCGATCATCCACGCTGGAGCCAGGCGCGGGAGCGGCGGATCGGTGAATTCTTCCGCCGCGATACCCTGCCGTTCAACGGCTACGCCGAGCAGGTGGCTGGGCTCTATACGGGTATGGACCTGAGCAAGTGGTACTAGCCGATCCGCTCCTGCAGACCGACCGGGGGGTGCAGACCGATGCGATCATGCACACCGCGGCCGGCCGCCACTCAGTGCGGCGAGGAAAGCGCCGTTCCTCCGACCGGCTGATCCGCTTCATCGCCAAACCGATCGTCTTTTTCTGCTGCCTGCTGCCGCTCGCCTGGCTGGCATGGGCGGCGGCGACAGGCGGGCTCGGCGTCAACCCGATCGAAGCTGTCAACCGCTTCCTCGGCGATTGGGCGTTGCGCTTCCTCTTGATCTCGCTCGCCGTCAGCCCGCTGCGGGAGATCACCGGCATCGCCGCGCTGATCCGCTTCCGGCGCATGCTGGGGCTGTTCGCCTTCACTTACGTCGCCCTCCACCTGTCGAGCTGGATCGGCCTCGATCAGTTCTTCTCCTGGCCGCACATCTGGAAGGACATCGTCAAGCGGCCGTTCATCACCATCGGCATGGCGGCGTTCCTGCTACTGACACCGTTGGCGGCGACCTCGACGACGCGGATGATCAAGCGGCTGGGTGCGAAGCGCTGGAGGCGGCTGCACATGCTGGTCTATCCCGCGGGAGCGCTCGGCTGCCTGCACTACTTCATGATGGTCAAGGCGGATATACGCGAGCCGCTGATCTATGCTGCCATCCTCGCCCTGCTGCTCGGCTGGCGCGCCGCCACCCGCTGGCGGCCGGCGCTTAGCCGCCCTTCGGCGGCTTCTCCATCTTCGCCATCCTCTCGAGGTTGAGGCGCGCCGATTCCGCCGCCGCCGACTTCGGCGCCGACTCCACCAGCTTGCGCCAGTCGGCCGCAGCGCCGCCGGCGTCGCCCTTCAGCCAGCGGACGATGCCCCGCTCCAGCAGCGCCTCCGGCTGGTCGGGATCGAGGGTCAGCGCCTTGTCGAGATCGGCGAGCGCGGGGTCCAGGGCGCGCCGCTGGCGCAGCGCGCTGCCACGAAAGACGTAGGCTTCGGTGAGATTGGGATCGAGGGCGATGGCGCGGTCGAGATCGACGATCGCATCGGCATAGCGATCCTGCGCGGCGAGGGCGCGGGCGTGCAGCACCAGCAGGCCGGCATCCCGCGGCACCAGCGTCGAGCCGGCGGCCGCCGCCGCTTCTGCTCGCTGCGGCTGATCGGCGGCAAGGAAGGCATGCGCCGCCTGTCCCCACAGCGAGGCCCGCAGCCCCGGGTTGCCGGCGATCTCCGCGCCGCCGTGCTCGGCCAGATCGGCGAGGGTCTCCCCCGCCTCGCTGAAGCGCCCGATCGCCATCTCGGCGGCGGCGGCGCAATGGCGGGCGGGATCGCCGCCGCCGGCCTTCACCCAGGCGCGGGCGTCGTCCAGCGCCTTCGGCGCATTGGCGGCGAGGGACTCCATACACGCCCGATAGCGCTTCTCCGCCGCGGGGCCAAGCCCGCCCACCGGCGCAGCAGCGGCGATGGACGAGCCCGCGAGCCCGGCCATCGCGGCCACCAGGATCGCTCTCGGGACAGCGCGGCGGTGCAGAGCGTCGGCCAACTTGCCTCCTATCTCAAACGAATGCTCCGGCGTAAACTGGCCTCCCGCCCGCCGCTCGGCAAGGGCGGTCAACAGGGAGCGCCAGCGTCTTGTCGGTTGTGAGCTCCGGTCCAGCACCTGCCCCGCGCCTGTTCTGCTTCGGCTATGGCTACACCGCGCGCACCCTCGCCCGCCGCTTGCGCGCTGCGGACTGGGCGATTTCCGGCACCGGCCGGAACGCGGAGACGCTCGCCGTCCTGGCGGGCGACGGCGCCGTCGCCTTCTCGTTCGACCGGCAGCAGCCGCTTGCAGATGCGGACGCGATGCTGACAGAGGCGACCCACCTGCTCTCCTCGGTACCGCCGGATGCAGCAGGCGATCCGGTGCTGGGCTGCCACGCCGAGGCGATTGCGGCGATGCCGAAGCTGCGCTGGGTCGGCTACCTCTCGACCACCGGCGTCTACGGCGATACCGGCGGCGCGCTGGTCGATGAGACGGCACCGCTGCGACCGACCGCCCAGCGCAGCGTCCGGCGCGCTGTCGCCGAGCAGGCATGGCTGGCGCTGCACGCGAGCCGCGGGCTGCCGGTGCAGGTGTTCCGGCTCGCCGGCATCTACGGCCCCGGCCGCAATCCGCTGGATCAGGTGCGGCGCGGCGAAGCGCGGCGGATCGACCGTCCGGGACACCTCTTCTCCCGCATTCACGTGGAAGACATCGCCGCCGTCCTGCAGGCCTCGATCGACCACCCCGACCCCGGGCGCATCTACAACGTCTGCGACGACGAAGCGGCGAGCCCCGGCGATGTGACCGCCTTCGCCTGCCGCCTGCTCGGCGTCGAGCCGCCGCCGCTGGTCCGTTCGCGACGGCGGCGGCGTCGATGTCGGCGATGGCGCTCAGCTTCTGGCGGGACAACCGCCGCGTCGACAATGCCCGGATGAAGCGCGAACTGGGGGTCGGATGCGCTATCCCACCTACCGCGAAGGCCTATCCGCCCTCGCCGCCGTGCAGGAGGGGAGCCATGGCGCATAGGCGCGGAATGCCGCCGGCGGTCTTAGCCCTGGTCTTGCTGGTTCTTGCGATGGCGAGCGTTCTGCCCACCTCCTGCGGCCACACTGCGGAGGTCGGCGGGCAGCCGGCAGCGGGTCCTGTCGTCGTGCTGGATCTGGACGGCCCGATCGGGCCTGCCGGCAGCGACTACGTCGATCGCGGGCTCGCCAAGGCGGCGGAGCATAACGCCGGTCTGGTGGTGCTGCGGCTGGACACCCCCGGCGGCCTCGATACCTCCATGCGCGCGATCGTCCGCGCCATCCTCGCCTCGAAGGTTCCGGTTGCGGCCTTCGTCGCCCCCAGCGGCGCGCGTGCCGCCAGCGCCGGCACCTACATTCTCTACGCCAGCCACATCGCGGCGATGGCCCCCGGCACCAACCTTGGCGCGGCAACGCCGGTGCAGATCGGCGGCACACCCCTCCCCGGCAGCGAGCCCGAGCCCGACAAGGCGAAGAAGAACGAGGCGGCGCCGGCGTACCCCGGCATCGCCGAGAAGGCGGTCAACGACGCGGTTGCCTACATCCGCAGCCTCGCCGAGATGCGCCACCGCAACGTCGAGTGGGCGGAAGAGGCGGTGCGCAAGGCCGCCAGCTTATCGGCGGAGCAGGCGCTGAAGCTCAACATCATCGATGTCATCGCCCCGGACGTCCCGGGGCTGCTGACCGCGGTGGACGGGCGCAGCGTGACCATGGCCACCGGAACGGTGCGGCTGGCCACCGCCCACGCCGAGGTGCTGGCGCAGCCCGCCGACTGGCGAACGCGGCTGCTGGGCGTCATCACCGATCCCAACGTCGCGGCGCTGCTGATGCTGGTCGGCGTCTATGCGCTGATCTTCGAGTTCTACAGTCCGGGGCTGGTCGGCCCCGGCGTGATCGGCGCCATCTGCATCCTGCTCGCCCTCTACGCGTTCCATGTCCTGCCGGTGGATTACGGCGGCGTCGCGCTGCTGCTGTTCGGCATCGGCCTGATGGTGGCGGAAGCCTTCATCGGCAGCTTCGGCCTTCTGGGGATTGGCGGCCTTGCCGCCTTCGTTCTCGGCTCGATCATGTTGATGCAGGACGACGTTCCCGGCTTCACCGTCGCCTGGGAGATCGTCGGCTCCTTTGCCCTCGTCCTCGCGGTGGGGTTCATCGCCCTGTCGGGCCTGGTGGTGCGGTCCCGGCGGCGGAAGGTGGTCACCGGCCGGGAGCAGATGCTCGGGATTTCCGGCCCGGTCGTGGACTGGCAGGGCGATGGCGGCCGGGTGCGGGTGCGCGGCGAGATCTGGCAGGCGCGCGCACCCGGACCGCTGGCCCCCGGCCAGCAGGTGCGCGTCACCGGCATTACCGGCCTGATCCTGGAGGTCGAGCCGGACCGGCCGAGGGCAGACCCGGCGAGGAGGTAGCATGGATATCTTGCTGACACAGGTGTGGATCGTCGCCGCGGCATTGGTGCTGTTCCTGCTGGCGATGTCGCTGAAGGTGCTGCGCGAGTATGAGCGCGCGGTCGTCTTCCTCCTCGGCCGCTTCTGGAAGGTCAAGGGGCCGGGGCTGATCCTGATCATCCCCGTGGTCCAGCAGATGGTGCGGATCGACCTGCGGACGCGCGTCCTCGACGTCCCGCAGCAGGACGTGATCTCCCGCGACAACGTCTCGGTGCGGGTCAACGCCGTCATCTACTACCGCATCATCGATCCCGAGAAGGCGGTGATCCAGGTGGAGAACTACGAGGCGGCGACCAGCCAGCTGGCGCAGACGACGCTGCGCTCGGTGCTGGGCCAGCACGAGCTGGACGAGATGCTGGCGGAGCGCGAGCAGCTCAACGCCGATATCCAGCACATCCTCGACGAGCAGACGGAAGCCTGGGGAATCAAGGTGGCCAACGTCGAGCTGAAGCGGGTCGATCTCGACGAGAGCATGATCCGCGCCATCGCCCGGCAGGCGGAGGCGGAGCGCGGCCGCCGCGCCAAGATCATCGACGCCGAAGGCGAGCTGCAGGCGGCGCAGCGGTTCATGGAGGCCGCCGGCATCCTCGCAACCCAGCCGCAGGCGATCCAGCTCCGCTACCTCACCACCTTGCAGGGGATGAGCGCCGAGCGGACGTCCCTCGTGGTCTTCCCGCTGCCGATCGACATGCTGCGGCTGCTGGTGCCGGGGGAGCATGATAAGACATAGGCCCTACCTACCGGGAAAGGCAGCTTGC
>JAXMDR010000016.1:0-48599 GCA_046348725.1 Rhodospirillales bacterium
CTGGGGAATCAAGGTGGCCAACGTCGAGCTGAAGCGGGTCGATCTCGACGAGAGCATGATCCGCGCCATCGCCCGGCAGGCTGAGGCGGAGCGCGGCCGCCGCGCCAAGATCATCGACGCCGAGGGCGAGCTGCAGGCGGCGCAGCGGTTCATGGAGGCCGCCGGCATCCTCGCCACCCAGCCGCAGGCGATCCAGCTCCGCTACCTCACCACCTTGCAGGGGATGAGCGCCGAGCGGACGTCGCTGGTGGTCTTCCCGCTGCCGATCGACATGCTGCGACTGCTGGTACCGGGGGACAAGAAGACCTAAGTCCTACCCACTAGGGTCAGCAGCTTGCCGTAGCGCTCCCACCGGAGCTAAGTCCCAGCCGGGCGCGACAAACCCGTCGTCACCTCGGATTAAGAGGTCGAGCCCCCGGCAATACGAGGACTTCATGGATTCGCGTGCGTCAGGTACAACTCGGATCCCGCCTGAAGCGAAGATCCTGGGCGTGGGCGGGCTTATTCCCGTGGTGGCCGGCGTCGCCGTTCATGCCGCCGTACCGGAGCCTCTCGGCTACCCTCTGGCGCACACGGTGGTGGTCTACGCGACGCTGATCCTGTCGTTCATCGGCGGCATCCACTGGGGGTTCGCGTCGGCGGCATTCGCCCGCGGGCCGGTCGGCAGCGCCGCACCGCGCCTCCTCGGCCTCAGCGTGCTGCCGGCGTTCGTTGGCCTGGGGGTAGTGCTGCTGCCCGCCCTTGCCGCCGCGCCGCTACTTGCCGTCGCCTTCGTCGGCGTACTGTTGCTCGACCGGGTCAGCGAAGGCCTGGGTTATGCGCCGGACTGGTGGATGCGGCTGCGCATCCAGCTCACCGGCGGCATCGTCGTTCTGCTGGTCATCCTCACCATCACCCTGGCGATCCGCTGAGCCGGGCTTCGGCCGAGAATTGCCCTCACCGCGGAACGGGAGATTCGGGAAGGGCGGCCTCGTCGAGCGCGGCCGGATGGGCGCGCGAATCGAGCAGCCGGGCGACGAACGCCGCCACCCGCTGATGTCCGCTCGCGGTCCAGTGCATGTTGTTCCGCTGATAGGGACAGGGCGCGCCGCGCAGCGCCGGCCGCAAATCGATCGCCTCGATGCCGAGGGTATCCGCTTCCGCCGCGAAAACCCGCTGCGGCTGCTCCAGATCCAGCCGCCCGCTGCCGAGATCGAGGCGGCTGGACGCCCCGTACACCTCGTCGGTACGGCACACCTGTATATTCGCCGGCACCAGCAGCAGGATCAGCCGCACGCCATTCTCCTCGGCCAACGACTTCAGCTCGGCGAAGCGATGCCGCACCCGCTCCTGCGCCTCCGGATCAGCCGGGCCGCCCGAAGCGGTGAAAGCCTTGAGCTGGCTGTGCACGGCATCCATCGGCGGCAGAGCGCCGCGTAGCTGCGAGACGATGTGCCGGAGGTTGTTCTGCAGCCAGGCGGACAGATGGCCCAGCGTCAGCACGGCGTAAACGCTGTCCGCCGGCGTCCGGCCGAAGCCGATGCTCTGGCGGAACTGCCGGTCGGTTTTCTGCGCATCGTCGAACTCGTTGACGAACATCGTCACCAGCAGTGCGTCCGGGCGGAACTGCGGCAGGAAGGCGCGCGCCACGGCGACGTACTGGTTGGGGCCGTAGCCGGTGACCCCGAAGTTCTGCACCTGCACCGGCCGGCCAGGCTCCTGCGCGGCGAGGTCGCGCTCGAGCAGCCGCGGCCACGCCGCTTCCGTATCGACACCCTCGGCACTGGTGAAGGCATCGCCGAGAGTCATGATCCGAAAGGTTCCCGCCGGCCGTTCCGCGGAGTAGAGCGGCGCCGGAAAGCCCAGCGCATTCGATGTGATGGTATAGTCGTAGCCCTGCCAGCGCAGCCGCGTCGTCCGGTCGGGGATCATCCGCCAGCCGAACCGTGGATCTTCCTGCAGCGCCGAACGCTCGCCCCAGCCGTTCACCTCCTGCGGATCCTGCTGACGCACCCACAGTTCGGCGACGACCAGCAGCGCCCACACCGCGGCAAGGGCGCCGGCCAGCCGCCACTTGCCGCCGCGCGACAGCCCGGCGGCGGCCGCAACCAGTCGCTTGGCGCGGTCGGTGGCGAATTCCAGCAGCAGGGCGAGTACCAGCGTCGCGGTGAAGGCGGCGGCGGCCAGCAGCAGCAGCCGCGGGACGGGGGTGCCGTGCGGAACCAGCAGCGCGATGACGGGAAAGTGCATCAGGAAGATCGCGTAGGAGTGCTTCGATATGAAATGCACGCCCCGCATCGCCAGCGCCGATCGCACGACAGTTGCATCCAGCAGGGCGAACAGCAGGATGAAGCCTCCGGCGCCGAGCAGAACCAGGGGCGATGCCGCCGCCGAGAAGGAATGCCGATGCCACCATACCGGCTGCCCAGGCGCCGGCCGCCACGGCCACCGTGCCGGGCGCCCGGCACCAGCCGTCGACGCGCTCGAGGGAGGATCATGCCGCGCAAGGCCAGCGCCATGTCGAGGACGAACTCCGGGATGCGGAGTGATGAAGATCGCTCCTCTCGCCCAGGTATCGAGGTAGCCCCACTGCGGCACCACATCGGCGAATATCCAGAGACCGAGGGTGCGGACGGTGAGTGATGCGGCCAGCGTGACCAGCAAAAAGCGCGGCCAGCCCAGGCGCTGCAGCATCAGCCACAGCAGCGGAAACACCAAGTAGAGCTGGATGGTCAAACCGATGTACCACCACGCCGTCGAGACAGCGTAGAGCAGGTCGGGGGTGACGCGGATGCCCAGCAGGCTGAACAGGAAGGAGGACCGGACTGGAGGGGCTCCTTGAAGACAAGGCTGCCCGCCAGCACGAACAGATGCGCCATCCAGTATTCGGGGTAGATGCGGGCGAGGCGCCGGCGCAGAAAGCCGCCCCAGCCGGCCGGCTTTTTCGACAGGGTCCAGGTCAGGCCGAAGCCGCTGAGGATGATGAACAGCGCCACTCCCTGATCGCCGGCCAAGGCAAAGTTGACCAGCAGCCACGCCGGAATGTCCCAGATGCCGTGACCGCTGAACGGCGCCAGTTGGGCGATGCGCTCGCCAAGCGGCGGCCAAGTGTTGGAGGGGTTGGCGATATCCCAGCCGCGGAATATTTGCTCGGCAAAGTGGAGGACAACAATCCATAACAGTGCAAAGACACGAACGGCTTCGAGGGTCTGCCAGCGACCTCGCGCGACTTCCGGCACAGCCGATGGTCCTTTCAGCTTAAACTTTATCGGGAACAACCGGTTGGGAGGTGGCATGCGGCACAAACATGACGGGCATCCTGAGCCGCGCATAACCGTGAGAAAACCACAACGCAAGACGCGACGCAGCGGTAACACCGCTTCGATCACTTCCCGGCGAGTCAATCGAAGCCGATATCGTGCGGCTGGGTGAAGGCGGCGACGGCATTGCCGAGACGGCGGACGGCCGCCTCTATGTGCCGCTGACCGTCCCCGGCGACCGCGGGCGCTGCCGCTGCGGCCGCGCAGCGGGTGGGCTTCGCCGCCCGCCTGCTGGAGGTGATCGCCGCCGGCCCTGCGGCCGGACGCAGCCCCTGCCCGCATTACGGCCTCTGCGGCGGCTGCGCCCTGCAACACCTGACCGATGACGCCTACGCCAGCTGGAAAGCAGCACGGCTGACGGCGGCGCTGGCGCGGCTGGGCTCGCCGGCTGCCGCATCGGCCCGCTGGTGCGCACGCCCCGGCAGCCGTCGGCGCGCGACCTTCACCGCTGCGCGATCGGCGGGGGCGCCATGCAGCTCGGCTTCCAGGTCCGCGAGGCGCACCGGATCGTCGATCTTGCGGCCTGCCCGGCTCGAACCGGCGATCGTCGCCCTGCTGGCACCCGCTGCGCCGGCTGCTGGGCGGATATTGCCGGCGGGCGCCCGGGTGAGCGTCTCGGCGACGCTGCTGGACGGCGGCCTCGATGTGCTGTTGCAGGGCTGGTCGCCGCGCGGGGCCGGAGACCTTGGGCGGCTGGCGGGATTTGCCTCGAAGCCGATCTCGCGCGGCTGTGCTGGCAGCAGGCGGCGGGCGCGCCGGTCGAGCCGCTGGCGGTGCGTCGCCAGCCCCGCGCCCTGTTCGGCGGCGTGCCGGTGGCGGTGCTGCCGGTCGGATTCTGCAGGCTAGCGCCGCAGGTGAAGCGGCGCTGCTGCCGCAGTGCGCGCCGGGATCGGCGAGGCAGCAGGCGGTGCACCCTGCGCAGCGGCACCTTTGCCCTGCCGCTGGCGCTGGCTACTCTCGGGTCGATGCCGTCGATGGCGATGCGGACGCCGTCGCGGCGCTGGCAGCCGCCGGGCGTTCGGTACTGGCGCTGGCCTCGCGGCTGCGCTGCGAGCAGCGGGACCTGTTCGTGCGGCTGTTCACCCCAGCGGAGCTGGCGCGGTACGCCGCAGTCGTGCTCGATCCGCCGCGCGCCGGCGCGCGGGCGCAGGCGGCGGCGCTGGCCGCTTCGGTGGTGCCGACGGTCGTCTACGTCTCGTGCAACCCCGCAACCTTCGCCCGCGACGCGCGGCTGCTGGCGGATGGCGGCTACCGGCTGGAGGAGGTGACGCCGGTGGATCAGTTCCTGTGGTCGCCGCACGTCGAGCTGGCGGCGGTGTTCCGTCGAGAAAAATAATAATAGTCACTTACTAAAATCCCTGGCGATCGCCGCTGCACCGCCCTACCCTTTCGGGCATGAGCGATGCCCTGCGACGATATGCCTTCAGCGAGCGCCTTGCCGACATCCTCGGCCAGTCGCGCCGCGATCTGCGGGTGCGGGTCACCCTGATGATCACCGACGGCCTGCTGCCTCCGGGCCCGCGCGGTCCTGGCGCGCCGGCGGCCACCGCCGACTACGCCGCTGATCTGCTGATCGCGGATGGCGGCGCCGCAACAGGTGCACACGGCCGATGCCATCCACCGCTACCGGGCGCTGAAGCCAGGGCGGACGAGATCGCTGGAAACCGCGGGCGTGGTCATCGCGCACCACGGCCGCGGCCCGACGCCGCCGCGGTGGCCGATCCGTCTGCGCTGCTGCCGGGCCACCTGCGCTTCGGCGAGGCGCTGGCGCGGCTGATCGAGCGGCACGCGACCCCGCCACCTGCGCGCGGCGCTGGCGCGCGAGCTGTTCGGCATCTGGGTCAGCCGCGGCTTTCCCGCCGCCGCAGTGCAGCTCGTTCCCGCGACGGCAGAAGGCCGCCGCACCCTGATCAACCGCCGCTACGAACCGGCGCCGGGGCGACTGCCCGTCTGGCTCGACCCGAGCGCGGGCGGTACGGCCGATCCCGGCCTGTTCCACACGGCATTCCCGCCTGCCAGCAAGCTGATCGAGATCGGCTCGCTCACCTCCCCCCCGCCAGATGAAAGGACAGCCCTGATGCTCGACCTTGGCCAGAAAATCGCCAACCTGGCGCAGCTCGCCCGCGAGCGCCGCAACCGCCGCCCGTGGGAGAAATTTCTCGCCGCCGCTGCCGTCGCCGAAGACGTCATCGAGCGCATCGATGCGCGCGAGCGCAGCCACCTCGCCGAGGTCGCCGAATTCGGCAGCAACCCCGGCAACCTGCGCATGCTCACCTACATTCCCGACGAGCTGCCTGCGAGCGCGCCGCTGGTCGTCGTGCTGCACGGCTGCACCCAGACGGCCGCCGCCTATGATGCCGGCACCGGCTGGTCAACCTCGCCGGGGCTGCTGGCTTCGCCCTGCTGCTGCCCGAGCAGCGGCGCTCCAACAACTCCGCCGCGCTGCTTCAACTGGTTCCGGCCGCAGGATTTCGCCCGCGACGGCGGCGAGCCGGAATCGATCCGGCAGATGGTCGACCACCTGGTCGCCGCCCACGGCCTCGACCGGCAGCGCGTTTTCGTCACCGGCCTCTCCGCCGGCGGCGCCATGACCTCGGTCATGCTGGCAACGCACCCCGACGTGTTTGCCGGCGGCGCCGTCGTCGCCGCGTTCCTTACCACTGCGCCGAAGGCCTTGCGAGGGCTTCGAGGTCATCTTCCAGGGCGCAGCCTGCCCAGCTCGAGGAGGCGACCGGGTGCGGGCCGCCTCGAACCACAGCGGGCCGTGGCCGCGGATGCAGGTGTGGCACGGCGACGCCGATGTGACGGTCAAGCCGCTAAACGCCGGGGAAGTCGTCAAGCAGTGGTGCAACGTGCACGCGATCACCGGCGAGCCCGCCCTCGACGAGCAGGTCGGACCGCACCGCCATCGCGTCTGGCGCGACGCCGCCGGCCAGGACATCGTCGAGCACTGGACGGTCGCCGGCCTGCCGCACGGCCAGGCGATCGATCCGCAGGCGCCCGACGGCTGCGGCCAGCCCGAGCCGTTCATCATCGATGCCGGCATCTCCTCGCCGACCCACATCGCCCGCTCGTGGGGCCGACGAGGTGGCGCGCGACCGCCCGGCTGGGCCGCGGCGGCCGGCAACCCCGGTGGAGCCGGCAGCCGACGACGGCGAAGCGGTCCCGTTCCGCATCCCTGCCGTCTCCATCCCGATCAGGAATGGACGGCGGCCGGACGCCGGCACAGCTGACGCTTCGGCCGATACGCCGACCGCGAAGGATCAGCCAGCCGCAGCCGCACAGGCTGCCAGCGCCGAGACAGCGAAGCCGGCCGCCGAGAAGGCCCTGGCTCCCGACCTGGCGCAGTTCATCGCCCGCTCGGCTGGCGGGCCGCCGGCGCCGGCCGCCGGAAGGAAGCGGGCCGCGACAAGGCGGCGCCGGCCGGCGGCCTTGCCGGCCTCGGCATCGACATCCCCGGCATCATCGGCACCTCGCTGGAAGCCGCGGGGCTGCTGAAGGGCGGCCGCAACCTCGCCCAGAAGGGCGCTACGGTCGGCGGCGTCGATATCGGCGCCATCCTCAGTAAGTCGTTCGAGGCGCAGGCCCAGCCGCGGCCGGAAGGCGAGGCGCCGTCGCCACCCCGGCGGCCTCGCCGCGGCCGGCTGGGACGGCGACGAAGCGCTGGCAGATGCGGACGGCGCCCTGCACGGCAAGGTCTCGTCCGGCGCCGGCTGCGATACCAGCGAGAAGCTGGCCTGCGCGCCACCCGGCGCCTCGTCCTCGGCGAGACCCCGGTGCTTTCCTATAAGCGCAAGCTTCGGCCCTGAAGGCCTCTACCAATATGCTGACGACGGCATCAAGTTCACCGTGCTGATCGACGGCATCCCGGTGGACGAGGCAGCGGCGACCGGCATGGACTACGCCGAGGCCGACTGACCGAGCGCACCGCCATCGATCTCTCCCGCTTGCCGGCCGCACCGTCACCCTCACCATCGAGCTGTCCGCCACCGCCAACGTCTGCCTGGAAGTGGCCGCCGGGAAGCCTGTGCAGCGGACCCGAAGGTCAGCGGCGCTGCCTGAGCCGCGTTGTTCCGACATCCTCGGGCACGCCGGCCCTCGACAGTCAGGCTGGGGCCGGCGCAGCGCCGGTGATGCACGACATCACGCGCCGCCAGACCGGCCGCGGAGCCGGCGGGTGGTCGATCAGCCCGCCGAGAAGCGCCAACCCGGCAACGATCGACACCGCGCCGGCCGCGCGCACGATGGCAGGTCCGCGTTCCTCGCTGATCTTGCCGATCAGGAAGCCGAGGCCGATGCCGCCCGCGTGCAGCAGCGCCGCTTGCGAGCATGAAGCCGACATAGGCCATCCCGGCGGCATCTCCGCATCTCCGAGCCGTGCGTACGACCGTGAAAGATCGCAAAGGCCGACAAGCGCCATGGCAATCGCCACCGGCGCCTTGACGCGGAAGGCGACGACAGCCCCCAGCACGATCACCGAGAGTGCGATGCCGGTCTCGACGAAGGGAACGTCGACGCCGGCGACGCCCAGTGCGCCGCCCAGCGCCATCACCAGAACGAAGGTGATCGGCACCAGCCAGAGGGCCTGGTCGCCGAGCTGCCAGGTAAAACACGCCGACCATCATCATCGCGAGGATATGGTCGATGCCGGTCAGCGGGTGCAGGAAGAAGTGAGAACCTGGCGGTGTCACCCACGCCGGTATGAGCGAGGGCCGCCGTCGGCAGTAATGCCATCGCCGCGGCAACGGCGGAAAGATGGAAAGGTAATCTCTTCACGAGCAGTTCTCCTGGTTATCCAGTGACGCAAAAAGCGGGGCCTTGGCCCCCAGCCGGAAGAACCGACCCGGACGTACCGCCGAATATGCAATGCATCATCCACCGGAATGGTTCGACGGCCCCCGCAGCCTCGTCCCGCCAAGGGTTCGCCGGCTGCAACTGCCGGCATTCGCCTTGCGGGCTCACCGGGTGATGAGGTGGTCGTGCAGGCGGACGACGGCCGGCTTGTGGGCGATGCTGATGATCGCGGCCTGCAGGCGCTCGCGCAGCAACCGGTAGAGTTCGGCTTCGGTCGCCTCGTCGAGGGCCGAGGTCGCCTTCATCGAGGAACAGCTAGTCCGGCCGGTAGAGCAGGGCACGGCGAAGGCCATGCGCTGCTGCTCGCCGATCGACAGCGTCATCGTCCAGTTGCCGCTTTCGTCCAGCCGGTTGCGCAGCGGCGCCAGCCGGCAGGCGCTCAGCGCGTCCTCGAACGCCTGTTGCGGGTGTGCATCCGGCTTCTCCGGGTAGCTGAGGGCTTCCCGCAGCGTGCCGAGCGGCAGATACGGCCGCTGCGGCAGGAACAGCACGCGGGCCTCGCCGGGCAGGGTGATGCGGCCGCGGCCGAACGGCCAGATGCCGGCGAGAACGCGGAACAGCGTCGTCTTGCCGCTGCCGGACGGCCCCTGCACCGCTACCCAGCTGCCGCGGTCGATGCTGACAGCGACGTCGCGCAGCAGGATGCGGCCATCGGGCAGCGCCACGTCCACCCCGTCCAGCGCCAGCGGCTCGCCAGCCCCGATGTCGAAGCCCTGCTGCGTCGCCTGCTGCGTCCGGATCGTCGCCATCACCTCGCTGAAGCTGGTGAGCCGGTCGATGGTGGCCTTCCAGTCGGCCAGGCTGGCGAAGGTATCGACGAACCAGGACAGCGCCCCCTGCACCCGGCCGAAGGCGTTGGCGGTCTGGGTGAGCACACCCAGCGGAATGACGCCGGCGAAATAGCGTGGCGCCGCCACCACCAGCGGGAAGACGTCGGCGGCTTGCCCGTAGAAGGCGGTGAACCAGGTCAGCCGCTTGTTGTAGCGCATGTATTGCCACCAGATGGCGTAGAGCCGGCCGAAGGCGCCGTCGAGGCGATGGATCTCATCGGGCTCGCCATTATAGAGGGCAATGCTCTCGGCGTTCTCGCGCACCCGCACCATGCGGTAGCGGAAATCGGCGTTGGCGCGCTGCAGCTCGAAGTTCACCCCGACCAGCGGCCGGCCGATCTTGTAGGTGAGCCACGAGCCCGCCGCCGAGTAGAGGATCGCCACCCACATCATGTAGCCGGGGATCTCGATCCCGCCGAAGACCGGCAGGGTAATGCTGCCCGAGAGGTTCCACAGTAGAACGGTGAAGGTGATGAGGGTGAGCACCTCGGAGATCAGGCCGAGCCCGATGGCGAGGGTCTGGGCGGTGAAGTTGTCGCAATCCTCCTGGATGCGCTGCTCGGGATTGTCGGCGCCGTGGCTCGCCAGTTCCATCCGGTAATAGGTGCGATTGCGCAGCCACTCGTTGTAGTAAATCTGCGTCAGCCACCGGCGCCAGCGGATCTGCAGCATCTGCCGCAGCCATAAGCGGTAGACGGCGATGACGATGAACATCGCCGCCAGCACCACGAAGTAGCGCAGCTCGGCCCAGAACGCCTCCAGGTTCTTGTCCTGCAAGGCATTGAAGAAGCGGCCGTTCCAGTCGTTGACCAGCTTCAGCAGCCAGACGATGATGATGTTGAGGAAGAGCACGACGCAGAGCAGCCCGCGGGCGATCCAGCGCTCCGGCACCCGCAACGTAAGGCCGCGGAAGTCGATTTCGGCGACATCACGGGTCCCCCAGTACGGGGCGGCGAGCCGCCAGAGCTTGCCGAGGAAGCCCCGCGCCTCGGCGATCCGTTGGATCAGGCTGCCGTTCATGCTGCCTCGGCTTCGCCAGCGCATCCGCCGCACGGGGGGCGCGGATGTTGCTCTGTGCACTTCGCGTTCATCCTTGATCTTCCTGTTCTGAAGGGGCGCCGCGGGAAGGCCTTTGCGGCATTGCCATGATGTGCGCTTTAGAGGCTGACCTAAAATGCTGCGGGAGAATTTAATGCGCTACGCCGCAGCTCTGGTCGGACGCAAAGAAAATGCCATCCATGCACACAAATGACGCCTCTCCCCCGATCGGATCTGCCCCTGAGGCCCGGAGCGGCAACACGAGGAGCCGCCTCGATACCTGATGTCGGCCTGGGCCTTCCCCGTTGGCGGACAGGCGCGAGCCGCCCCTCCCTCGCTATCACCAACGCCCCGGCCGAAAGAGGATGGCGGTACTCCGCGTTCGCGGCAGAGGTCCGCACCGCTGTTCCGCCAGCCACGAAACGGCGCTGGAAAGCGTACAAAATGTAGGTAATATTGCGCCTCGGGAGTGGTGAATGTTGCTTTTCAGAGCGTACTGCGGCCAGGTGGGGAAATGCCACCCAGCATCAAGCAACGGCAGCGGGGTTCGTGCCGGTGGCTGATGAGTTCATCATCACGACGAACGGGCTCACCAAGGAGTTCAAGGGTTTTGTTGCCGTCCGCGACGTCAGCCTGAACGTTCGTCGCGGCACCATCCACGCGCTGATCGGTCCCAACGGCGCCGGCAAGACCACCTGCTTCAACATGATCTCCAAGTTCCTGGCGCCGACCCGTGGCACCATCCACTTCAAGGGCCAAGACATCACCCATGCACAGCCGCATGCCATTGCCCGCATGGGAATGGTGCGCTCGTTCCAGATTTCGGCAGTGTTCCCGCACGTCAGCGTTCTCGACAACGTTCGCATCGCCTTGCAGCGCAAGCTCGGCATCTCCTTTCATTTCTGGCGGCGCGGCTCGTCCTCGACGTGCTGAACGAGCAGGCGCTGGCGCTGCTGGGCGAAGTGGGGCTCGCCGAATTTGCCGCGGCCACCGCGGTCGAGCTTCCCTACGGCCGCAAGCGCGCCCTGGAGATCGCCACCACCCTGGCGCTGGATCCCGACCTGCTGCTGCTCGATGAGCCGATGGCCGGTATGGGCCGCGAGGACATTGACCGCATCGCCGCACTGATCCGGCGGCTGACCGAGCGGCGGACGGTGCTGATGGTGGAGCACAACCTGTCGGTGGTTGCCGACCTGTCCGACCGCATCACCGTGCTGGCGCGCGGCCGCATTCTCGCCGAGGGCTCCTACGCCGAAGTCTCGGCCAATCCGGAGGTCATTACCGCCTATCTTGGCTCCGAGGCCGGCCATGGCTGACGCCGGATCGCCGCTGCTCTCAGTGGCCGATCTGCACGGCTTCTATGGCGAATCCCACATCCTCCACGGCATGAGATGCGCGGTGCACGCGGGCGAGGTGGTCACCCTGCTCGGCCGCAACGGCGCCGGCAAGTCGACGACCCTGCGCGCGATCATCGGCATCCTCGGCCAGCGGCGCGGCTCCATCCGCTTTGACGGCCACGAGACCATCGCGCTTGCCTCCAACCGCATCGCCCGCCTCGGCATCGCCTACTGTCCGGAAGAACGCGGCATCTTCGCCAGCCTCAGCGTCTTCGAGAACCTCATGCTGCCACCGCTCATCCGCGATGGCGGCCTGAGTGTGAAAGAGATCTACGACCTGTTTCCTAATCTCTACGAGCGCCGGGCGAGCCAGGGAACCAAGCTTTCCGGCGGAGAGCAGCAGATGCTGGCGATCGGCCGCATCCTGCGTACCGGCGCGCGACTGCTGCTGCTCGACGAGCCGACGGAAGGCCTCGCGCCTGTCATCGTCCAGGACATCGGCGCCGTCATCCGCAAGCTCAAAGCCATGGGCTTCACCATTCTGCTGGTCGAGCAGAACTTCCACTTTGCCGCAACCGTCGCCGACCGGCACTACGTCGTCGAGCACGGCCGGGTGATCGACATGATCAGGAACGAAGACCTCGCCGCAAACCGGGAGAAGCTGGAAAGCTGCCTGGGTGTCTGAAGCCTGAGTGGTCTGAAGAGGGAGGAAGCAATGCCGAAGGTGGTAACCGCGTTCTCGGCCGGCGTCGGGCTGGCCCTGCTGACGCTGAGCGCGGCGTTCGCACAGGTGTCGGATAACGTCGTCAAGATCGGCGTCCTCAATGATCAGTCCGGCGTCTATGCCGACCTCGCTGGCGCCGGCTCGGTGACCGCGGCGCGGATGGCGGTCGAGGATTTCGGCGGCAAGGTTCTCGACAAGCCGATCGAGGTGATCTTCGCCGACCATCAGAACAAGCCCGACGTTGCCACCCCCATTGTCAACCAGTGGATTGATATCGATAAGGTTGACGCCGTCGTCGACGTCCCAACCTCTTCCGTGGCTCTGGCCGTCCAGGAAATCACCAAGAACAAGAATCGCATCCACCTCAACTCGACGGCGGGCACGTCGGATCTCACCGGCAAGGCCTGCTCGCCGACCGGGATCCACTGGACCTACGATACCTACGCTCTCGCCAACAGCACCGGGCGGGCGCTGACCGCCGACGGCGGCAACACCTGGTTCTTCATCACCGCCGACTATGCCTTCGGCCACGCGCTGGAGAAGGACACCTCGGCGGCGGTGATCGCGCAAGGCGGCAAGGTGCTGGGATCGGTCAAGACCCCATTCCCCAATCAGGACTTCTCGTCATTCCTGCTGCAGGCGCAGTCCTCCGGCGCCAAGGTCATCGGTCTCGGCAACGCCGGCGGCGATATGATCAACTCGATCAAGCAGGCGCAGGAATTCGGCATCACCGCCGGCGGGCAGCGGCTGGCCGGCCTGCTGGTGTTCATCTCCGATATCCATAGCCTTGGCCTGCAAGTCACCCAAGGGCTGGTGCTGACCACCGCATTCTACTGGGATCGCAACGATGAGACCCGCGCCTGGTCAAAGCGTTTCGGCGAGCGCAACGGCGGCCGGATGCCGACGATGGTGCAGGCGGGCGTCTACTCCGCCGTGCACCACTACCTCGCGGCGATCAAGGCGGCGGGCACCGACGAGGCCAAGGCCGTCGCGGCCAAGATGCGGGAGATGCCGGTCAACGATTTCTTTGCCCAGAACGGGCGGGTGCGCGCCGACGGGCGCATGGTGCACGATATGTACCTGGTCCAGGTCAAGTCGCCGCAGGAATCGAAGTATCCGTGGGATTACTACAAGATCCTGCGCGTCGTGCCGGGCGACGAGGCTTTCCGCCCGATGGATCAGGGCAACTGCCCGCTGGTGACGAAGTAGCGCAAGGGGCAACGAGCAAGGACAAAAGGGAGCCCCGCCCATGTTCGAAGCGCTCGGCGTGCCATCGCAGGCGCTGTTCGGTCAGCTGCTGATCGGGCTGATCAACGGCGCCTTCTACGCTATGCTGAGTCTCGGGCTGGCGCTGATCTTCGGCCTGCTCAACATCATCAACTTCGCCCACGGCGCCCAATACATGATGGGCGCCTTCGTCGCCTGGCTTTTGCTGTCATACCTCGGCATCGGCTACTGGCCGGCCCTGGTGCTGGCACCGCTGCTCGTCGGGTTGTTCGGAATGGCGACGGAACGGCTTTTGCTGCGCCGGCTGACCCGTCTCGATCCGATCTACGGCCTGCTGCTCACCTTCGGGCTGGCGCTGGTCGTCGAGGGGGTGTTCCGCCAGATCTTCGGCGTCTCCGGCCAGCCCTACGCGCCGCCGGCATTGCTGCAGGGGGGCTACAATCTCGGCTTCATGTTCCTGCCGCGATATCGGGCCTGGGTCATCCTCGTCTCGCTGGTGCTGTGCATCGGCACCTGGCTCGTCATCGAGAAGACGAAGCTCGGCGCCTATTTGCGGGCCGCCACCGAGAACCCCACCCTGGTGCAGGCCTTCGGCATCAATGTGCCGCTGATGGTGACGGCGACCTACGGCTTCGGCGTTGCCCTGGCTGCCTTCGCCGGTGTGCTCGCCGCGCCGATCTACTCGCTGAACCCGCTGATGGGCTCGCACCTGATCATCGTCGTCTTTGCCGTGGTGGTCATCGGCGGCATGGGCTCGATCCTGGGCTCGATCATCACCGGCTTTGCGCTCGGCGTCATCGAGGGGCTGACCAAGGTCTTCTATCCGGAGGCTTCGAACACGGTGATCTTCATCATCATGGCGATCGTGCTGCTGGCCAAGCCGACCGGGCTCTTCGGCAAGGCGGCCTGAAGCGATGACGGGCAATCTCAGGCTGCCGCTGCTGATCCTGTTCGTCCTCGGCCTCGCGGCGCCCTTTCTGCTCTATCCGATCTTCTTGATGAAGGTGCTGTGCTTCGCGCTGTTCGCCTGCGCCTATAACCTGCTTATCGGCTACGTCGGTTTGATCAGCTTCGGCCACGCCGCCTTTTTCGGCATCGCCGCCTACGTCACCGGCCACGCCGCCAAGGTGTGGGGCTTTCCCACCGAGTTCGCCATCCTCGCCGGCACGCTGGCGGCGACCATCCTGGGGGGCGTCTTCGGCTGGCTCGCCATCCGCCGGCAGGGCATCTACTTCGCCATGGTGACCCTGGCGCTGGCGCAGATGGTCTACTTTTTCTGCCTGCAGGCGCCGTTCACCCACGGCGAGGACGGCATCCAGGCGATCCCGCGCGGCACGCTGCTGGGGATGCTGGATCTCAACAACCAGTTCATCCTCTACTACTTCGTGTTCTTCGTCTTCGTCCTCGCCTTTGCGATCCTGCTGCGGGCGATCAACTCGCCGTTCGGCCAGGTGCTGACGGCGCTGCGCGAAAACGAGATGCGAGCGGTATCGCTCGGCTACCGCGCCGACCTCTACAAGCTCCTCGCCTTCGTGCTTTCAGCCGCATTCTCCGGGCTGGCCGGCGCGCTGATCACCATCGTCTTCCAGCTCGCCGCCCTGAATAACGTCCACTGGCATCTGTCCGGCGAGGTGGTGCTGATGACGCTGATGGGCGGCATGGGCACCGTCATCGGCCCGATCATCGGTGCCTTCATCCTCGTCGCCATCCAGAACTACTTCGCCCAGGTGGGCGCCTGGTCGACCATCATCCAGGGGGTGATCTTCGTCGCCTGCGTCCTCGTCTTCCGCCACGGCATCGTCGGCGAGATCGAACGCTGGCGGCGTCGGCAGGCAGCCCGGCAGAAATAGAGACAAGGCCGCCGGCGGGGGACTTCAGCATCTTCTGCCGCATTTCAGCGCTGCGGCGCCGCCCCCGGCGGGATCCGGTAGGCCAGTTGCCGCGCCCGGTTTTTCATCTCGATCGACATCGCCTGGACCTGAAGCTGCACACTCGGATCGGCGATGCGGTTGTTCATCTCCCACGGATCCAGCAGAACATCGTAGAATTCACGGGGGTATTCCGGATGATCCGGATACTCGATCAGCTTCAGGTTGTTGCGCCGGAAGGCGATGATCCGCGGCACGATATAGCCCTTCTCGCGGAAGTACTCGTAGAACATTCCCGAGCGGATGGTCTCAGCGCTCCCGTTGAGCAAGGGTACCCAGCTCTTCCCCTGCATGTCAGGCCGCGGCGGTAGTCCGGCGAGCTGCAGCAGCGTCGGCGCGAGATCGATGTTCAGCACCGTCGCCCCGATCTTCCGGCCGCCGCCGCTAAGGCGCGGGTAGCGCAGGAACAACGGGACGCGAATCGACGCCTCGTAGGCGTTGCGCTTCTCGCCGTCGGCGCCCGACCGGGTATAGGAGCCGTGCTCGCGCATGTTCCATCCATTGTCGCTGGCGAAGACGACGACGGTGCTGTCGGCGATTTTCGCGGCATCCAGGGCGTCGAGGACCCGCCCCACATCCTGGTCCATGCCGGCGACGGTCCGGAAATAGTTGCGGAAGTTTTCCCCGCCGAAGGTCGAGACCTCGCGGTTGACGAAATAGGGCGGATAGGTCGCGGCATTCGGCGGCGTATCGACTTCCTGGCCGACGAAAAGCTGCTTGGTCCGCGGTGGCGCCGACCGTCCGTCGAGGGGACCGTGGGGCGTCTTGAAGCCGAGCACCATCAGGAAGGGTTGTTGCCCCTTGGCACTGCGCCGGATGAAATCGACGGCGTAGCCGGTGGTGACGTCGTCGACCCAGCCGGTGGTCGGGGTGGTTACGCCGTTGACGATCAACTGCGCGTTCTGATACTCGCCCTGACCGACGAAGCTCGCGTGTTCGTCGAACCCCGGCCGCTGCCGCTGCGAGCCCATGTGCCATTTGCCGAAGTAGCCGGTGCGGTAGCCGGCCGCCCGCAGCAGCGTCGCATAGGTCTGCGAGCCGGGTGGCAGCGGTGTGCTATTATCAACGATCCCATTGATGTGATTATATTTGCCGGTCAGATAGGCAGCCCGGCTGGGCGAGCATAAAGAATCGACGACGAAGGCATTGCGAAACCAGACGCCGTCGCGGGCGATGCGGTCGATGTTGGGCGTGCTGTTGCGGAAGAACGGGAACCGCCCGCCGACGGTGCGCTGGACGTAGCCGACGGCGTCCCATCGCTGATCGTCGGTCAGCATGACGACGATGTTCGGCCGGCTTCCCCTCTGCGGCAAGCGCCTGGGTGGCGCCGCCGGCTGTGATAATCGTGGCGATGATCGCCACCAGAGCCCGGATATGCTTCATCAAATTCGCTCCATGGGTCCGTATCGGCAGAGCCAGGGAAGGCCCCCACGGCAAACGCCATTGCTGGCTAGACAAATACCCTATACTGTTAATAGACATAGATGTAAATACGGCGTGCGCCATGCCCCGACTTAGCCACGGCCGCTCTATTGCGTGAGACGAGCTCGCGACGCTCGAGGCTCCTCGCCCAGCTGCGGGCGACCAGCCGTCGAGGTGGTAGTTCAAGGCTCGGCTAGCTAGGGGCGCCTCAGTGTTTGGGTGAGGCCGGCGTAACCCGACGGTAGGAAAGGGCCTCGGCGATGTGGATGCGGGCCACCGCGGTGGCGCCGTCAAGGTCGGCCAGCGAGCGGGCGACGCGCAGCACCCGGTGGTACGAGCGCGCCGACAGCCGCATCCGCTCGACCGCCTCCGTCAGCAGCCGGCGGCCGCCGGCGTCGGGGCTCGCCACCCGGTCGAGCAGGGCGCCATCGGCCTCGGCATTGGTGCGCACCGGCGTTGCCCCGCCGTTGCCAGCCTGGGCATAACGGGCGCGCTGGACGGCGCGGGCGGCGGCCACCCGCCGGGCGACGTCGGCGGAGGTCTCGGAAGGGTGGCAACGAAAGGTCGGCGGGCGATACCGCCGGTACGTCGATGACAAGATCGATACGGTCGAGCACCGGCCCGGACAGCCGCGCCTGGTAGTCGGCGGCGCACTTCGGCGCCCGCGAGCAGGCGCGGCCGGGATCGTCGAGCCAGCCGCAGCGGCACGGGTTCATCGCCGCCACGAGCTGCACCGGGCGGGATAGGTGATGTGGCCGTTGGCTCGCGCCACCGTCGTCCGCCCGGTCTCCAGCGGCTGCCGCAGCGCCTCCAGCGCCGGGCGCGGGAACTCCGGCAGTTCGTCAAGAAAGAGGACGCCCAGGTGCGCCAGCGATACTTCGCCCGGCCGCGCTCGCAGGCCGCCGCCGACCAGCGCCGCCACCGATGCCGAATGGTGCGGATCGCGAAAGGGCCGGCGGCAGAATCAGCCCGCCGTCCTGCAGCACGCCCGCGACCGAGTGGATCATGCTGACCTCCAGCGCCTCCGCCGGATCCAGCGGCGGCAACAGGCCGGGCAGGCGCTGCGCCAGCATCGACTTGCCGGAGCCGGGCGGGCCGATCATCAGCAGGTTGTGATTGCCGGCAGCGGCGATCTCGATCGCCCGCTTCGCCGTCTCCTGGCCCTTGACGTCGGCGAGATCGGGATAGCCGCCGCTGTCTTCCGCCAGCTTCGGATCGGGCGGGCCGAGGATCTGCGTGCCCTTGAAGTGGTTGACCAGCGCCAGCAGCGAGGACGGTGCCAGCACCTCGATGCCGGCCGCCCACGCCGCCTCGCCGCCCTGCTTGCGGGCGCAGATCAGCCCCAGGCCGCGCGCCGACGCGTGCACCGCCGCCGGCAGCACCCCGCCACCGGCGCCAGCACGCCGTCCAGCGCCAGCTCGCCGAGCGCGGCGTAGCCAGCGATCTCGTCGCGCGGCAGCACGTCCATCGCCGCGAGCAGGGCGAGGGCGATCGGCAGGTCGAAGTGGCTGCCCTCCTTCAGCAGGTCGGCCGGCGCCAGGTTGACGGTGATGCGCTTCGGCGGCAGGGCGAGGCCCATCGCCGCCAGCGACGCCCGCACCCGCTCCCGGCTCTCGGCGACCGCCTTGTCCGGCAGGCCGACGACCGAGAACATCGGCAGCCCCTGGGTGATCTGCACCTGCACATCAACGTCGAGGACGTCGATGCCGTTGAAGGCGACGGTATTTATCCGGGCGACCATTGCCGTATGGTACAATCTTTGGGTTAGCAAAGCTTTAATTGACCCGTTCGCAGAGTGTTGTTTGAGGCCAGGCTGATACCTAGCTACCCAAGTGAATATTAATGAAATACCGATCAGACATTACAAAATTAGCCGCTGAGGGTTCACCGGATAATCTTATTCGAATTTTGATGCATCCAACTGAGCATTACCTGTAAGAGTGGAGAACCTAGCTCCCGGAATTGCTGCAAAATATTGTACTGCATCTTGAGGTACAACGATCGTGATCTGACAAAACATACCACCCATTATTGATACGTCTTCCATAACTATAATATTATGCATATTAGCACCTTCTCTTGCCATCATGAGATCGCATCCAATTAGGCTTGCACCAACTAGATTACTCCTAATAAATAGAATATTAAGTGGCCCAATAAGTTCACAATTAATAAATCTTTTATTAGAAATCTTTCGAGTAAATGGGTTTACTAGCTCTTCAAGCCTGCTGCTTATTAAATTCTGTATCAAGTGGATTTACTGAATTAACCTGCCTTTTCCACTTTTCTAAAGCTGTTCCCCGTATCCATGCATACCTAAGCCACGCAGCCCCTAAGAAAAGAATCAACGTCGCCACTGCACCAATCAGCGCCGCAAACCACCACGCGATCGCCCCCCAAGTATCTAGCCAGGAAGTAGTTGCTGCTAACCAACCCGAGACGCCGCCGACACCTAGTACCCCGCTCGCATTTAAAAAAGTCCAAAGCGATATCCGCGACTCCACGCGATCAAGGATTTTTGTATTTTCTCCATCATGCCTCGTTAATAGCGCACTTTTTCGCCCTCTGCAGCAGTGTTTTGCAGCCAAATGCGACAGTATGGAAGTGCACGACTATGCTGAAGTGAATGGCTTAAGCCGGCACGGTCACGACGGCTTGTCCACAGGCTTGTGCAAGCTCCTGCCCTCGACCACTTTTCCCAGTATCCTGATGCCGGCGCGGCGGCGGCTGTGTTTCTCGCCATCCGGGCGGGACCTGGCTCGGCGGCGATGCCGCCGCGATGCCGTGCCGGGCCAGAAGAGAGACAAGGGGGCGGTGCCGCCGCCGTCGGAAGGGTAGAACGTGACGCAACCTCGCCTGTGGCAGCGGATCGTAGCCGTCCTCGGCATCGCCTCGGTGCTGGGCGTCGCCGGCTGGGCTGTGCATTTGCGAGGCGTGGGCGAAGAGGCAGGAGCCGCGGCAGCCGAGCGCGGCGCTCAACCGGTGCCCGTGCGCACCGCGGTTGTCGAAACCCGCAACATGCCGGTGCGGGTGGGGGTGATCGGCACGGTGGAGCCGCTGGCGACGGTGGCGGTGAAGTCGCGCATCGACGGGCTGATCGTCGAGGTCGGCTTTGCCGAGGGCGACCAGGTGACCGCCGGCCAGGTGCTGTTCCGGCTCGACGACCGCGCCGCCCGCGCCCAGCTGGCGCAGGCGGAGGCCAACGTCCTGCGCGACCAGGCGCAGCTTGCCGATGCCGCCCGCATACTCGCCCGCAACGAGGCGCTGGCCGAGCGCGGCTTTGCCGCCAAGGCCACCCTCGATACCGCCCGCGCCGCCCACGAGGCGCTGAAGGCGGCGACGGCGGCGGACGATGCGCAGATCCGCAACCTGCGCACCCTGCTGGATTATACAGTCGTCCGCGCGCCGATCGAGGGCCGCACCGGCGCGCAGGCGTTCAAGCTGGGCTCGAACGTCAAGGCCAACGAATCGGCGCTGGTGACCATCAACCAGACCCGGCCGATCGCTGTTACCTTCGCCGTGCCGCAGACCGAGCTGGCGGCGATCCGCGCCGCGCAGGCAAAGAAGCCGCTGCCGGTGACCGCGCGGATACGGGGAACGAAGCCGGTGTCCGCTGAGGGCACCCTCACCTTCATCGACAACGCCGTCGATCAGACCACCGGCACCATCACCCTGAAGGCGACGCTCGCCAACCGCGACGAGGCGCTGTGGCCGGGCCAGTTCGTCGATGTCTCGGTGCTGGTGGACACGGTGCCGAATGTCGCGGCGATCCCGTCCGCGGCGGTGCTGGTGGGACAGGATGGCGCCTACGTGTTCGTTGTCGGCCGCGAGCGCACCGCCGAAGCCCGCCCCATCACCGTCGAGCGCACCGTAGACGGCATCGCCTTCGTCACCCGGGGACTGGTCGCCGGTGAGCGGGTGGTGATCAGCAACCAGCTGCGGCTGGCGCCCGGATCGCCGGTACTGATCGAAGATGCGCCGGCAGCAACCTCGGAGCGGGGGGGAGGCGCCTGATATCATGACCCTCTCCGAGCTGTGCATCCGCCGGCCGGTGATGACGACGCTGCTGATGGTAGCGACGGTGCTGCTCGGGCTGTTCGGCTACCGCACGCTGCCGGTGGCGGCGCTGCCGTCGGTTGACTTTCCGACCATCCAGGTAACGGCAACGCTGCCGGGCGCCAGCCCGGAGACGATGGCGGCGTCGGTGGCGACGCCGCTGGAGCGGCAATTCTCCACCATCGCCGGCATCACCTCGATCACCTCGATCAGCGGCCAGGGCAGCACCTCAATCTCCCTGCAGTTCGATCTCGACCGCAACATCGACGGCGCCGCCCTCGACGTGCAGTCGGCGCTGTCCATCGCCAACCGCAAGCTGCCCAACGAGATCACCGATCCGCCCAGCTTCCGCAAGGTCAACCCCGCCGACCAGCCGGTGATCCTACTGGCGCTGGCGTCGAGTACGCTGCCGCTGTGGCAGGTGCACGACTACGCCGATACCCTGCTGTCGCCGCGCATCTCGATCCTGCCGGGGGTAGCGCAGGTCTCGATCTACGGGGCGCAGAAATTCGCGGTACGCGTCCGCTTCGATCCGGATGCGCTGGCGGCCAAGGGCATCGCCGTGGACGAGGTGCGCGATGCGCTTTCGCGCGCCAACTCCAACAGCCCGCTTGGCACCCTCGACGGCCCGTCGCAGTCGTTCATCCTCGATGCCTCCGGGCCGCTGGCCCGGGCCGAGCTGTACAAGCCGCTGATCGTCGCCTGGCGCAACGGCGCGCCGGTGCGCCTTGCCGATGTCGCCAGCATCGAGGACTCGGTCGAGAACAACAAGGTAGCGAGCTGGTTCAATGGCCAACGCTCGATCGTCCTCGCGATCCAGCGGCAGCCGGACGCCAACACGGTGAAGGTCACCGATGCGGTAAAGGCGCTGCTGCCCAGCTTCCGCGCCCAGTTGCCGCCGGCGGTCAACATCGAGGTGCTGGTGGACCGCTCGCAGTCGATCCGCCAGTCGGTGGACGAGGTGCAGTTCACCCTGCTGCTGACCATGGCGCTGGTGGTGATGGTCATCTTCCTCTTCCTGCGCAACCTGCGGGCGACGCTGATCCCGGCGCTGGCGCTGCCGATCTCCATCATCGGCACCTTCGCCGGCATGTACCTGTGCGGCTTTTCCATCAACAACTTAACCCTGCTGGCATTGACGCTGTCGGTGGGCTTCGTCGTCGACGATGCCATCGTCATGCTGGAGAACATCGTCCGCCACGTCGAAGACGGGATGAAGCCGTACCAGGCGGCGTTGAAGGGCTCGCGCGAGATCGGCTTCACCATCCTTTCGATCACCCTCTCGCTGGTCGCGGTCTTCATCCCGGTGCTGTTCATGGGCGGCGTCGTCGGCCGTCTGTTCAACGAGTTCGCCGTCAGCATCAGCCTTGCCATCCTGATCTCCGGCTTCGTCTCGCTGACGCTGACGCCGATGCTGGCGGCGCGGGTGCTGCGTCCACGCCAAGCCGAGCAGCACGGGCGCCTCTACCGGGCGTTCGAGACCGGCTTCGACCGGCTGCTCGCGCTCTACCGGTCGACGCTGGACGGGGCGCTGGCCCACCGCCGGCTAATGCTGAGCGTCACCCTCGCGACGATAGCGGGAACGGTGTGGGCGTTCGTCGCCATTCCCAAGGGCTTCTTTCCCGACGAGGACACCGGCCTTCTGTTCATCGCCACGGAAGGACCGCAGGACATCTCGTTCACCGGAATGGTCGAGCGGCAGAAGCTGGTCGCCGACATCGTCCAGGCCGATCCTTACGTAACTTTCGCGAACTCGATCGTCGGCATCTCCGGGTCGTCCTCGGCGCTGAACAACGGCCGCATCTTCGTGCAGCTCGTGCCGCGCGATCGCCGGCCCTCGGCGCAGGCGGTGCAGCAGGAGCTGCGCCGCAAGCTCGCCGCTGTTCCCGGCATCAACGCCTACATCCAGGTGGTCCAGAACATCCAGATCGGCAGCCGGCCGGCGAAGGCGCAGTACCAGTACACGCTGCGCGGCGTCGATCAGAAGGAGCTGTGGGAATGGGCGCCAAAGATGGAGGCGCGCCTGCGCGCGCTGCCGGCGTTTCAGGACGTCAGCACCGACCTGCAGCTCGGCAGCCGCGAGGCGGCGGTGGACATAGACCGCGACGCCGCCGCCCGGCTCGGCGTGACCATCGAGGACGTGCGCTCCACCCTCTATAGCGCCTTCGGCTCGCGCCAGGTCTCGACCATCTACACCCCGTCGAACGACTATCAGGTGATCCTGGAGGCAGCGCAGCAATTCAAGGATGACCCGAAGGCGCTCTCCCGCCTCTACGTGCGCGGCGCGGACAGTACGTTGGTGCCGCTGGACGCCATCGCCCACATCCGGCTGCAGGCAGCGCCGCTTAGCATCTCGCACGAGGGCCAGCTGCCGGCGGTGACCCTCGCCTTCAACCTGCCGCCGGGCGTCGCCCTCAGCGAGGCCGTGGCGCAGGCGGAGCAGGCGGAACGGGAGGTGGGGCTGCCGGCCACCATCCTCTCCGGCTTTTCGGGCACGGCACAGGTCTACCAGGCCTCGCTCGACAACCAGCTGGTGCTGATCCTCGCGGCGCTGGTGACCATCTACATCGTTCTCGGCATCCTCTACGAGAGCTACGTCCACCCGCTGACCATCCTCTCCGGCCTGCCGTCGGCGGGGCTGGGGGCGTTGCTGACGCTGATGCTGTTCCGCCACGACCTCAACGTCATCGGCATCATCGGCATCGTCATGCTGATCGGCATCGTCAAGAAGAACGCCATCATGATGGTGGACTTCGCCATCGCCCGCAGAGAGGGCGGCAGCGTGCCGGCGCGCACCGCCATCCGCGAGGCCTGCCTGCTGCGCTTCCGGCCGATCACCATGACGACGGTGGCGGCGATCGCCGGCACGCTGCCGATCGCCATCGGCATAGGCGCCGGCTCGGAGCTGCGCCAGCCGCTCGGCCTGTGCGTCGTCGGCGGCCTGCTCCTCTCGCAGCTGCTGACCCTCTATATCACCCCGGTGATCTACCTCTACCTCGACGCCCTCGCTGACCGCTTCAGCGGCCGGGGCGCCAAGCGCCGCAAGGTCGAGCGGCATGAGGCGCCGGTCCCGGTGGCGGGGGAATAGGCAGCTTTTCCGCTGCCGCTCAGCCGGCGGAGACGAGGGGGACGACGACCGGATGGGTCTGCACGGTGGCGCCATCCACCATGGTGTAGACGCGGTCGGCGATCCGCTGCCACGCCGGCTGATGCGAGATGGCAAGCACCGTCAGCCCCTCCTCCACGCACAGCTTGCGCACCACCTCGCAGATCTCGCCTTCGGTCTGCGGATCGAGCCCCGTCGTCGCCTCGTCGAGGATCAGCAGCTTCGGACGGTGCATCAGCGCGCGGGCGATCGAGATGCGCTGGCGCTGGCCGCCGGAGAGGCGGTGCCCGCGCTCGCCCAGCAGCTCATGCAGGCCGTTCGGCAGCTCGGAGACGAAGGACCAGGCGCCCGCCACCTGCAGCGCCTCGATGACATCGGCCTCGGAGGCCCCCTCCTCCCACAGGCTGACGTTGCGGAGGACGGTATCGTGGAACAGGGTCACCTCTTGCGGTACGTAGCCGAGCAGGTGCCGCCAGCGCTGCAGGTCCAGCTCCCGCAGGTCCACCCCGTCGATGCGGATGTGGCCGGCTCCCGGCTGGTAAAGGCCGGCGAGCAGGTCCACGGTCGTCGACTTGCCGACGCCGGACGGACCGGCGAGCGTCGTGATGCTGCCGCGCGGGATGGTCAGGTCGAGATCGCGCAACACCAGGCGGTCGTCGTAGCCGAAGGAGACCTGCTCGAAGCAGATCTCCCGCTCGAAGGCCGGCTCTCGCGTTCCCCCGGCGTTCTCGGCGGCCGCCGCCGTCTCGTCCAGCAGGTCGACCAGCGACCGGTAGAGGTCGTACGACTGGATGAACTTCAGCACCACCCGCTGCAGCGGCGATAGGATGCTGATGGTGCGGACCAGCAGGATCGCCATGATGATCACGTCGGCCGGATGCATCGTGGCTTCCTGGGTCGCGTAGTAGAAGGCGAGCGCCAGCAGCACGCCGATCACCGGCTCCTGCATCTCGGTAACGTATTCGCTGCTGACCACGCGGGCGCGCAGCGTCTCGGCGATGCCGCGGGCATCGGCTTCGAACAGCCGGCCGAACCGCTCGGTCCGGCCCATCGCCCGGATCGGCTTGATGCCGATCATGGCGTCGGTGAAGTTGCCAGCGAGCTGGCGCATCTGCGCCCGATGCCGGCGTGCCGCCTTGCGGCTGCTGCGCACCAGCCGGCCGAAGGAGAAGAACATCAGAAAGCCGATGACCATCGCGAGGAGCGCGAGCTTCCAGGAGATCAGCGCGGCAACCGCGAGAAACAGCGACGCTTGCAGGATATTGGCGAGGATCATCGCAATGGAAAGGAAGCTCTCGCCGACCGCCGCGGATCTGGACCCGGTAGCGTGGACAAGGCGCCCAAGCGGCTGGCGGATGAAGAAGCTCCAGCGGGCGGCCAGAAGGTCGCGCAGCAGCTGCACCTGGAACCCGTTGCTGATGGTGGCAACGATATCGGTGACGTAGCGCATCGTCGAGATCGTCACCACCGCCTTGAGCGTGAAACCGATGACGATGATCACCAGGATCAGCAGCGGATCGAACGGCAGGCCGACCGCTTCCATAGCCTTGCGGATGGCGCCGGTGACGGCACCCTTGCCACCGTGCATTTCTGTGGTGGCGGCGGCGAGCAGCGGGATGATCATGGTCAGCCCGATCAGCTCGAACATACCGGCGAGGAAGAGGCCGCCGACGACGAGAATGCGCTTGCCCGGGGAGACCAGGCCCAACACCCGCGTCACCGCCTGGTACCAGCTGTCGCCGGTATGCGCCCGACCTTCTTCGCTCCGTGCGGCTCACGACTGCTGCTCCCGCCTTCCTGGATCGCATCCTGGACAACCCCGGCGGTGAGCACCGCCGGCCGTGCCTTAAGGACCGGGGTCACCGAAGATCCGGTCCGGTACTCCACCAACGATTGCGAACCTTATCGTAGTTCCGTTGCGGATCGAACAGCTGGACTTGCAGCCCAAGGTCGCGCGCGGTCAGCCGCCCAACGGCGGCCAGCACCTGGTACGCCGCGATGCGCATCTGCTGCTGCGCCCCTAGCAGGTTCGCCTGTGACTGGAAATACTGCGCCTGTGTTGGCAACAGGTCAGTAACCGTGCAGGCCGAAGCCGTACCCCGCCCTGGCGCCTTCGGCGGCGATCCTGCGCTGTTCACCTGCGCCTCGATGGCGCCGATCCGTCCGCGGGCGCTCTCCAGGTCCTGCTCAAGCGCTAAGCGCCGACTGCCGCGACTGCCGCCGCTGCGCGTCTCCAGTTCGCCGCCGCTGGCCGACCAGACTTTTCGCAGCGCGAAGCTGCGGATCGAGGATCGGATTGTAGAGGGGCATGGTCATCACCCCCATGATCACGCCCGACTGCGGATTGACCTGCCCCTGCAGCAGGAACTGCGCGGCAACTTCTGCCCGACACTGAAGTCGACGTCCTGCGCCGCCTTCTGCAGACGGTCGGCGGCGATATAGCTGGGATTCGCCGCGGCCTGATCGACCACCTGATCGAGGCTGGTGGGCAGGCCGAGGGCATCGGGGGCATCGACAGCGCCTCCGGAGGCGAGCCAATCACCGCCTCGTAGTTGCCGCGCGCCGTTGCCAGCGCCTCTTCCAGCTGGATGCGCTGCGCCGTTGCCGCCAGATATTGCGACTGCGCTTCGGCAACCGACGAATTGCGAACTGTTCCCAGGTCGAACTGCCGCCGGCTGGCGTCCAGGCTGCTCTGCAGGGCGCGTCGTAGTCGATGCCAAAACGCAGCAGCGCTTCCGCCCGCACCACATCGAGGTACACGGCGGCCGTGCGCAACAGCACATCCTGCTCGATCCCCACCAGCCGCGCCCGCTGCGACTTGGTCGTCTGCTCCGCCTGACGGATGCGCGGGCCGTTGTAGAAGTTATAGATCGGCTGTTGCGCTGTCAGATTGGAGAACCGCGGTCGGGCCATCGGTGGTGGAGAACTGGGCTCTGCGAGCTGGTCGTGCTGTCATCGCCGGAGAAACTTGATCCAGCCGCCGCCGGCGGTGCACGGCGGCCTGCGGACGCCAGCCGGCCAGCGCCTGCGACACCCTCGTCGGTGCGCGCCAGTTCCTTGCGGGCTGCTTCCAGACTGGGATTGCCGGCATAGGCCTGGGCCATCGCCCTCGTCGATGGTCGTGGCCGACGCACCGGCGGCAGCGGTGCAGAACAGCGCAGCGACGACCGTGGCGACGGCCGCCCTGCTGACGGGCATCTGCGCCGATGCGCCGCCGAATTCGCCTTTTCCACGCGAGAGAGCCAGCAACACCTGGGTAAACCTCCGGCGGGACCGGCGCGCGGGCGACGTTAATCGCCTGGTTGCCGGTAACCGCTACCGTGACGCAAAGCTTCGATAGGATCGAGCCGCGCGAGGCGCGGCGCGCCGGGTAGAAACCGAAGACGACGCCGCCGACGGTGATGCTGAAGCCGACCGCCAGCAGCACCGCCTGCAGACTGAAGATGAACGGCCATTCGGCGAAGGTGGCGAAGGTCAGCGACGAAATGACCTCAAGGGCGATGCCGATAAGCCCGCCGATCACCGACAGCGTCACCGCCTCCACCAGGAACTGCGACAGGATGTCGCGGCGGCGGGCGCTCACCGCCATGCGGATGCCAATCTCGCGGGTCCGTTCCACCACCGAAACCAGCATGATGTTCATGATGCCGATGCCGCCGACGATCAGTGAGACGGATGCAATGGCGGCAACCAGGAGCGCCAGCGCCCCTGCTGAGGACTCCTTGATCTTCAGCACCTCGGCCATGTTCTTGACGTTGATGTCTTCGTCAAGGCTCGCCGCCAGCCGCGGCCGCTCGCGGATATGAGCGGATGTCGCGCTCGGCCTGCTTCAGGATCCCAGGTCTCCTCCACCTTGACCAGGATGGTATCGATCCGGTCGGGATTGACCGCGTTGGCGCCGAGAAGGCGACCGCGCGCCGTCTTCAGCGGGAACAATCACGATGTCGTCCTGGTCGCGCCCGGTGTTCGACGTCCCCTTCGGCGCACAGGACGCCGATGACCATGTGCGGCACCTGCTTGAGGCGGACCGCCTGGCCGATCGGATTGGCATCGCCAAACAGCACCCGCGCGATGGTGGCGCCGAGAAGGACCACCTTGGCGCCCCCGCTGATCTCCTCCGGCTCGAAGTTCCGGCCGGACAAAAGCGGCCAGTCGCGGACCTCGAGAAAGTCCTGAGTGACGCCATTAACCGTCGTCGGCCACAGGATGTTGCCGCTGGTGACGTTCAGCCCGCCACGCAGGATCGGCTCGGCGATCTGCACGCCCGGAACCTCCGCCTTGATCGCCGTCGCATCGGTATCGGACAGCCACAGGCTGCTGCGGGCGTCGATGACAATCAGGTTCGATCCGAGGCTCTGGATCTGCTCGACCACCACCGCCCGCGCCCCGAGCCGATGGCGACGACGATGATGACGGCAGCGACGCCGATAACGATGCCGAGCATCGTCAGCAGGCATGCGCAGCGCGTTGCCGCGAATGGCATCGAGCGCGCCGCGCAGGGCATCGAGGTACTTCACGCCTGGACCTTGTAAAGCTGGGCGTGGCGGTCGCGTGCATGAGCCGCGCCATCCGGATGCTGTCGGCGACGACGAAGCCGTCCTTCAGCGAGATCACCCGGCGGGCAAAGCCGGCGACCGAATTGTCATGGGTGACGAGGATGATGGTGATGCCGCTCTCGTTCAGCCGCCCCAACAGCCCCATGATCTCGAGGCCGGTGCGGGAATCGAGCGTGCCGGTCGGCCTGTTCGTGAATGAGCCGCGGCTGGTTGACCAGCGCCCGCGCGATCGCCACCTGCTGGCCGCCGGAGAGCTGGCTCGGCACATGATGCGCGCGGTCGGCAAGTCCGACTTCGGCCAGCACCTCGGCGGCGCGGCGATGCCTTCACCCCGCTCGATGCCGGCGTAAACCAGCGGCATCTCAACGTTGGCGAGCGCGGTCGCCCGCGCCAAAAGATTGAAAGACTGGAAGCAGAAGCCGATCTCGCGGCTGCGCAACTCCGCCAGCGCGTCGGACGATAAGCTCGAGATGTCGAGCCCGTTTAGCCGGTAACTCCCCCGAGGTCGGCGTATCGAGGCAGCCGATCTGGTTCATCAGCGTCGATTTGCCGGAACCGGACGCGCCCATGATGGCCACAGCCGAACTCGCCCCGGTCGACCGTAATGGATACGTCGGTGAGTGCCGGGACTTCCTGCGTGCCGACCACATAATGCTTTGTCAGCCGCTCGGTGACGATGAGGTCTGTCATTAGAACCTCAACGGCCCGCCGGATTTTTTTGGAGTTTTCGGCAACGCCGACGACAAGCTCTTCGCCGGGATGCAGCGCCCCTTCGACGACCTCGGTAAAGACACCATCGCTGATGCCGGTCTTGATCGGCACGGGCTCCGGTCGATTGCCGGGGCCGAGGCGCCAGACGGTCTCTTTCCCCGGCCGCCGCGGCGCAGCCACCGCTTTCCGGGTCGCCGGCGGCGGTGGGAACGAAGCGCAGCGCGGCGCGCGGGACCTTGATCGCCTCGGCCCGGCTATCGACGATGATGTTGACCACCGCCGTCATCCCCGGCAGCAGCTTGAGCTCGTCGTTGCGCGCCAGGATCTGGACGATATAGGTGAGACGCCCTTCGGCGACCTGCGGCGTCTTCTGGATGTCGATCACTTTCCCCTCGAAGACCTGACCCGGGTAGGCACCGAAGACGAAAGTCGCCGTCTGGCCGGGAGCGATCTCGGGCTGACGTCGGCTTCATCGAGGGATGGCCTGCACGTGCACCTCCTTGAGATCCGGGGCGATCGTGAACAGCACCTCGCCGATGTTGACGGTTCGGCCGACAACGGCGTTCTTGGCCATGACGATGCCGGCGACCGGAGCGCGAACGGTGGTGCGCTCGACATCCGCTTCCGCCTGACTGACGGCAATCTGGCGGGCGGCAAGGGTCGCCTCGGCATTGCGAAGCTGCGATTCGGTACAACCTCAAGTTGTGCCTGCGCCGCCGCCGCCGAGGCGACCGCGCGGCCTCCTCGTGCGCCTTCGCCGCCTCCATATCGTCGTTGGCGCGGCCCTGCGCCGTTTTCGCCCGCTCCGTTTCGATCGGCGCGGCATCGCCTCGTCGCCGCCAGCTTCTGTTTGATCGAGAGGTCGCGCTGCGCCTCACTCACGGCATAGCCTGCGGATTTCGTCGCCGCTCGGGCGCTCTCCAGCGACGCCCGGCGTTGTCCACCTGCCGGCGAGGAGAGGTCGATCTGCGTCGTCGCGATGTCGACGGCGCCGCGGGCGACATTGAGGTCGGCCCGGGCGATGTTGAGACGAGCCTCGGCGTCTTCCGGATTGAGGCGCGCCAGAACGTCTCCGGTCTGGACCTGGGTGTTGAAGTCGACGTCGACCCCGGTGACGACGCCGGTGATGCGGGCGACCACGGGATAAGACGTGCTCAGCTCCACGCTGCCCGCCGCGCCGACGACGCTGACGATCGGGCCGGCTTCAACCTTGGCCATCCGGTAGGACCCCGATGGCCCCCCTTCATGGAAGGCGGCGAGAATCACGACCAGCAGCAGGGCGGCAACCAGACCGGCGGCGACGATGTACTTGCGCATGATGTCCGTGCAATTGAGGTTGCAACCCGCCTATGGCTGCGGCACGCAACCCCGCCTCGGGTGCAGAATGCTGCCCGATATAGTGCGGTGCAGCGCGTTAGACAAGCAGCTCACGGGGCCTTGCCTTCGCCACAAACGTGTGCCATGCTGATAAAGACACGTACAGCGCGTCCTGGCAGGCTGCCCGGTGTGGTGATTTTCGGTCAAGCCGGCGACGGAAGCGGTTCGGGAGGATGCAAATTGCATTGCTTCTTTGCTGCGATATCGCCAACTTGACCTCGTTGCGCGTAAAGTTGAACACTCGCGGTAGAAGATCGCCTGTCAACCGGAGAACTTCCATCGATAAGCGATCAAGCGCATCCAATGGAGTCGCACGAGAGCATGAGGCGTGTAGCAGTCGTAACGACCTGTAATGCGGAAGGCTATGAGCTTTACGGGCGGCGGATGATCGAGAGCTTCGACCGCCACTTTCCTGCGGATATTAATTTGTTGGTCTATGCAGAAGGGTTTGCGCCGGAACTACCGAGTGATCGGGTCATCCCTGTCGATTTGCTGGAGGCGTGCCCCGATCTCGTTGCATTCAAAGCACGCCATCACGAAAACCCGCGGGCGCGTGGCAAGGAGCCGCGCGGCAGGCGCCCCTGGGTTCGCGTCAAGTGGCATAAGAATGGCTCGCGGCTCCCGCGGGTCAAGCTAAAATGGGTCGATTGGGGTATAGGCTACCGCTGGGACGCCGTTCATGGCCACAAATGCTTTGCCATCTTCGACGCCGCAACGCGCTGCGGCACCGACGTTTTGTGCTGGATGGACGCGAAGATATCGCAATTGTTCGAGGACACGCCGCGGGCCTTTATCGAGGATCTGGTTCCGGCCGATTGCCTGCTGGGCTTTCTGAAGCGGCCGGGGTGTTCGGAATGCGGGCTGGTTGCCTACAACCTCCGGCATGCCGCGATCGGCGAGTTCTTCGCCGCCTTCAAGTCGCTCTACTCACGATTCATTATTCCGTGAGCGCGAGTATCACGATTCCTGGCTGTTCGATGTGGTGCGCCGGCGGTTCGAAAAGCGCCGGCACAAGACCCACGATATCGCCGGCGGTCTCGGCGTGCGGGCGGGTCACGTGTTCATCAACAGCCCGCTCGGCCGCTACATGGATCACATGAAGGGCGGGCGCTGGGCCGCCGGCTCCAGTTCGGCGGAGGATCTGATCGTCGCCCGGCCGGAAACATATTGGGAACTGGTGAACGGCCGTCCGTAACACCCACGACGCGGATTCTGACGGCGGCTTACGACGCCTGACCGTTCCGGCCGTTGCCAACCACCTGGCGGTAGGCCTCCAGTGTCTTGCCGCCGATCGCCGGCCAGTCGAGCGGTTCCAGAGGTGCCTGCGGCGGTCGCGCCGTGTTCAGCGCCCAGGCCAGCGCATCATCGAGAATCCGCCCGTCAATGTCCCCCTCGTAGCCCAGAACCCAGCGTTCGCCGACCATCCGTCGCAGTTCCGGAAGGGCGCCAAGATTAGGCACCGCGATCGGCCGGTCGTAGGACAGCGCCAGGATGGCGCTGCCCGAGTTGAGGATTTCCGAGTAGGGAAAGACCATCAGATCGGCCGCGAGGGTGTAGAGCTGGATCTCTTCCGGCCGGATGTAGCGCAGTTCGAGCTGGATGCGCGGATCGCCGGCAGCCGCCGCGACGATCTCGTCGCCGCCGCCGGTCCGCTTGCTGATCCGGCCGCAAACCAGCAGGCGGACATCCGCGTCCGGCAACTGGCGAAACGCCTGGATCAGGCGGGGAACGTTCTTGTAGGGGCGGACCTGACCGAAATAGCCGATCACCCGGGTCGACGGGGCGATATTCAGGATGCTGCGCGCCTCCTCGCGCGACACCGTCTTCGGATAGACGTCGCGAAAGTGCCCGTGCGGGATGACGAACGTCGGGATCTTCTGCAAATGCGGGTAGCGGTCGCGGGCAAGGTCGAGCCCCTTCTGGGTTAGCGCAATCACGCCATCAACGCCTTCGATCACATCGTGCCAGAACGGCCACTCGATCCGCGGATAGACGACGTCGTGCGGAACCAGATCGTGGATGGTCCATACCAGCTTGATCCCGCGTGCATGCGCGATCTTTAACAACAGCCGGTATTTCTGGGCAGAAAACCACGCGCTGGACTGACTCTTTATCTCAAGAAGGCTTTCCGGCCAATGTATATGCCAGATGTCAACATGACTTTGCAGTATATATCTCGTCCTGTATTCGCAAACATGCACGCCCAAGGCGCGAAGTGACGAATACAGCAAAGAATTGTACGGTTTGCTGGCTGCATCTTTGAAAGCAGGACGGGCAACGACGTTCAAAGGTTCCTGCTCGCGCTCGGCAGCAGTCATGGGGTGCACATCGGAAGGAACAGCGACGAGAGGCCGATGGGGGATGTCAGCTTGCAGCGTTCCCGCGGTGTTGGCAAGGCAATCCTGTTGGTCTGGCTGATCGGCCATCAGTATTTAGTCCCATAATACGCGATATGCCCTAGAATATCCCGGAATTCGCCGCGGTATAGGACTTCATAGGCATTTTCGCTTCCCTCATGTGAGGGACTAAGGAGCGCGACGGTCGTCGCGCAAGTGGGGTCGGGCGGGCTCCCGATTCCTTCCGTCGGGCTGATCACATTCGCGGCGAGGGGTGTCCAGCTACCGCCAAAAGCGCTTGTGCCGTCCTCGCCGGGGCCGCCGGGGCAAAGCCACCTCGCAGCCGACGCCGCGGTGCCGATCCGCCCGAGCGCAACGGCAAAGGGTTCCCCTCTTCCTACCGCTGCGCCCCCGCCGGTGCATCGGCGGCGATGCCGCAGGCGCGCCGGTAACGAGCCTGCAGCGCCGGCGCCGCAAACGTCAACGCATAGGCGGCGGCCACCCGCCGCAGTTCCAGCCGCGTCCGGCCGGCAACCGGATCGAGCATTCTCGGCATCTTGACAAAGAGGTCCGCGGCGTCGCTGACGGCGCAGCCGGTGCTGCCGTCGCGGATGTGCGATCCCTTGCCGCCACTGCCGAAGCACACGCACCCGGCCACCATCGCCTCCAGCAAGGCAATGGCCGCGGAATCGCGCATCCCGTCGTCGCGGTCTGCCGCGGGGCCAACGTCATGCCAGTAGGCATCGGCACGACGGTAGAGCTGCAGCAGACGCGGCCGCGACGCATTGATGTGGAAGAACACCCGCAGGTCCGCTGCTGCCCGCCGGCAGCGCATGAGCAGCTCGCGGTCGGTTGCCTGCGCCGAAACGGCGCCGGCAAGATGCAGTTCGGCCGCGACGCCATGCTCAACCGTCAACTGCCGGAAGGTCTCGATCAGCCGCTGGTGATGCTCTTCACGGCCGGCACAGAAGCCATTGACGTTGAGAATGACGGTCTCCCCATCCCGCCGTCCGTCCACCCTCGCCTGCTCGCCGGCCGACGCGATGGGCGCGATCGACGGCGGCAGCACTCGACGGGTGGCATCGGCAGATTGAAGCGGCCGAGCTGCTTTGAAAGTCGGGTCCGCGCTTCCTCCGAGATCGCCAGCAGCGATTCGTAGCCGCTCCACCAGCGGCAGCGCCGGGCCAGCTTCGTCGGCCGCCGGCGGCGCAGCGTCATCGCACAGCAGCAGGCTGCGGGCGGCAGGCGCTGGAACGGGCGGCAGCATGCCCGCCGAGCACCACCGCGAGATCGAAGGGCCCCGCTCCGCCTCATCTCGTCGAGCGCGAGTGTCTCCACCGCGCCCAGATGCAGCCTCGAGCGATTCAGCGATAGCGAGGACGCGCAGACGGCCGCTTCGCTCCGGCGTCACGATGCAGGCGATGTGGCTGGCGCCGAGCGCTTCGGCGAAGGCCAGCAGGCGGCGGGTGCGCCCCCAAGCAGCAGCGGCTCGAACGAGAGCAGGGCGAGACGGCTGCGCGGCTGCGACGTTGCGGCCGGCCGGGCGCCGGCGCTCGGACCGAAGGACGTTGGCAACGGCAGTGGCGGTGCCGCCGTACCGCTCCCAGCCGCCTTACGCTCGGCGAGCCAGCGGCCCCAGCGCTCGACAAAGATGCCGCGGTTCACCTGCTTCAGAACATCGATGTTAAGGGCGGCGCGGGGGTCGGTGGTGGTGACGCTCTCGTGGTGAATCACTGCCGCATCCGGGCAATACCAGGTCTTGCGGCCCAGCACCGCCAGCTTCAGGCAGAGATCGGTATCCTCGTAGTAGGCGGGATCCCAGCACGGATCGAAGCCCCCCGCCCGCTCGAAGTCCGCCTTGCTCAGCAGCACGGCAGCAGCGGAGACGTAGTCCACCTCCCGCGCCTCGCCGAACCTTGGATCGTCCGCAGCAGCGCCGTGGCCCATCCGGCGGGCATCGCCGGTGGCGTCAACGAGCGCCCCCGCCTCCTGGATGCGGCCATCGGGATAGAGGAACTTCGGCCCGACGGCGGCGCAATCAGGCCGCCCGTGGAGCAGTCGCAGCATCGGTCCGAGCCACCCTGCCGTGACGATCACATCGTTGTTCATCAAGCATATCAGCGGTGCCGCCGCTGCTTCGACGCCGAGATTGTTGCCTTCCCCGAAGTAGACATTGTGGCGCAGCCGCAGCAGCCGGAACGACAGGCGCGAGCGAGCGAGAAGGGCGAAGTCCTCAGGCTCGGAGCCGTTATCGACGACGACGATCTCGAACCGCAGGCCCTCGGTGTGCCGCAGCAGGCTGGCAACGCAGGCAAGCGTCAGGGCAGCGCGATTGAAGTTGAGGATGACGACGGCAAGCTGCGGCGTCGCCGCATCATACCACGCCGAAGCCGGCACTACCTCCGTCTCTGCCGTGGCGGCCGAGGCTTTCGCCTGACCGGTGGTCGGGTTCTGCGCGAAGTAGACGAGCGGATTGCCGGCCTGCCCCGCCTCCGGATGCTCCACGAGGTATAGGGTGGTGCTGAAGTGGGGGCCGGGATCACGGCCGCGGCGCCAGCCCTGCCGGCAGTAATGCTCCAGCGCATCCGTGCCGGCAGCGGCGACGTCCGGGTAGCGTCGGCGGTACCAGGCCTCGTCAAACAGGCGGGCGCGGCGGATCGTCCACATATCGACGATCAGCCGCCGATCGCGCTCCGGCAGCAACCGCAACAACGGCGGCAGCGGCCAAGTGCGCGGCAGCAGCCAAATCGCCGTTCGCCGCAATGCCTTGCCGACGGTCTTGGGCGCTGGCAACCGCACCGTTCAGCCGCTCCTCTGCCAGGTGATGATGCCGGTTGGGGCCACGTCTAGCCCGCCGCCGCCCTTTTGTACAACACCGCTTTCGCTCTCCATCCGCTCTCCGGGCGCAGGCAGGTGACCCGCGGCATAGCGGCTGATGCCTTCATCGCGCGGCATCGCCGGCATCGACGGCGCGGCGCCAGGCCGGACGGCGACGCGGCGGGGACGCCAGCGTGAACATCGCGGTCGCGCCGAGCGACAGATTGGGGTTGTAGAAGGGCTCGTCATCCAGCAGTTCCCCCCAGAGCTGCCGCATCCGTGCCACCTCGCCGGCGAACTGCTCAGCCCGCGCCGGCGACGTCGGCGGGCCGACGCTTGCCGACTCATGATGCAGCAGCTCCGCCTGCGGCGCCCACCGGATTCGCCAGCCGGCGCGGCGCACCCGCAGGCAGAAATCGACGTCGTTGAAAGCGACCTCGAAGCCCTCGTCCAGCCCGCCCAGCGCCTCGAACACCTCCCGGCGCACCACCAGGCACGCAGCCGTCACCGCCGACAGATCCTGCTCCAGCGCCGCCCGAGCGAAATAGCCGCCGCTGCCTCGCGGCAACCCGTGGTGCGCATGGTTGGCGGTGCCGCCGGAGCCGATGATGACGCCGGCATGCTGCATGCGGCCGTCCGGGTAGTAAAGCATGGCACCGACGGCGCCGACGCCATCGAGGCAGGCGCGGGAGACCATGACCTCCAGCCAGTCGGGATTGGTCACCTGGATATCGTCGTTGAGCAGGCACAGCAGCGTGCCGTGCGCCGAGCGAGCGGCCCGGTTGTTCACCCGGGAATAGTTGAACGGCGCGGGCGGGTAGGTCAGCACACGCACCTTCGGATCGCGGCTGAATTCGTCGAGCAGCTGCCGCCGCTCGGGGATCGCGGCGTTGTTCTCGTCAACCGCCACCAGCACCTCGAAGTCCGCATAGCGCGTCTCGGTCAGCAGCGACGACAGGCACAGGCGGAGCAGGTCCGGCCGCGCCGTCGTCGGCACGATGATGCTGACCGACGGCACCGGCTGCGGCAGGGCGTAGACGACCTTATAGTATTGCTCGAACTCCCGCTGCACCTCGGCGCGCAGGCCGCGGCGCTGCAGATGCTCGCCGATCGCCCGGCGCCCGGCCTCCCACGCCCGCGGCTTATATGCGACGTCCCGCGCCGCCGACCCGGGGATCGCGCGCCAGTGGTAGAGCACGGCGGCCACGTGGCGGATCCGGTCGGGCGATGTCTGCTCGCTGCAGCGGAGCAGCAGGTCGTGGTCCTGAGCGCCGTCGAAGCCCGGGCGAAAGCCGCCCGCCGCCGCCACCAGGGTGCCCCGGTAGACGGTGAGGTGGTTCACGTAGTTCTGCGACAGCAGCAGCGCCAGGTTCCAGTCCGGCTTGAAGTGCGGGTCATACCGCCGCCCCGCCGTATCGATCTTGTCCTCGTCGGAGTAGAGGATATCGGTCTCCGGATGTGCGGCGAGCTCCGCCGCCACCATGTAGAGGGCGTGGACCGGCAGCGTATCGTCGTGGTCCATCAGCGCAATGAAGGAGCCGTGGGCGAGTTCCAGGGCACCGTTGCTGGCCGCGGCGATGCCGCCGTTCTCCTTTCGGTAGATAACGCTGATGCGCGCGTCCTCTGCCCTCGCCTCATCGAGGACCCGCCGCACATGCTCGGACGGCGAGGCATCGTCGGCGATGCAGAGCTGCCAGTGCGGGTACAGTTGGTCGCGCACCGAGGCGATGGCGAGGCGCAGCCAGCGTTCCTCGACGTCGTAAACCGGCATCACCACCGACAGCAGCGGCGGCCCGCCCGCCGCCGCCTCAAGCCGGCTGATGTCGGCGCGGATCGCCTCGATCTCGTCGCTATGCAGCGTATCGAACCGCTCGATCCAGGCTGCATACTCGTCCTGGGTGAGCAGGGCGGGCGACCGCTTCTTCTTGCGTCTCGCCTGGCGCCGCCGGTCCGACCAGGCGTTGAGCCCTCGTGACACCGCATCCATTGCCGCCGGGATGCCGGGCAATCCAAACAACGAACCGCCGGCGAGGATACGCAGTGTCGCTTTCTTGATGCGCAGATAGGCCGGCCCGCCGATCACCTCGAGGCGGATGCCGTCGCTGCCGGCCGGCAGGTGCATCAACCCTTGCAACCGGCGTTGGCCCACCCGCTGCAGCACACAGCCGCCGCTGCCATTGGTCTCCGTGCTAACCGGGTGCGCGACGAACTGCAGTGGTAGGTCGATCCGGCCGATCTTCAGCTGCAGCAGTACCCAACCACCGCAGGTTGCCGCCGAATCGCCACCAAGCTGCAGGACGCCGGATGCACCCGTGCACTCGTACCAGCCGCGGCCGTTGCACCTGATATCGGCAAGCGGTGCGATTTCAAGGCGGTGGGACATCCGGACAACCTCGCTGGTCGGCTCGCCCGAGCAGCCCGTCGCCGCAAGCGCCACCGTCGTCAATGCTCCACGGCCGACGCCATTCCCGCGGTCGAACCATCGCTAATAAGGGACGACCGAAGGCCTCATGCATCATGCATGAGCCATGGCCGCTCCCCCTCCGCCTCCGATCTAGCAAACGGGCACGCGGCTGTTAAGTGCTGTCTGCGTGAGCACTCCGCCGTCTGGGGGAACAGCCGCCACAAATGGGGATAGTTCTATCTCTCGTCGCCGGTGGAGTGGCGGGAGATCGTCACATCGCGGTGCACGTAGACGCACATCACCAGCCCGAATCCCAGCATCAGCGAGACGGTTGCGGTGCCGCCGTAGGAGATGAGGGGCAGCGGAATGCCGACGACCGGGATCAGCCCCATGACCATCGCCATGTTGATGAACACGTAGAGGAAGAAGGTGATAGCGATGCCGAGGGCGACCAGCCGGCTGAACTGGCTCTTTGCCGACAGGGCGATCACGAGGCAGTAGCCGAGAATGATGACGTAGAGGCTGAGAACGCCGAGCGAGCCCAGCAGTCCGAATTCCTCGGCCAGCATGGTGAAGATGAAGTCGGTCTGCTTTTCCGGCAGGAAGTTCAGGTGGCTCTGCGTCCCCTGCAGGTAGCCCTTGCCGAGCAGCCCGCCGGAGCCGAGCGCTATCTTCGACTGCAGGATGTGATAGCCGGATCCCAGCGGATCGCTCTCCGGGTCGAGAAAGGTGAGCACCTGCTGCCGCTGATAGTCGTGCAGCATCTGCCAGGCGACGGGCAGAACTGCAAGGCCGAGCTCGACCGCGGCGAACATCCAGACGGACGCCGGCGGCGAAGAACATCGCCGTGCCGCTCCAGCAGCAGCATCATCGCGGTGCCGAGATCTGGCTGCTTGAGGATCTTCAGCGCAACTGGCGCCAGCACCATCAGCACCGGGATGATCAGGCGCCACGGCCGGGCCATGTCCTCGGCGGTGAGACGATGAGCAGCGCGCCAGCGCCAGGACCAGGACGATCTTCATCACTCTCGACGGCTGCAGGTTGATGATGCCGAGATCGATCCAGCGCTGCGCCCCCATGCCGATGAAGCCGGCAACATCGACGACGACCAGCAGCACCAGGGCGGCGAAATAGAGGGGATAGGCCCAGCGCAGCCACAGCCGGATGTCCGACAGCGCCACGATCAGCAGGATGACCAGCGCCGCGCCGAAGCGGACGAGCTGGCGGATCGCCCACGGCCGCCGCTGCCGCCGGCCGCGGAATAGAGCATGGCGATGCCGACGCCGCCCGTAGCGCACAGCACCAGGACGAACAGCCAGCGGATCTGCTGCAGCTTATCCCGCAGCGAGGGATCGTCGTGGCCGAGGGTTTGCCAGCGCATCGCCTTGCTCAGCCCCGATGGCGCGCGCCGTCACCAGCCGCGTCGACGATGCGCGCCGCATCCAGTTGCTGGATCTTGAGCAGGATGTCCTGGCCGACCGGCGCCGCCGCCTTCGAGTTGCCGCCGTGCTCGATGACCACGGCGACCGAATAGCGCGGCGCGGCGACCGGAGCGTAGCCGATGAACAGCGCGTGGTCGCGCCGCTCCCACGGCAGGTGCTCGTTCTTGATGACGCCCGACTGCCGCTCGCTGAGGCTGATCCGCCGCACCTGCGAGGTTCCCGTCTTGCCGGCCATCTCCATGCCGGGGATGCGGATCGCCGCGCCCTTGGCGGTGCCGCCGGCGCTGTTGACCACCGCGTTCATGCCGTCGCGCACCACCTTGAGGTGCGCCGCATCGAGGCCCAGGTCCCCGGCCTCCTCGCGCAGGCCGACCCGCTCGGCGAAAGCGGCGTCGCGGACGAGGCGGGGAACCGACGCCGCCCGGCCGTTGGCGATGCGCGCTGCCAGCATCGCCGGGCTGCAGCGGCGTCGCCAGCACGCAGCCCTGGCCGATGCCGGTGATCACCGTTTCGCCGGTCGACCACCCCTTGCCCTTGCTGCCTTCCACGCTTGCGCGTCGGCAGGAAGCTGGCGCGCTCGTGCGGCAGATCGATGCCGAGCGGCGCACCGAGGCCCAGGCGTTTGCCCATGGCGGCGATCCGGTCGACGCCGACGCGCTTAGCCGCTTCGTAGAAGTAGTAGTCGCAGGATTGCAAGGGCGTCGCGCAGTGCCAGCGAGCCGTGGCCGCGGCGCTTCCAGCAACGGAAGACCGAGGTGCCGACGCGGAAATCACCGGGACAGAAGACGCGGGTTCCATGCGATGACCACGTCCAGCGCCGCCAGCGCCACCACCGGCTTGAACGTTGAGCCGGGGCATACTGCCCGCGCGGATTGCCTTGCCGGTCAGCGGTGCCTTCGATCTGAGGTCAGCGCCTTCCATTCCTCGTTTGTCAGCTCATGGTTGAACGCCGCCGGATCGTAGGCAGGCGTCGATGCCATCGCCAGCACCTTGCCGGTCTCGATGTCCAGCACCACCGCCCCGCTCTCGCTGCCCAGGCGCTGCACCGCCAGCTGTTGCAGCTCAAGGTCGAGGGCAAGCGTCAGGTCGGCACCGAATCGCCATCAAGGTTTCGCGCCAGCTCGCGGATAACCCTGCCGACGGCGTTCACCTCCACCTGGGAGGCGCCGCGCCGCGCAGCGGCGTCTCGTAGCTCTTCTCGACCCCCACCTTGCCGATACGGAATCCCGGCATGGGTAACAACGGATCGCCTGCCGCCGCCTCCGTCTCGGAAACCGGGCCGACATGTCTCAGGACGTGCGACAGCTGGTCGCCGTAGGGATACTCGCGGCTTTGCCCCTCCTCGACGGCGACACCCGGCAGGTCGAGGGCATTGACCTCGATGCGGGCAACGTCGTCCCAGCCGAGATCATCGTGCACGGTGACAGGAAAAGCGGCGCTGCCGGGTGATATCGCGCAGCACGCGCTTGCGGTCGCCATCGCTAAGGGTGATCAGCGATGCCAGGGCATCGAGGGTGCCTTCGATGTCGCGCGCCTGCTCGGCGGTGAGGAGCAGACGAAACTCCTGGCGGTTGACCGCCAGCGGCCGGCCGTGGCGGTCGAGGATGCGGCCGCGGGTCGGCGCGATCAGCCGCAGGTTGATCCGGTTGTCCTCGGCGAGCGTCAGGTAGCGCCTGCTCTCCACCACCTGCAGGTAGAGGCAGCCCGGCCAGCGCTGCCAGCAGCGCTTACCTGGCCGCTGCCGAGCAGCAGCGCCCGGCGGGTGAACTGCCGCTGCTGTTCGCCGTCGCGCGTCACGACGTTAAGCCTGTTCCGGCAGCACCACCTGGCAGCGCAGCAACAGCCAGCAAAGTACCTGGAAGAGGCCGATGGGTGGTGAAGATCTGCAGCCCGATCCGCCTCGGGGTGATCACCGCCATGTAGTAGAAGCAGGTCAACAGCCAGCCGACCAGCAGTGCGGCGGCGGCACCAGAGCGAAGCCCAGCCAGAGGATGCTGAACGACTTGCCGGTGAAAACGGCCGCCAGGTGGTGACAATGGCGGGATAATTCACCAGCATAGCGGCACCGATGCCGATCGGCAGGCTGTTGAGAACATCGCTGAGCAGCTCGATCGCGAATACCGCCGTCGCCGGCACCAGATCCGGCCGCGACAGCGTCCAGAAGAAGACGGCGGTCAGCGGCAGCGACGGCGCCACCGCGCGAAAGGTGCCGGGAATGCACCGGCAGAGCCGCGGCAAGCATAAGGCCAACCGTCAGCGCGCGCACGGGCACGAGGCTGCGGGTGTCGTCCAGCCGGCTCCAGGGGATTGGCCTCATCGGGCATCAGCCCGCTGCATCGATCGGCCGGCGAGACCGCGCCGCTGGCCCATGGCTGACGGCGCGCTCAGGCCGGGAGCATCGGCGGGAGCGCTGAGGTTGCCGAAGTCGGCGATCCGCACGTATTCCAGGCGATCGCGGTCGGTGTTCGGAACGACGCTGATGCGCCGGTCATCGACCTCGGCGACGGTTCCGACCGGCAGCCCCGGCGGAAAGCCGCCGGCAATGCCGGAGGTCACCACATCGTCGCCGGGCAGGATGGTCTCTCCCGGCATGACGTGGACCAGCTTCGGCCGCTCGGTGTTGTCGCCGGCCAGCACGGCGCGGATGCGCGCCTTGCCGACGAGCACCGGCACCCGCGAGTTGATGTCGGTGAGCAGCAGCACCCGGGCGGCACGGGGGGATACGCCGACGATGCGGCCGACCAGGCCACTGCCATCGAGGACGACCTGCCCCTTGTCGATGCCGGCGAGGGAGCCGGCGCTGATCATCACGCTCTGGGCGAAAACGCCGGCCGAATCGGCGATGATCCGGGCCGACCGGTAGGTGGCATCCGGCTCCGGGACATAGCCGAGGAGCCGCCGCAAGCCGGCGTTCTCCGCTTCCAGCTGCTTCGCCGCCGCCCGCCAGCGCAGCAGCTCGTCGCACTCGCTGCGCAGCCGGTCGTTCTCGCCGGCGACATCGACCCAGCGGCGCGCCCGGTCGAGGCCATCGGCGGCGACATCCGCCGGGCGCGACAGCACATCGAGAAGAGGAGCGATAGGGTCGCTCACCTGCATGCGGAACCGCTCCACCAGCAGCGCGTCGGCCTTGCCGAGCAGGATAAGACCACCTGCGACGACGATAAGTCCGGCATAGACCAGCCAGTGGGCGAACGATCTGAGTGCAGGCAGCATGCGCGGTGCTCGGTCCTGGCTCGCGCCCATGCCGGAGGCGGCGGAAGCTTTGCCACTCCCTCCCACGGATGCGCTAAACGCCGCAACCAAGATAGGGGGCAACCAGAGACAAATCAAAACACCGGTCTGCTAGTAGGCCGCGCTAATAATATGTTGCATTTTCTTCATCTCTTCGAGCACCCGGCCGGTGCCCAGCGCGACGCAGGAAAGCGGGTCGTTGGCGATGGTCACCGGCAGGCCGGTGGCGTTGCGCAGCACGTAATCGAGGTTGCTGAGTAGCGCTCCGCCGCCGGTCAGCACGATTCCCTTATCGACGATATCGGCGGCCAGCTCCGGTGCAGTATGCTCCAGCGCCACCTTTACCGCATCGATGATGGTGCCGACCGGCTCGGCGAGGCTCTCAGCGATCTGCCGTTCGCTGATCACCAGCTCCTTCGGAATGCCATTCATCATGTCCCGCCCCTTGATGTCCAGGGTCCGGCCATCGCCGTCCTCCGGAGGGCAGGCCGAACCGATCTCCTCCTTGATTCGCTCGGCGGTGGCCTCGCCGATGAGCAGATTGTGGTTGCGGCGGATGTAGGCGATCACCGCCTCGTCCATCTTGTCGCCGCCCACCCGCACGCTTTTTGCGTAGACGATTCCCCCCAGCGACAGCACCGCCACTTCGGTTGTGCCGCCGCCAATGTCGACCACCATCGAGCCGGTCGGCTCGGTGACGGGCAGGCCGGCGCCAATCGCCGCTGCCATCGGCTCCTCGATCAGGAATACCCGTCGCGCCCCCGCCTGCTCGGCCGACTCCTGGATGGCGCGGCGCTCCACCGCGGTCGAACCCGACGGCACGCAGACGATCACCAGCGGGCTCGCGAAGCTGCCGCGCTTCTGCACCTTGCGGATGAAGTACTTGATCATCTCCTCGGCGACTTCGAAGTCGGCGATGACGCCGTCGCGCAGCGGCCGGATTGCGTGGATGTTGCCGGGCGTGCGGCCAAGCATCAGCTTCGCCTCCTCGCCGACGGCGAGCACCTGCTTGCGCCCCTTGTGCTCGATGATAGCGACGACCGACGGCTCGTTCAGCACCACCCCCTTGCCCTTGACGTAGACGAGGGTGTTGGCGGTACCCAGATCGATCGCCATGTCGGCGGACAGGAACCCGAAAACGCGTGAAAACATCACCCCCTCGCTGGCAACGACGGCGGAAGAACGGCATCCGGAAAAGGGAACGGGTGCCGGAGTGAGCCCTCCAGCACCCGGCAACCCGTCAAAGCGGCGGGAGAATGGTCGCTTTCGGGGTAGCGATCAAGCGGACAGGGCGGCGGGCGCGTGCTTCTCGCGCTTGACCATCAGCTTGTTCAGCGCGTTCAGGTAGGCTTTGACCGAGGCGACCAGCGTATCGGTGTCGGCGCCCTGACCGTTGACGGTGCGGCCGTTCTCCTCCAGGCGTACCGTCACCTCGGCTTGCGCGTCGGTGCCGCCAGTGACCGCGTGCACTTGGTACAGCTTCAGGCGGGCGTCGGTCTCGAACAACCGCTTGATGCACTTGAAGGCGGAATCCACCGGGCCGTCGCCGACGTCCTCGCAGACACGCGGCTCGCCGTCCACCTCGATCGCCAGCCGCGCCCGCGCCTGGCGGGTGCCGCATTCGACCTCCAGCGACACCAGCTTGATGCGGTCGTGGGCACGCACCAAGCCGTCGTCCACCAGGGCGACGATGTCCTCGTCGAACACGTCCTTCTTGCGATCGGCCAGGGCCTTGAAGCGGGCGAAGGCGTCTTCCAGCGCGTTGTCGCCCAGCTCGTAGTTCAGCTCGCGCAGCTTCTCGCGGAAGGCGTGGCGGCCGGAGTGCTTGCCCAGCACCAGCTTCGACTTGGACAGACCGACCGATTCCGGCGTCATGATCTCGTAGGTGCCGGCGTGCTTCAGCATGCCGTCCTGATGGATGCCCGATTCGTGGGCGAAGGCGTTGGCACCGACGATTGCTTTGTTGGGCTGGACCACGAAGCCGGTGACCGCCGAGACCAGGCGCGAGGCGCGCATGATGTTTTCCGTATGCACGCCGGTGGTGTACGGCATCCGGTCGGAGCGGGTGCGCAGCGCCATGACGATCTCTTCCATGGCGGCGTTGCCGGCGCGCTCGCCGAGGCCGTTGATGGTGCACTCCACCTGACGGGCGCCTGCGGCCACCGCCGCCAGCGAGTTGGCGACCGCCAGCCCCAGATCGTTGTGGCAGTGAACCGAGATGATTGCCTTGTCGATGTTGGGCACGCGCGAACGGACCATGGCGATCAACGCTCCGAACTCGTCGGGTACCGCATAGCCGACGGTATCGGGGACGTTGATGGTCCGCGCGCCGGCGTCGATCGCCGCCTCGATGCAGCGGCACAGGAAGTCGTGGTCGCTGCGCGAGCCGTCCTCGCACGACCACTCGACGTCGTCGGTGAACCTGCGGGCGTAGGAGACGCTGTCGATGACGCGCTGGAACACCTGATCCGGCTCCAGCTGCAGCTTGTACTTCATGTGCAGCGGGCTGGTGGAGATGAAGGTGTGGATGCGGCCACGCCGCGCCGGCGCGATCGCCTCTGCCACCCGATCGATGTCGGCGCGCACCGCGCGCGCCAGCCCGCACACCGTCGATGTCTTCAGCAGCTTGGCGATCTCGTTCACCGCCTCGAAGTCGCCCGAAGAGGTGATCGGAAAGCCCGCCTCGATCACATCGACGCGCATCTCCTCCAGCACCTCGGCGATGCGGATCTTCTCTTCCAGGTTCATCGAGGCGCCGGGCGACTGCTCGCCGTCGCGCAAGGTGGTATCGAAGACGACGACGCGTTCAGAATCGGAAATCTGCTCGGGGATAGTCATCGGCTGGGTCCTTCGGCATTCGGTGTCACAAACAGGCTACGTCGGCATGCTTGCTCCCCTGAACACAACCTTCCGGGCCCGCCGGCCCAGATCAGGCGAGGTTCAGGGGCACCTAAGTCGGAGGATGGCCGGCCCACGCAGCGCCAGCGGCAGCATCCGCTGGCATGCGTCATGGCTTGCCGCCGCGGCTTGCGCCACCGCTGCCTCTGCCATCCCGCGCTGCCCTGCGCCGTCGCTCATTACCGCTCACCCTGCTTGCAGAGACGCAAATACGCCCTGCGATACGACCTCCGGTCGGCCCCGACAAAAATATGGAGCCGCGAGCCGTTGTCAACAAATTTGTCCTGGCGCCTCCCTCCCGGCGTAGCCAAGTGGGGTGCGGTTCGCTTTCGCTCACCAGCACCCACGGCACCGGCGTTGTACCGGGGCTTTGTAGGGTGCCGCTGAGCGCAGCGGTACCAATTCCCCGGCCACCGAGTGATCGGATGAACGGAAGCCGGTGGGGCCCGTGGTATGTCTTTCCGACGCAGCCATGAGGTACGGCGACGGTGCGGTTCACGCTTTCGCTCACCAGCACCCTACGGCACCGGGCGTTGTACCAGGGCTTTGTGGGTGCCGCTGGCTGGCGAAGCGTACCAATTCCCCCGGCCACCAGTGGATGAACGGAAGCCGGTGGGGCCCGTGGTGTGTCTTTCCGACGCAGCCATGAGGTACGGCGACGGTGCTACGGCACCGGGCGCTGTATCGAGGGGCGTTATGGGGTGCCGCTGAGCGAAGCGAAGCGCACCAATTCCCCGATTCCGGCAGGTCTCGACCGCTGAGGCGTGGCGGGGTAAAGCAAGGATGGACATCCCGGACAATACATCGCCCCGGCACGCATTGGTTGGCAGCCGCTGTTGATGGCCGATATGGACGCGGTCGTCGCGATCGCGAGCCGGGTGCACCCTGCCCTCCCCGAGCGCCGGGAGGTGCTTGCCGAGAAGCTCCGCCTGTTTCCCGCCGCTTGCCGCAAGCTGGTCGGGGGCGGCACCACGTGCGGCTACGCCCTCGCCCATCCCTGGCTGCTGTCCTCGCTTCCTGCTCTCGACGCGCTGCTGATCAGCCTGCCGGCCGATGCGGACTGCCTATTCATCCACGACGTCGCGGTGCTGCCGCCGGCGCGCGGCTTTGGCGCCGCCGCTGCCTACATGGCCAACGCCGAGGCGATAGCCCGCGCCCACGGCCTGCCTGCGATCGCGCTGATCGCCGCCTATGGGACCGCCCGGCTGTGGCGGCGCTTCGGCTTCCACGCGCCCGCCGCCGCCCCGCCCGCGGCCAAGCTCGCCGCTTACGGCGCCGAAGCCCGCTACCTCGTGCACCGCCTCGACTGAGCTGCGTTGCGGGTTTTCGGGCGGCTGGAACACCGGCGAGAGCTGGCGTAAGATTGACCCGGTTGGAGGGCTCACCGGGAGCCGCGCGGTGTACGAAAACAGCCGCTACCAGATCGCCATCCTCGATCCGCAGGGCTGCGGGCTGCACGCGACGCTTGAGCGCACCCTCATCCGCGAGGCTGCAGAACTCGGGCTCGATCCGCAACGCGCGCTGGATTTTCTCGGACCCGACAACGTGGATGCCCGCAGCACCCGCGATCCGATCGTTGGCGTCTACCGCGGCGGCAGGCTGCAAAATGATGCGTGTACACAAGCGCTGCAGACGCTGCGCGACGCCGGCGCCGACATCCTGCCGCTGGTTGACGACCTCAAAACCTATCCGCAATCGGTGCCATCGGTGCTGCACCCGATCAACGGCCTTCAGCTCGATCCCGGCGACGCCGAGCTGCGCGTCCCCGCCAGCCGCATCTTCGAGATGCTGCGGCTGATGCGCAGCCAGCGCCGGCTGTTCATCAGCTACAGGCGCACCCAGTCCCGCGAGGTCGCGGTGCAGCTCTACTACCTGCTGCAGGAGCGCCGCTTCGATGTTTTTCTCGACACCCACGGCGTTCAGACCGGCGATGCGTTCCAGGAAGAGCTGGGGCAGCGATTGCTCGACGCCGATGTGATGATCTTTCTCGATACCAGCGGCGCCACCGCCAGCGAATGGGTGCGCAAGGAGATCGAGATCGCCAACGCGCTCGCCATCGGCGTGCTGCAGGTGATCTTCCCGCGTCCGCCGGCACCGGATGGCCGCCTCGACCGGGCGCGCTTCACCGAATTGTGCGAGCCGTTGGAGTTGGGCGAGGCGGAGTTTGCCGGATCGGACCTGCAGCGCGAGGGGGGCGAGCCGCTGAAGGACGACGTGCTCACCCGGATCGCACTGCGCGTCGAGGGGCTGCGGGCGCGCAGCACCGCGGCGCGCCGGGCGCGGCTGACGTCACGGCTGCTGGCAGCGCTCACGGATAAGACGCTGAGGTCGCCGCCCCGCTATGAGGTGGAGCCCGGCCGCTACGTCACCGTGCATCGTTCCAGCGGCGACTGCCGGGTCTTTCCGCAGATCGGCGTCGTCGATTCCCCCTGCCTGCACCGCGCCGAGATGGACGCCGAGAAGCTACCCGTGGCGGTGCTGTACGATCCAACCGGCTTGCGCGACGAATCGCAGCGCCATCTCGACTGGCTCTGCCGCTACGCCAAGATCGCGCCCATCTCGTTGCTGAATACCGAGCAATGGGTGAGCGCAGGATGAAGACCGTCTTCCTTTCGGCCAGCATTCCCGACCCCCGGCGCGACCGCCAGTACTTCGAGACGGCCGATAACCTCGCGATCGGCGATGCGGTGCATGCGCTGTGCACGGTGGTGCTGCCGCAGGACCGGCTGATCTTCGGCGGGCACCCCGCCATCATCCCGATCGTGCAGCGGGTGGCCGCGATGCTGGACCGGCACATGTCCGTCAGCCTTTACCTGTCGGCGCTTTTCAAGGATCAGTTCCCGGAGGAGTATCGGCACTTCAAGAATCTCGTGCTGACCGAGCCGGGCCGCGACCGGCCCCACTCGATCGAGCTGATGCGCGAGCAGATGCTGGCCAGCGCCCGCTTCGATGCGGGCGTGTTCATCGGCGGCATGGAGGGCGTGATCGAGGAATGGAGGCTGTTCC
>JAXMDR010000017.1:0-47699 GCA_046348725.1 Rhodospirillales bacterium
GGTAACGATGCGGTGAAGAAGGCCGCCGCCATCCTCCAGGAGAGCAAGCTTGCCATCCGCTTTCATGGCTTCGTAGAGGGATGCGATATCGCCATGGGGACGGTCGATGTCGTCGTCACCGATGGCTTTACCGGCAATATCGCGCTGAAGACGGCGGAGGGAACCGCCCGGCTCTACTCCCATCACCTCAAGGGGGCGCTCACCAGCACGCCGCTGGCGCGCGTGGGAGCGCTGTTCGTGGGGCCGGCACTGCGCAAGATGCGGGCCCGCTTCGATCCGCGCGCCTATAATGGCGCCATGTTCCTTGGGCTCAACGGCGTTTGCGTCAAAAGCCACGGTGGCACCGATGCCGTCGGCTTCGCCCACGCCATCCGCGTCGCCGCCGACCTGATTACCGACGGCGTCAACGAGGGCATCAAGGAGGACTTCGCCTGCCTGTCCACCGGTCCCACCCCGGACCCCAAGATGGCTGCCGGATGATGCAACACATAAGCTCGCAAATCGTCGGCTGCGGCTCCTACCTGCCCGAGCGGATCCTGACCAATGCCGATCTCGCCCGCCAACTGGAGACCTCCGACGACTGGATCGTCGCCCGTACCGGCATCCGCCAGCGGCACATCGCGGCCGAGGGCGAACTGACGTCCGATCTCGCGACGCACGCCGCCGAGCGCGCCCTTGCCGACGCCGGCGTGCCCGCCTCCGAGGTCGATCTCGTCGTCGTCGGCACGACGACGCCGGACGATACCTTCCCGGCGACGGCGACCCGCGTGCAGGCAAAGCTCGGCGTCTCCCGCGGCGCCGCCTTCGATATCCAGGCGGTGTGCTCAGGCTTCATCTTCGCGCTTGCCACCGCCGACAACTTCATCAAGGCGGGACAGGCGCGGACGGCGCTGGTGATCGGCGCCGAAACCTACTCCCGTATCCTCGACTGGACCGACCGCGGCACCTGCGTGCTGTTCGGCGACGGCGCCGGCGCGCTGGTGCTGCGCGGCGCCGGCGGTAACGGTGACGCGGCTGCGGTCGGCAACCGGCAACGCGGCATCCTGTCCACCCACCTGCATTCCGATGGCCGTTTCCGCGACATCCTCTACGTCGACGGCGGTCCGTCCTCGACGCAGACGGTGGGCTGCCTGCGGATGTCCGGCAAGGAGGTGTTCCGCCATGCGGTCGCCAGCCTGGCCTCGGTTGCTGAAGAGGCGGTCGCCGCCAACGATCTGACCTTGTCCGACCTCGATTGGGTGGTACCGCACCAGGCGAACATCCGCATTCTCGACGGCGTTGCCCGGAAGCTGGGATTGCCGGCAGAACGGGTGATCGCCACCGTTGACCGCCACGCCAACACCTCGGCCGCCTCGATCCCCCTGGCCCTTGACCTCGCCCGCACCGGGATGGTCGGATCAAGCGCGGCGACCTGGTGCTCATGGAAGCAATCGGCGGCGGGCTGACCTGGGGGGCGGCGCTCGCCCGCTGGTAAGCCCCGTGCCCGGCACGCGATTTCGTCAAGCTCTCATATCCCATTGAAACGCATCATATTCTACCGTATTAATGACGGGTGCTGGTTTCGGGAAAGGCTGAGGCATGACGGGCAAGACCATTACCCGCGCCTACCTGAGCGAGGCGGTCTATCAGGAGGTCGGGCTCTCGCGCAACGAATCGGCTGAGTTGCTGGAGGCGGTTCTGGGCGAGATCACCAAGGCCCTTGCGGATGGGCAGACGGTGAAGCTGTCGTCGTTCGGCAGCTTCTCGATCCGGCAGAAGGGGCGGCGTATCGGCCGCAACCCGAAGACCGGGGAGGAAGTGCCGATCCTGCCGCGCCGCGTCCTGGTCTTCCGGCCGTCGCAGGTGCTGAAGGCGCGGATCAACAACGGAACGGAAGAGGGAGCGGCGGCGTGAACCTTTCCTCCGCGGTGCAAGAAGCGACAGCGGCGCGCCCACCGGTCAAGTCGGCAGCAGCCTTTCGGACCATCGCCGAGGTGGCCTCCGATCTGGAGTTGCCCGCACACGTGCTGCGGTTCTGGGAGAGCCGCTTCCCGCAGATCAAGCCGCTGAAGCGGCGCGGTGGCCGGCGCTATTACCGGCCGGAGGACGTGGCGCTGCTGCGCCGCATCCGCAGTCTCCTTTACACCGAAGGCTACACCATCAAAGGGGTGCAACGCCTGCTGCGCGATGGCGTCGCCCGGCAATCGGGTGAGGCGGCCGACGACGACGAGGTGCCGGCCGAAACCGCGAGCTCCTCGGCGAAGACTTCGGCGGGCACCGGCCGCCGCCGCGACCGTCTGCACGAGGTCCTTGCCGAACTGGAAGCACTGCGCGCGGTCCTCCGCGAGCAGGGGTACTGAAGGGCTGCCTCTTACGGACGACACCGCATCGGCTGCAGCACGCCGCCGCGGCTTGCAGAGCCGGCGGCGTATCGGCGCGGGTTGCGCCGGGCGCGCGGCCGCGGCTATAGTCGCGGCATCGACGGAGCGTGGCGCAGCCTGGTAGCGCACTAGACTGGGGGTCTAGGGGTCGCCGGTTCGAGTCCGGCCGCTCCGACCATCGTTGCAATGCCCGCCTGATTGCGCAGTCCCCCCTTCGGTCCAGGCTGGAAAGCTCTGGAAAAAGCTGAAATTGCTAACGAACGTTTGACCATTGTCTGCTCAGCGCCGCCGTGGGCGAAGCCTGTCGTAGCGGTGCACGCACGGCCGGCAGGAGTGACGGCCTGCCCGCCAATCGGTCATCGCTGCCATGATGAAAAGCGGCGCGAAGGGCAGCTGGAAGCCGGCGAGCCGGCGATCGTGACGATCGCCGTGGCGCCGCGCCGGCGTCCGGCGCGCAAACGCAGGTAGCAAAGGCATCGTTACGCCCGGCAACGACGAGAAAACGCGCCGGGCCAGCTGCAATGCCCATCGCCTTGGCATTTGCCTTGATGTCTGCCACTGGCCACGCCTGATGCCGGCATATCCGCCGCTGGCGGCGGTTCCCGGCGCCGGGCGCGGCCTTCGCCAGCGCCGTCAACGCCGCCTTGCGTGAGACGAAGCGGCAATCTCGGGTCTCTCAGCCGCCGCAACACCGTTGCGAGCCGGGCGGATACGAACAGGATAGCGACCTTTCCGGAAAGCACCGCCAGAGTTGGCACGCTGCGTGCAGTATAACTCGCGGCAACCAGGGTGTTCCCTACCCTCCGCCTGTTCGCCCATGGTGACGGGCCGCCGCGTTGCCCCCTCAGAGACCCGGAAAACTCCGAGGCTCCGCGATCATCGCGGAGCCTCCTTTTCCGCTTTTGCTTCTATGCTACGGCGCAAACGCCGCGGGGTCGCGCCAATTGTGCGCGGTGTCCGCGCCCGAGAGTACAGGAGCACGAACCGGATGGCGCATGTCGTCTATGTCACCGCCTCTTCAGCGGGCGAGGCCCTGAGCATTGGCCGTGCCGTCGTCAGCGAGCGGCTGGCGGCGTGCGCCAATGTGCTGGACGGCATGCGATCGGTCTATTGGTGGCAAGGCGCGCTGGCGGAGGATGGGGAGGCGGTGCTGATCCTGAAGACCAGCGAGACGCGTCTGCCGGCGCTGATCGCGCGGATCCGCGCGCTGCATTCCTACGAAACGCCGTGCATCACCGCCTGGCCGATCACCGCCGGCAACCCCGACTATCTCGCCTGGATCGTCGCCGAGACCGCCTCCCTTTGATCATTTCCCGTGCGGCAATTCGACGCTGGCGAGCGCCTGGGCAGCAATGCCCTCCCGCCGTCCGGTGAATCCCAGTTCCTCGGTGGTTGTCGCCTTGACGCTGACCCGCGCGCCCGCAAGGTCGAGCAAATCGGCGATGCGCGCGCGCATCGCTTCCCGGTAGGCGCCGACCTTCGGGCGCTCGCAGATCAGCGTGACGTCGACGTTGATGATGCGGCCGCCCGCCGCGCTGATCAGCTGCGCCGCGTGGCGGACGAACAGATCGGACGGCGCGCCGCGCCAGCACGCCTCCGACGGCGGGAAGTGGCTGCCGATATCGCCAGCGCCGATCGTTCCCAGCAGCGCGTCGGTCAGCGCGTGCAGGCCTACGTCCGCATCGGAATGGCCGAGCAGGCCGTGGTCGTGCGGTACCGCGATGCCGCAGAGCATCACGTGATCGCCGGCGCAGAAGCGATGCACGTCGAAGCCGGAGGCGGTGCGCGTTTCGCGTCCGGACGCCAGCAGCCGCTCGGCCCGCCAGAGGTCTTCTTCCGTCGTCACTTTCAGGTTGTCCTCGTCTCCCGGCACCAGCACCACCCGCATTCCCGCCGCCTCCGCCACCGCCGCATCGTCGGTCAAGGCAGCGCCGGCCGCAGCGCGATGCGCTGCCAGCAGGGCGGGAAAGCGGAACCCCTGCGGGGTCTGCGCCCGCCACAGTCCTGTCCGCTCGCGGGTGCCGGCGATCACCGGCGCGGCGCCGTCGCTATCGTTTCCGCGCACGTACTTCAGGGTATCGACGACCGGCAGCGCCGGAATGGCGCCGTCGCTGTCGTCCAGCGCACCGATCACCGCGCCGATCAGCGGCGCCGCAACGAAGGGACGCGCCGCGTCGTGGATCAGCACCAGCCCGGGCGGAGCCTCGTTCAGGCTCTCCAGCCCGCGCAGCACCGACTCCTGGCGGGTAGCTCCGCCCGTCACCGGCGCCAGCAGCCCCAGATCGCCGACCGCCGACTGATACGCGCGCAGGTCATCCGCATGGACGACGACCCGTACTGCGCCGATGTGCGGGTGGCGCAGCAGCGGCAGCACGGCGCGGCGCAGGATGGTCTGGCCCGCCAGCATCCGGTACTGTTTCGGCTGGCCGGTGCCGAAGCGGCTGCCACGTCCGGCTGCGACCACCAGGGCGATACATTCCGCCATCGTTGCGCCCGCGCTTTCCCTCGTGCCGCTGCCGGACACATAGCCCGGCCGGCACCCCCTTTGATGCGCGACCGGGATGCTGCCCGCCGTCGCGGCGAAGCTAGAACGATCGAGACTTCTTGCCAACAACAACACCGGAAGAGGATGCTGCCCTCACGCAGCGCCGGCACGACCGGGCACCACGGGGATCTTAAGGAATGTGGCTGAGCGTCATCGCATTGATCAGCATCGTCCCGGCGGTGGCGCAGGCGTTTCGCGAGGAGGCCCGACGCGACCGGGTGTTCTGGGGAACCCTGTTGACCGCCGTCGCCGGACCGCTCGCCTGGATCCTGGTGCACAATGCCGCCGCCTGGCAGACCGGCCTCGCCGCGACGCTGTGGGTCACCATCGCCACCAGCCTCGCGATGTTCGCCTTGATCGCCCTCATCTTTCCACAGGCCTGGCGGCTGGGTCCCCTGCTCGCAGGCTACATGCTACTGCTCGGGCTGGGGGCCGTGGTCTGGCACGACAGGCCGGGGGAGCCGTTGCAGGCGACGGCCGGCGAGCGTGGCTGGGTCAGCATCCATATCGCTCTTGGCGTTGTTACCTATGGCCTGGTGACCGTCGCCGCTGTCTCCGCCTTTGCGGCCTTCCAGCAGGAGCGGGCGCTGAAGCGCAAGCAGCCGACGGCCTTGACCCGCCATCTTCCCTCCATCGCCCTTTGCGAGAGTCTGCAGCTGAGCCTGCTGCAGACCGGCTGGCTGGTGCTTGGGGTGGGACTGCTTACCGGCATGGCACTGCAGTGGGAAGAGAGCGGCCAGTGGCTGCCGTTCAACCACAAGGTCGTGTTGACGCTGGCGGCTTTCGCCGTCATCGGCGCGCTGCTGGCCGCCCAGCGCTGGGCGGGCGTGCGCGGGCGGCTGGCGGCGCGCATCGTCCTGCTCGGCTACCTGTTGCTGACGCTGGGCTATGCCGGGGTCAAGTTCGTCAGCGAAGTCCTGATGGGCTAATTAGCTGCGCCGAGCCGGCCGGCGTCCTGATCATGCCTGCCGTGAAGGCATCGCGCTTGATTTTCCAGGTTAATGCCTATGTAATGCGCATAATGGTCGGCGCCGGAAAGCTGGCGAACCGACATGGAAGCCGGCGACGGGGAGCCCCGGATCGATCTCGACCGCTTACGTCCCAGCCGGGGCTGGGGAGGGTTTGCGTCCGTCGTTCGCGGCCTGACAGGGCGCCACCGATGCGGGGCATCCGGCGCCCAGCCGCAACGGCCACCGGGCCGGAATGATGTACATGGGAGTATCCGAGCTGCGTAAGCCGCCACGTCGGGTCGAGGTCGATCCCGACCTGATCCTCCACGTCGTCGCTTCGGTCGTCCTCGCCATCGACGCCGACGGCACCATCCTTTATGTCAATAATGCCGCCGAGCAGCTGTTCCAGAGCAGCGCCAGCACCCTCACCAGCCAGCGCCTGGATCACCTGATCCCGGCCGACAGCCCGCTGTTCTCGCTGATCCACCAGGCGCGTGGCGCCGCTGGTCCCATCGTCGAGTACCATGTGACGCTGGCCAGTCCGCGCATCGGCCATCACGACGTCAATGTGCAGGCCTCGCCGGTGCCGGAACGGGAGGGGACGGTGGTCCTGTCGATGCAGGAGCGCTCGCTCGCCGCCAAAATCGACCGGCAGCTGACCCATCGCGGCGCTGCGCGCTCGGTGGGCGCGATGGCGGCGATGTTGGCCCACGAGGTGAAGAACCCGCTCGCCGGCATCCGCGGTGCCGCGCAACTGCTGGAACAGAGCGTGCGCCCGGAGGATCGGACGCTGACCCGGCTGATCCAGGACGAGACCGACCGCGTATGCTCGCTTGTCGACCGCATGGAAGTCTTCTCGGCGAGCGGGCCACTGCAGCGGGAGGCGGTAAACATCCATGAGGTATTGGTGCGGGTCCGCACGCTGGCCGAGAACAGTTTCGGCCGCCATCTCCACTTTAACGAGAATTTTGACCCCTCGTTGCCCCCGGTCCATGGCAATCGGGACCAGCTGGTTCAGGTGTTTCTCAACCTGGTGAAGAATGCCGCCGAGGCGGCGCCCGCAGACTGCGGGGAGGTCACCATCTCCACAGCTTTTTGGCACGGTGTTCGCTTCGCGGTCTCTGCCAACCAGGCACGCATGCACCTGCCGCTGATGGTCTCGATCCAGGACAACGGCGAAGGCATCCCGGAGGATCTGAAGCCGCATCTGTTCGAGCCGTTCGTGACCTCCAAGCCCAAGGGCAGCGGCCTCGGTCTTGCCCTCGTGGCGAAGATCATCGGCGACCATGGGGGAATCGTGGAATTCGAGGGCGAGCCGAAGCACACGGTGTTCCGGGTGATGCTTCCCATGCACCCGCCGACGGAGGAACCGCATTGACTACATCCACCGTCCTCGTCGCCGACGACGACGCCGGTATCCGCACGGTCATCGGCCAGGCACTGGAGCGTGCCGGCTACCAGGTGCGTGTCACCAGCAATGCCGCGACGCTGTGGCGGTGGATTTCCGACGGCCAGGGGGACGTGGTGATCACCGACGTGGTGATGCCCGACGAGAACGGCCTCGACCTCATTCCCCGCATCCGCAAGATTCGCCCGGAGCTGCGGGTGATCGTGATGAGCGCCCAGAGCACGCTGCTGACCGCGGTCAAGGCGGCCGAGCGCGGTGCCTTCGAGTACCTGCCAAAGCCCTTCGATCTCAATGAGCTGGTCGCCGTCGTCCGCCGCGCCCTGGAGGTGCCGCGGCAGGCGCCGCGGCCGCACCATGAGGACGGCCCGCCAGAAGAGAAGCTGCCGCTGATCGGCCGCTCGCCGGCGATGCAGGAAATCTACCGGACGCTGGCGCGACTGATGGTCACCGACCTGACGGTGCTGATCAACGGCGAGTCCGGCACCGGCAAGGAACTTGTCGCCCGCGCCCTGCACGACTACGGTAAACGGCGGGCGGGGCCGTTTGTCGCCATCAACATGGCGGCCATTCCGCGCGAGCTGATCGAAAGCGAGCTGTTCGGCCACGAGAAGGGCGCATTCACTGGAGCGACGCACCGCAGCGCCGGGCGATTCGAGCAGGCGGAGGGGGGAACGCTGTTCCTGGACGAGATCGGCGACATGCCGCCCGAGGCGCAGACGCGACTCCTGCGGGTGCTGCAGGAGGGCGAGTACACCACCGTCGGCGGGCGCACCGCCATTCGCGCCAACGTCCGCATCGTCGCCGCCACCCACCACGACCTGCGCCAGCTGATCGGCCAGGGAATGTTCCGCGAGGACCTCTACTTCCGCCTGAACGTGGTTCCCATCCGGCTGCCGCCGCTGCGCGAGCGCACCGTCGATATCCCCGAACTCGTCCGCCACTTCATGGCGCGCGCGGCGACCGAGGGGCTGCCGCCGAAGATCCTCGACGTCGCGGCGATGGAGCGGCTGAAGGCTTACCGCTGGCCGGGAAACGTCCGCGAACTTGAAAACCTCGTCCGCCGCCTCGCGGCGCTATACTCTGAGGAAGTGATCGGCGTCGAGGTGGTGGAGGCGGAACTTGCCGATGTCTCCACCGTTGCGCCAGAACCGGAGGCCGATGGCCTGGGGCATTCCGTGGAGCGGCACCTGCGCACCTATTTCTCGGCACACGGCGATGCGCTGCCTGCACCCGGCCTGTTCGACCGAGTGTTGCGCGAGGTCGAGAAGCCATTAATCGTGATGACCCTCGATGCGACGCGCGGCAACCAGATTCGCGCTGCCGAGATTCTCGGCCTCAACCGGAACACGCTGCGCAAGAAGATCAGGGAGCTGAACATCCCGGTCGTCCGCGGAGGGGGACGGTGACGGCGGGATCGCGAGCCTCTTTTCTGCATCGCCTCGTCATTCTCTGGAAGGTTCTGGACCGCCGCTACGGGCTGGACCGCAAGCTGGTCCTCGTCGTCGTTCTCGCCGCCGTCGTCTCCGGCGTTGTAACCGTAACGGCGTGGACAGGGTCGGCGGAATTCGGTCCCGATCCCCAAACCGTCGTCGTCCTGCTCTATTTTGATACGGTCCTCCTGCTGCTGCTGGGGGCGATCGTCATCCAAAAGCTGGTCCGGGTGTGGGCCGAGCGCCGCCGCGGCCTCGCCGGCTCCAGGTTGCATGTGCGGATCGTCATCCTGTTCAGCCTGGTCGCAGTGACACCGGCTATCCTGGTGGCGGTTTTCTCAGCGCTGTTCCTCAACTTCGGCATTCAGGCGTGGTTCAGCGAGCGGGTCCGCACCGCCGTCGAGGCTTCCAGCGCGGTGGCGCAGGCGTATCTTGGCGAGCATCGCCAGGGCATCCGCGCCGAGGTCTTCGCGATGGCGAATGAACTGAACCGAGACGCCTCGGCGCTGATGCGCAATCCCACGGCGCTCGACGAGTTGCTGGGGGTGCAGGCGGCGCTGCGCTCGCTGTCGGAGGCCGCGGTCGTCGACGGCAGCGGCAGGATCGTCGCTCACGCCCCGCTCAGCCTTACCCTGGAGCTGGATCAGGTGCCGGCGGAAGCGATCGCCCAGGCCGACGCAGGCCAGGTGGTGGTGATCGAGACCGAGCGCGACGACCGGGTGCGCGCCGCCGTCAAGCTCAACCGCTTCATCGACGCCTACCTCGTCATCGGCCGCTTCCTCGATCCGGAGGTACTGGCGCAGATCGAGCGTACGGAAATGGCGGTGGCGCAGTACCGCCGTCTGGAGCAGAGCCGCGAAGGCATCCTCATTACCTTCGTTATGATCTTTATTATCGTAGCCCTGCTGCTGCTGCTCGCCGCGGTGTGGATGGGCCTGACGCTGGCGACCCACATCTCCCGCCCGATCAGCGGGCTGATCGCCGCCGCCGAGCGGGTGCGTGACGGTGATATGGCGGTGCGGGTCAAGCCGGTGACGACCATCGGCGAGTTCGCCATGCTGGGGCGCGCCTTCAACCGCATGACCAGCCAGCTGCAGAGCCAGCAGGCCGGCCTGCTGCTCGCCAACCGCGACCTCGACGAGCGCCGGCGCTTTACCGAGGCGGTGCTCAGCGGCGTTACCGCCGGCGTTATCGGTCTCGACGGGCGGGCCACCATCAATCTGCCCAACCGCTCGGCATCGGAACTCCTCGGCCTCGATCTGAACGCGGTGCGTGGCACGCCGCTGGCCGAGGTCGTCCCCGAGATGGCGGAGCTGATCCGAACCGTCGTGGACCAGCCGGAGCGCTCGTGCGAGGCGGAGGTGCGGCTGATCCGCGCCTCGCGGCCGCGGACGCTGATCGTGCGGATCGCCGCCGAGCGGGCGGCCGGCGAGGTTCTCGGCTATGTCGTCACCTTCGATGACATCACCGCCCTGGTGCAGGCGGAGCGGAAGGCGGCATGGGCGGATGTCGCGCGGCGGATCGCCCACGAGATCAAAAATCCTCTCACTCCCATTCAACTTGCGTCGGACCGCCTTAAGCGAAAATACTCGCGCGAGATCAAATCGGATCCGGATACGTTCGTCGCCTGTACTGAAACCATCATTCGCCAGGTCGAGGACATCGGCCGTATGGTCGATGAATTTTCGTCGTTCGCCAGGATGCCCCGCCCCGAGCTCAAGCCTGAGAATGTCTGCGAGTTGGTCCGCCAGGCAGTGTTCCTGGAGCGGAACCGCTTCCCGGACATCGACATCGAACTGACGACGCCGGAGCAGCCGCTGTCGTTGCTGTGCGATGCGCGGCTGGTATCGCAGGCGCTGGTCAACGTGCTGAAGAACGCTGCGGAAGCGGTGCAAGGCCGCGATGCCGCCATCGCCGCGACGGATCGCGGCTGGATCGGCGTCACGGTAACGCCACCGAAACCGGCCGAAGGATCGCCGCGCACCGCCGTTGTCGTGGAGGACAATGGCCGCGGCCTGCCCAGCGATGACCGCGACCGCCTGACCGAGCCCTACGTGACCACCCGGGCGAAGGGAACCGGCCTTGGTCTCGCCATCGTCAAGAAGATCATGGAAGATCACAATGGAGATCTGCTGCTTGAAGATCGGCTGGGCGGGGGCGCCCGCGTCTCGCTGATCTTCGAGGAAATGCAGGCGAAGGCGATGACGCCGGCCGATCGGGCAAACCATGCCCCGGACCCGTCGCAGCTGCCTTCCTCTGCCAGGGTGCATGTCAATGGTTAGCAGTTCACAAAACAAGAGCGAAGACATCCTGATCGTTGACGATGAGGCTGATATTCGCGCATTGGTTGCCGGGATTCTCGAGGACGAAGGATATGAGGCGCGCGAGGCGGGCGACAGCGATTCCGCCTTCGCCGCCGTTGCCACCCGCCGGCCGGGCCTGATCCTGCTGGACATCTGGCTGCAGGGGAGCCGGCTCGACGGAATGCAGATGCTGGAGCAGCTCAAGCACGAGCATCCGTCGTTGCCGGTGCTGATCATGAGCGGCCATGGCAACATCGAGACGGCGGTGCACGCCATCAAGCTCGGCGCCTACGACTTCATCGAAAAGCCGTTCAAGGCGGACCGGATGATCCTGATGGTGCGGCGCGCCATCGAGGCGGCGCGGCTGAAGCGCGAGAACGAGGAGCTGCGACTGCGCGCTGGCGGCGAGGCGGAGCTCATCGGCCATTCGCCGCTGATCAATCAGTTGCGCCAGGCGATCGAGCGGGTCGCCCCGACCAACAGCCGGGTGCTGATCACCGGCCCCGCCGGCTCCGGCAAGGAGGTGGTGGCGCGGACGATTCACGCCCGCTCGCGCCGCGGCAGCGGTCCGTTCGTCGTCGTCAACTGCGCGGCGATGGCGCCGGAGCGGATGGAATTGGAGCTGTTCGGCGTCGAGGGGCCGGCGGCGGACCTGACGGCCGGCGTGCGCAAGATCGGCACCTTCGAGGCGGCGCACAACGGCACCCTGCTGCTGGACGAGGTCGCCGACATGCCGGCTGAAACGCAAGGCAAGATCGTCCGCATTCTCCAGGAGCAGTCCTTCCACCGGGTCGGCGGGGAAACCCGCGTCGATGTGAATGTCCGTGTCATCGCCGCCACCACCCGCGACCTTACCGAGGAGATCAAGGCCGGCCGCTTCCGCGAGGACCTGTTCTACCGCCTGAGCGTGGTGCCGCTGCGGGTGCCGTCGCTGAAGGAGCGCCGCGACGACATCCCGCTGCTGGCCGAGCACTTCATGGCACGCGCCGCCGAGGGATCGGGACAGCGGCTGCGCGAGATCAGCGAGGATGCGATGGCGGCGCTGCAGACCTACGACTGGCCCGGCAATGTGCGCGAGCTGCGGAACATCATCGAGCGCCTGCTGATCATGGCGCCGGGCGGCATCGACGATCCGATTCGGGCCGATATGCTGCCGGCCGAGTTCGATGCCAAGTTTGCCGCGGCAAGACATTCCGAGCGCTCCACCGAGATCATGGGTCTGCCGCTGAAGAACGCCCGCGAGATCTTCGAGCGCGAGTACCTGCTGGCGCAGGTGAGCCGTTTCGGCGGCAACATCTCGCGGACCGCCGCCTTCGTCGGCATGGAACGTTCGGCGCTGCACCGCAAGCTGAAGTCGCTGGGCATCCAGGGCGACGAGAAATCGCGGATGCCAGGAGAATGAGGATGCTCCGCCGCCGCCGTGGTGACGCCGGGGCGCGATCGTCGTGAAGATCGTCGTCTGCGGCGCCGGCCAGGTCGGCTTCAACATCGCCCGCCACTTATCGATGGAGGGCAACGATGTCATCGTCATCGACACCGCGCCCGAGCTGATTCGCCGCATCAACGACAACCTCGACGCCCAGGGGATCGTCGGCCATGCGTCGCGGCCGGACGTTCTCGACCGGGCCGGCATCGGCGATGCCGACATGCTCATCGCCGTCACCCCCACCGACGAAGTGAACATGGTGGCGTGCCAGGTGGCACATTCGCTCTTCGAGGTGCCGCTGAAGATCGCGCGGGTGCGCGACCAGAGCTATCTCGATCCAGCCTGGGCGAATCTGTTCTCGCGCGACCATCTGCCGATCGATGTCATCATCTCGCCCGAGGTGGAGGTGGCGCGGGCGATCATCCGGCGGCTGAAGGTTCCCGGCTCGTTCGAGATGATCCCTCTGGCCGACGACAAGGTGCGGCTGATCGGGGTCCGCTGCGACGCCCATTGCCCGCTGATCAACACCCCGATCAAGCAGCTCACCCAGCTCTTTCCCACTCTCAACATCGTCATCGTTGGCCTGTTGCGGCAGGACGAGCCGGTACGGCTGACCGGCGAGGACGAGCTGCGGGTCGGCGACGATGTCTACTATGTGGTCGAGACCGGCCAGGTAAGCCGGGCGATGGCCGCCTTCGGCCACGAGGAGCCAGAGGCGCGACGGTTGCTCATCTGCGGCGGCGGCAACGTCGCGCTGGTGCTGGCACAGCAAATCGAGGCGGGATACTCGGGCATTACCATCAAGATCATCGAGGGGAACGCCGAGCGGGCAGCGGCTGTCGCCAGCCTGCTGGCCGGCACCGTCGTCCTGCACGGCGACGTTCTCGATCCGGTCATCCTTGAGGAGGCCGGGGTCGCGTCCACCGACGCCGTTATCGCCGTAACCGACGATGACGAAACCAACATCCTGACCTCGCTGCTGGCAAAACGGCACGGCGCCCGCCGGGCGATCACGCTGCTCAACAAGGGCACCTATGATCCGCTGATCGCGCCGCTTGGCATCGATGTCGTCGTCAGCCCGCGCAACATCACGGCGTCCACCATCCTTCAGCACGTCCGCCGCGGCCGCATCCATGCCGTGCACACGCTGCGCGAAGGCTTCGGCGAGCTGATCGAGGCGGAGGCGCTGGAGACCTCAGGCCTGGTGGGGCATCCGCTGCGGGACATCGACCTGCCCAGCGGCGCGATGATCGGCGCCATCGTTCGCGACGGCCAGGTGATCAGTCCGCGCGGCAACACCGTCGTCCAGCACAAGGACCGGGTCGTGTTGTTCGCCACCTCGGACGTCGTGCGCAAGGTCGAGAAAATGTTCTCGGTGCGCCTCGAGTACTTCTGATGCGGGTGAGGAAGGAATGAGCCGGATTGCTTATGTTGACGGCCGCTTCCTGCCGCACCGGCGGGCTGGGGTGTCGGTCGAGGACCGCGGCTACCAGTTCGCCGACGGCGTCTACGAGGTCATCGCTGTAAAGGGCGGCCGGCCCGTCGACGAAGAGCCGCACCTCGACCGGCTCGCCCGGTCGCTGGATGCGGTGCGCATCGGCTGGCCGATGAGCCGCGCGGCGCTGCGGTTGGTGATGCGGGAGGTGATCCGGCGCAATCGCGTTGGCGATTTCGGGGCGCTCTACCTGCAGATCACCCGCGGCACGGCGCCCCGCAACCATGCATTTCCGGCGGGCGTCTCCCCGGTGCTGGTGATGACCGCCCGGCCGCTGCCGCCTTTCGATTTCGCTGCCGCCAGGCGCGGTGTCGCGGTGATCGCGGCGCCCGACGAGCGCTGGCACCGGCCGGACATCAAGTCGGTCTCGCTGCTGCCGAACGTCCTTGCGAAGCAGCGGGCGGTGGAAGCCGGCGCCTACGAGGCGTGGCTGCTGGATCCGGCCGGAATGGTTACCGAGGGCACCGCGTCCAACGCCTGGATCGTTTCCGCCGACGGCGTCCTCGTCACCCGTTCCGCCGACCACTCGATCCTCGCCGGCATCACCCGGGCCGTGCTGCTGCAGGTGGCAGCGGAGCACGACGTGCGTCTTGAGCGGCGGCCGTTCTCCCTCGAGGAGGCGAAGCGGGCGCGCGAGGCTTTTATCACCAGCACCACGTCCTGGGTGAAGGCGGTGGTGCGCATCGACGATGCGCCGATCGGCGACGGAGGCGCGGGGCCGCTCACCAGCCGACTGCTGGACTGGTATGGCGCCCATGTCGCCGGATCCCGTGGAGACCATCGGTGACCGGGGGTCCGGACTCCCTGGTGTTGCCGGCGCTGTCCGGGCTGACGCGGCCGCGCGCGGTCGTCTTCGACTGGGACAACACGCTGATCGACAGCTGGCATGCCATCCAGGATGCGCAGAATTTCACCCTGGAGGCGTTCGGCCAGCAGCCATGGACACTGGAGGAGACGCGGCAGCGGGTGCGGGGATCGATGCGGGATTCCTACCCGGCGCTGTTCGGCGCGCGGTGGCGGGAAGCGGGAGAGGTGTTCTACCGCCGCTTCGCCGAACGCCACATGCTGACATTGCGGCCGCTGCCGGGCGCCGATGCGATGCTGCGGGCGATGGCCGAACGGGGCGTCTACCTCGCGGTGTGCAGCAACAAGAAGGGAGACTATCTGCGCCAGGAGGCCGATCATCTGGGCTGGAGCGGCCATTTCGGCAGAATCATCGGCGCCTTCGATGCGCCGCGCGACAAACCTGCCGCTGACCCGGTGCTGATGGCGCTGGATGGCTCAGGAATCGCTCCGGGTGGCGATGTCTGGTTTGCCGGCGATGCCGATATCGATCTGCAATGCGCCGTCAATGCCGGCTGCGTGCCGGTGCTGATGCGGGAGAACCCTCCAGAACCCGGCGAGTTCCCCTGTCACGAGCCCGCCGTACATGTCGAGGGCTGCATGATGCTTTCAAAGGTGTTCGCGAGCATGTAATCTACATACCGGGGTAAGGACGCCATTGATGCCCACGTCAGGCCGGCCGACTCAAACCGACCGACGGTGAATGGCCTGTGGGGGCGATGGGGGCTTCGCCGTAAATTAGGTCGTGATGATAAGAACAGGGAATGGATGACCCATGTCCACTGAAAAATCCCAAAACGTTCAGGACGTTTTCCTGAACCACATCCGGAAGAACAAGACGCCGGTTACGATTTTCCTCGTCAATGGCGTGAAACTACAAGGGATTATCACGTGGTTCGACCAGTTCTCGGTCCTGCTGCGGCGTGATGGACATACCCAATTGGTGTATAAGCACGCGATCTCGACGGTGATGCCGTCGGTGCAGATCCAGCTGTTCGATCCGGACAAGGAAGCTGCGGCGGCGACGTGAGCTGCTAGCGCAAGCGCGTGTCCGAGAGCTCGGCCGGGGCCGCAGCGGCGCTTGGCAACTTGTGCATCGTCGTCGTGCCGGTGCGTGGCGCTGCGAGCGACGGGCGCGATGCGGCTGCCCGTCTCGCCGAAGCGGTGGGGCTGGCAGGTGCCATTAGCCTGAGCGTTGTGCTGGCGGAGACCGTGACGTTGCCGTCACCGCACCCGGCAACGCTGTTCGGCGCCGGCACCGTGCAACGCCTGGCCGAATTCCTCAAAGAGCGCAGCGAGGGACAGCTTCCGGTAACCGTCGCCATCGTCGATGCGGCGCTGTCGCCCGTGCAGCAGCGCAACCTTGAGAAGGCGTGGCGCATCAAGGTTGTCGATCGCACCGGTCTGATCCTCGAGATATTCGGCGAGCGTGCCCGCACCCGCGAAGGCGAGATGCAGGTGGAACTGGCGGCGCTCAGTTATCAGAAGAGCCGGCTGGTGCGCAGCTGGACGCACCTGGAACGGCAGCGCGGTGGCTTCGGCTTCGTCGGCGGTCCTGGCGAATCGCAGATCGAAACCGACCGGCGCCTGATCCGCGATCGCATCGCCCGGCTGAAGCGGGAGCTGACGCACGTGCGCCGCACCCGTGCGCTGCACCGGCGCGCCCGCCAGCGCGTGCCCTATCCGGTGGTCGCCCTGGTGGGATACACCAATGCCGGCAAATCGACGCTGTTCAACCGGTTGACGCAGGCGGCGGTGGCGGCGCAGGACATGCTGTTTGCGACGCTCGACCCGACGATGCGGGCGCTGCAGCTGCCCTCCGGCCGGCGGGTGATCCTGTCCGATACCGTCGGCTTCATCTCCGATTTGCCGCACGAGCTGGTCGAGGCCTTCCGGGCGACGCTCGAAGAAGTGATCGCGGCGGACCTGATCGTGCACGTCCGCGATGTCTCGCATCCGCAGACGGCTTCCCAGAAGGAAGATGTCGAGGCGGTCCTGCGCACCCTCGGGCTGGATCAGGTGGTCGAAGCGCACGGCCTGATCGAGGCCCTGAACAAGTGGGACCTGGTGTCGGAAGAGGAGCAGGGTCCGCTCGCCAACCGCGCAGTTCGGGCAGCCGGCGACGTCGTGCTGATCTCGGCGCGTACCGGCGAGGGCTGTGATAATCTGCTCGCCGCCATCGATGCGCGGCTTGCCGCGGGCATGCCGGTGATCGATGTGCAGGTGGCGGCGGCAGATGGGGCCAGCCTCGCTTGGCTCTACCAGCACGGCGAGGTGCTGAGCCGCAGCGACGATGCCGCCGGCAGCCACCTCAAGGTCCGGCTTTCCGCCAGCGACGCCGCTCGCTTCGCCCGCCGCGACGGCGATGGCAGGGAGCCGGCGGCGGCGAAGGCTGCGGGCGCGGGAGAATAGCCGAGGAAAGCTGAGGCGTAGCAGCGCCTCTGCCGGGCGGGGCAGACTGCCCTGCGGCGCCGCAATATGGTAGAGTGCACGAGATGGCGACGCTTTCTTTCGACACCCTGAAGCTTGCCCGTCGCCTGGAAAGCGCCGGTTTCTCGGCGAAGCAGGCGGGCGATACGGCTGAGGCGCTGGCCGAAAGCCTGCGCGAGACCTCCGATCTGGCGACCAGGCAGGATCTGGTTGAATTGAAAGCGGACCTGAAGGCGGAGCTCTACCGCGCGCTTTGGGTTCAGGCGGCTGGTATCGTCGGCGTCATGAGTGCCATCGGCGCCCTGCTCAAGGTGCTGGCGTAGGCGGCAAGCCCTTCCGCCCGGCCTCGCCCTTGGGTCAGCCGCGGAGCTGGCAGGCCACCTCGGTCATCTCGTCGAGGGTGCGGAAGGCAGTGGCCGATGAGTTGTACGCCTTCTGGGTAATGATCATCCGGCTGAACTCGTCTTCCAGATCGACATTTGACTGCTCGAGCGTTTCGTCGGCGATGCTGCCGCGCCCGCCGTCACCGGCGCTCGCCACCAGCGGCCGGCCGGAAAGGGGCGTTTCGGCATAGACATCGCCGTCCAGCCGGCCGAGCCCGTCGGGGTTGCTGAAGTCCGCGATGGCAAGCCGGTAGAGGGTGCGGCTGCTGCCGTTGTCCAGCAGACCCACGACATTGCCATCGGCGTCGAACCGCACGCCAGTGAGCGCTGCCGCGGCCGAGCCGTTGCGCTGATAGTCATAGGCAGTCAGCTCGCCCGCAAAGCGGGTGAAGCCGGAGACGTCGAGGGTGAACGCGGCGGTGGTCTCGTCACCGGGGCTGGCGCTGCCCAGGAAGTTCAGGTTCATCGCCAGCGACTGCGGCGAGACGATTTTGCCATCGCCGCCAAACTGCAGGTCCGCAACCGGGGCGCCATCAGCAGTCATCGTCCACACCAGCGGTGAGGAAGCCGACTGGGTGAAGGAAAGCTGCACCGGCTGCTGCTGCCCTGCCGAATCGAAGACGTCGATGTCCCAGGTCTCCACCGTGCCGGCGGCCGCGCCGGACGGCAGGTTGAGGGCCAGGGCGGCCGTGGTCGTCGGCTGACCGCGGATCGCAAAGGCATCGGGATCGACGCGCAGAGAGGTCAGCGGACCGGTACTGTCGATGCTGCCGTCTGCCGCCGCCGTCCAGCCCTGCAGGTAGTAGCCGTTCTTGTCGGCGAGGTAGCCGCCAGGCAGGGTCTGCACGCCGGAAAGGTTCTCGGAGAGCTGGCCGTCGCGGCCATAGACGGTGGTGCCGCGGCCATCGGCGGCACTGTTCATCAGGAAGAAGCCGCGGCCCTCGATGGCGATGTCGAGCGCCCGGCCGGTGGCGGCATACTGGCCCTCTTCCGAGATGCGGGCGAGATCGTAGGCGCGGACGCCGCCCAGGTCCGACTGGGTGCCGCCGGGAGCAGAACCGGCGCCCGCGGCGCGATAGCCGATGCTGTCGCTCAGCAGCGAGGCGAAGCCGGTCTCGGTGCGCTTGTAGCCGCCGGTGGTGGCGTTGGCGATGTTGGCGCTGATCACCCCCAGCGCATGGCTCTGGCTCGACATGCCGAGAACGGAGGGCTGGAAGAAGCCAAGGGGCATGACAACGCTCCTGCGGGCGGGATTGAAGACGGCATCGCCCCGTGCCGGCGCCGCAGCAAGCCGCGGGCCAGCCGCGGCGTGCGCCCCAAACGGATGATTCAAAATCGAAAATCGCCACCCTGGCGGCCGGAAAGACGGCAGTTTTTGCCTGGTCGGGCGAGTTCTGCCGGGTGGCGGCCGCGTTGCCGGCGTGCTGCGGGTCAACGTCGATCTCCGCCGGGCGATCGGCGCCAGCGAGGCGTACGTCACGCTCGGCGAGCTGGTCAGGCGCCGCTTCACCGTCGTCAGGGAGAACGCGGCGATGTTCGACGTGATCGCCCGGATGCGCCGCAAGGGCGCGACGATGGCGCTGGTCATCCCGAAGACCGGATCCGCCAAGCGCATCCTCGGCGTGATCAGCAAGGAGCACATCGCCGACAGCGTCGCCGACAGCATCGGCCTCTATCCGCGATGATCGCGGTGCCTGAGTGGCTCAGGGGAGACGCCGGCCGCCGCGCCTGACCAGCGTCGTCCGCCAACCGCGCCGCCTCGCGAATCCGCATCCCAGTCCGCCCGACTGCCGGCAGCCCGCGACCCCTCATCACGCTTCTCCGACCCCGCTTGGGTGTCAACAGCAAGAGTATAATTGAGTATAATAACTAACCGGCAAATCCGCTTTCGATGTGCGATCGGCATTGGACCTGAAGAGGCCGCGGCCGCCTGTACGGAGGAGAAAGTGGTTAAGAACCTCGCGACAGGCTTTGCTTGGCAGCGATCGCTAGTCGAGCGGCTGATCGTGGTTATGCTGCTTTTTGCTTCGCTAATAATTATTGATTGCGACGATCGCGCCGAGCTTCTGGTCCGTCAGCTTGGCGCTAACGACCCCTCGATGCGCGCGCGAGCCTCAGAAGAATTGGTGACGATGGGGCCAGCAGCGGTCAACCCGCTGATCGCCGCTCTGCTCGACAGCAATCTAGTTGTCCGTGAAGAGGCAGCCGCGACACTGGATAGGATCGACTCCGAATGGCCGAAGAGCGATGCCGCGCGGACGCGGGTGCCTGCTTTCATTGCAGCCCTCGGAGATAAGAACGGAGATATTCGCAAGGCCGCTGCCCGATCGCTCGGAAAGATCGGCGATGCTCGTGCGGTCGAGCCACTGACCGCCACCCTGCAGGACGATGACTGGAATGTCCGCTCGGCCGCCGCCGAGGCGTTGGCCGACATCGGCTCGCCCGCTGTCAGCCTGCTTATTGCCACCCTGCGGAATAGGGATCCGCAAGTCCGCAAGGCTGCCGCCGAGACGCTCGGAAAGATCGTCGATGCTCGTGCCGCCGAGCCACTGATCGCCGCCCTGCGAGACGATGACTGGGATGTCCAATCGACTGCCGCCCAGGCGCTCGGGAAGATCGGCTCCCCCGCGGTCGAGCTGCTGATCGCCGCCCTACGGAACAAGGAATGGCGAGTGCGCTTGCTCGCCACTAAGGTGTTGGGGATGATCGGCGATGCACGGGTGGTCGGTCCGCTAATCGCAATCCTACGGTCTGCGGACGGGCAAGTCCGCTCGGCCGCGGTCGAGGCGTTAGGGAAAATCGGAGCGTTCGCGGTCAGTCCGCTGATCGCTGCTTTGCGGGATAAGGACTGGGAAGTCCGCTCGGCTGCCGCCCAGGCGTTGAGGGAGATTCGCGACACCCGCGCGGTGGAGCCACTGATCGCCACTTTGCGGGATGCACACGGGGAAGTCCGCCGGGCCACAGCGCAGGCGCTCGGGGAAGCTGGCAATACCCGGGCTGTCGGTCCGCTGATCACGACTCTCCAGGACACAGACGGGGAAGTCCGCTCGGCCGCCGTCGAGGCGCTCGGGGCAGTCGGCGATGCCCGAGCAGTCAGTCCGCTGATCACCACCCTACGGGACGCAGACGGGGAAGTTCGCTCGGCCGCCGCTCAGGCTTTGGGGAGGATCGGTGATACGCGGGCGGGCGGTCCACTGATAGCCGCCATGGAGGACTGGCAGGTTGGCCCGAGCGCGGCGTTAGCGCTGCATAAGCTTGGGTGGACAGCGCGCGATCGCGATGACGAGATCCATCTCTTGATCGCCGAACGGGAGGCGAACGCACTGCGGTCCAGGTGGCCGGAGACACGTAGGGTCATCCTCAAGGACGTGAAGTCAGGGCGCTATCGGACGATCGAAAACGCCCTGCTCGCCGCCATCGGCCTCGGCAACGAGGACATTCTCCCCGACTTGATCGCCGCCCTGGAACGGCATGGCGACAAGAGCATGGCAGAGGCTTACCTCAATTGCGGTCATTCAACGCTTGACAAGGCAGCAAGGGATTGGGCAGCCGAACATGGTTATTTCAGCTCGTTTGGCGGCGGGTATGCCCCGGTCGGCTGGGGGCGAATGTAGCGGCCGGTTTGCACCGGCCGGCTCGTTATGGAATATCCGGGGATAAGGCGGACAGGCGCGCAATGTCCGCGAATATTAACGGTTCGTAGAGGGAGAGGGTGCAGGATAAGGGCGATACTCTCTCACGCAGGGCGGCAGCTTCGCATGCGCACTTCACCGCTCGACCGCGCCGCGCGCGCGCAGGCGCTCCGGCGCAAATCGTCCGGCCGGCCTCTCGATCCCGGTGCCTTTGCCGAGCATCTGCGGGCAGGCGATCCGCCGGACGCCGCCGCTGTTGCCTCGGTCGCCCCTGCCTCGACGCTGCTGGCGCTGCTGGATGTGCAGGAAGTAGACCCGGACGGGCGCGCCGGGCGCCGCCATGCGGCGCTGTGCCGCGGCGACGCTCTGCTCGGCCGGCTGGAGAGCCTGCGCAGCGAAATCCTCGCCGGCCGCGTCACACCGCAGCGCCTGCAGGCTCTGGCGCAGGCGCTGCGCGAGGAACGCTCCCCGAGCGGCGATGGCGAAATCGAGGCCGTGCTTGCCGAGATCGAACTGCGGGTCGAGGTGGAAATTGCCAAGCTGACGGTCCGGCCGCGCTCGCTTGGCGGCGGCCGCTGACGGCCCTACCCAGGCCTTTTCCCCCGGTGACTTTCACAGACAAAATCAATGAGTTGCCGGCGCCGCCGGGGATTTTACCGCTTGCGACGGAACACGCACGAACCTATATTCCGCGCCAAAATAGGGAGATCCTGGCGCTCGTGCAGACAACGATGACCGTCGAGCTTCCGCCCCATTACCGGCCGTCCGAAGATGAGCCGTTCATGAACCCGCGCATGCTGGAGTACTTCCGGCGGAAGCTGCTGCGGTGGCGGGAGGAGCTGCTGGCCGAGGCGGACGAGACCTTGCAGGCGCTGCAGGATGGCGGCTGCACCGAGGCCGACATCGCCGACCGCGCTTCCGCCGAAACCAACCGGGCGCTGGAGCTGCGCACCCGCGACCGGGCGCGCAAGCTGATCACCAAGATTGACGAGGCGCTGGTGCGCATCGACATCCGCACCTACGGTTACTGCGAGGAGACGCACGAGCCGATCAGCATATCGCGGCTGGATGCCCGGCCGATCGCCACCCTCAGCCTGGAGGCGCAGGAGCGGCACGAGCGGATGGAAAAGACCCACCGCGACGAATAGGCGCGCGCGCTTTACGCGTCGAGCCCCCGGCCTATCCCGAACTCGCGGGAGAGTTCCTCTGCGCCGTCTGCCCGAACAGGATGCTCCGGCTGTCCTCCCTCACCACCGGCCGGTCGGAGACCGCCTGGCCTTTTTCGTAGGCGGCGACGGTCGTCGGGCGGGCGCGGATCGATTCGAACCAGCGGTGCAGATCGGGAAAGTCCTCCAGCGTCTGCTGCTGCCGCTTCCACGGCACGATCCACGGGTAGCAGGCCATGTCGGCGATGCTGTAGTCGTCGCCGGCAATGAAGGCGCGCCCCTGCAGCCGGCGGTCGAGCACGCCGTAGAGGCGGTTGGTCTCGGCGACATAGCGGTCGATGGCGTAGGACAGCTGCTCCGGTGCGTACTGCACGAAGTGGTGGTTCTGGCCGGCCATCGGACCAAGGCCGCCCACCTGCCAGAACAGCCACTCCAGCACCGTCTTGCGCCCGCGCGTCTCCGTCGGCAGGAACCGGCCGATCTTGTCGGCGAGGTAGACGAGAATGGCGCCGGACTCGAACACCGAGATCGGCTCGCCGCCGTCGGCCGGGGCGTTATCGACGATCGCCGGCATGCGGTTGTTGGGCGAGATCGCCAGGAATTGCGGCCGGAACTGCTCGCCCGCGCCGATATCGACGGGAACGATGCGATAGTCGAGCCCCGCTTCCTCCAGAAACATCGTGATCTTGTGACCATTCGGCGTCGGCCAGAAGTGAAGGTCGATCATGGGCGCAGCTCCTCGGCTGTTGGCGATGGAGATGGTCAGGAGGGCGCCGGAAGGGAAGGAGAAGTGACGGACAGCGCCGTTCAGCCGAGGGGTTCCGCCAGCATCGTGCACAGCCCATGGGCCAGCCGCGCCGTCTGCCAGTCGATGCGGCCGTTGACGCGCTCGGGCCGGAAGTGGCGCTGAAACGCCTTAAGCGTCGCGAACAGGTTCTCGGTCTCGTAGCCGATCTCCGCCAGCATCGCCCGCACCTCGTCCTCGTCGAGGGTGCACTCGTCGGCCTCCGCCGGCCACAGGCCGATGCCGGCGCGCGCCAGCCGCGGCCAGTCGAACAGTTCGCCCGGATCCATCTTGCGGCGCGGGGCAACGTCGGCGTGGCCGACAACATTGCGCGCCGGGATCGGCCAGCGCGCAAGGATGCCGAGGGCAAGGTCCACCAGCCCGGCCATCTGCTCGCGCGGGAAGACGCGGTAGCCGAACTCGTGGCCGGGGTTGACCAGCTCGATGCCGATCGACCGGGCGTTGATATCGGTGGCACCCCGCCAGAATGAAGCGCCGGCATGCCACGCCCGCATCTCCTCGTCGACCAGATGGACGATGGTGCCGTCTTCCTCGATCAGGTAGTGGGCGCTGACCTTGGCCGCCGGATCGGTCAGCCGCGCCAGCGCCGCGGCGGCGCTCTGCATGCCGGTGTAGTGCAGCACCAGCATATCGACGACAGCGCCGGCCGGCCGCTCGTCAAAGTTGGGGGAGGAAAGATCGCCGATCATAGGCCTCGGATCTCAGGAAGGTACCGGCGGTTCCGGCAGCCGTGGCCGCAGGAACTGGATCATCGCCACGCCCGCGAGCGTCACCGCGCCGCCGATCAGCACGCTGCTGGTCACCGCTTCGCCCAGCAGCGGTACGGCCAGGGCAACCGCCAGCACGGGTGACAGCAGCGTCATCGGCACGATGCTGTTCATGGCATGCTTGCCGATGAGATGGTACCAGAGACCATAGGCGATGATCGATGAGCCGATGGCCATGTAGGCTATCGCCCCCCAGGCCTGCCAGCCGGCCGTCCGCAAGGCACTCATCTGACCGTCCTCCAGCACAAGGCTCAGCAGCAGGAGCTGCGGGCAGGCCAGCAGCGCCACCCAGGCGTTGAGGGTGAACGGATTGACCGGACCGAGACGTTTGATCAGCACGTTGGCAAATGCCCAGGCGAAGGCGGCGCAGACCACCAGCAGGAAGTGCGGCAGCGACGGCGCCCGCTCGGAATTTCCGGCGAGCAGGTAGACGCCGACGAAGGCGACCAGCATCCCGGCAAGCTGCCAGAGGCCCAGCCGCTCGCGATAGAACAGCAGCGCCAGCAGCGCGCTGAACGGCACGGTGAGCTGGATGGCGATGGCGGCGGGGCCGGCATCGATGCCGCGCAGGCCCGCGAACATCATCCCGAAATGCATCACCCCCAGCACCACCGAGAGCGCCAGCACCGTCGGCCAGCGGCCGGGCAGCGGCTTGAGGAAGGGGATGAGCAGGGTGGCGACGAGGGCGAAGCGCAGCGCCATCAGCAGCAAAGGTGGCATCTGCATGACGCCCAGCTTGCCGACGATGAAGTTCAGCGTCCAGATCAGCACAACCGCCCACGCCGCCGTCCAGTCGAGCGCTGTCAGGCCGTGGCGGCGCGCGGCCCGGGGAGCATGCGGCATCAGAGGCGCTACTTCATGCCGCGTTCGCGGCCGATCTGGTCGTAGGCGGCGTTGATCGTCGCCATCTTGTGATTGGCCGTCTCGACGAAGTGCCGGTCAACCCCCCGCGCGATCTGGGCGTCGGGATGATGCTCACGGATCAGCCGGCGGTAGGCGCGCTTCACTTCGTCGTTGCTGGCGGTATGGTCGAGGCCCAGCACGGCGTAGGGGTTCGTATGCGCCGCCTGCTGCATGAATGTCTGGCGAATGCGCTCGAAGGTGGACGTCTCCAGCCCGAACAGATCGCTGGTGCGGCGCAGGAAGCTCAGCTCGACCGACTTGATGCTGCCGTCGGCGCGGGCAATGTGAAACAGGCCGGAGAGCAGGTCTTCCAGCGTCGAGCGCTGGTGGCGGAGCAGATGCCCGAGCTGCCTGGCATAAGGCTCGAAGCCCTCCGCCTCCTGCCTGGCCGCATCGAAGATGCGGGCGACGTTCTTCTGCTCGCCGGGCGGTATCCGGAAGACTTCCTTGAAGGCATCGATTTCCCGGCGGTTGACGGCGCCGTCAACCTTGGCGACCTTGGCGCCGAGCACGATGACGGCGATGCTGAACGCCATCTGCTGCGCCGCATCGCCAGCACCGCCGCCGAAGCCATGGGCACCGGCTGCACCGCCGCCGGTCGGCGAGAACTGCTCGAAGATGCTGTCGTGCATCTTGTCGTAGGCGTGACCGGCGGCGGCGCCAAACATGGCTCCGATCGGGCCGCCCATGGCAAAACCGGCGAAGCTGCCGAAGATCTTGCCCCACCTTGGCTCACTCCCGCGAGAGCGAAAGGCGCCGCATCAGCCTACGCGGCGCGGCCGCCCGCGCAAGACGACGCCGCGCTGGACCTGCCCGGCGCGGACCGCAGGGCACGGCCGCAGGAATTATGACACGGCGGCAGCGTGCTTGTGCAATGCCTCTCGCAATTCCTGTTCCTGTTCATTCGACAGCGACGTCTTCAGCACGGTGCCTTCGTATTGGGAAAGGTCGGGCAGCACCTTGTCCAGCGTCACCTTGCGCAGCAGCACGAACAGCGCCGAGGTATCGGCGCAGACCTGCTCGCCCATCTGTTTGATGAACTCATCGTTGATACCGTAATCGACCAAGCTGCCCGAAAGCGCGCCGGCGCCGGCGCCAGCGGCGGCGCCAATGAGCAGACCGGCCAGCGGGTTCATGAACAGGATGCCGACCAGCGTACCCCAGAGCGCGCCCCAGGTGCCACCGGAGACGGCGCCGGTGCTGACGAGGTTGACGGCCTGCCGCAACTGCAGCTTGCCATCCGCATCGCGGGTGACGATGCACGAGTCCGCCAGATCGACCAGGTATTCCTTCTGCATGGCGTGCAGGTCATTGAGAACGCGCTCGGCGGTGTCCCGGCCTTTGAACGCGATACAGATCAGCTCACTCATCTCGTAGCCCCCTTATCCCTCTTCTGTTACCGGAAGACGGCGCATCCGTGCGCCGTCTTCCACGATATCGCGCGCCCGTAAGGAAGGAACAAGCCCCGGCTGCTGCGCAACCTGATCGTGTCGTCGGCCGAAGCTGCGGAGAAATGAGTAATTTATGGACGATGCACCCAAAAGGGCTAAGATCGCCCCGAACGAGCCGTCAGACTTTCGACTAACATGCCGTTTTTGGGGACCTTCCATGGCCATCGCAGGCGGGCCCTGTGGGCGTCGACCTGCGCTTCGGCGCTTTGCGGGCCAGCGTTTGCAGCGGATCAGGTGCAGATCGCGCTGGTTGGCGAGATCGAGCGGACATGCGGGGTCAGCGGCGGCATCGCCGCGGTTGATCTGGGGGACATCAGCGCCGTCAGCCGCCGCGATCTCACCCTTGGCGTCACCTGCAATACCCCCTTTCAGTACACCCTGGTCTCCGCCAACGGCGGGCTGCGGCACAGCGGCACCCTTACCCGGATCGGCGCCTTCGCCGATCTCCTTCCCTACCGCGTCGACGTCGTCGTACCGACCGACACCGGCCGGGCGTCGTTCGCCTGCGATAGTGCCAGCATGGTCGAGAGCGCCCGCCGCTGTGCGCCGGCCGACTCCGGCGATGGAATCGCGCTCGGCAGGACGGCGGCGCTGTCGCTGTCGTGGCAACTGCCGCCGCTGCCGATGATCGCCGGGCGGTTCGAAGATGCGCTGACGATCAGCTTCAGCGTCAAGCCGTGATGGCGCCAGCGGATGTCGGTGCCCCACAGCCGCTACCCGACCAGGCGGCTGTGCACTTCTGAGGTCGCTGAAAGGAAATGATCGATGCGGAAGGCGGTTGCGTTTTCGGTGGCGCTGGGACTGGGTGCAGCCACCGGCAGTGGCGCGCTCGCAGCTAATACCGCCTCCTGGCAGTTCAACCTGCGGACGACCGTTCCCGGAACCTGCTCGATCCAGAACGGCCGCACGGTAAGCACCAGCAACTCCACGATTGGCGGTCCGGGCACCAGCCCGACGACAATCGACTTCAGCCCGGCGGTGAACCTGACGACGGCGTTGCTCAACGCCGCCAGCGCGGTGTGGGCGGCAGATGCCATGTGCAACAACTTTGCGACGCGGGCGACGCTCGCCTCGCAGTTGGGCACCATGGTCAATTCGCAGTCGCCACAGGTCATCGGCGGCGCGTTCCTCACCAAGGTGGATTACACCGTCGACGGCAACTGGGCGGCGATCGCCCTTTCCCCCCTCATCGCCAACCGGCAGCCGCAAACGCCGATCCAGAGCGTCACCCAGATCGGCGGCGCCATCAACGGTGCACTGCAGCTCACCTTTGCCGTCCCGGCCAGCGCCGTACCGCTGCTCGCCGGCACGTATACCGACGTCGTTACCCTCACCCTGTTCACCAATCCCTGAGCACGCGGCGGAGCGACGTGCGCACGGCGTCGTCAATGGTCGTGGGGGGGCGGCCTCGCGCCGCCTTTCTCCTGCCCGCTCCCTTCCGGCCCTGGCGTCGCCGGATCGCCGAGGCAGGCGGGCGATACTCCCTGGCCGCTCTCCTCGCGTGCCTCACGCTGGCCCTGCTCCTGACCGCCGGCGCTTCCGGCGCCGCGCGGGCGATGAGCGTCACCCCGATTCTCACCGACATGACGACGGCGGGGCGGGACAGCCGCAGCACCATCACCGTCGTCAATACCGGCGCCACGACGCTGCCGGTCGAGGTCAACGTCTCGCGGCTGGACCTCGGCGAGAACGGTGAGCTGGGCCTGACCCCCGACGACGAGGATTTCCTCGTCTTCCCGCCGCAGGCGATGCTGGCGCCGGGCGCCTCGCAGGTGTTCCGGCTGCAATGGGCCGGCGAGCCCGACCTCGGCGCGAGTCGCAGCTACGCGCTGATGGTCAACCAGATCCCGGTGGACTCGCAGAACGGCGGCACCGTCCTCGAGCTGGTCTACAGCGTCGTCGTTTACGTCAATGTCAGCCCGCTGCAAGGGGACGCCGACTTAAGGCTGGTCCGCGTCGCCCCGATCACCGACGAGCACGGCGCGCACAAGCTGGAGCTGGTGGTCGAGAACCGCGGCAGCCGTCACCACTACCTCAGCCGCGATCGCATCCTCCTCAAAGACACCGCCAGCGGCTGGAGTCGCGACTTCCGCGCCAGCGAATTTGCCTCATCCGTCGGGATCGGCCTCGTCCAGCCGGGCAAGACTCGAAGGTTCATTCTGCCGGTAGAGCCGCCTGCCGGAGCTGCAGCCCTCAGCGGCGAGATCACGGCCGACGAAGAACGCTGACATTCATGCCGTGGCGGCGACCGCAATCGCGCCTTTCATTCTCGCTGCTGCTGGCGCCGCTGCTCGCGGTTTTGTCGGCGATCGCGATCCTCCCGAACATCGCTGCGGCAAAGGCGCCGACGGGGGAAGCGGGACGCCCGGTGGAGGTGGTCCTGCCGCTGCGTGATGGGCCCTTCTTCCTCGCCGAGCTGCGGGCGCGGACCACCACGACCGGTGAGCTGCAGGTGGAGAGCGGAAGGCTGGTGAGCACGCTGGCGACGATACTCAAGCCGGAGGATGTCACCGCGGTGAAGGCGGCGATCGGCGAGCGCGCCTATGTTCCCCTCGGTGCCCTGGCGGCCACCGGCGTGACCATCGACTACGACCCGGTGAGCAACGACCTGCGGCTTCAGGTTGATCCCGGAAAGCGGGCGCCGCGCTCGATCTCGGCGGTGGGTACGCCGCAGGAAGCGAGCCCGGCGTTCGCGGAGCCAAGCGCGGTCAGCGCCTTCGCCAACCTGCGCAGCAACCTCGACTACGTTAGCCAGGCGCCGAACGGCCAGCAAACCGGGCTGATTGCGCCGGCGGGGACGGTGGACGGAGCGGTCCGGCTGTTCGGCCCGGTGGTGGAGGGCGAGTCCAACTTCGACGGCTCCGCCTGGTATCGCCGTGGCACCCGCGCGGTGTTCGACATGCCCGATGCCGTCAGCCGCCTGCGCGCTGGCGACCTGTTTCTCGACCGCACCGGGTTCCAGAACGCCGAGGATGTCGCCGGCGTCTCGATCAGCCGCCTCTACAGCGAGCTTGCGCCCGGACGCAACGTCCGCCCCACCGGCCGGCGGACGCTCCGGATCGATCGGCCGTCGGACGTCGAGATCTTCGTCAACAACCGGCCGATGCGGCGGCTGCGGCTGCAGCCCGGCACCTACGACATCCGCGACTTCACCTTCTTCTCCGGCGACAACAGCATCCGCATCGTCGTCGAGGACGACACCGGCCGGCGCGAGGTGATCGACTACTCGCTGTTCTTCAGCCGCGATCTGCTGGAGCCGGGGCTCGACGAATTCGCCGCCTTCGCCGGCATCGAGGCGCCGCTCTCCGGCAACGAGCCCGACTACCGGACCCGCAAGCCGCTCGCCAGCGCCTTCTACCGGCGGGGCCTGAGCGAGACGCTCACCGCCGGCATCAATGCGCAAGGCGACAGCAGCGCGCGGATGGCCGGCCTGAGCGGCCTGCTGGCGACGCCGTTCGGCTTCTTCTCCGCCGAGATGGCGGGCAGCGAGAGGGATGGCGGCGAGCTCGGCATGGCGGGTGCGCTGCAATGGGAGCTGCTCAACTTTGAACTTGGCCCGCCGGGCCAGAATGCGCTGCGCACCTCGCTGGAAGCCCGCACCGCAAAATTCGCAGCCATCGGCAGCGACGTCCAGGGCGAAGCGAGCAACCCGTTCATCGTCGATGTGGGCCTGAGCTATAACCGCGAACTCGGCCCTTCGACGTCCGGGACGATCTCCTCCCGCTACGCCGTGGGCCGCGGCGGCACCGGCGATTCCTACGGCGCCGATCTGACCATCTCACAGCAGATCGGCAGCGACTGGCTGCTCAGCGTCACCGTCGGCTACAATCATGCCGGCAGCGGCGGAGGTGTCGATAGCGGCGTCCTCGGCAGCGGGGTCAATACCTTCCTCAGCCTTTCCTATGCCTTCGACCTGCGCAGCCGGGCGCGCGCCACCTATGACAGCCGCGATAACCGGACGAGCCTCACCTTCGCCCGCTACGGCGGCCAGAGCAACGACAGCTACAGCCTCGATGCCCAGCTGGAACAGGCCGACGGGGATGCATCGCTCAGCGGCAGCGCCACCTACTACGGCAATCGCGGCGAGATCGGCCTCGCCCATATCGCCAGCGTCACCGACCTGAAGGGAAACGACATGGAGAACCGCACGTCGCTGCGACCGGCGCTGAGCCTCGCCTACGCCGGGGGGCGGGTAGCGATCGGCCGGCCGATCCTTAACTCCTTCGCCCTCGTCGGCGGCGCCGCGAACCTCTCCGATCGCACCATCGTCGTCGGCGCCAACCGGGACGATGAAGAGGGGCGCTCGGACGCGCTGATGCCGGCGCTGGTCTGGGATCTGTCCTCCTACTCGCCGCGCCGGCTCGCCTTCGATGTGGATGGACTGCCGCTTGGCTACGACCTCGGCGCCGGGGTCTTCGCCCTGAACCCGCCGTACAAGTCCGGCTACGACCTGACCGTGGGCTCCGCCTACAACGTCACCGCCGTCGGCGCGCTGCACGACAGCCGCGGCGATCCGGTGGCGCTTACCCTCGGCGTGGCGGAGGAAACGACGCCCGGCGCCGGGCGTCCGGTGGGGGTGTTCACCAACCGGTCGGGACGCTTCGTCGCCCAGGGCGTCGGGCCCGGCCACTGGCGGTTGCGGATGGAGACGACGCCGCCGCTCACCTTCGAGCTGGTCATCCCCGCCGAAACCGTCGGCCTGTTCCGCGCCGGCGAGCTGAAGCCGGCGGCGGTAGGAGACGCGGGCGCTGGACCGGGGGACGGCCGATGAGGCGACGGCGGGCAAGCTGGCCTTTCTGGCTGGTCGCGCTGGCAGCGGGCGTGTGGACGCCGGCCATCGCGGCGGCCGCGTGCTCCGGGCGCATCCGCAGCACTGATCTCTCGCCCAGCCTCGCCTACGACGGCTTCGCGGCGGCGGAGACGGTTACCGTGAACGAGGTGCGCATCGACAATACCGGTGCCGACGACTGCTCCTTCTGGCTCGCATTCTACCGCAGCCCGGCGGCGCCGGCGGTACTGGGCGGCCGTCTCGTCTACGAGCTGCGCACGTCCTCCGGCGCCGAGCTGCTTAGCGAGCGCCCGCCCACCGTCGTCCCTGACCGCTTCCTTGCCAGCGGCGTCGTGCGCGGCCGCCAGAGCGCCCGGCTGGAGTATCAATGGCGGATCCTGCGCGGGCAGGTGGTTGCCGCCGGGCGCTATGGCGACCGTGTCGATCTGCGGCTGTTCGAGGCGGGGAAGAACACGCTGCTCGACTCGCGGACGCTGGTGCTTACCGCTGCGGTCGATGCCAGCGTCAGCATTAACTTCGCCGGCGCCGAGGTCTCCTCGCCGCATACCCACACCATGGACTTCGGCACGCTGGAGACGGGCGAGTCGAAATCCGTGCAGATCCAGGTGCGCAGCAACCAGCGCTTCCGGCTGGAGGTGAGCGCGACCCACGGCAGGATGCAGCTGGCGCCGCCGCTCGACGCCTGGTGGGTCGAGTACGAGGCGAGCCTGAACGGGCGCACGCTGCGCTTTCCCGACAGCCTCGGACCGTTCGAGGCGACCACCGTCAACGGCGTCTCGCTGCCGTTCCGGGTGACCATCGGCGATGTCGCCAACAAGCGCGCCGGCACCTACCGCGACGAGGTGACCATCGCCATCGTCCCCGGCAGCTGACCGCCGGGGGATGGCAACAGGCCTCCCCCGCGAACGCGCCGTCAGCGAGGAACGATCTGCAGCGTGACGTCCGTCGCGGCGATGGCGCCTGCCCGCGAGTATACTGCGAAGCTGCGGGTGCGGCGTGCTCCCGCCGGTTCGTCGGCGAGCATCGTCATCCCGCTGGCGCTTGCCGGTATCCGCCGGCCGGCATAGTCGAACCACAGGGTATCGCCGCCGCCGGCGACCGGATGGAGGGCCACGACCTGATAACCGGCAGGGGCATTGCAGAACTCTTCCGCCATGGCCGCCCCATCAGGCGGTCCGGCATGCAGCTCGACCCGGCAGATCATCGGTACGGTGAGGCCGAGCCGGAAGGTCGTCGTGCTCTCGCCCCTGGCGCGGCTTTCCCACGCCGTGACGATCATGCCGATTGCGAAGAAGGTCGCCGCGGAGGCTATCAGCCCCGATCTCGTGACCATTTGCGTTGTCCCAGATTGCTCGCATGGCAATATTAGGACAAAATAAATTTAACAAAACCTGAACGGCAGTTAATCCCAGGCAAAAATATCTTACGATCGGCAATTTTTACCCAGCTGCACTATCAATAGAAAATTGTCAGCATATTGATGATAAAATATTACTATTATCAGTATTAGGAATTATAGGTGAAGATCAGCTCTCTTGTGCCATCGGCTTAGAGCCGGTCCACAAACTTGTTGAATCGGAGGAATCGGTTGTGATTCAAGGGGTCTCCGTGAAGGAGGCTGAGCATGTGGAACCCCGAGAGTCGCGCCCGTCATTGTCGAGTCGGCCTGCGCTACCCGAGCGACCTGAGCGATGCGGAATGGGCGGTCATCGCCCCGCAGATCCCGCCGGGGCGACGGGGGGGACGGCGGCGCAGCGTCGATCTGCGCGCCGTGCTCAACGGCATGCTCTACGTCCTGGAAACCGGTTGCCAGTGGCGACACCTGCCGGGAGACCTGCCGCCGCGCAGCACGTGCCACAGCTATCTGCAGCTGTGGGCCTGGGACGGAACCCTGGAGCGCATCCATCACGAGCTCTATCGGCGCGTCCGCGAGCAGCAGGGCCGGGAAGCCAGCCCGACCGCCGCCGTCATCGACAGCCAGAGCGTTCGCGCGGCGGAAAAAGGGGGCCCACATCGGACCCGGTCGGCTACGATGCAGGCAAGAAGATCAAAGGCGTCAAGTACCATATCCTCGTCGACACGCTCGGGCTGCTGCTGAGCGTGGCGGTTCACCACGCCGGTATCCAGGACCGCGACGGGGCCGCCCTGGTGCTCGACAAGAAGACCAGGGCGCTCTTCCCGTTCATCCGCGTCATCTTCGCCGACGGCGGCTACCAGGGCCCTGTTGCGGCGACCGCGGTGGCCAAAACCGGCGACTGGCAGCTCAGCATCGTCAAACGCTCCGATCAGGCCAAGGGCTTCATCGTGCTGCCAAAACGCTGGCTGGTCGAGCGTACGCTCGCATGGCTGACCCGCTGCCGGCGCCTCGTCCGCCACTACGAACTCTCCCTCCACACTTCCGCCGCCTTCATCCGTCTCGCCATGATCTGACCCATGCTGCGCAGGCTGACCCGGCAATAATCTTTCAAGACGGACTCTTAGAGCGCTTGCGACATAATTGCACTACCGTTGGTGTAAAAGCGCGTGAGTTCCGCCGCCTCTCGATCGTGCGCACCGGGACGGAAGACGAGTTGGCCGAGCGGCGCTGCGACTCGCCGACTAGCCAGCTGCGCGAAAACTTCGACGTATCGGCGGCATTCTAGAATCGCACGCTAACCGAATTGCCTTTTTCGCAGCCCGCCAAGCCTAGTAAAACGGTAAGATAAACCCGCGCAACACTGATTTTTCATTTGCATGTTGGCTGGGTCGACTTGGCTCGGAAATGTCGATCACGCAGTTTCTTCCGCCGCAGACGCATGGCGCGCCCCTGTGGGCGGCGGCAACGACGAGGGCGCGGCGGAGGGCGCGGAGGTCAGGCGGCGACGGTCTGCGAGACCGGCTGGCCGGTTTCGGCGCGGTAGGCGTCGGTCAGCAGCCGGGTTACCTCGCCGGGGATGAAGCGATGCTCGCCGATCTCGCCAACCGGCGTCACCTCAGCGGCGGTGCCGGTCAGGAACACCTCGCGCGCCTGCGCGAGTTCCGCCGGCTGGATGGCACGCTCGACCACCTCGATACCGTTGTCCTTGGCAAGGCCGATCACCGTCCGCCGGGTGATGCCGTCGAGGAAGCAGTCGGGCGTCGGCGTGTGCAGGCGGCCGTCCGGCATCACCAGGAAGATGTTGGCGCCGGTCGCCTCGGCGACCTGGCCGCGCCAGTCGAGCATCAGCGCATCGTTGTAGCCCTCGGCCTCGGCATGATGCTTGGAGAGGGTGCAGATCATGTAGAGCCCGGCCGCTTTGGCGTGCACCGGGGCGCAGTCGGGCGCCGGGCGATGCCAGGGCGAGACGCGCATGCGGATGCCCTTCTGCCGCGCCTCCTCGCCGAAATAGGCCCCCCACTCCCACGCGGCGATGGCGACCTGGATGGTCGATGCCTGCGCCGAGACGCCCATCATCTCGCTGCCGCGCCAGGCGATCGGCCGGACGTAGCCGTCGGTGATGCCGTTGGCGCGCAGCACCTCGTCGCAGGCGCGATCGATCGCATCGACGGAAAACGGCAGCTCGAACCCCAGCTGTTGCGCCGAAAAGGCGAGGCGCTGCGAGTGCTCGGTCAGCTTGAAGATGGCACCGCCATAGGCGCGCTCCCCCTCGAAGACGGCCGAGGCGTAATGCAGGCCGTGGCTCAGCACGTGCAGCTTGGCATCCCGCCACGGCACCAGCGCTCCATTGTACCAGATGAAGCCGTCGCGATCGTGGTAGGGTTGAGCGCCCATCTTTTCCAAACCTTTCCCGGAGGAGCCCACTCGCAGCAATAATCTTTCCTGCGGGCGGCAATCATGGTTGCCAGCGGTAGCATCTGCAGTCATATATGTCAATATCGCTGACATATTGCGGCAGCCCCAAGGGCGGGCGAGCCGTCGGAAAGGCCGCGCCATGACGGACTCGACGACTTTTCCGGAGCAGCGCCCCGCCGGGGCGGCCGCCCTCGCCGGTCCCGTCCGCAAGGCGCTGGCCGACGACCCGAAGGTCCGCGAGGCCATCGAGCTGCTTTTTTTCGCCTACCGCGACTTCACCGGCGATGCCGATGCGCTGCTGGTGCGCTGGGGGTTCGGGCGGGCGCACCACCGGGTGATCTACTTCGTGCGCCGCCAGCCGGGGATCACCGTCGGCGAGCTGCTGGCCATCCTGCGCATCACCAAGCAGAGCCTGGCGCGGGTGCTGGGCCAGCTGATGCGCGAGGGATTCGTCGTCCAGCGCACCGATGCCGGCGACCGGCGCCGGCGCCGGCTCTACCTCACCGCCGAGGCGGAAGCGCTGGAGCGGACGCTCACCGAGCGGCAGGCCGCCCGCCTCGCCGCCGCCTGGTCGGCCGCCGGCGATGCCGCCACCAGGGGCTTCCTCGATGTGCTGCGGGCGATGATCGATGCCGGCGGCAAGTCAGGCGGGTGACGATGTACCATCGCCGCCGACCGCGTCTATAATCGGCCATGAGCCTGGAATTGCCGTACCTTCTGGTGGTCGACGATGATGCGCGGCTGCGCCGGCTGCTGGCGCGCTATCTCAGCGAGCACGGCTATCTCGTCGCCACCGCTGAGGATGCCGCCGATGCGCGCGGCAAGCTCGGCAGCTTCGCCTTCGACCTGATCGTCCTCGACCTGATGATGCCGGGAGAGAGCGGCCTGTCCTTCGCCGCCGACCTGCGCAAGCGCTCCGGCGTGCCGATCCTGATGCTGACAGCGATGGGCGAGCCGGAGGACCGCATCGCCGGCCTCGAGGGCGGCGCCGACGACTACATGGTCAAGCCGTTCGAGCCGCGCGAGCTGCTCTTGCGCATCGGCAACATCCTGCGCCGCACCCCGCAGCCGGAGGCGGCGGCCAGCGAAGTCCGCATGGGCGATATGGTGTTCCTGCTCGACCGCGAGGAACTGCGCTGCGGCGAGGAACCGGTGAAGCTGACCTCGGTGGAGACGGCGCTGATGGCGGCGCTGGCGCGGCGGCCGGGGGTGGCGCTCAGCCGCGAGGAGCTGATCGAGCTCACCGGCGCGGCCGGCGGCGATCGCGCCGTCGACGTGCAGGTGACCCGGCTGCGCCGCAAGATCGAACGCGACCCGCGCGACCCGCGCTACCTGCAGACGGTGCGCGGCCGCGGCTATGTGCTGAAGCCGGACTGACCCTTCGTTGCCATGCGCACGATGCTGAAACGCCTGCTACCGCGCGGCCTGCTCACCCGCGCGCTACTGATCGCGGTCGGTCCGCTGATCCTGATGCAGCTGCTGTCCGCCTATCTCTTCTACAACAGCCACTGGGACCAGGTGAGCAAGCGGCTGTCGCTGGGGCTTGCCGGCGACATCGCGGTTCTGATCGACTCGCTCTCCAGCATGACGGATGTCGCCAGCCGCGACTGGCTGTTCGCCGAAGCGGCGCGGCAGATGGAAATCACCGCCGAGCTCGTGCCGGGAGCGATCCTGCCCAACGAGCCCAGCCGGCAGACGGCGCTGGAGGGCGAACTGCGGCGGGCGCTGCTGCGCAAGCAGATCAGCAAGCCGCTGCGGATCGACGAGCAGATGCGCAAGGACCGGGTGGTCATCCTGGTGCAGCTCGCCGATTCCGTGCTGCGTCTGGAAGTGCCGCGGCAGCGGCTGTTCAGCTGGACCACATATGCCTTCGTGCTGTGGAATATCGGCACGACGCTGATCCTGCTGGGCGTAGCGACGATCTTCATGCGCAACCAGATCCGCCCCGTCCGCCGCCTCGCCCGCGTTGCCGACGCCTTCGGCAAGGGCCGCGAGGTGGAGAATTTCAAGCCGGAGGGTGCCCGCGAGATCAAGCTGGTGGCGCTCGCCTTCCTCGCCATGAAGAACCGCATCCAGCGGCAGATCACCCAGCGCACCACCATGCTGGCCGGGGTCTCCCACGACCTGCGGACGCCGATCACCCGGATGAAGCTGCAGCTGGAGCTGATGCCGGAGGACGAGGCGGTGGTGGCGCTGCGCCAGGATATCCACGATATGGAGCGGATGCTGGAAGGCTACCTGGCATTCGCCCGCGGCGAGGGCACGGAGAAGCCGCAGCCGCGCGATCTCGGCGTCCTGCTGGGGGAGGTGGTCAGCCGCGCCCGCCGCAGCGGCGCTGCGGTCGAGCTGTCCACCGACGGCGATCTGCGCCTGCCGCTGCGTCCGAACGCCATCCGCCGCTCCTTCACCAACCTCATCGACAACGCCCGGCGCTTCGCCGATCAGGTGATGGTGCGGGCGCGGCGGCGCGGCGATGCGATCGAGGTCACCATCGACGACGACGGCCCCGGCATTCCCGCCGACCAGCGCGAGGAGGTGTTCAAGCCATTCTTCCGCCTGGAAGCCTCGCGCAATCCGGAAACCGGCGGCGTCGGTCTCGGCCTGACCATCGCCCGCGACGTGGTGCGCAGCCACGGTGGCGACATCCAGCTCGACGACTCGCCGAAGGGAGGGCTGCGGGTTCGCGTGCGGCTGCCGGTTTAACAGCTGGCCGTCACGCCCGCTGCGAGCCGCCTCGTACCGTTATCGGGGTCTATCGGCACAGGCTGGATGTGCGGGCAACCGCCACTGCAGCCGAGCGCCATGTCGCTTGGTGCGCCGGGGGAAAACCTTGCGCAGCACCGATCGAGCTTCCTTTTGTACAACGTTTGTGATCATTTGTTGCTATATACTATCTATGCGTGCTGGCGCAAGGAGCGGGCGATGCGGCGAATGACGGTCGTCGTCGAGATGGCGGATTGTTCCCCTCCCGTCGGTGCCGCGGCGGCGGCTGGCTACCCCGCCGCTCGCGGTGACGGAACGGAGCGGCGGGGCAATGAGCGTCGCGGCTCCGGCTGGACAGTCGCACCGCCTCCGGCCGCCCTTACGGTTTCCGTCATTCTTCCTCGACCGCATGGGCGCAAGCGAGCGCCTCACCGGCGAAGCCCGGCGTCGGCCAAGCGTTCCGCAGCACCGACGGAAGACCGGATCGGGGTCCGTACGCCGCCGCCTACGGCGATGACAGCGACGGCCTCATCGCCGATCCTTCATCGGGTCGACCTCTGCCTTTAAGGAGGTGGGCGGTCTGTCGCTTTTCTGCCTACCACGCGCTATATTAGCCCCTAAGAGGGCATTTGGCGGCAATTTAATGTCGTTCTCTCCGGCTTGGGCAATGCTTCGCTCGCTGCTGCGACCGCTGCTGCCGACGTTGTCCGAAGTTCTGGTGCTCTCGATCTGCATCAACCTGCTGGCGCTCGCCGTACCGATCTTCGTCATGCAGGTCTACGACCGGGTGGTGTTCCACGCCGCTTCGCGACGCCTGCAGGGCTCGGTGATTGGCGTCGTCATCGTTCTCCTCTTCGACTGGGTGCTGCGGCAGGCGCGGGCGCGCATCCTGCAGCGCGTCGCTCTGCGCATCGACGCCGCCGTCGGCCGGGCGCTGTTCGAGAAGCTGCTGGCGCTGCCGCTGGCGATGCTGGAGGGGCGCCCCGCAGCCCACTGGTACATGCTGTTCCGCGACGTCGACGTGGTCCGCAACACCCTCTCGGGCGGCCCGGCGCTGATGCTGTGCGACGTGCCGTTCGCTCTCTTTATGCTCCTGACGTTCGTCATCGCCCCGCTGCTGGGTTGGGTGCTGGCGATGGTGTTGCCGCTGTTCGCTCCGTCGCCTCGCGCTCGGCGGCGGTGATGATGGCGACCGGCCATGCCGAGCGCGACAGCGGCATGGCCCGCGACCACCTGATTTCCGAGCTGATCGCCGGTCGAACCTACGGTCAAGGCGCGCTGGCCCTCGACGCCGGTACGACCGCCAGGAGGGCCGCCGTGCCGAGTGCATTCAGCGAGCCATCCGCCGCGGCGCCCGCGCCGATGGCTACGGCAACGCCGCAACGACGATGACGATGCCACCACGGTGGCGATGACCGCGGTCGGCGCCTACGCCATCGTCCAGCAGGAGATGAGCATCGGCGCGCTGATCGCCGCCAGCATGCTGAGCGGCCGGTTGCTGGCGGTGCTGAACCAGCTGTCGCCAACTGGCGGATTGCAGCGCGTTCTGGCAGTCGGCCACGCGCCTCGCCGAGCTGTCCGGCCACTCCCGGCGAAAGGTCCGCGAGCGCCCTTGCGCTGGCGCGGCCGCGCGGCCGGATCGCGCTTGAAGACGTGCGCTTTGCCTACGCCGAGGCCAACGGCCGGTGACGGCGTCTCGCTGACGCTCGAGCCCGGCGGCGTCGTCGCCCTCATGGGTCCCAACGGCTCGGGCAAGAGCACGCTGCTGAAGCTGATGCAGGGCCTGTACCGGCCAGCCGCCGGCCGGGTGCTGCTCGACGGCGCCGACGTCGCCCAGTTTACCCGCGCCGAGATGGCCGGATGGATCGGCTACGTGCCGCAGGACTGCGTGCTCCTTGCCGGGACCATCCGCGACAACATCGCCCATCGCAGGCCGGACGCCGATGCCGGCGAGATCGTCCGCGCCGCGCACCTCGCCGGCGTGCATTCCCTGATCGTCGACCTGCCGGACGGCTACGGCACCGATGTCGGCGAAGCCGGTCGCCGGCTGTCCGCCGGACAGCGGCAGCGCATCGCCATTGCCCGCGCCCTGCTGGGCGATCCGCCGGTGCTGCTGCTCGATGAGCCGACCGCCGCCCTCGATGCCGAAGCCGGCTTGGCGATGCGCAAGGTCCTCGCCGACATCGCCGGGGACCGCACCGTGGTGGTCGCCACCCACAGCCCGCAGCTTCTCCCCGTCTGCCGGATGGTGGTCGAACTGCGCTGCGGCCGCACCGCGCGCAGCCGAGCGAGCAGGCGCTACCCTGCATGTTCGGCCTCGCCCGACCTCCATCGTCGCTGCCGGGCGGGCCGGCGGCGGTGCCGCAGCATGAGCCCGCTTGATGCGCTGTTGGCGGAGCTGCTGCCGCGCTGGCGCTTCGTCGCCCGGCCGATCGTGGCGCTGCTGGCCGGGCTGCTGATCTGGGCCCATTTCGCCACCATCGAGCAGGTGTCGGTGGCGACGGGAGAGGTGGTGCCGCAGGGCAAGGTGAAGGTGATCCAGCACCTCGAAGGCGGCATCATCGAGCGCATCTTCGTGGCCGAGGGGGCGCGGGTAAGCGCCGGCGAGCCGCTGCTCCGCCTCGATCTCGCCACTGCCGGCGTCAATCGCAAGGAACTGCTGGCCCGTCTCGACAACGCCCAGCTGCGGCGGGCACGGGTCCGGGCGCTGAGCGAGGGAACAGCGCTGGCATTGCCAGCCGAAGCCGCGGCCCGACAGCCCGACGTGGCGGGAGCGGAGCGGGAGACCTATGCCGCCCGCAAGCGCGAGCTGGAATCGAACGTCGGTGCCCTTCGCGAGCAGGTCCGCCAGCGCGAACTGGAAATCCAGGAGCTGGAAGCGAAGCGCAAGGCGGCGGCGACCAACCTGGCGCTCGCCCGCGAGCGGCTCAAGCTGTCGGAATCGCTGCTGCAGGATGGACTGACGGCGCGGATGGAGCATCTGCGGCTGCAGTCGGAGACGGAGACCCCGAGGGCGAGCTGCAGGCCCTGGGCCCGGCGCTGCTTCGCGCCCGTGCCGTCGTCGCCGAGGTGGGCCAGCGCCTGCGCGAGGCCGAGGACCGGTTCCGGCCGCGAGGCGCGCGACGAGCTGGGGGAGACCGAGCAGACGATCTCGCGTGGGTGCAGGAGCTGCTGGCACAGGCGACAGACCAGGGCGCGCGCCGATCACATTCATCACGGCGTGGTCAAGAAACTGCGCACCAACACCATTTCGGCGGCGTGGTAACGCCGGGCGAGGCGATCATGGAGATCGTGCCGAGCGCCGACAAGCTGGTGGTCGAAGCGCGCCTGGATCCGACCGACCGCGGCTACGTCGATGCCGGCCAGCCGGCGATGGTCAAGATCTCCACCTACGACTTCGTCCGCTATGGCGGCCTGCACGGCACCGTCACCCAGGTGGCGCCCGATGCATCCACCGACGCCAAGACCGGCACACCCTATTTCGGGGTAATCGTCGAAACCGAGAAGTCATGGCTCGGCAGCAAGCCCGGCAGCCTGCCGATCACCCCCGGCATGCAGGCGAGCGTCGATATCCGCACCGGCTCGCGGACGGTGCTCGACTACCTGCTGAAGCCCGTCCTCAAGCTGCGCGACGAGGCCTTCCGCGAGCGCTGAGCCACCTCACCCGGCGACGGCCGAGGGTTTCCGGGGCGCCCCCGCGAGCGTCAGGCGAGAAGCGGCAGGTCGCCGGCATCCTGCGGCGGCAGGCGCAGGAACTCCGTGGTGCGGTGCTTGCGGGTGAAGTCGTCGAAGGCGCGCTGCACCTGCACCGGCTGCAGCCCCAGGGCCTCGGCCGCCTCCTCTACCGGCACGCCGTGCTCCTGGGCGTACCACAGCAGATCCATCGTCGCGAACGGCAGGCGGAAGAAGAACTCCTCCTGGGTGGTCGGCGCGCTGTAGGTGTCCGAGGTCGGCGGCCGCTGCTGGATGACCTCGGGCACGCCGAGATAGCGCGCGAGCTGGTAAATCTGCGTCTTGTAGAGGTGGACGATCGGCCGCACATCGGAGCCGCCGTCACCGAACTTCACGAAGAAGCCCTGGTCGTGCTCGTTCTTGTTGGGCGTGCCGATGACGAGGTAATTGCGCAGCTCGGCGTGGTAGTAGACCATCGCCATGCGGGTGCGCTGCTTGAAGTTGGAAGCGGCGACGATCTGGGCGTACTCGCGCGGCGGCAGCCGCTTGCTCAGCACCTCGCCCGAAGGCGTGATCACCTCCAGGGTGAAGATATTGAGCGAGTCCTCGTCCAGCAGGTTCTGCGGCAGCACGATGCGCGCCGTATAGCCGGCGGCGGCATCGTACTCCGGGAACACGCGGTGGATCGCCTCGTCGCGGCGCGGATAGCAGCCGAAGCCCTCCAGCACCGGCGTGATCGTCTCCAGCAATGGCTCGACGCCGAAGTGCCGAGACACCATCGCCGATAGACCCTCGGTCTCCGGGTCGGAGTCCTTCTCCGGCATCATCAGCGCGACCACCCGCTCGGGCCCGAAGGCGCGGACGCACAGCCCCAACGCTACCGCCGAGTCGATCCCGCCGCTGACGCCGAGCACGGCGCCGCCACGGCGCATGCTCCGCGCCTGCCGGCGCAGCCAGTCGACCAGCCGCTCGACCTCCGCGGCCGCATCAATCTCCAGCACGCTGGTGCTGAATGCCATTCTCCCCTCCTTTATCGGAGCGCCGGGCAGGCGCCGCGGTCCCGTTTCCTGTCCCGCTCTCAGGCCGCCGCCCGGTTCTCGGTGCAGACCCGAACGTCGTCGCGCTCGTCCAGCGGCGGCGACAGGGCCAAGCCGGAAATGAAGCGATCGACGATCAGCTGGCTCGACAGGATGCCGACCAGCGCCATGTCATCGGTCTCGCCGAGCCGACCGCCCGCTTCCACCTTCGCCCGCAACTGGCGCACCGCCGCCGGCTTGAACAGGCCGTATGCCGCGATCCGCTCCGGCGCCAGCATCTCCTCGACCCAGTCGAGGCGGGCATCGTTGAAGAAACTGCGGTGAATCGGCGCCCGGAACGGCCGTTTCGGCCGCTGCCAGATCTCCTCCGGCAGCCAGCGGCGGCTGAGTTGCTTCAGCAGATACTTCTCGGTGAGTCCGCGCAGCTTCAGCCGCGGCGGCAGCCGGTTGCAGAAATCGATGACGCGATGGTCGAGGAATGGAAAGCGCCCTTCCACCGCGTTCGCCATCGTCATCCGGTCGCCCTGCGACGACAGCAGGTAGGGCGACATGAAGGTGGTGATCTCCAGGTACTGCGCCTGGTGCAGCGGCTCCCAGCCATCGAAGTCGGGCGGATACGCGGGCGCCTGATCGGCGGGGGTGATTGCCGTGGTGATCCGACCCGTTGAGATCGTCGGAGAAGAAGCGCCGCGTCCTCCCGGTGGTGCGCCAGCGCGGGCGATGCGAGTAGTCCCCGCAGTCACATCTTCCAGGCCGTCGCGGAAGAAGGCGGCGAGCGATAGGCGCTGCCGCCGCCGGCAAAGCCGGCGATCCACGGATAGAGGCGCCTGAACAGCAGCGGCCGCAGCCTGGAGCCGGGCTGGCGCGCCCAGAACCTGCGGACCTTGGCCTCCTTGAAGATGTCGTAGCCGGCGAGGAACTCGTCCGCCCTTCGCCGGTCAGCACCACCTGAACTGGCGCTGGCGGACCAGCCGCGACAAAGGAACAGCGGCGCCGGTTCGCAGCAGCGGTGCCTCCGCGTGCCAGATGACGTCGGGAAAGACCCTGCCGATATCGGCGTGCGATGCCCGCACCACCTGATGGTCGGTGCCGAGGAACCGCGCCATCCGCTGCTGATAGCCGCTCTCGTCGAACTCCGGATCATCGAAGGCGATCGAGAAGGTATCGAGCCGGTTGCCGGTATAATTGCGGATGATCGCGGCGATCGTCGACGAATCGAGGCCGCCACCGAGGTAGGCGCCGACCGGCACGTCTGCCTGCAGGCGGATGCGGGAGGTGCATCGACCAGCAGGTCGTGCAGCGCCTCCACCGCCTCGTCTGTACTTCGTCCGGGCCGGCCGCATCGCTGCCCGGGAACCGCAGCTGCCAGTATGGCTCGATCACCGGGTTGCCGCGCTGAACCCGCATGCAGGTCCCCGGCGGCAGAGAGGAGATGCCCTGGAAATCGTCCGCGGCGACAGCGGGCTCCAGTAGGTGAACGTCTGGTCAAGCGCCACCGGATCGATGCGCGCGCCTCGCACTGACCTTCGGTCCGCCAGGATCGCCTTTATCTCGGAAGCGAAGATCAGCACGCCGGAAGCGATGGTGTAGAACAGCGGGCAGATGCCGAGGCGGTCGCGGGCGAGGAACAGCGATCGTTTGCGCTCATCCCAGATGGCGAAGGCGAACTGGCCGTTGAGGCGCTCAAGGCACGCCGGCCCGTATTCCTCGTAGAGGTGGAGGATGACCTCGGTATCGGAGTGGGTGGAGAAGCGGTGGCCCCGGGCCTCCAGCTCCGGCCGCAGTTCGACGTGATTGAAGATCTCGCCGTTGAAGACGATCCACAGGGTGCCGTCCTCGTTGGCGATGGGCTGCTGGCCGGTGCTGAGATCGATGATGCTGAGCCGGGCGTTGCCCAGCCCCACCTCGCGGCCGAGGTAGATGCCGAACTGATCCGGCCCGCGATGGCGGATCATCGCCAGCATCTGCCGCAGCGCCGCCTCGCGCACCGGCTCGGCGGCGGGCGTCAGATTGAGGGTTCCGACGATTCCACACATCCCCGCGGCTCCGCTAGGCGAGACCGGTTTTCTTGATCTTGCCCGAGGGGGTGGTCGGAAGCTCGGAGCGGAACTCGACGTACTTCGGCACCATGAAGTCCTCGAGATGTTTGCGGCAGTGGGCGAGAACCTCGGTCTCGGTCAGCGGTTCGCCGTTGACGACGATGAAGGCCTTTACCGCCTCGCCCATCAGCGGATCGGCAACGCCGACGACGGCGGCCGCGGTAACCCCTGGCAAGGCATGCAGGACGTTCTCGACCTCCTTCGGCGCGACCTTCGCCCCGGCTCTTGATAATGTCGTCCCTGCGGCCGACGAAATAGAAGTAGCCGTCGGCATCCATGCGAAAAAGATCGCCGGTGTGGCAAACCCGTTCGCCCGGTAGCGGCCCCGGCCGGTAGCGTTCCGCCGTCGCCTCGGGCGCTCCCCAGTAGCCGCGCATGACGTGGCGACCGCGGACGACCAGCTCACCCACTTCGCCCGGCCCGAGCCGCTCAAGCCGTCCTCGCCCTCGATCCACACCTCGGTACCAGGAATGGCGATGCCGACCGAGCCGGGGCGCCGGTCGAGTTCCTCGGGCGGCAGGTAGAGGGTGCGCTTGGTCTCGGTGAGGCCGTACATCGAATAGAGCCGTGCCCACGAAAACCGGTCGCGGATCTGCCGGACGTGGCTGGGCGGCAGCGCCGCGGCGGTGTTGGTGAGATAGCGCAGGCTGGAAAGATCGAAGCTGCTCAGATCCATGTTCAGCAGGATGGCGAACATCGTCGGCACGCCGGGAAAGCCGGTCACTCCGCTCCTGCTCGATGCGTTTGAGGATCGCTGCCGGATAGGCGAACGAGGTCTCCAGCACCAGGGTGCCGCCGAAGCGGAAGGTCATCAGCAGCTGGTAGAGCCCATAGTCGAAGGACAGCGGCAGCACGCAGATGACGACGTCGTCCTCGACGTTCTGCAGGTACTCGATGATCGAGCCGGTGGCGAAGACGACGTTGCTGTGGTCGCTGAGCACACCCTTCGGGTCACCGGTGCTGCCCGACGTGTAGATCAGGCAGGCGGGGTCGAGATCGATGTTGAGGCGCTGCGGCGGCTCGGCCGGAAAGCTCTCCTGAATCGCATCGAAGGCGAGGCAGTTCGTCTGCGCGGCGGCTGCCTCGCCGGCGCCCCGGCCACACAGCACGATAAACGCGAGCGACGGCGTTGCCTCCCGCAGCGCGTCCAGGTCCGCCCGCTTCATCCGCGCGTCCGCAAGCAGGCCGCGCGCCGCGCAGTTGCCGAGGATGTACGCGAGCTTGTCGTGCTTGGTCGTCGGGTTGACCACCACGAAGGCAGCGCCGGCCTTCAGCGTGGCGAAGATGCCGATGACCGCCTCGACCGAATTGCTGAGGAAGATGGCGACCCGGTCGCCGCGGCCCACCCCGCGCTGCTGCATCGCCGCTGCGAGGCGGTTGCTGGCGTCCTCCAGTTGCGCATAGGGTTGCGCGGCGACCGCCACAGACAAGGGCGACCTTGTCCGGCAGGCGCGCGGCACTGTCGCGCAGAAAGTCGTGCACCAGCATGGCGGTACGAGTCAGCCGACGGCCCGGTGCAACTTCCGGCACACGAAGCTGGTGAGGCTGTTGACGGAGTCGAAGTTGTCCGGAACCAGTTCATCGTCGGCGACGCCAACGCCGAACTGCTTTTCGATGAACGCGACCAATTCCAGCACCCCGAGTGAATCGATGATCCCTTCCTCCAGGAACGAGACATCGTCCCCGAAATCGAATTCACCATCGCTGAACAGTAAGTTGCGAGCGATATATCCCTGGATCTGTGTGGCAATCTCGCGACGGGCGTCGCCGGCCACGGCAGTCCGTTTGACATCAATGCTCACCCAAACAGTCCCCTACTCTCCGGCCTCCGGCGCGCGATTGCGGCACTCGTTCCTGGATGCTGTGCTGCCCGTTGCTGAAACGGGGAGCGGTCTGCGTGATCGCCCGGCAAGGGTGGCGCTAAGACGACCGGCGCGCCAACCGCCGGCGCTCGTGCGTACCGACGAATGAACTCAAGGCCGATGCGGAAATCGATGATGGGTCGGTCCCCTTCACCAGATAGACCTCCCGCTCCTTGGTATCCTTCAGGATGATGGCTCCCGCACCGATGACGCATTCGCGGCCAATGCGAACGCCGTTCCGCAGCGTCGCATTGGCACCGATAAAGCAATAAGGCCCTACGGTTACTCCACCCGTGATGACCACGCCCGGCGCAATGAAACAGTGATCACCGATGACGCAATCGTGGCCGATGATGCTGCCGGCACTGACTACCACATTATCCCCGATGGAGGCGAACGGTTGAATCGCGCAGTTCTCCAAAATGAAGCAGTTGCGGCCGATGGCGAGCTTGCTGGTATGACTGGCACGCGAGCTGACGTAGCTGACCAGTTCGTAGCCGCGGCGCACGCACTCCTCAAATACCTCGGCGCGGTTGCGGTTCACCCGCCGATAGCCGATGGCAATGAAGATGGCGAACTCATCCGGCGGATAGTGCTCTTCCAGGGTGGTGAACGGCACCATGCGCACGCCCATCAGGGTCTGGTTGGCGTCCTTGGCATCATGTGCCGTGAACGCCACGACCTCGTGCGGGCTATCTTCGGATAGATAAACGTATGCGGTGCGCGCCTGGTCGCCCCCCCCGAAGATAACGACCCTCTTCATTCATCCCTCTCCACGCCGGCCCCCTTACGAGGCCCGGCCATGATCCCGGCGGCCTTAATGCTACCATCAATCATCCACGTAGGTAACACCCGCCCAATCATTTTGGTGACATGTTGCGGATCATGTCGATGACCCGTTGCTGATCCCACGGATCGAGCGCGCTCCCCGACGGCAGGCACAGGCCGCGTGCGAAGCAATCCGCGCTGATCGCCCCTCCCACCCGTCTGGCTTCGGCGAAAACAGGCTGCATGTGCATCGGCTTCCACACGGGCCGCGCTTCAATGTTTTCCGATTCAAGCGCGCAGCGGATGGCTTCCGGATCGGCGCCGAAACGGTCCGCATCAATGAGCATCACGGTCAGCCACCGGGTGCAATGACCATATCCGGCTTCCGGCATGAAATCGATGCCCGGCAGGTTGCCGAGCCCGGCGCGGTACCGCTCGAACACACTGCGGCGCGCCGCCACCCTTTCATCGAGAACCGCGAGCTGGCCGCGGGCGATGGCCGCACAGATGTTGCTGAGCCGGTAGTTGTAGCCGAGGGTCGTGTGCTCGTAGTGCGGTGCCGGGTCGCGCGCCTGCTGCGCGAGGAACCGCGCCTGGTCGGTCAGCGCCGGATCGCCGGAGACGATGACGCCGCCGCCGGAGGAGGTGATGATCTTGTTGCCGTTCAGCGAGAAGATCGCCGCAACGCCGGCGCCGCCGA
>JAXMDR010000018.1:0-46336 GCA_046348725.1 Rhodospirillales bacterium
GCAGAGCCGGCATCGCCGCCGGCCGCAAAGCGCGACCATTCGGGATGCTGGCGGGCGTCTTCGACCGGCTCTGGCAGCGGCGCCGAGGCCCAGACGCTGCGGCGCGCCGCAGCCTCGTCCTGCAGACGCACCCGAGCCTGGCTGGCATGGCCGCGGCGGAGCAGGGCGGCGATCAGCTCCGCCTGGCGCGCCGCCAGCAGCCGCAGCGTCGCGTCGGCAACCCGCAGCTCGGTATAGCCGCGGAAGACGTCGGCGACCCGCCGGCCGTGGCTGCTGAAGCCGCTCCACAGCGCCCCCACCGCTGCACCCAGTGCCGCCGCGGCGCCGAGGGTCAGCCCGCCGGTCATCGCGTCGATGGCAAGGCCGGCGGCGGCACCGGCCGCAGCCCCACCGCCAGCGCGGATGCCGAAATCGCGCAGGCTCGACGGGCTGAACAGGTCGGTGCCCCACTTGCCGTCCTCGATCGGCAGCGCGTCGGCCTGGTAGTCGTCTTCGTCGAAGCGGAACAGCTCCAGCAGCGCGCCCACGCAGTCCTGCTCGCGCTGGCGCACCCATTGCTTCAGCCGCTCCAGGCTGTCGTCGCGGTGATCGATGTCCTGCTCGGGCACCAGCATCCGGCAGGCGGCGACGTCGATGAGCAGGTCGGCAAGCAGCGCCGCAGCGGCCTGGACGAGGCCGCTGCGCTGCCGCGCCCGCTCGGCGATCAGGGCATCGAGGGTGAAACGGAAGGGATCGAGCAGCGTGCGCATCTTCTCGAACAGCCGCTGCTCGCTGGTCTCGTCGAGCACGACGGTGTCGAACTCGGCGACGGCATGCATGTTGAGCCGCGCCAGATGCTCGCGCCACTCGGCGGTGCGGGCATCGGGGCTGGCGGTGAAGTTCAGCACCGGCACCACCGGCCGGGCGCAGCGGCCGAGAATCTCCAGCTCGTCGCGGTGCTTGCCGAGCACCCGGTCACGCACATCGACGACGTAGAGGGCAACATCGCTGGCCAGCACCTGGCGGATCGCCTTGGCCTCCTGGGCGAATACCGGCGGCTGCTCGGAGAGGAACTCGTGGATCAGCTCGATCCAGTCGCAGCGGCGCTCGCCACGCAGGTTTTCCAGGTGCTCCAGCAACCCCATCGGGTCTTCCAGGCCGGGTGTATCGTAAAGCTCGACCAGCGGCTCGCCGTCCACCAGCAGCACCGTGCCCTCGACGTGGCGCGTCGTCGCCGGCCGGTTGGAGACTTCCCCGAAGGCGGCATCCCTTGTCAGCGTGCGGATCAGCGAGGTCTGCTGGTGTTGGTGTGGCCGACGACGGCCACGACCAGCGGCGCCGCCCGCTTTTCGAATTAGCCGCCATGCTCATCCCCTTCCGCCGCCAGCGCCGCCGCGAAGTGCGCACGCAGGCCGTCCAGGCGGTGGCGGACGGCCGGCGCATCGGCGAGCGGCGCCGGGTGTGATTCGGCGCCGACTGCTGCATCGAAAGCACCCGGCCGATCAGCGCCTCATCCCGTCCCTGCAGCTCCAGCAGCATGGCGAAGAGCGCGGCGGCATCGACGGCGGGGCCGAGGTCCGGCGGCGCTTCGGCTTCGAAGCCTGCTTCTCGTTTTCGCGCTCCGCTTGGGCATAAGCGCCGTCAGCGCGGTAACCGCCCCGGCCCAGGCGGGCAGCGAGGCGATGGCACAGGCGCGACCAGCCCCGCAGCAATGGTAGAGCGCGCCGCCGGCGGCACCGGCGGCGAGCCAGCGGGGATCGAGGCGCAGGCGGACCGGTAGCAGGTCGACCATCCGCTCGGCGGCGTTCTTCAGTCCTTGCGCCGGACGGGCCGTGTCCAGCGAGCCGATCGCCAGCAGGCCGCGCCAGCTCCCGCCGCCGTCGGCTTCCCACAGCGCGGCGATGGCGCGCTGCAGCTCGGCGCGTTCCGCGAGGTCGGGCTCTCCTGGCCCAGCGCTGTGCGTGGGCGACGATCAATTCGAACGCCGCGTCCAGATGCCGGGCCGGGATGCGGCCGTAGCGTTTGGTGTTTTCCAGCAGCTCACGCGCGCCAGCCGGCCGCGGCTGTCGGCGGTGAGGTGGTCGAGATCGAGATCGAGGACGCGGTCGGCGGTGATGCCGGCGTGGGCGGCGAGCGTCCGCCAGTCGGTGATCCGCTGCTCCACCTCCGCCCTCGGGGCCCGCTGCCGCAGCCGCTGGCCGTCCGTCGCCAGCAGCACCACCGGCGCCGGGCTGGCCTGCTCCAGGCTGGCGAGGAAGGCGCCGGTGCCGCGGTCGGGTGTCGCCGCCAGCGAGCAGACGACGACGATGGCGCGCGGCGGCTGTTCGGCCGCCGACAGCAGCCGGACGATGCGGTGCCGCGCCGTCCGGTCCTCGGCGAAGCCCAGGTCCCACCAGTCGATATCGGCGATGGCGGAGGCCAGCCGCTGCCGGGCGGCTCGATCTTCGATGCCGAGAATGGCGACGGGGCCGCTGCCGCCGATCACCATCGCTGGCCGGCGCCGCCGCCTCCTCCGGTCTCGCCGCCGCCGGCTCATCCGCATCGACGACGCCGACCGGCCAGCGAGCGCCACCAGCCGTCCCCGCAGCCGGGCAAAGCCCGGCCCTCGCCGTGTCCAGCCGGTAGGCGGATCGCGCCCGCAACAGCGCCGCGAGGCTCACCAGCAACGCCAGCGCCCGCGGCAGCACGCCGTAGACGACGAGGCAGCCGACCAGCAGGTTGCCCCAGCGCTCGCGGCCGACGAACAGCTCGCCGGGCCGCGTCCACCGGCTGCCGGTGATCTGCATCGCATCCGGCACCGGGAAGCCGAGGGCCTCGACAGGCGCCGCCAGCACCCGGGCGATGGCGACGTACGCGCGCTCGGAGAGGATGGTCGTCTCCCAGACGAAGTCGTACTGGCGGGTCCCCAGCAGCAGCAGCACCGCCCCGAGGCAGCCGGCGAGATAGGCCATCCACATCGAATGGCTGATGGTGTCCAGCAGCCAGCGGCCGAGCCGCGGGCTGGCCAGCGCCGTGCCCGCCGCCCGCAAGGCGGCAGTTCCAGCGGCCCGTGGTTGAGCCATAGGGCCACCCGCCGTCCGAGCCGGAGCACCAGGCCGCCCAGCAGGCCGACCGCCGCACTGCCCGGGTGTACGACCATGAACACCAGCCAGACCAGCAGCATCACCGTGTGCAGGCCGAGCAGGCTCGCCAGCGCCAGGAAGAAATTGACCGGCCCAGCGTCGTAGGCGCCGAGCACCAGCCGGGCTGCGCCGGAGCCGGCCAGCAGCGCGAACAGCAGGCCGGCGGTGAACGCAGCCTGGGTCGCGCCGCGCAGGCGGCCGAAGGCATGGCGCAGTGCCGGCGCCACTGACAGCGCGTTCGCGCGGACGACGATCTGCCGTTCCAGATCGCCTGCCGCGGCCCGTCCCAGCGCGTCGGCGCGCGGTTCGTAGCGGCGTTCCAGTACCGTGCAGCTGCACCGCTTCGGCAAGCAGCCCGGCCCGAAGCCCGGCGGCGGCCTTCGATCGGGTTCTTTTCGCAGGGTCGGGCTCTACCCGTCATGGAACGCGGATGCTTCCTGAGCCGGGATGACTGCTGCGCGACTGTGCGCAAGACGCTGCTGCTTGCGCAATCGAATCCTTCGTCATCCGAGGATGCGCACCCTATCTTCTGGAATGCCGCACCGGCTGCCCCAAGGCCCTTATTCCGATTTCGATCTCGATGAGCAAGGACGATACCGCAGCGAGGAACTGGCCGGCCGGCTGGGCCGCCTTCCGCTACCGCGATTTTACCCTCGTCTGCCTCGCCCGCCTGCTGTCGATGACGGCGTTGCAGATGCAGACGGTCGCCATCGGCTGGCTGGTCTACGACCGTACTTCCGACCCGCTGGCGCTGGGGTTGGTGGGGCTGGCGTCGTTCCTGCCGGCGATCGGTTTTGCCCTTGTCACCGGCCATGTCGCCGACCGCTTCGACCGCAGGGCCGTGTTGCTGGTCTGTTATGCGGTTTGCATGGGCGTCGCCGGCGGCCTGTTCCTGTGGCTGTGGACCGACAGCGAAGCGGTGTGGCCGGTCTACGCGCTGATGGTCGTATTTGGCACAGCCCGAGCCTTCGCCAATCCGGCAGGGCAAGCCATCGTTCCCAACCTGGTGCCGCCGGAGCATTTCGGCAACGCCGTCGCCTGGAACTCTTCGGCTTTCCAGACGGCGACCATCGTCGGTCCGGCGCTGGGAGGCATTCTCTATGCTTTCGGCGGCACGCGCGTCTTTGCCGTCGCCGCAGCGTTGTTTGCGGTCACCTTTTGCCTGCTGTTCGCCATCCGCTACCGCTCCGGCAAGCGGCCGGTCGAGAAGACGAGCTGGAAAACGCTGGTCGCCGGCATCGGCTTCATCCGCAGCAAGCCCGCCATCCTCGGTGCCATCTCTCTCGATCTCTTCGCGGTGCTGCTGGGAGGGGCGACGGCGCTGCTGCCGATCTACGCCCGCGATATCCTGATGGTGGGTCCGGCGGGATTGGGCCTGCTGCGCTCGATGCCGGCATTGGGGGCGGCGACGATGGCGTTGCTGTTGGCGTGGCGGCCGCTGACCCGGCGCACCGGCCACCGTATGTTCCAGGCGGTCGCCGTGTTCGGCCTCGCTACCATCGGCTTCGGTCTCTCCACCAGCCTCATCCTCTCGCTGCTGCTGCTGTTCGTGATGGGATCGGCGGACATGATCAGCGTCTTCATCCGCCAGACGCTGGTGCAGATTGACACCCCCGACGAGATGCGCGGCCGCGTCTCGGCGGTGAACAGCGTCTTCATCGGCGCGTCGAACGAACTCGGTGAATTCGAATCGGGCACGCTGGCCTGGGCGGTCGGCACGGTGCCGGCCGTGGTCATCGGCGGCCTCGGCACCCTGCTGGTGGCGGGGCTGTGGGCGCGCTGGTTCCCGGCGCTGCGCCAGCGCGACCGGCTGATTCCCTGAACGGCTCCCGAGAAAGAAGTTGCCTCAGCCGTCGTCGTTGGCACCGGCGGCGTCCCACATCAGCCGCGGATCGAAGGTCAGCGCCGCCAGCATCGTCAGGACGACGACGAAGGCGAAGGCGAGGATGCCGACGCCGGGGACCACCTGCGCCACCGCCCCGAGCTGGACCAGCGCTACGAGAATGGTGATGACGAAGACATCAACCATCGACCAGCGCCCGACCAGCTCATTCAGCCGGTAGATCAGCGTGCGCTCGCGTAGCCGCCAGCGCGAGCCTCGACTGGTCGCTACCACCAGCCAGCCCATGCTGATCAGCTTCAGCATCGGCACCAGGATGCTGGCGACGAATACGATCAGCGCCAGTGGCCACATGCCGTGGACGAGCAGTTCCATCACACCGCCAACGATGGTCGACGGCGCCCCACTGCCCAGCGCCTGCAGCGTCATCACCGGATAGATGTTTGCCGGGATATAGAGGAGCGCCGCGGTAATCAGCAGGGCACCGGTGCGCGAGAGGCTCTCCGGCTTGCGCCGGTGCAGCGGCGATCCGCAGCGCGGGCAGTCCATTTCCTCATGGGCGTGCGCACCCGCCGGCAGCTCGACAGTAAGCTGGCAGGTGTGACAGCTCACCAGGCGGCGACGGACGGTCGGACTCGGGGGCGGCAGGCGCGGCGAGCGGCGGAGCCGTTCCCACACCTGGTCCGGCTCGACGCTGGCATCGGCGGCGATCATCACCACGATCAGTGCGATGAAAGCGTAGAACGACGTCCCGAGGATGACCGTCGCCAGATCGACCAGTTTGGTGTAGGCGACGAGGACGCCGAGCAGGAAGATCTCGGTCATCGCCCACGGATGCAGCCGGTCGAACAGGCGGTAGAGCATCTCGGCGCGAGGAAAGCCGCGGCCGTAGGCCAGCGGCCCCACCACCAGCAGCCCGGTGATGATCTTGACCAGCGGCGCAACGAAGACGAAACCGATGACAGCGAGTGACACTTCCCACATGCCTTGCCCGAACAGGTCGATGGCGCCGGACAGCAGATGGCTCGACTGTTCCAGCCCCTGCACCCGCATCGTCAGGAACGGAAAGCTGTTGGCGATGATCAGCAGGATCAGCGCCGTGGCGTAGAGGGCGAAGGTCTGCTCCAGCCGCTCCGGCTTGGCGGTGATCAGGCCCGCGCCGCAGCGGGCGCAGGCGATGGTGCCACGTTCGGGCAGCGGCGGCATATCCTGCAACAGGTCGCAGTCGTGACAGCGGATCAGCGTCGCCGCCGCGTGCGGCTGCGACGTCGAGGAAGCGGCAACTGGCATGGGCATCCCTGGGCTCGTCTGGTCGCCGTCACTGCGCCGCGCGGGCAGAAGAAAGCACCACCCTAATCTGCCGGCCGGGGCCGGTCCAGCAGCAACGAGGTTTCGTTCCGACGCATTCCCGCCTCCCACTCACGGTCTGTTGCCGGACAGTCGGGCGCGTGCTAACTGGAGCAAACGCCGGCTAGCAGACCGGCGAAATGCGGATGAGGAGCCGGGGATGCCGTTACGCAAGCTTGCTGCCGGCTTTGTGGAGTTCCAGCGCGGGACGTTCCAGGCGAAACGGTCTTTCTTCGAACAGCTTGCGCTGATGCAGCGGCCGAAGGTGATGATGGTGGCGTGCTCGGATTCGCGGGTGGATCCGGCGATCCTCACCAACGCCGAGGCCGGCGATCTGTTCATGGTGCGCAACGTCGCCAACCTGGTGCCGCCGTGCGCCCCCGACACCGGCCGTCACGGCACCAGCGCGGCGCTGGAGTTCGCCGTGGTCTACCTCGAGGTCGAGCACATCATCGTTCTTGGCCACTCCGGCTGCGGCGGCATCAAGGCGCTGCTGACCGGCGATCCGGCGCTCGACCGCGAGCACACCTTCATTCACAACTGGATGCAGATCACCGACGAGGCGCGACGGCGAACGCTGCTGGTGGCACGCCAGCAGCCGATGGAAGTGCAGCTGCGCATGCTGACCCAGGAGGCGATCAAGACATCGCTGGCCAACCTGTTGTCCTTCCCGTGGATCAACGAGCGGATCGAAGACGGCCGGCTGCGCATCCACGGCTGGCGCTTCGACCTCGACGAAGGCAGCATGTACGCTTACGTACCGGAGCGCGATTGCTTCGAGCTGCTGGACGTGGAACTCGCGACAAGGATGCAAGGGCTGTAGCCCTTGGGCCAGCCCCCTCCCGCAGAGGGAGGGATGGCTGGGGACCGCTGATGGCGGATCAGAATACCTGCGGCGATTCCTGCGCCGGCTCGGACGCAACCCAACCCTGGCTTGCCATGCACTCGTTGAACTGCCGGCGGTTGGCGGCGGTGCCGCGCGGCGACGGATTGTTGCGCTTATCGCCGGGGATGATGTTCGGACCTCCGGTCATGGTGGTAATCGGACCGGCGCCGCCCTGCAGACGCTGCCCCGCAGTCTCGTCGCCGACGGTGTTGCGGCAGAAGTCATAGCTGCTGCCGAAATTGACGGGATCGCCCTGGCCGCGCCATTGATAGCCCGCGTTCTCGGGTGAGGCCTTCATCTCGTCCTGGTTCGTCGAGCACCCGGCCAGGAAGGCGAACGTCACGACCGCCGCAAGTTTGGACGCTCTGATGCAGTGGTGCAGCATGATGTTTGTGAACCTCGTTGGCGATGACGCACAATAGCCGCTCCCGGTTAAGATCCCCCCCGGGAGCCAGTCGGCCCACCCTATGACGAGCGATGAACGCGCCCGCTAGCAGCCGACGATCGCTCACTCATACGGCTGAACGCGAGCAGAGACAACGGATTTTCGCCCATTTTGGGGGCGGCGACAGCCCTGCGGTGGCGGCGGGTGTTCGCTCCTTGTCCAGCTACGGCGGCAGCGTATAGTCCAAGCGGCCGCGACGAGGCCGCGGCAACGGTCCTCGCTCGCGGCAAAACTTGGCCTCGCGTCGGAGATTATGGCGCATGCCCACCTGTCTGGTCACCGGCGCCAGCCGCGGCCTTGGCCTTGAATTTGTAAAGCAGTATGCGGCGGAAGGCTGGCGGGTGATCGCCACCTGTCGTAAGCCGGAGGAGGCGCCGGCACTGGCCGCGCTGCAGGGCGACGTGCGCATCGAGCCCCTCGACGTCACCGACTTTGCGCGAATCGAGACCCTCGGCCGTCGGCTGGACGGTCTGCCCATCGACCTCGTCATCAACAATGCCGGCATCTACGGCCCCCGCGTCACCCGCTACGACAGCGTCGACTACGCCGCCTGGCCGGAAGTGCTCCGGGTCAACGTCATGGCGCCGCTGAAGGTGACGGCGGTGCTGGCCCCCAACCTCGCCGCCAGCGGCCTGCGCATCGCCGTCGGCATCAGCAGTCTGATGGGCAGCATCGAGGACAACACCTCCGGCGGCTCCTACATCTACCGCTCGTCGAAGGCGGCGCTGCATGCGGTCACCCGCAGTCTCGCTATCGACCTGCGCAGCAAGAAGATCATCGTCTGCGTGCTCAATCCCGGCTGGGTGCGCACCGACATGGGAGGCTCGGCGGCGATGCTCGATCCGTTCGAGAGCGTCGCCGGCATGCGCGACGTGATCGCCCGGCTGACGCTGCGCGAGAGCGGCCATTTCTTCAACTATGACGGCACCGAGCTGCCCTGGTAGGGCGCGGGAAGCTGCGGGCCGCCAGCCAGCCACCTCAGGGGACAACAGATGGCCGTGTTCTCCAGAATCACAACGATCGACCTGCCGGCGGGGCTGGTCTGCGAAGCATCGGGCCGGACGCCGGCGTTCGAGATCGCGTTTACCACCGACGGCGAGGTGCCGTTCCCGCAGGTCATCGTCCGCGGCCAGGGGCGGGAGCATCTGGTCAACGGTGCGGCGGTGCGGCCGGCGCCCGCGGCCGATGCCGCCGCCATCGACTGGATCGCCGACGGTCCCGCCGGTCTGTTCGGCCCCGGCGAGGTGGAAGTGCAGGTGGAAGGCTGCCGCAAGGCCGACATCACCACCGCCGGCGGCGGCGACTGGATCAAGGCGTTCGCCCGGCTGCGGGTGGAGCCGGCGCCGCGGCGAACGGCCCGTCGCCAGCGCCGGCCCCGACGCCTCGCAGGTGCGGCTCTACTTCGCTCCGCAAGCACATGCACCAGCCGTACTACAACACCACCAAACTGGACCTACTGGGACGGCGAGAAGGACGGCATCTTCCCGGCTCGCGCGGCGGCAACTATACCCGACTTGGTGCCGCACGCGGTGCGCCAATTACCGCATCGGCGGCGGCCTCCCCACGCCGGGCTTTCTACCAGCTGGAGCGGCTCGCTGATCGGCGAGCAGCTCGACCGCTGTGCCGCGACGGGCTGGCGGCGGCCGCTTTGCCGGCTGGAACGGCGCGCTGCGCGGCATCGCCGGCGAAGGCCGCAGCCGGCTTCCCGCGCGTTACCTTTACCGCCTTCGGCTTCTTCCATCCGCTGATGGCGCTGATCCCCGCGCGCAACATCGTCCGCCAGATCGACTGGCACCGGCGATCATCCGCGAGGCGGCGTTCGGCGTCGAGCCCGAGCCGGTGCTGTTCCCGCCGGAGACGGCGTTCCACGTGCGGATGATCCCGGCGCGCAGCAGGCCATCGCGGCGGTGATCTACGATTCCATCCACCGCTTCCGCGCCTGCCGCGACTACCCCTATGCCGGGATGAACGAGGGCATGCTGCCGCCCAACCCGGCGGAGCAGACCAACCCGCCGGCGGACGACTGGCTGCAGCTGCACAACATCTGGGCGGGCTCGCAGATTGCTCCGTCGCTGCTGCGCCCCGAGTACGTCACTTACGAGGATCCCGACGGTGAGCCACAAGCTCGTCGCCGTCCCCGCCGAGCGTTACATCGGCAACGAGGACGCCCGCGGCGGCTTCGGCGCGCTGCAGTATGGCAGCGTGCTGGGGCAGGTCTACGACCAGATCGTCGCCACCGGCACATTCGATGCCAGGCATCCGTTCTTCCTGCTGCATTCCGACGGCGACAACCACGGCGGCAGCGCCAAGCGGCCTACTACCACCACAACACCGGCCGGCTGGTGGAATGGCTGCGCGAGGACTCCCGCTTCGAGCTGACCGCCATCGGCGACTACCTGCAGCGCTTCCCGCCCGATCCGACGCGCGCCTGCCACATCGAGCCCGGCTCGTGGGCAGCGACAACGGCGATCCGCAGTTCATGAAGTGGTTCAGCCGCTACGACCAACCATACTCGCCAGGCCCGCAATTCCTGGGCGGTGCTGACCGCCTTCCAGAACGCCGTGCACACCCTTGAGGACGCCGAGCCGGGCCATCCGCTGCTGGCGGAGGCGCAAAGGCTGATGCTGTGCGCCGAGACCAGCTGCTACTGGTACTGGACCGGCCAGCACGTCTGGGACCAGCAGGTGACCAACGCCGCCAATCTCGGCTGGTCGCGCATCCGGCCCTCGATCGAGGGCCTGCTCGCTGCCGGCCGCGATGCGACGCCGCCTACCATGTTCGCCCCCTGGTGGCGCCGGAAAATCCCGGCGGCAAGAAGTGAAGCAGGGGCGGCTGGAGGATGCAGCGCGCGAGGAACCGTGCACACCTTCGTCGCCGACGTCGCTGGCGTCACCGAGGTCAGCCTGGTGATCCGCTCAGGCGGCCGCGAGACCCGTTTGGCGATGACCAACCGCGGCCCATATCCTTCCCAGACCGGCGCCGCGGTTACCGCTGGCTATTACACCCGCGGCGCTGCCGGTGGGCGGCGGCGATCGCCGCTTCATCGAAGCGGAGGATGGCCGCGGCAACCGGGCGCGGAGTACGCCGAGCGCATCCGCTATGGCCTGAGCAGCCGCCGGCTCTCGAAAAACTGCCGGCCTGCAAAACCCGGCCGAAATGGTGTTGACTGTCTATCCCGAGGCGCGCTGCGGCGCACCCGCCCGCCGTTCCTGGTCGCCGTTGGCCGCGGCCTCAGCGGCCGCTGTCCCAATTGCGGCGAGGGGCGGCTGTTCCGCGCATACCTCAAGCAGGTGGACGCGTGCGCCGTCTGCGGCGAGCCGTGGGGACACATCCGCGCCGACGATGCGCCGCCATGGCTGACCATCCTCATCGTCGGCCACATCGTCGTGCCGGCGGCGATGGCCGTCGAGTCCGAGGGCCTGCTGCCCTTTCTGGGCCTCGACGCGCTGTGGCGCTGGCATGTGGCGCCTGTCGCTGCTGATCCTGCCGCGCGCCAAAGGCGCCTTCGCCGCGCACCCGCCGTCCTCCTGCGCCCCGGCTCGGAGCCGTAGCCGCCGCCCTCATCGCGGCCCTCACCCTCTTCGCGACGCCCTCACCCTCCCACCGCTGGCGCGGCGGGGTGAGGGCTACCATGCTGCGGATGCGGCGCAATTGCTGCTGGCGGGGTAGGCCCGGTATAGTTGTGGGGAGCGGATCAGGCGCGCGGAGGGCAGCTGGCGAAGGGGCGGGGAGATGCCGGGCGGGTGGTGACCTCGCGCTGGCATCGGTGATCGGGCGCGGCGTGCGTCGAGGCCGCCGGCGCTGCCAGTCGGCCCGGGCTACGACGAGACGGTCAACTCGCCAGATCCTGCTGCTCAACATCGCCCGCCTCAGCGACGACCGGCCGCCGCACTTCACGGTCACCTCCAGCATCGCCGCGACCTTCAACCAGGACCGCCGCCGGCGTTTCCATCCGGTGTTCGAGGGCGCCGGCACCGACGATGAGCGTTAAGCCTCAGTTCGCGCGCCGCCGAGAACCCCACCTTCAGCATCGTGCCGGTAAGCGGCCAGGAATTCACCCAGCGCATCCTCACCCCGACCAGCGAAGACGTCCTCGCGTTCTTCATGTTCCAAGGCGTGCGCTTCGAGCAGCTGTCGCGGCTGATGGGCGACGGCATCGAGCTGCTCGATGCCAGCGGCCGCAGCCAGCAGTTCGTCTATAACCGCGCCACCGCGCCCGAAGACTTCGCCGCGTTCCGCCGAATGATCCTGCACCTCTCGGCGCTGCAGCAGACCGGCCGGCTGCAGCTCAGCGAGCTGACCTACAACCAGCCGGTGCTCGCCCGGGTGAAGACGCAACCCAGCACCTCCGATATCGTCACCGCCAACAGCAACAGCCTCACCTGGACGCAGAACGCCGACGGCACCTACACGCTGACGCGGGCGGTGCGAGGGCGCGTTCTGCTCAGCAACTACGATCCGCTGACCCTCGACGACGCCGAGCGCCAGCGCCTCGATGCCATCGCCACGGCGCGGCCGGACAACTTCGTGCTGATCGACGTGCGCGAAGGCCAGCCGGGCGGCGAGTACCCGATCTTCGCCGCGCTGAAGCTGCGCAGCCTTTTCGCCATGCTGGATTTTGTCGCCAAGGGGGTTGAGCGCTTCCCCGAGCCGGAAGTGGCGCCCGACGGGCGGACGCTGACCGGCGACCGCATCCTGCTCAACCCGCAGCAGACGCTGGCGATCAGCGTCGTCGATGGGCAGCCAGCCCGCGCCGACGGCTGGATCCGCTATGGCGGCCGCTACTACACCGTCGGCGAGAGCCGCTGGGACCGGGCGGTGTTTCTGGTGCTCTATGAGCTGTTCCAGGTGACGATGACCGACGTCAGCCACGTCGGCATCCCGATCACCATCGCCAAGTAGCGCGAATCAATTGCCGTTGCAAATATAGCAGTAATTTTATAGGATATTTGCCACAAGCGCGGTTTATCGTGCTTGGGTAGGGGGTGTTTTATGGACAAGTCGTTCGATTGGAAGTGGTTTCTGTTGTCGTTTGATGGGCGCACCGGCCGATCCGACTACTGGCTGCGATTCAATCTGCCAGTCATCGTGATTTCGGCTATCCTGGGGGCTGTGGAAGGGGCTGCGAATGGCGGAGAAATCGGTCTGCTCTCCTCGCTCTTTATGCTTGCAGCCCTTTGGCCGTCCTGGGCAGTCGGCGTAAAGCGCTGCCATGATCGCGACCGCTCCGGCTGGTTTTTGCTCATCGGCCTTATTCCGATCGTCGGCGGCATCTGGCTGCTCGTCGAGTTGGGCTTTCTCCGCGGCACCATCGGGCCGAACAAATACGGCCCCGACCCGCTGCACATGATGGCCCCTGCTGCGGCATAAGTGCTGACAGAAAAGACGCTCGTCGCCGATCGCGCGGCGAGCGTTCTGGCGGAAGCGCTGAGATGCTCCCAGGCGCCGGGTTAGCGCCGCCCGCCGTCGCTACTCCCGTGCCGTGCGCAGCAGGCGTGACTTCTGGCGCTGCCAGTCGCGCTGCTTGATCGCCTCGCGCTGGTCGGCTTTGCGCCGGCCCTTGGCGAGGCCGAGGGAGACCTTGGCGATGCCACGGGCGTTGAAGAAGATGGACAGCGGCACCAGGGTCATGCCCTCGCGGCGGATGGCGCCGGTCAGCTTGTCGATCTCGCGCCGGTGCAACAGCAGCTTGCGCGGCCGCTTCGGCTCGTGGCCGAAGGTCTTGCCGGGATCATAAGGGGCGATGTGGGCGTTGAGCAGCCACAGCTCGCCGCCCTTGTCCGAGGCGTAGGCCTCGACGATCGACGCCTGCCCGCGGCGCAGCGATTTCACTTCGCTGCCGGTCAGCGCCAGCCCGGCGACGACGGTGTCCTCGATGCTGTAGTCGTGCCGCGCCCGCCGGTTCTGCGCGACTGTCTTGCTCTTCTCGTCCTCCGCCTTGCCCGCCATGGCCTGCCTTCAGTTCAGCAGGCCGGCGCTCTGCATCGCCCGGCGGACGATCTCGCGGCTGGCATCGGCGAGCGGTGCCAGCGGCAGCCGGGTATCGGCAGCGCACTTGCCGAGCAGGCTCGCCGCATACTTCACCGGCCCCGGGTTGCTCTCGCAGAAGAGCGCGCCGTGCAGCGGCATCAGCCGGTCCTGCAGCGCCAGCGCCGTCGCCAGGTCGCCATCGCGCCAGGCGTGCTGCATCTGCGCGCACAGCGACGGCGCGACATTGGCGGTGACCGAGATGCAGCCGACGCCGCCGGCGGCAAGGAAGGGCAGGGCGGTGCCGTCCTCGCCGGAGAGCTGGCAGAACTGCGGGCCGATGGCGAGGCGGGTGCGGATCGGCCGGTTGAGGTCGGAGGTGGCATCCTTGACGCCGATGATGTTCGGCAGCTTCGCCAGCCGCGCCATCGTCTCGACGCTCATGTCGATCACCGAGCGCGGTGGGATGTTGTAGATGATCACCGGCAGGTCGACCGCCTCGACGATCGCCTGGTAGTGGCGGAACAAGCCCTCCTGGGTGGGTTTGTTGTAGTAGGGGGTGACGATAAGCGCGGCCGCGGCGCCGGCTGCCTTCGCGTGGCGGGTGAGGTCGATGGCTTCGGCAGTGCAGTTGGAGCCGGTGCCGGCGATCACCGGCACCCGGCCGGCAGCGGCGTCGATGCAGACCTCGACGATGCGGCGGTGCTCGGCATGGTCCAGCGTCGGCGATTCGCCGGTGGTGCCGCACGGCACCAGGGCGTCGGTGCCCTGACCGATCTGCCAGTCGATCAGCGCGCGGAACGCCGATTCGTCAAACGCGCCGTCCCTGAACGGCGTAATCAAGGCGACGATGGAGCCGCTGAACATCCCCGTAATTCTCCCTCGGCAAACGTGCCGCCCGGTGCGCGGACGGGGCGCGACCTTAGCCGGCCGTTGCCGCCTTTGCAAAGCGTGCTGCGGTGCGCGCAGGACACACCTCATGACTTACCCATATAGGGTGATTGCCACAACCTTGCCGTAAAGTGGTTCTCGTTTTAGACTTCTTTGCGATGCGGGGCGCGTCGGCAATGATCGCCGTCTCCCTCGGTTCTCACGCGATGGAAGGTGAGCGCTGGTGAACGTGCGACCGGGCAGGTGTCTCCTAGGCCTCGGGCTGGCTGCCGCGATCGCCGTCTCGGCGGCGGCTTTTCCCGCGCGCGCCGACGATACCTCTATCGGCTACGCGGCACTCGCCGCCGCCGCTCGGGGCGACTGGCCGTCAGCCCACGCAATCGCCGCCGGGGCCGAGGACCCGCTGGTGGGCAAGCTGATCGTCTGGATGGACGCGACGCGGACCAACGGCGGCGGCTCCTTCTACGAAATCACCGGCTTCGTCATCGACAACCCGCAGTGGCCGTCGCAGCGTGCGCTGCGCATGCGGGCGGAGCAGGCCATCGATGAGAATGTTCCCAACGACGCCATTATCGCCTGGTTCTCCCGCTTTGAGCCGCTGACGCTTGCCGGCGCCCAGCGCTACGCCGATGCCCTGCAGGCGGCGGGCGAGGCGGCGCGGGCCGAGCCGGTGGTACGGGCGGCGTGGGCGAGCACCGATGCGCAGGCGGTCGAGGATGAAGAGGCATTCTACGCCCGCTATGCGGGCGTCCTGACCGAGCAAGACCACGTTCGCCGCCTCGACCGGCTGCTGTGGGCAGGCCGCGTCGCGCCGGCGCAGCGGCTGCTGCCGCGGCTTTCCTACGAGCACCGGGCGCTGGGCCAGGCACGCATCGCCCTTCGCCAGCTCAATGCCAACGGGCCGGACCAGGCGGCATTGGTTCCGGCCGAGCTGCAGGGCGACCCCGGCCTGGTCTACGACCAGGTCCGCTGGTACCGCCGCAAGGGCAACGACGAGGCGGCGCGCCAGCTGCTCACCACCTGGCGGGCCGACTACGCCCAGCCCGACCAGTTCTGGCAGGAGCGGTCGCAGCTTGCCCGGCAGGCGCTCAGCCGCGGCGATGCCGTCGACGCCTACGCGCTGGCGGGCGAGCACGGCTTCGTCGACGGCAGCGAGCGAGCCGATGCCGAGTGGCTCGCCGGCTGGATCGCCTTGCGCTTCCTGCAGCGCCCGGACGTTGCCGCCACCGACTTCCTGGAGATGTTCGAGAACGTCCGCCATCCGGTCAGCCGGGCGCGCGGCGCCTACTGGCTGGCGCGGGCGGCGCAGGCGCGCGGCGATGCCGATGCGGCGCTGCTCTGGCACAAGACCGCGGCAGAGCATGGCTACGCCTTCTATGGCCAGCTCAGCGCTGCCGAGATCCGCCCAGGCGAGCCGCTGCACCTGCCGCCGGAGCCCCAGCTCGACCCGGCCGCGGAAGCGCGGTTCCGCGAGCACGAGCTGGCGCGGGCGGTGAGCCTGCTGGCCGCGGCGGGTCCGCGCGATGCCCAGCGCACCTTCATTACCCGGCTGGCGGAACTGGATGAATCCCGCGCGTGGAAGAGCAAGGCGGCTACCCTTGCCGGCGACGTCGGCCGTCCCGATCTCGGGGTGGCGGTGGCGCGGCAGTCGGTGCGCGGCGGCATGCCACTGATCGGCCCCGGTTATCCGCTGCTGTCGGCGGTGGATAATGCGTCGGTGGGGGTGGAGGCGCCGTTGGTTCTCGCCATCATCCGCCAGGAGAGCTCGTTCGATACTACTGCCACCAGCCCGGCCGGAGCGCAGGGGCTGATGCAGCTGATGCCGGGGACGGCGCGCGACGTCTCGGCCAAGCTCGGCATCGGCTATTCGCCCTCCTCGCTGATCGCCAGCCCGGAATACAACGTCAGCCTCGGCAGCGCCTACATCTCGGAGATGCTGCAGCGGTTCGACGGATCCTATATCCTTGCGCTTGCCGCCTATAATGCGGGGCCGTCGCGGGTGAACCAGTGGCTGGCAACCAACGGCGATCCGCGCAGCGGCACGGAAACCGCCGTCGACTGGATCGAGCTCATTCCGTTCAATGAAACACGCAACTACGTGCAGCGGTGCCTGGAGAATCTGCAGGTCTACCGCGCCAAGACCGACACTGTGCAGCTGGCGCAGACGCTGGCCGGCGACCTGGTGCGATGACGGCGGCTGACAGCCAGTCCCTGTCCGGGCTTGGTACCGTCGTCTTCGACGCCTACGGCACGCTGTTCGATGTCGGCTCGGCGGCAGCCCGCTGCCGCGACCTGCCGGCCGATCGCGCCGAGGCGCTGTCGTCGCTGTGGCGGACGAAGCAGCTCGAGTACACATGGCTGCGCAGCCTGCGGGGTGACTTCGCCAACTTCTGGCACGTCACCGGCGAGGCGCTGGATTACGCCATGGCCGCTCTCGGGCTGAGCGATGCGGTGCTGCGCTCGCGGCTGATGGAGCTCTACTTCGCGCTGCGCGCCTATCCCGAAGTACCCGGCGTGCTGCGGTCGCTGAAGGCGGCCGGACTGCGCACCGGCATCCTCTCCAACGGATCCGTCAGCATGCTGGTGGCGGCGCTGCAGAGCGCGCGGCTGCAGGATCTGCTGACCGAGACCATCTCCGTCGATGCCGCCGGCATCTACAAGCCGCACCCCAGCGTCTACCAGCTGGCGGTGGAGAAGTTCGCGCGGCCGGCGGCGGAGATCGTTTTCGTCTCCTCCAACACCTGGGATGTCGCCGGCGCCGCGCATTTCGGCTTCCGGGTTGTCTGGGTGGCGCGCTCGGGCGGCCGGCTGGACCGGCTGCCGGGGGCGCCGGCGGCGACGATCGCCACCCTTGCCGACCTGCCGAGCCTGCTGGTCGAAACGGCGCCGGTGGCGGCTGGGTGATGCTGACCATCGCGCCGGCATTGCTGCAGCTCGCCGGAGATGTACTGCGCCGTTGCGGCGAGCGGAAACTGCGGCTTGCCACCGCCGAGTCGTGCACCGGCGGGCTGATCGCCGGCTGTCTGACTGCCATCGCCGGGTCGTCGTCGGTGTTCGACCGCGGCTTCGTGACCTATTCGAACTCCGCCAAGACGGCGGAACTCGGTGTTCCGCCCGAATTACTGGCGAGGGAGGGGGCGGTCACCGAGCCGGTCGCCCGGGCGATGGCGGAGGGGGCGCTGGCAGCGGCCGGCGTGGAGATGACGGTTGCCGTCACCGGCATCGCCGGGCCTGACGGCGGCAGTCCCGGCAAACCGGTGGGGCTGGTGTACTTCGCCGCGGCACGCAAAGACGCCGAGACCATGCCCGAGCGCCATGTCTTCGCCGGCGACCGCCAGCAGGTGCGGGCGGCGACGGTGGAAGCGGCCCTGCGCCTGCTGCTGCGCCAGCTGAGCTGACAGCGGCGCGCGCTGCTGCTGTTGGCGGCTGCCTTAAGCCGGGGCGACCAGCCCCGGCCCATAGAGCTGGCCGGCGCGCTTCTCGAAGGCGTTGACCATGCGCTGCACCGCCTCGTTGAACAGCTTGCCGATGAGCGTCTGCAGCGTCTTCGAGTGAAACTCGAAGTCTATGTAGAAATCGATAATGCATCCAGTAGGATGGGGGGAGAAGTTCCAGTGGTTGTTGAGATAGCGGAACGGACCGTTGCGATAGGCAACGTCGATGCGGCCGGGTTCTTCGAGGGTAACCTCAGATGTGAACTTCTCTCGGAATACCTTGAAACCAATCATTAAATCGGCGACGAACTGGTTGGGGGCGGGGCGCTGGCGGATGCGGCAGGCGAGGCACCAAGGAAGAAAATGCGGATAGCGCTCGACATCAGCAACAAGGTCGAACATCTGCTTGCAAGTATAAGGAACTAGGCGATTTTCCGCATGGGTAGGCATCGCTAGGCGGCCATCTCACCCGCACGTTCAGACGCGGGCCAATTGTTCCATGCGGGCGGCGCGCAGCGCGGCGAAGTCCCGGTCGGCGTGATAGGAGGAGCGGGTCAGCGGCGATGACGCCACCAGCAGGAAGCCCTTGGCTTCGCCGACGCTGCGGTACTCGTCGAACTCCGCCGGGGTGACGAAGCGGTCGATCGGCGCGTGCTTTGGCGTCGGCTGCAGGTATTGGCCGATGGTGAGGAAATCGACGCCGGCCGAGCGCAGGTCATCCATCACCTGCAGCACCTCGATGCGGCTCTCGCCCAAGCCGACCATGATCCCCGACTTGGTGAACAACCGCGGATCCCTCTGCTTTGCCTGATCCAGCAGGCGCAGCGAGTGGTAATAGCGGGCGCCGGGACGGATGCCGGGGTAGAGGCGGGGGACGGTCTCGAGGTTGTGGTTGAAGACATCCGGGGCGGCGGCTACCACCGCTTCCAACGCCCCCGCCTTGTGGCGGAAGTCGGGAACCAGGATCTCGATGCTGGTGCCGGGCGCTGCGGCGCGGATGCGCTCGATGCAGCGGACGAACTGGTGGGCGCCGCCGTCGTCGAGGTCGTCGCGATCGACCGAGGTGATCACCACGTGGCGCAAGCCGAGCTTGACCACGGTGTCGGCGAGGTTGTCCGGCTCGTGCGGGTTGACCGCCCCCGGCTTGCCGGTGGCGACGTTGCAGAAGGCGCAGGCGCGGGTGCAGATATCGCCGAGGATCATCACCGTCGCGTGCTTCTTTGCCCAGCACTCGCCGATGTTGGGGCAGCCAGCTTCCTCGCAGACGGTGTGCAACCGGTGCTCGCGGATGATCCGATGCGTCTCGCCGTAGGCCGGCGAGGTGGGCGCCTTCACCCGGATCCAGTCCGGCTTGCGCGGCGAGGGATTGTCGGGCCGGTGCTGCTTTTCGGGGTGACGGGCGGGGGCGTCGCTGATCATCGATTGCATATGGCCGGGTTGGCCAAACCCGTCAAGCACGTGCAAGGATCTCGGTTCGGATTTGCGTTACCGGCGATGAGCGAAATGGGCGACTGGCCATCGTCAACCACTCCATCAAGGCAAAGGCCTCATCGTACCGTTCAACCGCTGGCCGGTCGAGACAACGCTGAAGTCCTAAAGGTAGGGGCGGCGTCGGTGTTGGTTTTAAGCTTGCTAGCATGTATTAGTAATCTTAAATATTAGTACATACTGATGGCCCCAATCGGGTCTTCCTTGACACAAAATGGCTGCAAGTGTATTATGAATACTTCCGTTTTGCAGTATGAAACGTGGAGGCGCAGGAGGAAGGCACATTCCTTCCCATTCCATTACAGAAGATCAGCCGGCGCGAGCCCGAGATCTTTCATCCACAGGGTTCCAGCTGAGGAGGGGCGGTATGCAACAGACTAATATGCGGCACGGGCTGGCCGCGGTTCTAGTCGTGGTCCTCACCGGAGTCTTGCTGGGACTTCCGCTATCTGATTCCGCCGCCCACGGTGGAGGAACGCCAAGGTGCATGGGTGATCGTGGCTGCGGGCTTGGTGAGATTTGCCAGGGCCGCAGGTGCGTGCCAGGGTGCCGGACCGGTGACGACTGTCCTGCGGGGGCAGTCTGCGAAGGCGGCCAGTGCACCTCAGAAGACAACCCTGAAACACGATGCCTGCGTCAATGTTTCAGGGATTGCACGAGTGCACAGAACGACTGTGAGGCGGGATGCGCCGAAGATGATTTCACATGCCGACAGGGGTGTTCAGAGGCCGATTCCTTGTGTACTAAGGATTGCCTCAACACATGTGTTCCAAAATGACGTAGAGAGCACGGCTGACCTGGACCCGCCGGCGTGGACCCGCCGGCGAGACCATGGCGGTCGCAGCCTGTTAAAAGTTCTCTTCTGCTGTAGAGATGAACAGCCGACTAACGGCAGTCGAACAGATCGTCATCACCGCGGATCGTTGCCAGAGATCGTTCTCTCCTAATGGTTGCGGACGGGCAGGAGACCCGGCGAGGCGGTCGCCTCAACCGCCGTTCAGCCTTTCCGCCACGTGCTCGGCGATCGCCAGCGATGAGGTCAGGCCGGGGGATTCGATGCCGTAGAGCGCGATCAGGCCGGAAACGCCATGGATTTCAGGGCCATGGATGACGAAATCCACAGGTTGTTCACCGGGGGCCTGGATCTTCGGGCGGATGCCGGCGTAGTCGGGGGCGAGCGCGCCGTCCTTCAGGCCCGGCCAATAGCGGCGGATCGAGTCGTAGAACACCTCGGCGCGGGCGCCGTCCACCGAGTATTCCACGGCCTCGACCCACTGATTATCGGGCCCGAAGCGGCCCCGCCCGGAGAGGTCGCGGGTGTAGTGCAGGCCGATGCTGGCGAGGTCCGGCGGCGGATAGACCAGGCGCTGGAACGGCGGCCGCCCGGCCAGGGTGAAGTAGCAGCCCTTGGAATAGTGCAGCGGCGGCACGCTGGCAGCGGGCAGGCCGGCGATGGCGCGGGACACCCCTTGCGCCCCCAGCCCGGCGCTGTTGACGACGATATCGCAGAGCAGCTCCATCGGCGGGGCGCTGTCCCGCGGGGTGCCGTTGGTATGGGTGCTCTCGTCCAGTCGCAGCAGGATGCCGTCGTCTCTCACAGCGCCGCCCACAACCCGCGAATAGAACGCGAACATGGCGCCATGGGCTTCGGCAGCACCCTTCAGACTCAACATGTAACCGTGACTATCGAAGATTCCGGTTGAAGGCGAGTGGAGCGCCGCAAGGCAGCGCACCTCCGGCTCCATCGCCCGGGCATCGTCACTGGAGAGCCAGCGCAGGTCCTCGACGCCGTTGGCCTCGGCGCGGGCGGCGACGCCGTGCAGCTGCCGCACTTCAGCCTCGTCCGTCGCCACCACCAGCTTCTCGCAGCGCAGATGCTCGATGCCGTGCTCCCGCAGCCAGGGGTACAGCAGGTCGCGGCCGCGCCGGCAGAACCGCGCCTTCAGGCTGCCGGGCGGATAATAGAGGCCGGCGTGGATGACCTCAGAGTTGCGCGAACTGGTAACCGTGCCGAAGGTTTCCGCCGCCTCGACGACGATCACCTCGCGGCCCGCCGCCGCCAGGGCATGGGCGATCGCCAGCCCCACCGCTCCGGCGCCGATGACGACACACTCGCACCGTTCGACCATCTGCTCCTCTCCGCTGCAACGGCCGGCCCTATGTGGGGCTACGCCGGCATCAGTAGATAATCTAGCAAACCGCGCTATCTTAAAAGTTAAACACCGCGCGGCTTGCTTGCGTCCTCTCGATGAACGACAACCAGAAGTTCGTAACAAAAATCGCCTCGACGGCAGAAGTCGATACGTTTCTGCGCAAGCTTGATCAAGGCACCGTGCGAGCACCGCAAACGCGCGGGCGCCTTCTGTTCGCGCTCGATGCCACCGGCAGCCGGCAGGCGACGTGGGACCGGGCGGCACACATCCAGACCGAGATGTTCCTTTCCGCCCAGAGCCTCGGCGGGCTGAAGATCCAGCTCTGCTTCTACCGCGGCTACGGCGAGTTCAAGGTCAGCCCCTGGCTCGCCGAGGCGGCGCCGCTGCTGCGGATGATGACGTCGGTGTCCTGCCGGGCCGGCGAGACGCAGATCGGCCGGGTTCTGCGGCACGCCGCCAACGAGGCGGCGAGCCGGCGGGTCAGCGCGCTGGTGTTCGTCGGCGACTGCTGCGAGGAGATGCCCGATGCGCTGGCAACCCGCACCGGGCGGCTGGCGGCGTTCGGCGTTCCCGCCTTCATGTTCCACGAAGGCAACGACCTGCGGGCAGCCGCGGCCTTCCGCGAGATCGCCCGGATCACCGGCGGCGCCTATTCCCGCTTCGATGCATCGAGCCCCGATGCCCTGCGCCAGCTGCTGTGCGCTGTCGCCGTCTACGCAGCGGGCGGTGGTCCGGCGCTGCTGCGCCATGCGGCGTCGGCGAGCAGCGCGGTGAAGCGGCTGGCGCATCAGATGGCCGGCGGACGCGAGGGGCGCTGAGCCGATGCTGCTCTGGCTGCTGGCCGGCATCGGGCTGCTGTTCCTTGCGCTCGGCACCGTCCGCTGGGCGGCGGCAGCGGACCCGAAGGCGCTGATTTTTGCGCTCAAGAGCGCGGCGATCACCGTTGCGGCGGTGGTCGGCGTGCTGCTGCTGCTGAGCGGCCGGGGCGGCTGGCTGCTGGGCTGCTGCCGCTGCTGCTGCTCCTTCATGCTCCGCCGCAGCAGCCTCGGTCGCGCTGGCTTCGGCGGTATCAATTTCGGCGGCCTCGGCGGCGGCCGGGCGACCGGTCGGACCTCGCAGGTGCAGACGCGCTTCTTTGACATGCATCTCGACCACGACACCGGCGAACTTGACGGGGAGGTTCGCGAGGGGCCGCACGCCGGCCGCCCGCTGAGCGAGCTGAGCCTCGCCGAGTTGCTGGAGATGCTGCCGGAGGTGCGAAGCCGCGACGGCCAGTCCGGCCGGATTCTCGAAGCCTATCTCGACCGCCGTGCCCCCGACTGGCGCGACGGAGCTGCCGACGCGGGCGGCAGCGGCGGCGACGCTGCCCGGGAGCCCGGCGGCGCCGATCCGCTGGGCGCGATGACGGCGGAAGAGGCGTTACGCGTGCTCGGGCTGTCCGCGGGTGCCGGCGAGCAGGAGATCAAGGCGGCCTATCACCGGCTGATCCGCCACCTGCACCCTGACCAGGGCGGCTCCTCCTTCCTCGCCGCGCAGGTCAACCGCGCCCGCGACGTCCTGCTGGGCCGCCGCCATCGCTGAGCGCTGCTCCGCCGACGGCCGGGGACGAGCGGGGAGCGTGTGCGGTTGCGTCTTTCGGTAGCCCTGGCTCCGAAGGTATGGTATGCGCCTGCCTCGTTTCGCACCTGCGATGGCCCCGACGAGGGCGGCGGCCTCTGAACAGAAGCCCCGGCCGGTCCAACGTCGGTTCTTCCTTCAGCAAGAGGTCATCAATGCCCAAACCTGTTCGCAAGGCGGTGTTTCCGGTAGCCGGCCTTGGCACCCGTTTCCTCCCGGCGACCAAGGCACTGCCGAAGGAGATGCTTCCGGTCGTCGACAAGCCGCTAATCCAGTATGCGGTCGAAGAAGCGCAGGAGGCCGGCATCGAGGAGTTCATCTTCGTCACCGGCCGTGCCAAGAGCGCCATCGAGGACCACTTCGACCACAGCGTCGAGCTGGAAATGGTTCTGCGTGAGCGGGGCAAAAAGGAGTCACTGCGCTCGGTGCTCGACTGGATGCCGGCCCCGGGGCACATCTCGTACACCCGGCAACAGGAGCCAATGGGGCTCGGCCACGCCGTCTGGTGCGCCCGCAACTTCATCAGTGATGAGCCTTTCGCGGTGCTGCTCGCCGACGATCTGATCCTGTCGCAGCCGGGCTGCCTGAAGCAGATGGTCGATGCGCACCGCAAGGCCGGCGGCAACCTGGTTGCTGTCGAGGAGGTGCCCGCCGACATGACCGACCAGTATGGCATCATCGATGCCGCCCGGGAGAACGGCCCGCTGATCGCAGCGAAGGGGGTCGTCGAAAAGCCGAAGCCGGCGGACGCCCCGTCGACGCTCGCGATCATCGGCCGCTACATCCTGGAGCCGATCGTGCTGACCATCCTGGAGCACCAGGAGCGGGGAGCCGGCAACGAAATCCAGCTCACCGACGCCATGGCAAAGACCATCGGGCTGGTGCCGTTTCACGGCTTCCGCTATGAGGGGCGCCGCTTCGACTGCGGCAACAAGGTCGGCTACCTGGAAGCCAATCTCGCCTATGCCCTGCAGCGCCCGGATATGGCCGAGCGCGTGCGCGAGATGCTGGGCAAGTTCAATTAGTCCTGGCCGGGAACCGGCGAGGAAGGAAGGCGAGGGAAGGGGGTTATGCGCATCGCAATGATCGGCGCAGGCTACGTCGGGCTGGTCTCGGCGGCATGCTTCTCCGAGTTCGGCGTCGATGTCGTCTGCGTCGACAAGGATGAAACGAGGATCGCGCGCCTGCGCCGGGGAGAAATCCCGATCTACGAGCCCGGGCTCGATACCCTGGTCGCCTCCAACGCCGCGGCCGGCCGGCTGAAGTTCTCCGAGGACCTGGCAGCGGCGGTGGCGGGTGCCGATGCGGTATTCATCGCTGTCGGCACCCCCAGTCGCCGCGGCGATGGCCACGCCGATCTGTCCTTTGTCTACGCCGCCGCCGAGGAGGTCAGCGCCGCGATCACCGGCTACTGTGTGGTCGTCACCAAATCGACGGTTCCCGTCGGCACCGGTGACGAACTGGAGCGGATTCTCGGCGCGAAGCTGCCGGCGGGCAGCTTCGATGTGGTCTCCAACCCGGAGTTCCTGCGCGAAGGCTCGGCGATCAACGACTTCATGCGGCCCGACCGGATCATTATCGGCACCGACAGCGCGCGCGCCCGCGATGTCATGCGGCAGCTCTACCGCGTCCTCTATCTCATCGAAACGCCTATCGTGTTTACGTCCCGCCGGACGGCCGAGCTGATCAAGTATTCGTCCAACGCGTTCCTTGCGATGAAAATCACCTTCATCAACGAGATCGCCGATCTATGCGAGCAGGTCGATGCCGACGTCCACGACGTCGCTCGCGGCATCGGCCTTGACGGCCGGATTGGCCGCAAGTTTCTGCACGCCGGCCCCGGCTACGGCGGATCCTGCTTTCCCAAGGACACGCTGGCGCTCGTCTACACGGCGCAGACCGCCGGCTCGCCGCTGCGCCTAATCGAGACGACGATCTCGGTCAACGACCGTCGCAAGCAGCAGATGGCGGAGCGGATCGTCGGCAACTGCGGCGGCTCCGTCGCCGGGCGGACGGTGGCCATCCTCGGCCTCACCTTCAAGCCGAACACCGACGACATGCGCGACGCGCCGAGCCTTGCCATCGTCCCGGCGCTGCTGGAGCAGGGCGCTGTCGTCCGGGTTTTCGATCCCGAGGGCATGGATGAAGCCCGCAAGCTGCTGGACGGCGTCATCTGGTGCGGCAGCGCCTATGAGACGGTGGAGGAGGCGGACGTTCTCGTCGTGCTCACCGAGTGGAACGAGTTCCGCGCCCTTGATCTCGCCCGGGTGAAGGCGCTGATGCGCGCTCCGGTGATCTGCGACCTGCGCAACATCTACAACCCGGCGCAGATGGCTGCTGCCGGCTTCCACTACACTTCGATCGGCCGGCCGGCGGTCCAGCCGGCCGCCGCCGTCGCCGAATCCTGAGCCGTGTTGAGAGAGGCTGCATGCTCGACCCCAGCATTCTGCGTGAATACGACATCCGCGGTGTCGTCGGTCACACCCTGACCGAAGAGGGCGTCCGGGAAGTCGGCCGCGCCTTCGGCACCCTGGTCCTGCACAGCGGCGGCCGGTCGGTCGCCGTCGGCTACGACGGCCGGCTGAGCTCGCCGACGCTGGAGGCGATGCTGGTCGAGGGGCTGGTCGCGAGCGGCGTGCTGGTCCACCGCATCGGCCTCGGCCCGACGCCGATGCTCTACTTCGCGACCCACCACCTCGGCGCCGGCGGCGGCATGATGATCACCGGCTCGCACAACCCCCCCGAGTACAACGGCATCAAGATGGTGCTGGCGGGTAAGTCGTTCTACGGCGGGGCGATCCAGGAGCTGGGCCGGATGGTCGCTGCCGGCGATTACGCCTCGGGCACGGGAAGCATCGAGACGGTCGATGTGGCCGCTACCTACGTCGACCGGCTGGTGCGCGACCTGCCGGCCGGCCGGCCGCTGAACATCGCCTGGGATCCCGGTAACGGCGCGGCGGGAGCGGTGCTGCGGCGGCTATGCGAACGGCTGCCCGGCCGCCACGTGGTGATCAACGAGGCGGTCGACGGCACCTTCCCGGCGCACCACCCCGATCCCACCGTCGAGGAGAACCTCGAGGACCTGAAGGCGTGCGTCGCCGAGCACGGCTGCGACTTCGGCATCGGCTTCGACGGCGATGGCGACCGCATCGGCGTCATCGACGGCGATGGCCGCGTGGTGTGGGGCGACCAGCTGCTCATCATCCTCGCCGAGCCGATCCTGAAGGAGCTGCCCGGCGCCACCATCATCGCCGACGTGAAGTCCAGCAAGGTATTCTTCGAGGAGATCGAGCGGCGCGGCGGCAAGGCGGTGATGAGCCGCACCGGCCACTCGCTGATCAAGACGCTGCTGGCGGAAACCGGCGCGCCGCTGGCCGGCGAAATGAGCGGCCACATCTTCTTCGCCCACCGCTACTACGGCTTCGACGATGCGCTCTACGCTGCCGTCCGGCTGCTCGGCGTCGTCTCGACCTCGGATCTGAGCATCGCCGAGATGCTGAACGCGCTGCCGAAGATGGTGAACACGCCGGAGCTGCGCATCGATTGCGACGATGACCGCAAGTTCGCGGTGATCGAGGAGGTACGCGCCCGGCTGCGCGGCGTGGACGGCATCACCGTGCAGGAGATCGACGGCGTGCGGGTGAACAGCGGCGACGGCTGGTGGCTGCTGCGGGCCTCGAACACCCAGCCGGTGCTGGTCGGCCGCTGCGAGGCGCCGAGTACCGCCTGCCTCGGCCGCCTGACCGCCGAACTGGCGCGCCAGCTCACGCTGAGTGGCGTCGATCCCCGGGCCGTCGGCTGATCCCGTTGACCGCGGGCTGACGGGGGGGACAGGGCCCGGCGCCAGCCGACTCTTTGCGGGCGCGCGCTGGTGCGCGCATTGCATCGCCTCCCCGGTCGCGCCCATCTCTGAGGGAGTGGCGGGAGCGGAGGCGAGCCGTGAACGAAATGCGAAGCGAGCCGGGGGAACTGGTGCGGCGGCTGCAATCGGAACTGCCAATTAACGCCGAGCCCGTCGACCTCGCCGGCCGGCGCTGCGGCCTCGTCATCATCGACGAGCAGAACGGCTTTGCCACGGTGGGCTGCGGGCCGCTGGCGCCGTCGGAGCCGAACGCCCAGATCGACCGGATGATCGCCGAGACCGACGCTCTTAGCCGCCGCTTCGAGCGCGAGGGCCGTCCCATCGCGGTGTTTCTCGACTGGCATGCGACCGACCGGCCGGAGCCTCCCTATCCGCTCCACTGCCTCGCCGGCACTGCCGACGCCGAACTGGTGCCGGCGCTCGCCTGGCTCGAAGGCAGCTCCGTCGCGACGATCCTGAAGGCCGACTGCATCAACGACTTTGTCGGTTCCATCGATCCCGAAACCGGCCGCAACGCCATCGTCGACTGGGTGAGGGAGCACAACGTGGACACGATGGTGGTGGTCGGCATCTGTACCGACATCTGCGTTGCCGAGTTCGTGGCGACGACGCTGTCGGCGCGCAACCACGGGTTGACGCCGCCGCTGCGCGACATCATCGTCTACGAGCCGGGCTGCGCCACCTACGACCTGCCGCGGCGCAAGGCGGAAGCCCTCGGCCTGCCGGCGACGGCGGCGCATCCGCAAGCCGAAGCACACCACCTCGGTCTGTGGCTGATGGCGTCGAGGGGCGCGGTGCTGGCATCGTCGATCGCCTGAACGTGCTCCGCTTCTTCTTTTACGGCACGCTGATGGATCCGCTGATCCTCTCAGCCGTCCTCCGCCGCCCTGTCGATGCCCGTCGGCTGCGCCCGGCGATGCTGGCCGGATTCCGCCGGGTCCTGCATCGCAGCGCCACCTATCCGGTGCTCATCGCCGATACCACGGCCGAGGTGGACGGAATTTTGGCATCCGGGCTTACCGGCCGCGATGCCCGGCGCCTCGTCGCCTATGAAGGGTCGGACTATCGCCTCGCCAGCCTGCCGGTCCGGGTGGCGGCAGGCGGAACGGTCAGCGCCGGCGTCTTCCTGCCGGTGCTCGGCGAAGTCGCCTCGACGCTGCTTTGGGACTTCGGGACATGGCGTCGGCAATATCGCAAGCAGTTCCTGCGCCAGATCCGCCGCAGCCGGGACGCCCCCGCGGCGGACAGATCCGTCCTCTGACAGGCGTGTCACTCACGCAGCCATTGACGATGGCGCAGCCGCGAACCAAGCGCGATAATTATCGCGGCGTTTTCTGATCCATGCTGGCGCCGTGCGTCAGGACCGCACGCCGCGGGCGTTGTCGGCGACCCGCCGCTTGCCGCTGCTGGCCGTCGTCTTGGCGGTCTTGCCGGGCTTCGCTGCGGGCTTCATTGCGGTGGCGGTAGCCGGCTTTGCCTTGACCTGGGATGAGACCGGCCGCGATGCCGTGGCGCCGCCTTTCTTCGCCGCGGTGGTCGCAGCCTTCGGCGTTGCTTTCGTCGAGGCCAGCACCACCTTGCTCCCGCCTTTTCCGCCAGCCTTCGCCTGTTCATTTTTAGTGGGCGTCTTCGCTGCCAGTTTTGCCGGGCTCTTCGCTGTCAGCTTCACCGGCTTGCCGCGGCTCGCCACCGTCGTCGCTTTGCCGCGCGAGCGTGCCGAAGCGGTGCGGGCCTCCGAGCGGGCCGGCCGGCGTTCAGCCCTGGCCTCCCGCGAGAAGCGAACCGGCACCACCGCCGCAGCAGCGGCCGACACCGGCTCCAGCGCGGAAGCCCAACTCGATGTACCCGGCTCCGGCCCCGGCTCGTCCGGTTCGTCCATTCCGGCGAGGCTGATGTTGCCACCCATGAACCCTTGATCGAGCAGGCTGGTCATCAGCACGTTGCGGGTGCCGGAGGAGTGCGCGCCCATGACCACGCCGATCAGGCGGCGATCGCCGCGGACCGCCGACGCAACCAGATTGAAGCCGGCGGCATGGGTGTACCCAGTCTTGATGCCGTCGATTCCGGGGTAGGCGCCAAGCAGCCGGTTATGGTTGGCAAGCATGGCGCCCCGCCAGTAGAACTGCTCGGTGCCGAAGTAGTGGTAGTAATGGGGATAGTCGTGCAGCAGGGCCAGCGCCAGAATGGCCATGTCGCGCGCCGTCGTCACCTGGTTCGGATCGGGCAGGCCCGAGGCATTGGCGAAGTACGTCTGGGTCATGCCGAGCTGGTGCGCCTGCGCCGTCATCTGCGCGGCAAAATGATCCTCGCTGCCACCGAGTTCCTCGGCGATGAGGGCGGCTGCGTCATTTGCCGATTTGGTGACCAGCCCCAGAATCGCATCCTCGACGGCGATCCGCTGGCCCACCCGCAAGCCGAGCTTGGTCGGCGCCTGCGAAGCGGCATGGGCGGAGGTGTACAGCGGCTGGTCGAGGGTTATCCGGCCCCGGTCGAGGGCCTCGAACAGCATGTACAACGTCATCATCTTGGTGAGCGAAGCCGGATAGCGCAGAACATCGGCATTCGCCTCATACAGAACTTGGCCGGTGGAAGCATCCATCACCAGCGATGCGTAGTTGGCGCGCGCCGGCAGTGCGGCGAGCAGCAATAGGAACACGGCGGTGATGACGGCGGCAAGTCGCTGCGGCACTGAGACCTGGGTAGCCGTGGGTTCTGCAGCTTTACGCATTTGTTGTTCCGTGCCGAGAGTGAAGACATGGTACGACAACACGAGCGGATGAGGCTCCCATAGCGTCACCGCCGATTACTCGCAACCGAAGAATTCAAAAGGAAATCTCCGATCGCTCCGCTTCCCTGAAGGTTGTTTTGGTAGGTAATGTGATTAACCCCGCGCATGGCCGGCTGTCAAAGACCGCGGCAGAATTTGCTGTCACAGTGTGACAACGAATTGCGGCTCAAGCGCTTTCGCAGCACGGCGGCCGGACCCAAGGGTGCTGGCGACCCTCCGGCGGACCTGCTACGGTAGCCCGATAAACATACGCGATTCGTCGTCGCGAGCGGAGAGGGGCACATGACCATAACAACCGAACGAACAAAGCCTTTCGAGGGCCAGCGGCCCGGAACATCCGGGCTGCGCAAGAAGGTCTCCGTGTTCCGGCAGCCGCACTACTTGCAAAACTTTATCCAGGCGAACTTCGATTGCATCGACGACAGGCGCGGCGCCACCCTGGTGGTAGGCGGCGACGGCCGGTACTTCAACCGTGAGGCGATTCAGATCATCCTGCGGATGGCGGCGGCGAACGGCTTCGGCCGCGTGCTGGTCGGCCAGAGCGGCATTCTCTCTACGCCGGCGACCTCGTGCGTGATCCGCAAGAACAAGGCGATCGGCGGCATCATCTTGTCGGCCAGCCACAATCCGGGTGGCCCGAATGCCGACTTTGGAGTGAAGTACAACATCGCCAATGGCGGCCCGGCACCGGAGCAAGTGACGGAGGCGGTCTTTGCGCGGACGCAGACGATCGACTCCTACGACATCGCCGACGCTCCAGACATCGACCTCGACCGCCTGGGCGATCATTCCGTCGCCGGCATGCCGGTGCGCGTCTTCGATTCCGTCGCCGATTACGCCGAACTGATGGAGAGCCTGTTCGACTTCGAGGCGATCGCCGCGCTGTTCCGCTCCGGGAAGTTCCGCATGTGCTTCGATGCGATGCATGCGGTCACGGGGCCTTACGCCCATGCCATCATCGAGGGCCGACTGGGCGCGCCGGCGGGAACGGTGATCAACGGTGTGCCGCTGGAGAACTTCGGCGACGGCCATCCCGACCCCAACCTCGTCTATGCGCACGAGTTGGTCGAAAAGCTGTGGCTGGCGGACGGCCCCGACTTCGGCGCCGCCTCCGACGGCGACGGCGACCGCAACATGATCCTCGGCAACCGCTTCTTCGTCACTCCCTCGGACAGCCTCGCGGTGCTGGCAGCCAATGCCGACGTGGCTCCCGGCTATCGCGGCGGGCTTGCCGGCATCGCCCGGTCGATGCCCACCAGCCAGGCGCCGGACCGGGTGGCCGAGAAGATGGGTCTCCGCTGCTACGAGACGCCGACCGGCTGGAAGTTTTTCGGAACCCTGCTCGACGCCAACCTCGCGACCCTGTGCGGCGAGGAAAGCTTCGGCACCGGCTCCAACCATGTCCGCGAGAAGGACGGCCTGTGGGCGGTGCTGTTCTGGCTGAATGTGCTGGCCTACCGCAAGCAGCCGGTATCGGAGATCGTCCGCAACCACTGGAAGACGTTCGGGCGCAACTATTACTCGCGCCACGACTACGAGGAGATCGACAGCGCTGCGGCGAACGCGCTGATGGACGACCTCCGTGGCAAGCTCCCCAGCCTCCTGGGCAGCTACCTCGGCAGCTATACGGTGACCCTCGCCGACGACTTTGCCTACACCGATCCGGTGGATGGCAGCACGACGACGAAGCAAGGCATCCGCATTGGCTTCGCTGATGGCTCGCGTATCGTCTTCCGCCTCTCCGGCACCGGTACCCAGGGCGCCACTATGCGCGTCTACGTCGAGCGCTTCGAAGCCGATGCGGCACAGCACGACCGCGACACTCAGGAGGCCCTCGCCGACCTCATCGCCATCGCCCGCGAGACGGCCGAGATCGAAACGCGGACGGGACGCAAGGAACCCACCGTCATCACCTGATTCTCCCACGCCCGCGCCGGAGACCGGACCGCAAGGCCGGCTTCCGGCAAGGGGGCACGCGGCCTCGGCGCCCGGGGTTGTGCTGGCCATCGGATGCAGAGGGGGATACCAGCTCCCTTCAGGCGCGGCAAATCCGTCGGCGCCGCCGCTCGTCGTGCCGCTCTTTCGGCACGCGTGAAAACAAAACGCGATCGCACCTAACGCGGCGGACGCACCAGCCAGCACGACATGCTATATTTTCGACTTATGGTCGAGGACCGACGCATGACCGATAACCTGTTGGCGGCGATGCAGCAGCAAATGGTGGAGATCATCGGCGTGCACGCCCAGCAGGCGCGCGACCACACCGGCCGGGACACGATCGCGCCGCGCATCCTTGAGGCGATGGCGTCTGTCCCCCGGCATGAGTTCGTGCCCGTCGAACTGGTGCCCTACGCGTACTCGGACCAGCCGTTGCCGATCGGTCACAGCAAGACCATCTCGCAGCCCTTCATCGTCGCGCTGATGACCGATCTGCTGGACGTCCAGGAGAACGACACGGTACTGGAGGTTGGAACCGGCCTCGGCTACCATGCAGCCATCCTAGCCTCGCTGGCCGAGCGCATCTACAGCATCGAGATCATCGAGGAACTGGCCGCCGTGGCCCGGCGCAAGCTGGGAACGTTGGGTTTTTCAAGTGTCGAGCTCAAAGTTGGCAACGGCGAATTCGGCTGGCCGGAACATGCGCCATTCGACCGCATTCTCGTATGTGCCGCTTCAGAACTGGTCCCGCACGTGCTCTTGCATCAGCTCAAACCCCGCGGGCGGATGGTGGTGCCAACCGGCATGGCCGAGACGCAGGTGCTGACGGTGGTGGAAAAGTCCGCAACCGGGAAAATTTCGGTCACAGAAGTGATGCCGGTGCGCTTTGCCCTATTGGAAACGGGATGCTGAGCGACTTCGCGCGTGCGGCGAAGGAGGGTTGTGTTGCAGGGCGTGTACCTCCAGCCGGTCACAACACTGGCGACTGATACCCATTCGGCAGTGAAAGCTGCGCTCCGGCCAGAGGTGTTTCCCCGGCCCGGGAAAAAGTCTCGCACGAACGAAAAACGTTTTGCCCTTTAGTGGAGCTTGTGGTTAAAATTTGGGCTTGTTGGTGCACTGGAGAGCGGGACGCTCCGTTAACAAACCCGCAGAAGAAAAGCGCTTTATCGGCGCGATGATAGGGTACGGGAATGCTGCACCTGCCAAATGTCGGCTTTCGTGTCTTCCAAGTGCAACTCTATAACGAGCAGGTGCGAACCCTGGTACAGCGGAAGCAGCGGCACACCTTCTTCGATCGTCACTGGGCTCAAGCTCAGGTTCGGGACGTCGTCGCCCGTGACGAGGCCGAAGCGTGGTCGCTGATAACCGAGCGGTTTCCGCCGGAAGATGGCTTCGTGGTCGAGCGGATCACCGCCAGCGGCTTCTGACGGAGGAGTTTGGCGGGCGGATGATTCGAACTCGTGGGGGCTGCCCGCCGCGAGAATCCCGATGCGGCAGTCCCCGAACGTGCTCCTACATGGCGAGCCAATAACTGATGTGACGCATCAGCAATCCGCTCTATCAGATTGAATTACGTATAGTTTGCAGAGCGCCCCTGTTTGCCGCGCTTCTTCGCGCGACCGCTTCGTGTCGCAGGATTCGCCGGCCCGGCGGCGATTGCGGCGATGATTGTGTCGCGATTGCAGTTATGGCAGACAAGTAAGGACCTTCCGGACGAGCAGACAGGCGATCGACGTGCTCCGCAGTCCACGTCTTGGGGCGTGCCACATCATCATCGCGTTCATTTCCCTCCTCGCCGCTGGTGCCGCAGCGGCGCCAGGTGGGGATGCGGCGTTCGATGCGTGGGTGGAACAGATCCGCAGCGAAGCGGCGCAGCGGGGGCTTACGTCTCCTGCCGTTCAGGTGGCGCTCGCCGATGTCCAGCACGTGGATCGGGTCATCGAACTCGACCGGCGCCAGCCGGAGATAACGCAAACCTTCTGGCGATACCTCGACGCCCGCGTCACCGACGCGCGCATCGCACAGGGCCAAGCGTATCTCACTGACTACAATCCCTTGCTGTCGGACATCTCCGCCCGCTGGCAGGTGCCAAAGCAGATCATCGTAGCGCTCTGGGCGTTGGAGAGCGACTTCGGCCGCGTCCAGGGCGACTTCGGCGTGGTCTCCTCGGTGGCGACGCTGGCCTACGACTCCCGGCGCAGCGGCTTTTTCCGCCAGCAGCTGTTCGCAGCGTTGGAACTGATCGACCGGGGGGACCTCTCCTCCGACGTCCGCGGATCGTGGGCGGGGGCGATCGGCCAGCCCCAATTCATGCCGACCAGCATCCAGGCCTATGCCGTGGATTACGACGGCGACGGCAGGCGCGACCTCTGCGGCAGCCTTGGCGACGTGTTCGCTTCGGCCGCCAACTTCCTGCATGCCAGCGGCTGGAACGGTCGCACCGGCTGGGGCGAAGAGGTACTGTTGCCGGCCGGGTTCGACTACCTGGAGAGCGGTCTCGAGGTCGACAAGCCGGTGCGGGTGTGGCGGATGATGGGCGTCCGCCGCGCCGACGGCGCGGAGTTGGCCGATGTGGACCAATCCGCCGCGCTGTTGCTGCCCGCCGGCGTTGCCGGTCCTGCCTTCCTGGTGCGCCGCAACTTTCGGGTGATCCTGAAGTGGAACAACTCGCTGCTCTACGCCCTCGCGGTCGGCCACCTTGCCGACCGGATTGCCGGCCGCGGCCCGCTGCTGACCCAGCGCTGGGGCGAGGACGTGCCGCTGACCCGCTACGACGTGGTCGAGCTGCAGGCGCGGCTCTATGCTCTTGGCTTCGAGCCGGGGATGCCGACGGCGTGGTCGGCGAGAAGACACGCCGCGCCATCCGGCTGTACCAGCAGAGTATGGCCCTGCCGGCCGACGGATATGCGGATCCCGGGCTGCTGCAGCAGCTGCGCGGGCAACCGCCCGCCCAACCGGCGCAATAAACGGGGACGATGGGGATGAAGGCAGCGGCAAGGCGGGGAGGGCTGGTCATCGTGGTTTTGCTGCTGGCCGGATGTTCGAGTACGCAGCGGCAAGTCCAGCCTGGTGCGGAAGCCGCGCAAGCATCTCCTGTGGTGCGCGGCTATAAGGTCGGAAAACCATACCAGATCAAGGGGGTGTGGTACTATCCTGAAGTGAATTATAACTATGTGGAGGAAGGCGTCGCCTCCTGGTACGGCCCCGGCTTTCACGGCCGGGCGACGGCGAACGGCGAAACCTACGACATGAACGACCTCACCGCAGCGCACCGCGCTGCCGATGCCTAGCATCGTCCGCGTCACCAACCTGGAGAACGGCCGCAGCATCAAGCTCAAGGTCAACGACCGTGGACCGTTCGCCCGCGAGCGGATCATCGACGTTTCCCGCCGCGCCTCGCAGTTGCTGGGCTTCCATCAGCAGGGGACGACGCCGGTGCGGGTCGAAATCGTCGAGGACGAGAGCCGGATGCTGGCCGCCGCTCTCGGCGTGCCGTCGGAGGTCGCCTGGGCTGCGGCGTATCAGGCGCCAACCGTGGTGGCGACGGTCACCCCCGCCGCCGTGGCGTCGCCGGCGGAGGCGCCAGCCCGTCTGTCGAGACCGCCGCTGTGGAAGCGCCGGCGCCAGTGGTCACACCCGCCTATGCCGAGGCGACGGCTTTCGCTGCGGACCCGGTTGTTGCGAGCGTTGCGAGCGACGCGCCGCTGCCCGAAGCTGTACCGGCCGCCGACGCTATAGCGGAGACGCCGGCGTCGCCGTTGGCGCCTGCTGACCCCGGACCGGTTCCAGCCTACTACGGCTACGGGACCTCTACGCCGCCTATTCCCCGATCGAGACGCCCACCGATACGCCGCTTGTCAAGCTGGCCGCGACGGCCGGGCCCGTTGTCAGGCAGCCGGCGCGGGGTGGGGAGGTGCATTGGGTTCAGGCAGGCGCCTTTGCCGACCCCGGCCGGGCCGCCGCCGTGCGCCGCCGCTTGGCGCCGATCGGCCCCACGGTGACCAGTTCGTCGATGATCGCCGGGCGCAGCCTGCTGCGTGTGCGTGTTGGTCCCCTTTATTCCGAGGCCGAGGCACGGCACGTGCTGGCATCGGTCAGCCGCGCCGGCTTTCCGGACAGCCGGATCGTCGACGATTAACGGGGATGCGGATTTTCAGCGTGGCCGGCCGCATCCGCGGCACGACCCGCCATTGAAGGGAAGCTGATGATGAACCTTGCGTTGCTCCGCCATCGCATCGCGATTCCGGCGCTGTTACTGGCAGTGATGGTGAGCGGAGTGGGACTGCGTCCGGCTTTGGCCATCGAGACGCTGGCCCGGGAGGCGATCCTCGTCGACATGACCACCGGCGCCGTGCTCCTTGAGAAGAACGCCGATCAGCCGATGCCGCCGGCATCGATGAGCAAGATCATGACCGCCTACCTGCTGTTCACCAAGGTACGGGACGGCAAGATCAGCTGGGACGATACCCTGCCCGTCAGCGAGAATGCTTGGCGCAAGGGCGGCTGCGTCAGCGACGGCTCGACCATGTGCCTGAAGCTCGGCGAGCGGGCAAAGCTGCATGACCTGATCCGCGGCGTTATCGTCCAGTCGGGGAACGACGCCTGCATCGTCATTGCCGAGGGCGTTTCCGGCAGCGAGGAGGCTTTCGTCGCCGAGATGAATAAGGTCGCGAAGGAGATCGGCCTGAGGGACTCGGTGTTCCGCAACAGCACCGGCCTTCCCGATCCCGGACACGTGATGACGGTCCGCGACTTAACGGTGCTGGCGGAACGGCTGATCACCGATTTCCCCCAGTACTACGAAATCTACAGCGAGAAGAGCTTCACCTATAACGGGATCAAGCAGGGCAACCGCAATCCGCTGCTGTACAAGAACATCGGCGCCGACGGTCTGAAGACCGGTCATACCAAGGAAGCCGGCTACGGCCTGACCGCGTCGGCAAAGCAGGGAGACCGCCGGCTGGTGCTGGTGGTGACTGGCCTGCCCAGCATGCAGGCGCGCGCCGAAGAGTCCGAACGCCTGATGGATTACGGCTTCCGTAGCTTCGAGAACATCACCCTGGTCAAGGCCGGCGAGAACGTGGACAACGCGCAGGTCTGGCTGGGGGCCCAGGACACGGTGCCGCTGCAGGCCACCGAGAATGTGGTGGTGACGGTGCCGCGACAAGGCACGACCGATCTGAAGGTTTCCGTTGTCTACGACGGCCCGGTGCCGGCGCCCATCCATAAGGGCGACAAGATCGCCACCCTGCGAGCTACGGCGCCCGGCATTCCGCCTGTCGAGCATCCGCTGGTCGCCGGCGCCGATGTTGCCGAGCGCGGCTTCTTCGGCCGTGCCTTCGCCAGTCTCGGCAGCCTGATCGGGCGCGCGCTCAACTGAGCCCCCTGCGATCCCGGCGGCGCCGTCCGGGCGCTTCATCGTCTTCGAAGGCGGCGAGGGTACCGGCAAGACGGCGCAGGCGCGGCTGCTGGCGGCGGCGCTCGAGCGCGTCGGCGAGCGGGTGGTGCTCGAGCGCGAGCCGGGCGGACCGCCGGGTGCGGAAGCGCTGCGCCAGCTCCTGCTGGCACCGCCGACGGATGCCCGCTGGGAGCCGCTGAGCGAAGCACTGCTGCACCACGGCGCGGGCGGAGCATCTGCAGAAGACGATCGTGCCGGCGCTGGCGGCGGGCACCTGGGTGATCTGCGACCGCTTCGCCGATTCCACCGAGGCCTATCAGGGTGGCGGTCTCGGGCTGCCCGGCGACGCGCTGGCGAGCCTGCGGCGGCTGGTGGTGGGCCACCGCGAACCCGACTTGGTGCTGGTCCTCGACCTCGATCCGGCGCTGGGCATGATCCGCGCCGGCCAACGCGCCGTGGCGGCCGACCGCTACGAGCGGATGGACGCAGCGTTCCATCAGCGGGTGCGCGATGCCTTTCTCCGGATCGCTGCACACGGCGGCGACCGCTACGTGATCCTCGATGCAAGCCCCGACATCGACATCGTGCAGGCCCGCGTGCGCGCCGTTGTCGCCTGCCGGCTCGGCCTGTCGTTGGCGGGCTGAGAGGGAGCAATGGCGATGCGCAGCGAACGGGCGGAACCGCCGACGCCGCCGCTGCCCCGCGCCAACCCGCTGCTGCTCGGGCATGCCCCGGCGGAAGCACAGGTGGCGCGCTGGACCCAGGAGGGCCGCCTTGGTCAGGCGCTGATGATCTGCGGGCCGCGCGGCATCGGCAAGGCCACCTGGGCTTTCCGCATCGCCCGGACGCTGCTGCGGCGAAGGATGCCGGCAGAGGGGCAGGGGCGGGGCAGGGGTTCCTGCTGCCGGCGGAGCCTTCCAGCAACGCCGGTGGTTCCTCACCCCGAGCGTTGGAAGAGAATTCCGACGACCAGACGTTCCGCTGGGTGGCGTCGGCGGCGCATCCCGACCTGCTGACCGTGGAGCGGCGTTTCGACGAGAAACGCGGCCGCCAGCTTGGCGAGATCGTGGTGGATGACGTCCGCCGCATCGCGGCGTTCCTCGGCAGCTCACCCGCGCTCGGCGGCTGGCGGGTGGTGATCGTCGATGCTGCCGACGAGATGAACCGCAACGCCGCCAATGCTCTTCTCAAAGTACTTGAAGAGCCCAATAACAGCTCATTGCTTCTGCTTGTTTGTCACCAGCAGAACCTGCTTCCACCGACGGTCCGTTCACGCTGCCGGCGCATCGCCTTGCGGCCGCTCGCCGACGCCGTCATCGAGGAGTTGCTTGTCCGCTACCGCCCGGACATCGGCCCCGACGACCGCCGCATCCTGGTGGCGCTCGGCGAAGGCAGCATCGGTGACGCCCTGCAGCTCAGCGCCGCCGGCGGCCTCGCCAGCTGGCGGACGCTGGCCGCCGCCCTCGCCGCGCTGGCCGAGAACGACAGCCGGCCACTGCTGGCCTATGCGGCCGATCCCGGCGCTGGCGCCGATCCCGACAGCTTTCGCGGCACCGCGCAACTGCTGTCGTGGTGGCTGCGCAAGCTGGCGCAGGCCTGCGCCGTCGGTCCGTCCGGGCAACCGGCGGTGGCGCCAGCACTGCAGGACAGCGTGCCGGCGCTGCGGCGGCTGGCCGCTGGCGCCACGCTTGATCGCTGGCTGAAGGTATGGGACAAGACCCACCATCTTGCCGCGCAGGCGCCTCAGGCAACCTCGACCGCAAGCAGGTGCTCACCACCGTTCTGCTTGATCTCGCATGCGAGGTCCGCCCGGACGGCTCCTGATCCCAGGCCTCCTTGCCTTTTCCTCTTTGATGTACGCACGAATGACCGGACGGCCCCGCTTTTACGTCACGACGCCGATATATTACGTGAACGATGTTCCCCACATCGGCCACATGTACACGACGCTGGCCTGCGACGTGATCGCCCGCTTCAAGCGGCTCGACGGCTACGACGTGCATTTTCTGACCGGCACCGACGAGCACGGCCAGAAGGTGCAGAAGGCCGCCGCCGCCGCCGGCCTCGCACCGCAGGCCTTCACCGATCGCGTCTCCGCCAACTTCCGCGAGTTGGCGGCGCTGATGAACTTCTCCAACGACGACTTCATCCGGACCACTGAGGAACGGCACAAGATCGCCTGCACCGCGCTGTGGCAGCGGCTGAGCGAGAACGGCCAGATCTACCTGGAGACGTACGGCGGCTGGTACGCGGTGCGTGACGAAGCCTTCTACGCCGAGAGCGAACTCGTCGTCGATGCCGGCGGCCAGCGGCTGGCGCCGACCGGGGCGCCGGTGGAGTGGGTGGAAGAGCCCAGCTACTTCTTCCGGCTGTCGCAATGGCAGCAGCCGCTGCTGCAATTCTATGCGGAGCATCCCGACTTCATCCTGCCGCCCTCGCGGCGGAACGAGGTGCTGAGCTTCGTCGAAGGCGGCCTGCAGGACCTGTCGATCTCGCGCACCACCTTCGACTGGGGCGTGCCGGTCCCCGGCGATGCCGCGCATGTCATGTACGTGTGGCTCGACGCGCTGACCAACTACATGACCGCCGCCGGCTTTCCCGACACCGACGGCGAGACCTTCCGCCGCTGGTGGCCTGCCGACCTGCACATGGTCGGCAAGGACATCCTGCGCTTCCATGCCGTCTACTGGCCGGCGCTGCTGATGGCGGCGGGGCTGGAGCTGCCGCGCCGCGTCTTCGCCCACGGCTGGTGGACCAACGAGGGTAGCAAGATTTCCAAGTCGCTTGGCAACGTCATCGATCCCAAACGCCTGGTGCAGCGTTATGGCCTCGATGCGGTGCGCTACTTCATGCTGCGCGAAGTGCCCTTCGGCCAGGACGGCGACTTCTCCCACCGGGCGATGGTCGGCCGCATCAACGGCGATCTCGCCAACGACTTCGGCAACCTGGCGCAGCGGGTGCTGTCGATGATCGGCCGCTATTGCGGCGGGCGGGTGCCGATCCCCAGCGGCTTCAGCGACGACGACGCGGCGTTGCTCGATGCTACCAGCGGCCTGCTTGCAAAGATGCGCGGGCAGATCGACCGCCAGGTGCTGCACGGAGCGCTCATCGACATGTGGGAGGTGATCGCCGCCGCCAATGGCTACGTGGCGAGGCAGGCGGCGTGGACGCTGCGCAAAACCGATCCGGCACGAATGCAGACAGTGCTGTTCGTCTGCGCCGAGACGGTGCGTCGGCTCGCCATCCTTGCCCAGCCGTTCATGCCGGATCTGGCGGCGCTGATGCTGGACCAGCTGTGCGTCGCCCCGGAGCGACGCTCCTTCGAGACCCTCGGCGCCGACCATGCGCTGCTGCCCGGAACGCTGCCGCCAACCCCGGTCGGGGTGTTTCCGCGCTTCGTCGAGCGCGACGCCGCTTCCGCCTCGTGATGCTGATCGATAGCCACTGCCATCTCGACCATTTCCGAAACGAAGTGGATGCCGTCGCGTCGGCCGGGCGCATGCGTCGGGCGTCACCGCCATGCTCACCATCTCGACGACGCTGGCCGGCTTTCCGGAGGTGCTGGCGATCGCCGAACAGCACGAGCACGTTTTCTGTACCGTCGGCGTACACCCACACGAGGCCGCCGCCGAAAGCACGGTAACGGCGGCAGAACTGGTGCGGCTGGCAGCGCATCCGAAGGTCGTCGGCATCGGCGAGTGTGGGCTCGACTTCTACTATAACAGAAGCCCGCAACAGGTTCAGATCGCAGTATTCCGGACGCACATCGCCGCCGCGCGCGACAGCGGCCCGCCGCTCGTCGTGCACACCCGCGACGCCGATGCGACGACAGCTGCGATCCTGCCGAAGAGCAGCAGGGCGGGACCGTTCGCCGGCGTGCTGCACTGTTTCAGCTCCGGCCAGGAGCTGGCCGAGACCGCCGTCGATCTGGGCCTCTACGTCTCGTTTTCCGGCATCCTGACCTTCAAGAAAAGCGACAAGTTGCGGACCATCGCGACACGGTTACCGGTGGAGCGGCTGCTGGTCGAGACCGATGCGCCGTATCTGGCGCCGGTACCGATGCGCGGTCGGCGCAATGAACCGGCGTTCGTCGGCCACACGTTGGCGGCGCTGGCGGCCTGCCGCGGGATGACGGGTGGCGGCGATGGCCGAGCAGACCGCAACTTCACCGGCTGTTCGCTCCGCTTTGCTGCCGTCGGACAACTGACCCATTTCGGACGGACAATCGGACCCAGCTCGTCGCCTGGCGTGCCGCTGCTGCACCAATTATTTTTCATAATATATCTTATGCGGTCTCAGGACCACGTTGCCCGCGCCGCCCGCAGCCGGGGTGGTGCACCAGATGTCGCGACATCGCCATCAGCATCGCCACCAGCAGGTCAATGCGCTCGGCGCTCTTGGCCTTGCTCGGCCGGATATCTCCTGCCGGATCGACATGCGCGATGGCGTTGCCGGCACACCACCGCAGGATCGGGTTGCCGCCATGGCGCAGGATGCGCTGGCGATGACCTGGGCTCCAGCTCGCGCGCCGGGCCCGCTCATGGCGCTGTTGCTCTGCGATACCGGAACACAGTTGATGCCGTCGTTGACCAACTGGCTCACCAGCATCGAGGAGTTCCACCGGTCGTAGGCCAGCTCCTGCAGCCGGAACATCCGGGCAACCTGCAAGACCTTCGCCCGGATTGCGTTCTGATCAACAGTGTTGCCCTCGGTCACGATGAGCAGCCCTTGCTCGCGCCAGGACTGGTAGTCGACGCGGTCGCGACGCTGCCGCTCGCGGATCGTTTCCGCCGGACAGAATGCATAAGGAACAACGGTATAGCCGCCGTCCTTATCACGAAACAGCAACACAAGAGCGGTCAGATCGGTGGTCGTGCTGAGATCGAGGCCGGCAAAGCATTCGCGTCCGGCGAGCGCCGCAAGGTCGATCGGCCGTCCGTCGCACTCCTCCCACTTGTCCATGTTCAGCCAGCGGGTACGCTCCTGACCCCAGATATTCAGATAGAGCTGGCGGAACGTGCCGATGAAGCCGGGAGCCTGCCGCGCCCGCCGGTATTCCTCGGCGATGAATTCCTCGGAGACGCTAACACCGATGCCGGGATGGGCGGCGCGCCAGACGTTCGGATCGCTCCAGTCGGCGTCCGGTGACGCACCAAATATTTTCACCAGCCAGGACGGATCATTGACCGCACCGGAACTCACCTGCGTTGCGTAGTCGTGCAGCTCCCAAGCCAGGGATGTCCGCTCGGCACCGGCGGCGGTGTAGTAGAGGGTCAGCGGTTGTGAGCGCGCTGCCATGCTGCTGATCAGCTTGTCATGAAGCTCCCGTGACGGCAGCAGCGAGACGTCGTCGAACAGCAGGCACGAAATGTTGCCGCCGTGGCCCGCCTCCTGCCGCGAGGAGACGATGCGCAATTGCGCGTCCTTGTAGACCAGCCGGTTGCGGTAGGCGGTGCAGGTCGTTGCCAGGTCGGGATCGCGCAGCACCATCTCGCGGGCGATGTTGAAGCAGATGTTGGCCTGCTCGGCGTTGCCCGCGGCGATGACAATCTCCGCCCCCGGCTCAGGGTCGACCATGAGCAGGTAGAGAGCGATGGCGGCGGCGAATGTGCTTTTCCCCGCCTTGCGAGGCACCTCCAGCCACAGATAGCGGTAGCGCCTGCGACCGTCCCGCCGCTTCCATCCGAACAGGTCGCGGACCAACTCGTTCTGCCAGGCGGTGAGCCGAAACGGCTCACCGGCAAGGGGCCCTTTGACGTGACCGCAGAACTCTTCGATGAAGAACGAAACCTGGTCGGCTTCCCGCTCGTCAAACCAGAGATCTCTACTTGAACAGGCTGCGCCTTGTTCCGGGCCTTTCCTGTGCAACAGCCGCGCCTCCTGTAATGCCAAGTTGCCGGGCCAGATGGCGTGCTGCGTTCCACCCCTGTTCGGCGTCCCGCAGAGCCGGATGGCGCCGCCGGACTACGATGCCCTGCCCGGTCCTCGACTCGTAGTATTGGCCATCGGCGACAAGAGCCTGTTCCGCCCGGACGGCCCGCGCCACCGCGTTGCAGTAGCCGGCGAGGAGTGTCCAGCGCGCCATGCCGGCGAGCGCCGCGGGCGGCATTGCGGCGAGAACGCGCGTCCATTCGGCACGCGCGATATCGTCCAGCAGGAATTCCGGTGGCGATGCGGGAACAGCGGCGGGCGCCGGGATGGGATGCGGACTGTTACCCCCTTCGGCTGCTCCGTGCTGAGTTAGACGTTTATGCTCCTGCAACGATATGGGAACGCTGGTCATGGATGCCCCCCTGTCGACAACGCCTGCACGCAATCATGGACCGGTCCGCAGGCGTTGCCGTGGCGGGGAAGCTCCCTCGCCCGACCCCACAATGCCGGCAGACCCTGCCCGGCCGCTCGCGAACCGATGACTTGCGCTGTCGCTTCTCACCCGCCGGCAACTGGCATAGCGACGCGTTCTTTACTTGTTCTATTAGTACTGACATCGGTGGTGTGTAGCGAGACGGCCGTCCAGAAAGGCCCATTTGTGGTAACTACGGCGGTGACCATACACCAACACCCACCATTTGGGACATATTTTTGTGCATCTTCTTATCCACCCCGATAGAAGCCGCGCGATCCCCACCGGCGGCGGCTGATACTGCCGCGACGGAGCGGCAATCTGCCTGCCGGGCGAAAGGCCGCGCGGACTTGTCGCTGTGTGCACGGCAACAAAATATGCTAGAGGTGCGCATTCGCCCTGATCGTGGTGCCAGTCCGAAGCTCGATGTCAGTCGTCACCCGCTTTGCCCCCTCTCCCACGGGCTTTCTGCACATCGGCGGTGCGCGAACCGCGCTGTTCAACTGGCTTTACGCCCACAGCCGGGGCGGCCGCTTTCTTCTCCGCATTGAGGACACTGACCGCGCCCGTTCGACGGACGCGGCGATCGCGGCGATCATCGACGGCCTTCGCTGGCTTGGCCTCCACTGGGACGGCGACGCCGTAATGCAGTCGGAGCGCGCCGCCCGCCATGCCGCCATGGTCCAGCAACTGCTGGAGACGGGGCATGCCTATCGCTGCTGGGCCTCGGTGGAGGAACTGGCGTTAATGCGCGAGCAGGCAAAGCGGAGGGACGGCCGTTCCGCTACGACGGGCGCTGGCGCGACCGCGACCCTCGCGAAGCTCCCGGCCGGCGCACCGCCGGTGGTGCGGCTGCGGGCGCCGCTCTCCGGCGAGACGCGCATCCGCGATCTGGTCCAGGGCGAGGTTACCGTCGCCAACGCCCAGCTCGACGATATGGTCCTGCTGCGTGCCGACGGCACGCCGACCTACATGCTGGCGGTGGTGGTTGACGACCACGACATGGGCATAACCCACGTCATCCGCGGCGACGACCATCTCTCCAATGCTTTTCGGCAGTATCAGCTGTATCAGGCGTTCGGCTGGTCGGTGCCGGAGTTCGCGCACGTACCGCTGATCCATGGCGCCGATGGCGCCAAGCTGTCGAAGCGGCACGGCGCACTGGGCGTCGATGCCTACCGCGACATGGGCTACCTGCCCGAGGCGCTGTGCAACTATCTGCTGCGCCTCGGCTGGAGCCATGGCGACGACGAGATCATCGATCGGCAACAGCAGGCGATCGCTTGGTTCGACCTGGCCGCGATCGGGCGGTCGCCGGCGCGCTTCGACTTTGCCAAGCTCGACAGCCTCAACGCCCACTATATCCGCCAGACCGATCTGGCGCGGCTGGGTGACCTGCTTGAGGAGACGATCGAGAAACGGCGGGGTACCCCGCTGTCGGCGGCGGCACGGCTGCGATTGCAGCGGGGGCTTCCCGGTTTGCGCGACCGGGCAAAGACCCTTCGCGATCTGGCGGAGAGCGCGCAGTTCTACGTGGACGATGGACCCCTGCCGCTGAACCAGAAGGCGGCCGCGATCCTCACCGCGCCGGCCGTGCGGCATCTCGACCGGCTTTTGCCGTTGCTGGAGTCCCAGGCGGACTGGACCGCGGGTGCCCTCGAAACCACGGTGCGGGCCTATGTCGAGGCAGCGGCCGCCGATGATCCGGCGCTGAAGCTGGGAACGATCGCCCAGCCGCTGCGGGCGGCGTTGACCGGCGCCACCGTTTCACCGCCGATCTTCGAGGTCATGGAGGCGCTGGGGCGCGGCCTCAGCGTTGCAAGGATCAGCCACATACTGGCGCAACGACAGCCGCCCTCGCCGGATGCGCTGGCAACGCCGGTGTGGAGCTGAGGTGATGCCGGGCGGCAGCCGGTCGTTCGATGCTCAGAAAACGGTGCTTGTGGCAGGAAGGGAAGCTTATCGATGAGTGAGAAGGCGGCCGCGCAGGGGACAAACCATACGGTTACGCTGATCGACAATGCCACCGGCCGCAAATATGAGCTGCCGGTGCTCAAAGGTTCGACCGGTCCGGATGTTATCGACGTTCGTAAGCTCTACCAGGATACCGGCTACTTCACGTTCGATCCTGGCTACACCTCGACCGGCAGTTGTGAGTCGTCGATCACCTACATCGACGGCGACCAGGGCGTCCTGCTCTACCGCGGCTACCCGATCGAGCAACTGGCCGAACACTCGGACTTCATGGAGTGCTGCTATCTGCTGCTCTACGGCGATCTGCCGACCGCCGACCAGAAGCGCAAGTTCGAGCACGACATCACCTACCACACCATGGTGCATGAGCAGATGCACAAGTTCATCGATGGGCTGCGGCGTGACTCGCACCCGATGGCGGTGATGGTGGGCATGGTCGGCGCGCTGTCGGCCTTCTATCACGACTCGACGGACATCACCAATCCGCGCCACCGGATGGTCGCCTCCTACCGGATGATCGCCAAGATGCCGACGCTGGCGACCTGGGCCTATAAGTATTCCATCGGCCAGCCGTTCATCTATCCGCGCAACGATCTGCGATATTCGGAAAACTTCCTGCACATGATGTTCGCGACGCCGTGCGAGCCCTACAAGGTCAACCCGGTGTTGGCGAAGGCGATGGATCGCATCCTGATCCTGCACGCCGATCACGAGCAGAACGCCTCCACCTCGACGGTGCGGCTGGCCGGCTCCTCCGGCGCCAATCCCTTCGCCTGCATCGCTGCCGGCATCGCTTCCCTGTGGGGCCCTGCCCACGGCGGTGCCAACGAGGCGGTGCTGAGGATGCTGGAGGAGATCGGC
>JAXMDR010000019.1:0-45804 GCA_046348725.1 Rhodospirillales bacterium
AAGCCACGCTCCTCAAGGCCGGTCATCAGCCGGTGGATGCCCGATTTCGAGCGCAGCCCCAGCGCTTCCTTCATCTCGTCGAACGACGGCGACACCCCGCTGTCCCGCAGGCGCCTGTCGATGAACAGCAGCAATTCGTATTGCTTCTTGGTCAGCATCCGCCCCTCCCATACAGGCGAACGACACCACCCGGACCGGAGCGCCTCGAACAGGACGCCTTGCAATAGACACCGGCAGCGGGCGGCAAAGCAACGCCTTCCTTCGAACAAAACAAAAACTATTTGCCATATGTTCTAGTTTAGTTCTTTGGTTGCGTCAAGCCGCCCTGATCAGGCCAAGTCAGGCCAAGCCGCCCTGTCGCTTTTATGCGAGGATGGGATCTGGCAAAGGCGTCGAATCGCTTGCAGTTGCTCGCAGAAAGGGCGGGCCCGTTCGCGGACGTGGCCCTGTCGGGTACGGGCGCATCACCATCGAAGCCGGGCCGCTCCTGACGGTTCCGCAGGAGCGCGGACGGTAGCGGCGACGCCTTTGGGACGTCAGCAGGTGCGAGGAAGGAGGGAATCGCGCCCCGATGTGGCGGCCGTGCCGACGGTGTTGCGTATGCGCAACCGCTAATGCTGCGATGCAGCATTTATCGTTGACGGGGACCGGATTTCACTCCAACCTCTATGACCAGGGCGTCCCAAGGGGGAACGGGGCGCCGAAGTGACGTGTGATAACAGGACGGAGATTGGGAGGACCCGCCGCAGGGACGCTTTGCCAACCTGAACTGCGAGGTCTGTGACAATGAACCGATTCGAGACGATTGATTTTGACCGGCTGCGCGAGCAGGGTCTGAGGGCGACGCTGCTGAACGAACGAGCGGATGAGCTTGTCGGCAGCTATCATCAGCCGAATACTCTCGCCGACCGGCTGGGGCGGGCGTTGCGGACGATCGCAAGCCTGTGGAACCGCCGCCAGCGGCCGCTGCCGGCGCATTTCGCCAGCTCGCGCGACCGGATGCTTGACGCCACCCAGCTCTGAGCTTTGACCAACGCGGACGGGCGCGGCAAATCGCTTCGCCCGCCCTCCAGTTGTGCTGCCGAGGCGCCGCCCTTGCACACTGAGCAAGAGAACGAGCCGGACGCGTAAGAATCCCGCCTTCTATACCATTTAGCGCCGCAGCTCAGCTCCGGCGCAGCAGGTGCACCCGCATCGGCTGGTTGAACAGCCAGCCATCCTCCGTCTTCTGGCCGTTGGCCTCGAACAGCGCCCGCAGCTCCTCTTCCTTCTCGTCGAAGCGGTCGCGCACGTGCGGGTTGATCATCGTCAACCGATCGTGGAATGCCCTGAAATCCTTCATCTTCACCGAATCGACGTAAGTAAAGGTCTTCTCCAGCAGCAGCCCGAACTCAGGCCCGTAGCGCAGCGCCGCCTGGGCGTTATTGCGCACCGTGGTCTCGTCGTGGACCGGCTTCATCGTCTCGAAATAGGGGCCGCTCGGCAGCGGCTCCGAGACGAAAAGGACGCCGCCCGGCTTCAGCGCCCGCGCCGCCTCGCGCAGCGCTTTCAGCAGACCAGGCTGATCCACATGGTGCAGGCTGTTGAAGAAGATGATGATGTCGGCCGACCGGGCGATGGGCAGATCCTCGGCGATGCCCTGCATGTACTGCTCGTCGCCCACCGCCGTAATGGACCGGGCATGAGCCAAGTGCTTGGGACTGACCTCGATGCCAGTCGCGTGCGCTCCCCTGCGGGTCAGCGACCTTACCAGCCAGCCATCGCCGCAGCCGACGTCGATTACCGTCGAACCACTGATCGGCAACAGTTCTTCCATCACCTGAAGGCTCGTCCGCCTTTCCATTTCACTTCCCTCGAAGACCGACATCGGCGACCCGCGACCCGCCGCGCGACAAGCCACCACCGCCCTGTTATTTAGGTCGGCCAGTTGTAGCGGATAAAGGGCAATGGTGAAAACCTTCGAAGATGTCCGCCCGCTCTCCGTGTCCTGTTCCGCACCAAAACGGTGCGCGGCGGTGTCGGCTGGACGATCGGCGGCGAGCGAGAAAGAGCTCGGCGTTCCGGGCTGACGCTGCGGCCGGCACCGACGACGCCGTGCGGTCGGGGGGCGCTGCCTCACGGCGGCACGTCCGGCTTGCCCCTTGTATTGAAGCGACGCCGCCGATGCCCCCGCCGCCCTCACTTCCGCCGCCTGCCGATGCGCACAGTCCGCCGGACGCGGTGCTGGTGCTGGGCGCTGCCACAATGGCGCCGGGCGTGCCTGGACCGGCGCTGCGGCGCCGGCTGGAGTACGGCGTCGCCTTATACTTCCGCCGCGATGCGCGATACCTGCTCGTATCCGGGGCGTTGTCGGGCCGCCGCCGGCGGAGGCGCACGTCATGCGCGAAATGGCGGTGGCGCTGGGTGTTGCTCCCGGCGCCATCGTCATCGAAGACCAGGCGCGCAATACCTTCGAGAATGCCGCCGGCGCCGGCCGGATCATGCGCCGGCACGGCTGGCGGCACGTCGTGCTGGTCACCGACGGCTTCCACCTGCCGCGCGCCCGCTACGTGCTCGCCCGGCTCGGCCTCACCGTCGCCGTGGACGGCGTACCACGGCCGGCGGGACCTCACGGCCAGCTGGCTGCGCTCGCACCTCGATGAGCGGCTGCGGCTCGTCCGCACTGCCGCCCTGTTCGCGATCGGTGCGCACAAGCTGCTGATCCGCCGCGTCTGGAACCAGAGCGGACCGCGACCTGCGGGCTGCCACCAGCGCCGCGAGCCCGGCGAACGCCGGTTCCGGCCGGGTAATCACCGACGTCGGAATCGGCCGCAGGTACTTGTTGAAGCGCCCCTTGTCCTCGAACCGCGCGCGGAAACCGGACTTATCGAAGACCTCGCCCAGCTTCGGGACGATGCCGCCGGCGATGTAGATGCCGCCGCGGGCATCGAGCGTGAGCGCGAGGTTGGCAGCGATCGTCCCCAGCATCTCGCAGAACATCGCCAGCGCCTCCTGGGCGATTGGGCAGGTGCCGGCAATGGCGCGCTGGGTGCAATCGGCGGGGTGATCGCCGGATCGGCGCTGCGTCCGTCGATCTTGGCGATGGAGGTGTAGAGGTGACCAGGCCGGGGCCGGAAATCAAGCGCCCGCCGAGACGTGGTTGCCCTCGAAGCTGGGGCGCAGCACGTTGATCACCGCCGCCCGCGATCGGTGAACGGCGGCATGGTGACGTGCCCGCCTTCGCTGGTGAGTGGACATAACTGCCGCCACGCGGCTGCGCCAGGCCGGCCATGCGCTGAGGCCGGTACCGGCGCCCAGCACCGCGACGGTGGCGTGTGGATCGGGCTCGCCGCCGCCGATGCGGCGCACGTCGGCGCGGGTGAGGAACGGGATGCCGAGGGCAACGGCGGCGAAGTCGTTGACGACGTCGAACGTGTCAAGACCGAGCTTGCGCCGCGTCTCCTCGATGGAGAAGACCCAGCGGTGGTTGGTCATGCGGATCTCGTCGCCCAGCACCGGGGAGGCAACGGCGAACGCTGCATGCCGCGGCAACCTGTCGGCGTTGCCGCCGGCTTCGAGATAGGCCTGGCACGCATCGGCGAGGGTGTCGAAGTCGGCGACCTTCATCGGTTTTACCACCGAGATGGACGCGTCGTCGGCGACACGCGCGAAGCGGACGTTGGTTCCACCGATATCTGCGATGATCCCCGACATAGTCCCGTTCCTCCCAGTTTCTGTCTGCCTGCCCAGCCGGCGTTTCCCGGCGGTGCGATCCGTCCGGTCCGCGCTGCCGCTCGGAGCCTTTTGTTGTTCCCCGCCGGAACGGCGCCGACCGGGGTTCTCGTCAGCCGATCTTCGCCGGGTCGCGGTCCCAGGGAAAGTCGATCCAGACGTCCTGCTCCACCTCGCTGATGAAGGTATCGACGAACGGCCGGCCGACAGGCTTCATATAGATGGTGGCGTAGTGCGCCGCCGGCAGCATGCTTCGTGCTTCTCGGCGGTGCTGCTGCTGTCGGCGACGTCGTCGATCAGCAGCCAGCCACGGCCGTCTCGCCTGCGGCGGCGCACCCTTGAGCACGCTGAGCGCCCCTTCTCGATGCCGTCGTAGCTTCGCCGTGCACAGCGTTTCGATCAGGCGGATATCGAGGACACGGGCGACGACCGCCGCCGGCACCGTGCCGCCGCGGGCGATGGCGATGATCCCCTGGAACGGGCCGCTGGCGGCCAGCCGGATCGCGAGATCGGTCGCCTGCCGGTGCATTTCGTGCCAGGAACACGAATGGATCTTCGCCGCCTCCTGCAACCCCGACATCGCCCGTCGTCCTCCTGTGCCCGATCCGCGGCGGCAGCGCTACTGCCGGTCCTCCCTCACATAGCATGCTGACAGCCCGGATATCGAGCCGGTCGCGGAGAGGATCCCGGCCGCGGCTGCCCGCCCGCCCGCGTCTATAGCTGCGATGTCGGAAGGCCGCCGTCTTCGACAGCCTGACCGACAGGTTTACCGTGATCGCCAACGAGGCCGGCGCCCTCGCTGCCGAGTTGGCCCGGGCGCGCCTTCGGCGTGTCCGCTAGTCTGCGAGAGGGGCTACCGGCGGGCACGAGAACACCCTCCCCGCCGCTGTCGTCGCGGCCGGCAGGTTGGCCGACGCCCAAACAGGTGGCTAGTCGCGCAGCCAGTCGAGTGCGGCCTGCCGCTCTGACGTTCCGAAGCGCCGCACGGTGGCCGCACGGTAGACGTCGGTGATTCGCATCACCTCGTCCTCCCACTTCCGCTCGGCGAGGATGGCGATCCGCCCCACCAGAGCCCAGTGATGCATCCCGAACCAGGTCCCCGACGACCGTGCCCCCGGTGCCCATCCTTGCAGATCGGACCAGTCGAGCAGCACGCGTTCAACCCGCTCGGTGTCGGCTGCCGCCGCCATCTTCTCGAATGGACGTTGCTGATCCTCCTCGGTGACGGTCCCCGACATGCGGACGATGACCAGATTGCTCCCGGCTTCCGATGTCACGTCGATCATCGACTTTCCCCTTGCGCCCCGGCTTGCTGCTTATCATCGCCGCCGACGGGGAGTTTGCAAGCCTGCGTCGGCGAAAGCTCGTCCCTGACGGTCACAGGGATCGTGCCGGGGGACCGTCACAGCGAAATCGGGTCGGCCGCCTGCTTCAGCACTTCGGCGCTGCGTCGCAGGGCGACGTGCTCCTCGTCGCCGAGAGGCGGCGCGATGTCGAGCAGGACGCCTTTTCTGCCAACGACGCGGGGCAGCGACAACGCCACATTCTTGACCCCTTCGACATCGCCGGTAAGGGTGGCAACCGTCAGCACCCGTCGCTGGTCGCTCAGGATGGTGCCGACCAGGTGGGAAATGCCGGCACCGATGCCGTAGTAGGTGGAGCCCTTGCCGTCGATGATCTTGTAGGCGGCATTGCGCACGCCGTCGTCTATCTGCGCTTTCACCTCTGCGGTGAGCGGCCGGCCGACGCTGCGGGCGAAAGCCTCGAATGGAACGGTCGCGACTTCGACGCTCGACCAGCACAGCACCTCGCTGTCGCCGTGTTCGCCCAGCACATGCCCGTGGATGGATTGCGGCGCCACGCGCAGGTGCGTCGCCAGCAGCGTGCGGAAGCGGGCGGTATCAAGGATCGTGCCGGAGCCGATGACCCGCGACGCCGGCAGCCCCGATACGCGGGTGGCAACGTAGGTCATAATATCCACCGGGTTGGTGGCGATGACGAAGATCACGTCCGGCGCCACTCCAAGCACGCGCGGCACGATCGCTTTGAAGACGGCGGCGTTGCGGTCGAGCAGTTGCAGCCGGGTCTCTCCCGGCTTCTGCGCCACGCCGGCGGCGATCACCACCACCGCCGCACCATCCAGGTCGGCGTAATCGCCGGCACGCACGTACATCGGATGGCCGTAAGGCACGCCGTGGATGATGTCCTGGGCCTGCGCCTCCGCCATCTTGCGGTTGAGATCGACCAGCACGATCTCGCTGCCGACGCCGTTCAGCATCATCGAGTATACCGCCGTTGCGCCGACCATGCCGGCCCCGACAACGCCGATCTTCATCGCCTTCCTCCCTGCAGCCCGCGGGCGCTTGTTTCCGACAGACCGCCTCGTCGCTTTCGTGCGCGGGAGCGGTCGTGCCGACGTAGAATTTTCCGACGACTTATTCCGACGGGGCGATCGCTTCCATCATGCCGCTCATATGATGCCGGCTTCAAGCCCGGCGGCGACGGCCATGCCAAGCTCGCGGCAGTCCTCGACGAATGACGGGCGGAACTCGCCGCGGCAGATGAGCGGCGGCTGCACCGCCCGCCAGCGCAGGCCGGTGGCAATCGCCTCGACGGCGCGCCGGGTGCCGGTCCCATCGCTGCCGGCGCGGACCCACAGCGCGTACGGACGCCCCTGGGTATGCTCAAGGCAGGGATAGTAGATGCGGTCGAAGAAATCCTTCAGGGCGCCGCTCATATAGCCGAGATTCTCCGGCGTTCCGAGAATCAGAGCATCGGCAGAAAGCACAGCGTCCGGTCCGGCGGCGAAGGGGCTGAGAGCCTCGGTATCGACCCCTCCGATGTCAGGTACTCTTGCCCCTTCAATTACGGCATCGAGAAGCGCCCGGGTATTCGGCGAGGGGGCGTGCGCCACGATCAGCAATCGCTTGCGCTTGGCCATGGCACCACCCTGGAAACCGCCCGATCCGCCATCATTGCGCTCGTGGCGGCTGTGGTCCAGAGCGTCAGCGGGGCGGTGCCGGCCCGATCATCGGTCCGACACTGCTCCCGCCCGTTCCGCTGGAGGCCTTAAGCGCGGCGCGCCTGCTTCTCCGCTGCGCTCCGTTCGTAGAGAGAGAGGTAGTCTTCCGCCATGCGCTGCGCGGTGAATCGCTCCTCGAACCGCTGCCGGATGGCGAAGCGGTTGAGCATGCTCGCCCGCCGGACGGCGCTGACCGCCTCGTTCTCGTCATCGACGATCAGCCCGGTTACGCCATGGTCGATTACCTCCGGCACCGAGCCGCGACGCATCGCGATCACCGGCGCACCGCAGGCCATCGATTCGATCATCACCAGACCAAACGGCTCCGGCCAGTCGATCGGGAACAGCACGGCATAGGCATTGCCGAGGAAGTCGCGCTTCTGCACGTCGTTGACCTCGCCGATGAACTCGATCATCGGATCGTCAAGCAGCGGCTCGATCGTCTGCTTGAAGAACTCGCGGTCGACCTTGTCCACCTTCGCCGCGATCTTCAGCTTCATGCCGACCCGCTTGGCGATGCGGATGGCGCGGTCGACGCCCTTCTCCTCGCAGACGCGGCCGAGGAAGGCGAGGTAGTCCCAGCTCGGCGCCTCGCAGTAGGGCAGCAGGTCGGGCGGCAGCCCGTGATAGATCGTGCCGACCCAGTTCGCATCGGGGAACGGCGTGCGCTGGTGATTGGAGATCGAGACCAGCGGCATATCGAATCCGGTGAAAACCGGCTTCAGGAAGCCCAGATCGAGCCGCCCGTGCAGCGTCGTCAGGGTCTTGTCGGCCATATCGCGAAATGCCGGGAAATGCTGGTAGTCGATGTGGAAGTGAATCGCATCGAACTCGCTCGCCCGCTGCCGTACCCGGTCGATCAAAACCGTGTGATATGGCTCGGCGGTCACGGCTTCCGGATCAAAGCGCAATCCCTGTTCGGAACAGGCGACGAGTTCCGCCGCCGTGCGCGAGTCACCGCTGGCGAACAACGTCACCTCATGTCCCTGGGCAACCAATTCCTCGGTGAGCCAGGAAACAACCCGCTCGGTTCCGCCGTAAGACTTCGGCGGCACGGACTCGATCAATGGTGCAACCTGAGCGATTCGCAACGTTGGCATCCTTTTCCAGTTAGCTTCGCAAACGCTTCTGATGTTCCTGCGGTTCCATCATCTGCTAGATAATCAACATTATGGCAATTCATTGTCGGACGCCGCCGGCCGCGTCTCCGGCATCCCCAGCCAGACCAGCAGCAGGGCGACGAAGCCGGTTGCCGCCAGCATCAGGAACGCCGCCGGCTCGCCGAAAGCATCAGCGATCATCCCGGCGATGGTGGTGCTGAGGGTGGCGCCGATGCCGACGGTGAAGCCGACAAAGCCGAGCGCGAGGTTCAGCCGGCCGCTGCGGGCGGCAATATCGGTGATGACCAGCGGCAGCATCACGCCGAAGCAGGCGGCGGCGACGCCGTCGAGTACCTGGATCGCCACCACCGGCAGCGGGTTTCCGGTCAGCGCCAGCAGCACGCCGCGCACCGGCAGGATGGCGAAGCCCAGCAGCAGGACGAAGCGGCGGCCGCGCTCCTGTGCCCAGCGTCCCACCTACGGCGAGATCAGGGCGACCATCGCCTGCGGCAGGACGATGCACGCCGCGATCAGCAAGCTCGCGGTATCCCCGGCCTGCTGGGTGATCGACGCGGCGGCGATGGGCAGCATTGCCGCATTGGCAAAGGTGAACATGGCGGCGCAGGCAGCAACGTGAGCAGCCGCCGGTCGCCCAGCACGGACATCACCGGCAGCCGGGTTTCGGCCGGCTGAGCGGCCGTCGCCCCTCCTCCGTTGCCTGCTCTCCCGCCGGGGGCCCCGGGTGAAGCGGGCGATCGGGACGATGGCGGCAATCGCCGGCAGGGTCATCAGCGCCGTGAGGTAGAAGACCGCACGCTCTGAGATCCAGTAGCCGCAGGCGCCCATCAGCACGGCGCCCGCACCGTTGCCGATCGACGACCAGCGGGCATTGCGGCCGAGCCGCAGCGGCAGCGCGGCACTGCCGGCGACGGCAAGGCTCAGCGCAACGATCGCCGGCCCCAGCGTGCAGCTCGAGAACGAATGCAGGATCTGCCCGGCGTAGACGAACAGCGGAACCGGCGCCACCGTGAACATCAGCGCGCTGGCGGTGAACGCGAGGATGCTGAAGATCGCGATCTTTGTCTTGTCGCGAACGGCATCGACCACCGCCCCCGCCGGCAGCTGGCTCGCCATGGCGGCGATCGTGCCGACGCTGAGAGCGAGGCCGATCGACGTCTGCGTCCAGCCCTGCGTCGTCAGGTAGACGGCGAGAAAGGGGCCGAACCCGGTCTGCACGTTGGCGACGAACAGATTGAGGGCATCGAGCCCGCGCTCGGCCCGCCGGTGCCCCGGCTCCCCGCTGCCGGCGGTCACCGTCTGCCGGTCGGCATCATCGTCCCGCATCAGGCGAAGCTGGCGCGTCCGGCGCGGAAGGCGGCGGCGGACCGCCCGGCATTCGGGCCTCCCCGGCCGCCGGGGGCTGAGTCGCGAGCGGCGCCTGGTCCTCAGCCGGGGGGATCCCGTGGTTGCTGGCTGCCCCGCTGCCGGCGCCTGTTCTGGCGCGGGCGCCGGGGAGGCCGGCACCGGTGCCTTCGGTTGCCCTTGATGCCGGGGCGGGTGGGGCCGGAGCGGCGGTGTGGGGGGTTCCGGCACCGGCAGCTTGACCGCCGGCGCCTCCTCCACCTCGGGGGAAGCGGCCCGGCGAACCGGCAGGGGTGGCGGCGGCGGACCGTAGACGGGTGCCGGTGCGACCGGCCTGCAGACGGGTGCCGGTGGTCCGAAGACGGGCTCTGCTGCACCTGCGGACGGTGGGGGCGTCGCCGGCGGCTGCACAACCTCCGCTGGCTGGGCCGATGGCCTGTATTCGGCGCCGCCTGCACGTCGGCGCGGGCGAGGTCGAGGAGCACCGGCGAGGCGTGATCGGTCGGCCGGATGTGCAGTGCCTGCCAATCGATGGCAATCCGCCGGCTGCCGACGCCGAGAAAGCCGCCGAAATCGATCACCGCCGCGCGCGGCCGCGCCTCGGCATCGAACAGCACATCCACCACCAGCCCCATGTCCTCGCCCCCGGACCATGAGCACGCTTGCCGAGGATGCCGACGGCCTCCTCCGGGGCCATCGGCGCGGTGACCGGGACGGGCTTGGCGGGTGGCGGTACCGCGGGCGGGGGCGCCGAAGCAGGCGGGGTGGCCCCGGCCCCCGGGCGGCTCCTCGACCCCGGGGGCCGGCCGGGCCTCAGCTGCCGGCTTGATCCGCGGGCGCCGGCTTATCCGCGGGTGCCGCTTCGGGACGCAGGCTGGTCCGCAGGAACAGGCTGGTCCGCAGGTGCGGGGTGTCCGGCGGTATCGGTTTGTCCGGCGATGCCGGCTGGTCCGCGGGCGGCGGCTCGGCGGCGGGGCCGGCTGCGACGGAGCGTCGCGCCCGGCGCCGGCCGGCTCGGATCGGCCGCGACCGGCACCGCGACGAGCAGCGCCGCCGCGGCCGCCAGCGACGGGATGATCCGGCCGATGCCTCCCTTCCGCCACCTCACGATAGCTGGGCCGCCGCCAGTTGCCGAAGGTACATCCGGCTGTAGATGCCCTTGTGCTGCAGCAGCTCCGCCGACGAGCCGTCCTCGACGATATGGCCCCGGTCCAGCACGATGATGCGGTCGAAGGAGTCGAGGGTGGACAGGCGGTGGGCGATGGCGATGACGGTGCGCCCCTTCACCAGCCGCATCAGCGCCTCCTGGATCGACTGCTCGGACTCGGTGTCGAGCGCCGATGTCGCCTCGTCGAGCAGCACGACCGGCGCATCGCGGAGGAAGGCGCGGGCGATGGCGAGGCGCTGTCGCTGCCCGCCGGAGAGCTTGATGCCGCGTTCGCCGACGATGGTGCTGAACCCCTGCGGCAGGCGATTGATGAACTCCGTGCAGTAGGCGGCCTCGGTGGCGCGGTAGACCTCCTCGTCGGTCGCATCGGGCTTGCCGTAGCGCAGGTTCTCCAGCACCGAGCGATGGAACAGCGAGATGTCCTGGGCGACGACGGCGATCGCCCGGCGCAGGCTGTCCTGGGTCACCCGGGCGATGTCCTGCTCGTCGATCAGCACCCGCCCGGCGGTGGGATCGTAAAGCCGCTGCAGCAGCGCCAGAATGGTGGACTTGCCGGCGCCGGACTTGCCGACCAGCCCCACCTTCTGCCCGGCGGGGATGTGCAGATCGAAGTCCTGCAGCACGCTGTGCCCGTCCGGATAGGCGAACGCCACCTTCTCGAAGGTCACCGATCCCCCCAGGTGGATCAATGGCTTAGCGTCCGGGACATCGGTCATTTCGTGGGGCAGCCCGAGCACGCGGACCGCCTCGCCCAGCTTGGCGAAGTGCTGCAGCAGATCGACCAGGGCCATCGCCAGGTCGCGGGAAGCGTGCAGCACGGTAAAGCCCAGCGTCGTCGTCAGCACCACGTCGCCGGTGGAGATGCGGCCCGCCCGCCACAGCGTCACCGCCCAAACCAGCACGCCTGCCGTCACCACGAACACCGAGACGGCATGGAACAGCCGGACCCGCTCCAGCGAGCGCAGGCTCCTTCGCTGCGCCGTCATCTCGTGGCGGATCTTCGCCGAAAGCCGCTCGCGCTCACGCAGCGTTGCGCCGAAGGCGCGCACGAGCCCGATGTTGCTGACGACATCGGTGAGATCGCCGCTGACGGCGGCAGCGCGACCGGCAAAGCGGGCGTGCAGATGATGGCCGCCGGCTGCCAGGCGGGAGATGATGGCGGCAAGGATGCTGACGATGGTGACCAGCACCAGGGTCATCTTCCAGTCGATCGTGCCGAGGACGCAGACGGCGGCGATGCAGGCGGCAGCGGGCGGGATCGTGGTCCAGGTCAGCGAGCTCTGGATGGTCCAGGCGGCGGTGGCGGCGGTGGTTATCCGGCCGTCGAGCGCACCCGGGAAGCGGTCGGAGAAGTAGCGGGTGCCGTGACCGGACAGGTGGTGGAACAGGTCGATGCGAATGTCGCCGCCGACGGCAACGAAGGCGTAGGTCGAGACCCAGCCGGCGAGCCGCCACAGCAGATTGTCGCCGGCGACAAGCGCGAGCAGCAGGCCCACCGCCGACCACAGCTCGACGTCGGTCGGCTTGCGCGAGGCCAGCACATCGACCAAGTTCTTGACGCCGTATTGGGCGCCGATGGAGCAGCCGACCGCGGCCAGGACGGCCAGCAGCACCACCAGATGGCTTCGCCAGCGCCGCAGCACGTAATGCATCAGGAAGTGAACCGGGCCGCGGGCGGCGAAGCGCGGAAGTGACATCGGCGATCCGATCGGTCTGACGGTCTTTGTCCGGTTGAACGTGAAACGCGCCATAAAGCTCCCGTCCGCCTTTCCGCCGCGGCACGACGACGGCATCGCTCGCCCGCGTCGCGGCTCGCAAGACTCCGGCCACCTCCGCAACCTGGAGGCGGAAAATCGTTTCTAACCGGCTGTGGCGTCGAGAAAATGGCGGGAAATCGGGCGATCCCACGCAATGCGTGCAATATGTGGAGCCTGTTCCATCAGCCGGCGAACGTGCGCAGCCTTTCGGTAATGCCGGCGTATTCGGCCAGGCTCAGGCGGGGGCGAACGCGGCTGTCGATGGCGGCGGCCTCGCTTGCCATCAGCCTCGGATACCAGTCGCCCGGATCAGGCAGGTCGCCCGCATGACGGGGGATGACGTGCAGGTGCAGGTGCGGCACCGTCTGGCCGGCGGCGGCGCCGTCCTGGATGGTCCAGTCGAAGCCGTGGCCGGCAAACACCCGGGCGAGCAGCCGGGTGGTGCGCCGCGCGAACAGCATCATCGCCGCCAGGTCATCGTCGTCCAGCTCCAGCAGGCTCGCCACGTGCCGGCGCGGGATCACCAGTGAATGCCCCGGCAGCACCGGGGCGATGTTGTGCACGGCGAGGAACCGGCCGTCGGCCATGAATGCGGCGGCATCGGCCACGGCGCAGAACGCGCAGGCCGCGGTGCCGTCAGCAGCCGGCATGTTCCGGCACCTCCTCGAGTACAGGAAAAAGTCTTGCATAACGAATCTTATTCCTGTATTCCTCGTCTCCGGTGAACGCCCTTGGTGCGTTCCTCTCTCCCTCGTCCGAGACTTCCGGGCGGCGGTTCGCGGGATCCGCCGCCCGGGCTTTTTCGACCCTGGTCCTGACCGGCCCTCCTAAAGGGACAGCAGTGCGCCGGTGGCCGACGCATCGGCGAGGAAGGTGACGACCCCCGCGACCTCGATCGGCAGGTCGGCGCGCAGCGCCGATGCCTCAAGGCCGACCGCGCGCAGCCCCATCTCGCAGACGATGATGCGCACGCCGAGCTCGCCGCAAGCGCCCAGCAGCTCCTCGAAGCCGGCGATGCCGCGCTCCCGGCGCTCGTCGTCGACGGCGCCGCCCGGCCTGCCGTCGGCAGACGGCAGCCTCCGCCAGCCGGGCGCCTCGTCCGGTCCGCCCTGGAGCAGCGCCCGCAGCGCCTGGTCGGTGAAGAACAGCGTGGCCGGCATGCCGATGGCGGCGGCAGCGCTGGCCATCACCAGCGCATAATGGACGCGCTCGAAGAGGCCGGAGAGCACCAGCACCGACAGTTTGTCAGGGGGATGGTCCGGTGCCGCCGGCTGCACCTCAGGCCCGGCAGGCGGCAGCGGCGGCGTCGGCATGGACAGAAAGATCGAAGATGCCGGGATGATCGCCACACAGCGGACAGCCGGCATCGCGGCGCACGCGGATGCGCCGCCAGGTGCCGGCCAGCGCGTCGACGACCAGCAGCCAGCCGGCGAGGCTCTCGCCGATGCCGAGCAGCTCCTTGATCACCTCGGTCGCCTGCAGGCCGCCCATGGCGCCGCAGAAGGCACCGAGCACGCCGGCCTGCGCACAGGTCGGGATCTGCCCCTCCGGCGGCGGCTCGCGGTAGAGGCAGCGGTAGCACGGCCCGCGCTCGACGCCGGGCGCCGCCGTCACACCCGCCTTGAAGGTGGCAAGCTGGCCGTCGAAGCGCAGGATCGCCGCCGAGACCAGCGGCTTGCCGGCGAAGAAGCAGGCGTCGTTGACGAGAAAGCGGGTAGGAAAGTTGTCGCTGCCATCGGCGATGATGTCGTAGCCATCGAACAGCGCGCGGGCGTTGTCCGCCGTCAGCCGCTGCGGTGCGGGATCACCCGCACCTCGGGTTGACGGCGGCGAGCGCCGCGCGGGCGCTCTCCACCTTCGGTGCGCCAAGGCGGTCGGTGGTATGGACGATCTGCCGCTGCAGGTTGGAGAGATCGACCACGTCGTCGTCGATGACGCCGATGGTGCCGATGCCCGCTGCCGCGAGATAGAGCAGCACCGGCGAGCCGAGGCCGCCGGCGCCGATCACCAGCACGCGCGAGGCCAGCAGCTTCGCCTGCCCGGCGCCGCCGATCTCGTCCAGCAGGATGTGGCGGGCGTAACGGCTGACCTGGGCGTCGGTAAAGTCCACGCGGGGACGCTCCTGCCTGAGGGGAGCCGCCCGGCTACTCGCCCAGCCCCTCGAACAGGGCGGTGGAGAGGTAGCGCTCGGCGAACGACGGCAGGATGATGACGATCGCCTTGCCGGCCATTTCCGGCCGCTTGCCGACCTCGACCGCCGCCGCCAGCGCCGCGCCGGAGGAAATGCCGACGGCCAGGCCCTCCAGCTTCGCCACCCGGCGCGCGGTCTCGAAGGCGGTGGCGTTGCCGATCTTGATCACCTCGTCGATCAGCCGGACGTTGAGCACCGCCGGGATGAAGCCGGCGCCGATGCCCTGGATCTTGTGCGGGCCCGGAACGCCGCCCGACAGCACCGGGCTGTCCTCCGGCTCGACGGCGATCATGCGCAGGCCCGGTCGCCGCGGCTTCAGCACCTCGGCGCAGCCGGTGATGGTGCCGCCGGTGCCGACACCGCTGATGATCGCATCGACGTTGCCGCCGGTATCCCGCCAGATCTCCTCGGCGGTGGTGCGGCGGTGGATCTCGGGATTCGCCGGATTGGAGAACTGCTGCAGCATGATCGCCCCCGGCGTCGCCGCCACCACCTCCTCGGCGCGGGCGACGGCCCCCGGCATGCCTTTCGCCGCCGACGTCAGCACGATCTCGGCGCCCAGCAGCGCCAGCATCTTGCGCCGCTCGATCGACATGCTCTCCGGCATGGTCAGGATCAGCCGGTAGCCGCGCGCCGCGCAGACGAAGGCGAGCGCGATGCCGGTATTGCCGGAAGTCGGCTCGACCAGGGTGGCGCCGGGGCCGATGCGACCCTCCCGTTCGGCAGCCAGCACCATGGCGAGACCGATACGGTCCTTCACTGAAGAGAGCGGATTGAAGAACTCGCACTTGCCGAGAAGCTCGGCGCCGCAGCCGGCATCTGCCGCGAACTTGCGGAGCCGGACGATCGGCGTATCGCCGATCGTATCGATGATGCTCTCATAGATGCGGCCGCGACCACACGTTACGCCAAGGTCGGATTGTTCGTCCATCGTCGCCCACCTATTGTCAACCAGTCAATCAAGCTAGTGTATGACCCCCGGCCGCCTCTGCAAACCCCGGCTGCAGCAGAGACGCCCGGCCCCTGTCATATGGAGAAGTCGAGCCGGTCCCGCCCTTCGCTGAGGATGCCGACGCTGTCGGCACGGTCGCACAGGTCGTCCATGGTCACCCCGTCCAGCTTCGACAGCAGCTCGCCCTGCAGCTCCACCCACAGCGGCCGGACCACCTTGTGGCCCAGCGGCGAGCCGGTCTCCTCCTGCAGCGGGTCGTCGTCGCCATCGTCGTTGCGAACGACGCGGATGATCTCGCCCACGGTGATGCGCCGCCGCTCGCGGGCCAGACGGTAGCCGCCGCGCGGGCCGCGGACGCCGACCAGGACACCGCTGCGCACCAGGTTCTGCAGCGCCTGCTCCAGGTAGCGCCGGGGGATGCCCTGCCGCCGGGTGATCTCGCGGCTCTGTACCGGCTCCGCGCCGGCATGGTAGGCGATATCGAGGACTGCCTCGATGGCGAACAGCGTCTTGCGCGAGAGCTTCAGCATGCTTCGTTGTTCCCCTCCTCGACGCTGCTTTCCGTCCCGGTCGAGCCGAAGCCGCCTTCGGCCCGCGTCGTCGGCGCGAGATCGGCTGTCTCCTGCCAGCGCACCATGGTTACTGGCGCCACCACCAGTTGTGCGATCCGCATGCCGCGCTCGATGCGGAAGGCGGCATCGCCGTGGTTGATCAGCACGACGGCGATCTCGCCGCGATAGTCGGCATCGATGGTGCCAGGGCTGTTGAGGACGGTGACGCCGTGCCGTGCCGCCAGCCCGGGCGCGGGCGCACCTGCGCCTCGAACCCCACCGGCAGGGCGATGGCGATGCCGGTGGGCAGCAGCGCCCGGCCGCCGGGAGGAAGGACGACGATCCTCGCCGTCGCCGCCAGCAGGTCGAGGCCGGCGGCATGGGCGGTCGCATAGGCCGGCAGCGGCAGGTCGCGGCCATGCGGCAGGCGGCGCACCGGCAGGTTGAGCGGCGTCATCGCGCGCCCTCCGCACCGGCGGCGAGAACATCGGCGATGCGGCCGGCAAGGCGCTCCGCCACCGCCTGCTTGCTCATCGCCGGCCAGGCCTCGACGCCGTCCGCCGAGATCAGGTGCACGGTGTTGGAAGCGCCGCCGAAGGTGCCGGTGGCGGGCGAGACGTCGTTGGCGACGATCCAGTCGCAGCCCTTGCGGGCGCGCTTGGCCTGGGCGTGCTCGACGACGCGGGTGGTCTCGGCGGCAAAGCCCACCACCAGCCGCGGCCGGCGGGCGCCGGGCCGCGCGAGGGTGGCGAGGATGTCGGGATTTTCGGCGAGCAGCAGCGTCGGTGGTCCGGCCGGCCCCTTCTTCATCTTCTGCGGCGATGCCTGCACCACCCGCCAGTCGCCGACCGCCGCCGCACACACCGCCACGTCCACCGGCAGCGCCGCCTCGCAGGCGGCCAGCATCTGCGCCGCCGTCTCCACCGGCACCGTGCGGATGCCCGGCGGATCGGTGAGCGCGGTGGGCCCGGCCACCAGCGTCGTAGCGGCGCCGTGCCGCGCCAGCGCCGCGGCGATGGCGTGCCCCTGGCGGCCGGAGGAGTGGTTGGAGATGAAGCGCACCGATCGGTCGGCTCGCGCGTCGGCCCGCTGGTGACCAGCGCCGTCAGCCCGCCAGCCGGCCCAGGCGGCGCCAGCTGCGCCTCGATGGCGGCAAGGATGGCGGCGGGCTCCGCCATGCGGCCATAGCCCCACTCGCCGCAGGCCATGTCGCCCTCGTCGGGGCCGACGGTGCGCAGGCCGCGGGCGCGCAGGGTGGCGAGATTGGCCTGGGTCGCCGGATGCTCCCACATCCGCACGTTCATCGCCGGCGCCGCCAGCACCGGCTTGTCGGTGGCGAGCAGCGCCGTCGTCGCGAGGTCATTGGCGATGCCGGCGGCCATGCGGGCGAGGATGTCGGCGGTGGCGGGGGCGACCACCAGCAGGTCGGCGTCGCGCGACAGCTGGATGTGCCCCATCTCGCTCTCGCGGCCGAGGGTGAAGAGGTCGGTGTGGACTTGGTCCTCCGACAGCGCTTCGAGCGACAGCGGGGTGACGAAGGCGGCGCCGGCCGGGGTCAGGATGCAGCGGACGGAGGCCCCCCGCTCGCGCAGCCGGCGGATCAATTCGAGGCATTTATAGGCGGCAATGCCTCCGGCGACGATCAGGAGGATGCGCTCTCCGGCAGCGTGTTCATCGACCCCTATTTACGAAATTTGGGTGTTGAACGAACCTAGCGCGCCGGCACGCCCGAAGCAAGGGGCGGGAAAGGCTTTATGAAACGTGCGCTGACCGGGCTGCGCCGCGACTTCGGGACCGAACAGCGCTCGAACCGCAAGGGGCGGGGAAAAGCTTTATGAAATGGGCGCCGGCAGCCTCAACTGGCGGGCAGCGGGATTTAGCGGATGAGCAGGCCGAACAGGGTGCCGGCGAGTACGGCCGCGACCAGCCAGCCGGCCATCGCTGCGCCGCGGTCGCTGCGGGCCTCGCGCAGGCTCTGGGCGTCGATGCGCAGCCGCCCTTCCGCCAGCGCGGCGAAGCCATGCTCGGCGCGGCGCACCAGCTCCGGCAGCCGCGCCAGCGCCGCCGCGACATCGGTCGCCCCCTCGCGGATCCGCGCCTGCGGTCCCAGCGTCTCGGCGCACCAGGACTCGATGAGCGGGCGGGCGAGAATCCACATGTTGGCATCGGGTTCGATCGACCGGCCGGTGCCCTCGGCGACCAGCATCGTCTTCTGCAGCAGCAGCAGCTGCGGCTGCGCCTCCATGGCGAAGGTCTCGGTCACCTGGAACAGCTGCCCCAGCAGCCGGGCAACCGAGATCTCGTTCTGCGGCCGGTCCAGGATGGGCTCGGCGATCGACCGGCAGGCCTGGGCGAAGGCATCGAGCGAGCGGTCGGCGGGGATCCAGCCGGCGGCGAAGTGCACCTCGGCGGCCCGGCGCCAGTCGCGGGTCAGGAAGGCAAGCAGCAGCTCGCCGAGGTGCCGCCGGCTCGCGCGATCCAGCCGCCCCATGATGCCGAAGTCGACGACGGCGACGCTGCCGTCGGGACGCACGAACATGTTGCCGGCGTGCAGGTCGCCGTGGAAGAAGCCGTCGATGAACACCTGCTGGAAGAAGGCGTTGGCCGCCCTGGTCAGCACCGCCCGTGGCTCGTGCCCTTGGGCGATGATGGCGTCGCGCTCGTTGATCTTGAGGCCGTTGACGCGCTCGGTGGTGAGGACCCGCCGGCCGGTGCGAACCCAGTCCACCGCCGGCACGTAGAACGACGGATCGCCCTCGAAATTGTCCCCCAGCTCGGCAGCGGCGGCGGCCTCGAAGCGCAGGTCCATCTCGACGGCAACGCTGGCGGTGAGCGCATCCAGCGATTCCAGCAGCCGCAGCCGCCGCAGCGCCGGCAGTTTCCGCTCGGCCAGCCGGGCGATCCAGAAGAACAGCTCGAGGTCGCGGCCGAGCGCCTTCTCGATGCCGGGCCGCAGGACCTTGACCGCCACCTCGCGCCCCTCGCTGTCGAGCGCGAAGTGCACCTGGGCGATGGACGCCGCGGCGACCGGCTGCTCATCGAAACTGCTGAACAGCGCCTCCAGCGGCCGGCCGAACTCCTCCTCGACGGCGATGCGGACCTCCTCGAAGGGAAACGGCGGCAGGCGGTCCTGCAGCTCGGCAAGATCGCGGGCCATCTGCTCGCCCAGCAGGTCGGAGCGGCTGGCGAGCATCTGTCCGAGCTTTACGAACGAGGGCCCGGCCGCCTGCAGCGCCCGGGCCAGGCGCTGGCCCCGGCGCGGCCGCACGGAGCGGGGCTGGCGGCGGACCAGCGGCCGCGCCGCCCACATCAGCAGCCGGCCGAAGGAGAAGCGCTCGAGAACGAACAGCGCGTCGTGCTGCGCCAGCAGGCGCCCCAGCACCAGCAGCCGGCCGGCGTTGCGCAGGGCGTCGATCATCGAGACCGGTGCGCCCGCAGCTTCCGCCGCCCGTGGGCGAAAGGATGCCGCATCGTCACGTGCGCCAGGCGGAATGCAGGGCGACGATGCCCCCCGAGAGGTTGCGCCAGGTCACCAGGTCGAGGCCGGCGGCGCGGATCATCTGGGCGAATCGCTCCTGCGGTGGGAAGCGGCGGATGCTTTCGGCGAGGTACCGGTAGGCATCGGCATCGCCGGCGACGAAACGGCCGAGCAGCGGCAGGACGCGGAAGGAATAAGCATCGTAGAGGCGGTCGAGGACCGGCAGCGAGACGCGGCTGAACTCCAGGCACAGGAAGCGGCCGCCGGGCTTCAGCACCCGGCGCGCTTCCGCCAGCGCCGCCTCGATGCGGGTGACGTTGCGGATGGCGAAGGCAATCGTGAACACGTCTACCGAAGATGAGGCCACCGGCAGCTGCTCGGCATCGCCGCAGATCCAGTCGAGGCCGTGGATAAAGCCGCGATCGACCGCCCGGTCGCGACCGACGGCCAGCATTTCGCGGTTGACGTCGACGACGAAGACTTCGCCGCCGCCGCGGTCGAGAAAGCCGAAGGCGATATCGCCGGTGCCGCCGCCCACATCCAGCAGCGTCTGCTGCGGCTGCGGGTTGAGCCAGTCGAGCATCGCCGTCTTCCACAGCCGGTGAATGCCGCCGCTCATCAGGTCGTTCATCAGATCGTAGCGCGATGCCACCGAGTCGAAAACGGCGCCGACGAGTGAGCGCTTCTCCACCGCGCGCACGGTGCGGAAGCCGAAGTGCGTTGTGTCTTCCGCTCGCTCGGCGGACGGATGCAAGCGTTGGTCAATCCGGGGGTCCGACATGAGGACGCACCATAGCGGAAGGCCGCCGGGCGCGCTAGCTTGCGGCCATGCCTGAACTGCCCGAGGTCGAGACCGTCCGTCGTGGACTGCTGCCGGTTCTCGCCGGCCGCCGGCTGATCGAGGTCGAGCAGCACCGGCCGGACCTGCGGTTCCCGCTGCCCGACGGCTTCGCGCGGCGGCTGCGCGGGCGGCTGATCGAGGACATCGGCCGCCGCGGCAAGTACCTGCTGATCCGCCTCGATCAGGCCGAGGTGTGGCTGGCGCATCTCGGCATGTCCGGCCGCTTCTGCGTCCATGCGGGCACACCGCCGCCGCTCGGCGTCCACGATCACGTGGTGGTGCGGACCGAAGACGGTGCGACGGTGCGCTTCCATGATCCGCGCCGCTTCGGTTTCATGGACCTGGTGGCGGCGGCGGACCTTGATCACCACCCGCACCTCGTCCGTCTGGGCCCCGACCCGCTCGGCCCCGCCTTCGATGCCGCCTACCTGTCGGGGCAACTGGCCGGCCGGCTGGCGCCGCTGAAAGCGGCGCTGCTGGATCAGCACGTGGTCGCCGGGATGGGCAACATCTACGCCTCGGAGAGCCTGTTTCGCGCCCGCCTGTCGCCGTTGCGGGCGGCGGGAACCGTCAGCAGCGCCGAGGTGAAGCGCCTCGTCGCCGCCATCCGCGCGGTCTTCCTCGCGGCGATCGCCGCCGGCGGCTCCAGCCTGCGCGATCACCGCCATCCGTCGGGCGAACTCGGTTTATTCCAGCATGGTTTCGCTGTATACGGGCGGCCGGGCGAGCCGTGTCCCGGATGCCGGTGCCAGCTGGCGCGGACAGGGGGCATCCGCAGGATCGTGCAGAGCGGCCGCTCGACCTTCTACTGCGGCCACCGGCAGCGCTGATCGGCAGCGCTGGCCGGCCGGCCCACCGGGAAACCATGAGACTAAAGGGAGAGACGGACATGGCGTACGAGATGATCATCGCCGAGACGCGCGGTGCGGTCGGAGTGATCACGCTGAACAGGCCGAAGGCACTCAACGCGCTCTGCAACCAGCTCGTCGCCGAGCTTGGCCAGGCGCTCGACGCCTTCGAGGCCGACGATGCGATCGGCGCCATCGTCATCACCGGCAGCGAGAAGGCCTTTGCCGCCGGCGCCGACATCAAGGAGATGAAGGACAAGTCCTTCATGGACTGCTACCTGGAGGACTTCATCACCTCCGCCTGGGAGCGGACGGCGCAATGCCGCAAGCCGGTCATCGCCGCGGTCGCCGGCTTCGCGCTGGGCGGCGGCTGCGAGCTCGCCATGATGTGCGACTTCATCATCGCCGCCGACACCGCGGTCTTCGGCCAGCCGGAAGCGCAGATCGGCGCCGTCCCGGGCGCCGGCGGCACCCAGCGGCTGACCCGCGCCGTCGGCAAGGCGAAGGCGATGGACCTGTGCCTCACCGGCCGCAACATGAAGGCGGAAGAGGCGGAGCGCTCCGGCCTCGTCTCCCGCGTCGTGCCGGCCGCCGAGCTGATGGACGAGACCATGAAGGCCGCCGAGAAGGTCGCCCGGCTGTCGCGACCGATCGCGCTGATCAACAAGGAGGCGGTCAACCGGGCGTTCGAGACGACGCTGGCCGAGGGCGTGAAGTTCGAGCGCCGGATGTTCCACGCCATCTTCGCCATCGAAGACCAGAAGGAAGGCATGAACGCCTTCGCCGAGAAGCGTAAGCCGCAGTTCCGCAACCGCTAGAGCGGGCAGACGTCGGCAGCCGGCGCCTCGGGCGCGGCTGTCGACCCCCAATTTATCGATGCGATCCCGGGCCGGCATGCGGCAGATCCGGGAAGGAGTGGTTTGCTGCTGCTCCGGGCGTTGCAGTTGACGTTGACGGTGGCTGCGTCTACAAGATGCCGCCCCAGTCAAGGCGTTGTAAGAAGGGTTGCAAATGGCACAACACGCTTCCGCCAAGAAGCGCATTCGACAGACGAAAAAGCGTACGGAAATCAACCGCTCGCGCGTCTCCCGTATCCGTACCTTCCTGCGGAAGGTCGAAACGGCCATCGCCGGCGGCAGCAAAGAGGAAGCCGCGGCAGCTTATGGCCACGCGCAGCCAGAACTGATGCGCGGTGCCAATAAAGGGGTTGTACACCGCAACATGGTTGCCCGGAAGCTTTCGCGATTGGCCCGTCGTATCAAGGCGATGCCGACCTGACAGGCCCGCCTTCCGGTTGTTAAAAGCCAGACTTACCAACTCCAATACTTGATTTGCTTCGCAACCGCCGCTGTTCAGCGGCGGAAAGCGGCGCCGTGTCCAGACATGTCAATGAATTTTTTTTTACCGTTCTGGATTCGGTCACGTTGCGCACCGGCGCCAGTCTCAGTACAGTCTGGCTATCCAGTACGCGACAAAGCAATGAAGAAAAAGCAATCTTTCAGGTGAAAGATGAGAAAGCCGTTATCTTGAACGAATAAGGGCGCTTTCGGACGACAAAATTTGTAGTGGATGCAAAATAAACCACTGAGGCTCTAGTAGGCCAAGTCTCTCCGAAATATGCTGGAACGTGCTTGTGGGAAGTCACCGGGGGTATTATCTGAGGCCGGGATTTTCTTTGCATTTGCAGCCTGTGCAGGTCGACGTTGACGCTGGCAGGCGGAGCAGCTCCCGCCTTCCAAAAAAGTCAGACCGCATGGGGCACGTTGGTTGCGCCGCCGCCACGGCTGATCTTGCTCCGGTGACACCGGTTCGAACGGCCGGGCAGCCTTGCTTCCCTGCCGGCGCTCACAAGTCGTCCCGTTTGCCCCATCGGGCACCATTGTTAACGACAGCGGGTTCGACATGAACAGCGAGTGCCCTTCTTCTCTCGATCTGCAATGGAAGCGTGTCAGCGGCCTTTTACGCGCAGAGATCGGCGAAGCAGCCTACCGCAGTTGGCTGAAGCCGATGGTGGTCCGCGGCGCCCAGGGCGGGTTGGTGACCATGACGGTGCCCACCCGTTTCATGCGTGACTGGGTGGTTGCCCACTATTCCGATCGCCTGCGCGCACTGTGGGGAGGGGAAAACCCGTCGGTGCAGTCGATCGACATTATCGTCCGGGCTGACCGCCTCACTTCCAACGACCACGGCGCGCCGGCATCCGTAGCAGCAACACTGCCAGCGCCCGCCCGCGGCACCGAGTCGGCGCTCACCCATGCCAACGGCGACACTATCGTCGGAGAGATAAGCGCCCCGCTCGACCAGCGCTTCACTTTCGAGCACTTCGTCGTCGGCAAGCCGAACGAGTTCGCCTACGCGGCGGCACAGCGGGTAGCGGCGGCGAGCCGGGTGCCGTTCAACCCGCTCTTCCTCTATGGCGGCGTCGGCCTGGGCAAGACCCACCTAATGCATGCCATCGCCTGGGACATCCGCAAGCGCGATCCGCAGCGCACGGTGATCTACCTCTCCGCAGAAAAATTCATGTATCGCTTCATCCGCGCGCTGCGGGAGCAAAACACTGTCGATTTCAAGGAGCAGTTCCGCTCGGTCAACGTGCTGATGATCGATGATGTCCAGTTCATCAGCGGCAAGGAATCGACCCAGGAAGAGTTCTTTCACACCTTCAACACCCTCGTCGATCAGGGCCGGCAGATCGTGCTCAGCGCCGACAAGTCGCCCTCCGACCTGGAAGGCATGCAGGAGCGGCTGAAGTCGCGACTGAACTGCGGTCTGGTGGCCGATATTCATGCCACCACCTACGAGCTGCGGCTGGGCATCCTGCAGTCGAAGGCCGATCAGCTCGGCATCGAGGTGCCGCAGAAGGTCACCGAGTTCCTGGCGCACCGCATCACCTCCAACGTCCGCGAGCTGGAGGGCGCCCTCAACCGCGTCGTCGCCCATGCCCAGCTCATCGGCCGCGCCATCACCCTGGAGACGACGCAGGAGGTGTTGCACGACCTGCTGCGGGCGAACGACCGCAGGATCACCCTCGACGACATCCAGAAGCAGGTGGCGGCGCACTTCAACATCCGCGTTGCCGACATGTACTCGGCGCGCCGGGCCCGCTCGATCGCCCGCCCGCGGCAGGTGGCGATGTATCTCGCCAAGCACCTGACCTCGCGCTCGCTGCCGGAAATCGGCCGGAAGTTCGGCGGCCGCGACCACACGACGGTAATGCACGCCGTGCGCAAGGTAGAGGAGCTGCGCGACGGGGACGCTGCCTTTGCCGAAGACCTGGAACTGCTGAAGCGAATGCTCCAAGGGTGAGCGGGGCAAGCAGGTCAGTTCGGCCACGAATTCCCTGACGTAACCGAAACTTTGCTATACTCACGCAGTCGGTGGCGGAATCCTGCCGCCGGTCCACTGGCCCGCGGACGGTCGGGAGAGCTGCTGCCGGAAGACCGCAGTTCCCTCGCCAGTCCGGCAAGCGGGTTCAGCACAGCTCGGATCACCAGTCGCAATGAAAGTCACGATAGAACGCGCTCATCTGCTGAAATCCCTCGGCCATGCGCAGAGTGTCGTCGAGCGGCGGAACACCATTCCGATCCTCTCCAACGTCAAGCTGCAGGCCGAGGACCGCGAGCTGAGACTGACTGCGACCGACATGGATCTGGAGATCGTCGAATCGGTCGCAGCCGAGGTGCGGAGTGCCGGCGCCACCACCGTCCCCGCCCACACCCTTTACGACATCGTCCGCAAGCTCCCCGACGGCTCCCAGATCGAGCTGCAGTACGATCCGGAAGGCGGACGACTGACCCTGCGGTGCGGGCGGTCGCGCTTCACCCTCGCCTGCCTGCCGATCGAGGACTTTCCCGCCCTGACCTCGAGCGAGCTGCCGTTCTGCTTCCGCCTACCGGTCGGCGAGCTGCAGCAGCTCATCGACCGCACCCGCTTTGCCATCTCAACCGAGGAGACCCGCTACTACCTCAACGGCATCTATCTGCACACGGCGCAGCAGGACGGGGTCGAGGTGCTGCGCGCCGTCGCCACCGACGGCCACCGCCTGGCGCGCGTGGAGATGCCGGTGCCGGCGGGCGCCGCCGGGATGCCGGGGGTGATCATTCCGCGCAAGACGGTGGCCGAGGTCCGCAAGGTCATCGACGAGGCGGCCGACGATCTCGAGCTGGCGGTTTCGGAAACCCAGATCCGATTCAGCGTCGGGCCGGCGCTGATCACCTCGAAGCTGATCGATGGCACCTTCCCCGACTACGAGCGGGTGATCCCGGAGCACAACGACAAGCAGCTCGACGTCATCTGCCGCGACTTCAAGGACGCGGTCGACCGTGTCTCGGCGATCTCCAACGACCGTTCGCGCGCGGTCAAGCTGAAGGTTGCCAACGGCACCCTCGAGCTGTCGGCGCACAGCCCCGAGCACGGCAGCGCCAGCGAGGAGCTCGAGGTCCGCTACGCCGGCGACGCCATGGAGATCGGCTTCAATTCGCGCTATCTCTTGGATATCGCCGAGCAGATCGGCGGTGACAACGCGCGGTTGTCGATGGCCGATGCCGCATCGCCGACCATCCTGCACGAACTCGGCGACCGCAGCGCCATCTATGTGCTGATGCCGATGCGCGTGTAGGGGCACATCGACGGACTGTTCGGAGTCTCGGATACTGGATACGGTTTTCCGGGTGGGGTGTGATGCGCCACCGGCTTCTGCCTTGCTCGCCGTTTCGCGGTTGACGCTGCGCAATTTTCGCTGCCACCGCGCGCTCCGCCTCGACCTTGCGGCGCCAGCGGTGGTGCTGCTTGGCGCCAACGGCACCGGCAAGACCAGCGTGCTGGAAGCGTTGTCGCTGCTGGCGCCGGGCCGCGGCCTGCGGCGCGCCCGCCTCGCCGACATCCTGCACAGCGACCCTGCCGGCACCGCCGCGACATGGTCGGTGGACGCACGGCTGCATGGTGCCGCCGGCCCCACCGACGTCGCCACCACCTATGCCGGCGATGCGGCGGAGACCGGCGAGCGGCGGCGCATCAGCATCGACGGCGAGACGGTGCGCGACCGTGGGCGCCTCGCCGAGGCAGCCGCGCTGATCTGGCTGACGCCGGAGATGGACCGGCTGTTCAGCGAGTCGCCGTCGGCCAGGCGGCGCTTCCTCGACCGGCTGGTGTGGGGCACCGATCCGGGACACGCCCGGCGCGTCGGCGCCTATGAGCGCGCCCTGCAGCAGCGCTCGGCACTGTTGCGGCAGGACCGGCCGGATGCGGTATGGCTGGGCGCGCTGGAGGCGACCATGGCGGAGCACGCCATCGCCGTCGCCGCCGCGCGCAAGCAGGCGGCAGCCCAGCTCTCCGCCATTGCTGAGGCGCAAGCCGGGATGTTTCCCGGCGCGAGCGTCGCCATCCGCGGTGCGGTCGAAGACTGGCTCGACGAGGTGCCGGCGCTGGCCGCCGAGGACCGGCTCCGCGCCGAACTGGAGAAGGCCCGCGCGGCGGATGCGCGGAGCGGCGGCGCCGGCGTCGGCCCGCACCGTTCGGACCTGCGGGTCCTGCACCGCGCCAGCGGCCGCCCGGCCGAGCTGTGCTCGACCGGCGAGCAGAAGATGCTGCTGATCGCCCTGGTGCTCGCCGGCGCCCGTCTGCAGCGCCGCGAGCGCGGCACGAGCCCGCTGCTGCTGCTGGACGAGGTGATTGCGCATCTGGACGAACGGCACCGGCGGGCGGTGTTCGATGCCGTTGCCGCAATGGAAGCGCAGGCGTGGTACGCCGGCTGTGAGGGCGCGCCGTTCCGGCCGCTGCAGGGTGCGGCGCAGATCGTTCCCCTCGGCGAAGCGCCGCTGCCGCCGCCGGACGACGGGGCCAGCAAGCGTTGCAAAAAACTGTCGATAGGCGAGCATTCCATGGAAACCGGCCGATGAGCGAAGCCAACAGCGACGCCGCGGAGACGTATGACGCCACCTCGATCAAGGTGCTGCGCGGCCTCGATGCCGTCCGCAAGCGGCCTGGCATGTACATTGGCGACACCGACGACGGCTCCGGCCTGCACCACATGGTCTACGAGGCGGTGGACAACGCCATCGACGAGGCGCTCGCCGGCTATTGCGATACGGTCGAGGTGCAGCTCAACGCCGACGGCTCGGTGACGGTAACCGACAACGGCCGCGGCATCCCCGTGGACATCCACCAGGAGGAAGGCGTCTCCGCCGCCGAGGTGATCATGACCCGGCTGCACGCCGGCGGCAAATTCGACCAGAACTCCTACAAGGTCTCCGGCGGCCTGCACGGCGTCGGCATCTCGGTGGTCAACGCGCTTTCCGACCGGCTCGACCTGCGCATCTGGCGGTCCGGCAAGGAGCACTTCATCCGCTTCCGCCAGGGCGACGCCGAGGCGCCGATCGCCGTCGTCGGCGATGCGCCCATGGACGGCGACGGCAAGCCCGCCACCGGCACCCAGCTCACCTTCCTGCCGTCGCCCGCGATCTTCACCAAGACCGAGTTCGACTCGGCGACGCTGGAGCACCGGCTGCGCGAGCTCGCTTTCCTCAATTCCGGCGTCCGCATGCGGCTGACCGATGCCCGGTCGGTGACCCCGCGCGTCGTCGAGCTGCATTACGAGGGCGGGCTCGCCGCCTTCGTCGCCTATCTCGACCGATCGAAGGTGCTGCTGACGCCGAAGCCGATCACCCTGCGCGGCGAGCGCGACGGCATCATCATCGAGGCGGCGCTGCAGTGGAACGACAGCTATCACGAGACGATGCTGTGCTTCACCAACAACATCCCGCAGAAGGACGGCGGCACCCATCTGGCCGGCTTCCGCGGCGCCCTGACCCGCACCGTCCAGGCCTACGCGGCGAATGCGGTGGCCAAGAAGGAGAAGGTGGCGATCGCCGGCGATGATGCCCGCGAGGGTCTGACCTGCGTTCTGTCGGTGAAGGTACCGGACCCCAAGTTCTCGTCGCAGACCAAGGAGAAGCTGGTTTCCTCCGAGGTGCGGCCGGTGGTCGAGGGACTGGTCGGCGAGCATCTCGACCGCTGGCTGGAAGAGAACCCCGGCGATGCCCGCAAGGTGATCGCCAAGATCGTCGAGGCCGCGGCGGCGCGCGAGGCGGCGCGCAAGGCGCGCGAGCTGACGCGGCGCAAGGGGGCGCTGGAGATCAGCTCGCTGCCCGGCAAGCTCGCCGATTGCCAGGAGCGCGATCCGGCGAAGAGCGAGCTGTTCCTGGTGGAGGGCGATTCCGCTGGCGGCTCGGCCAAGCAGGCGCGCAACCGCGCCAACCAGGCGATCCTGCCGCTGCGCGGCAAGATCCTCAACGTCGAGCGGGCTCGGCCGGATCGGGTGCTGGGCTCCGCCGAGATCGGCACGCTGATCACCGCGCTCGGTACCGGCATCGGCCGCGAGGATTTCGACGCCGACAAGTGCCGCTACCACAAGATCATCATCATGACTGACGCCGACGTCGACGGCAGCCATATCCGCACGCTGCTGCTGACGTTCTTCTTCCGCCAGATGCCGGACCTGATCGACCGGGGCTTTCTCTACATCGCCCAGCCGCCGCTCTATCGCGCCAAGCGGGGCGGCTCCGAGGTCTATCTCAAGGACGAGCCGGCGCTGCAGGAATACCTGTTTTCCGCCGCCATCGACGAGGGCGCGGTGTTCCGCAGCTTCGCCGGCGAGGAACGGGCCGGCTCCGACCTGCGCGACCTCGCTGAGGAAGCCCGTATCGTCAAGATGCTGCTGGAGCGCCTCGCCCAGCACCTGCCGCTGTGCGTCCTCGAGCAGGCGGCGCTGGCAGGCGCGCTCGACCCGCAGGTGCTCGCCGATCCGCAGAAGGCGGCAGCGACGGCCGAGATCATCGCCAAGCGGATGGATGCCCTGGAGAAGCCGGCCAACCGCGGCTGGCACGGCGCACCGCTGGGGGAGGGCGGCCGCGGCCTCGCCTTCACCCGGACCCTGCGCGGCGTCGGCGAGCGGCATGTCATCGATGCCGCCATCATCGATTCCAGCGAGGCGCGCCGCCTCAACGCCCGCGCTGCGCCGTTGCAGCAGCTGTACCGCGAGCCAGGGCTGCTGCGCGTCAAGGACAAGGAGCACCCGGTCTCAGGGCCGGTGGCGCTGGTCGATGCCGTCTCGATGCTCGGCCGCAAGGGCGTTGCCATGCAGCGGTACAAGGGGCTGGGTGAGATGAACCCCGACCAGCTGTGGCAGACGACGCTCGATCCCAATGCCCGCACGCTGCTGCAGGTCAGGGTGAGCCATGCCGACGACGCCGAGGAAGTGTTCTCGACGCTGATGGGCGATACCGTCGAGACCCGGCGCGACTTCATCGAGACCAACGCCCTGAAGGTCGCCAACCTCGACGCCTGAACCTCGCCCGGCAGGCGGTGCGCCGAATGGTTGGCCGCACTTCCCGCATCCATTGTGGGATACGCCAATTCGACGCATATAATCCACATGTTCTGCGCATGGAGGAAGGCATGAGCGTGCGCTTCAATGTCGTGCTGTCTGACGACCTCAACCGCGCCATCGACAAGGCGGCGGAGGAAGCCGAGACCAACAAGAGCGAGATCCTGCGAAAGGCGCTGCAGCTCTACCTTGCCGCGCGCGAAGGCAGGCAGCGTGGTCTCAAGCTGGGCCTGGTCGAGCCGGTAACGGAGAAGCTGCAGACCGAAATCGTCGGCCTGTGAGCACGATTGACCTCAGCAGTCCGCCGCCGCACCACCGGTTCAGCGTCTCGATCGAGCGCGAGGAAATCGCCGCCGAGCACCGCGTCCGGCTGTTCAAGGGCTCAGTGCTAATTGTCAAGCATATTCGCTTTAAATTCCGGAGTTGCGTGCAGGCGGTGCCCGGAGCAGGCTCATGTGGCGTGCGGCAACCTCGTTTTTCGAAGCGAATCAACGCATTCCGTATCACACGTTGACTTAAATGGCAACACTCATTACGTTAAGCGGCGACAATGGACCGTTAACAGACATTGATGTCCCCCTTGGACGACACGAAATAAAACGTCGATGGATGTACGCTGGGAAAGAGTTCATGGAATGGCTTTTAAACGAAGTCCCAAACCTAAAGCCTGGTCGTCTAGGTGCAGCAGATACCCCGTCTGAGCAACTTGACCAAATTCTACATAGATGGATAGCGGGAAAAAATATAAAATATAATAGAATGTTTAAAGATCTGATGCCAACGGCTGATGAAGTATGGGAGATGAAGACGGTCGATATACGAATTTTTGGATGGATGTGCGCGCCACGTACGTTTATTGCTGTACTTGGCGGTTATGCAGATGGCTTTAAATTGCGTGGCTCTGATAGGGCCTATGATTATGCGAAGAAAAAAGTAATTAAGTTTAGAGACGGACTTAATTTAGACGAACCGAAAATAGCCAAAGGAGTGTTCGATGCCCTCGTATCTATATGACATTGGTGAAAGAAGCAGGGTGGTGGTGCGATTTATCGCCCATGTACGTTCTGAGTTACGCAATGCCTTTGTGCAAGAGCAGACAAAGCGAAATCTAAAACAGCAAGCAATTGCTGAAAAACTTGGCGTCAACAGATCGGTGATCAGTCGGCAATTGACCGGTAGAGATAACATGACCGTCCGCAGCGTGGCAGAATTGGCGTGGGCTATGGGTTGGACACCAAACTTCTATCTGTCGAAACCTAGAGAGGATGGCAATTATTTCATCACTACAGATGTTATACCTAGTAAACCTTCCACAGTTAGAACTGTCCAGCCGAATACGTCAAACTCGAAAGTCCTGGACAGGGTTGTATAAATGCCGCTCTCGCTGAGATACGGCATCGTATGCGAAGATATTCGCAGAGAAGATAACGGAAAATTGATATTGATAGGCGTATTCGCTCGGGATATTGGCATAAGTAACTTTCCGGCAAGCTTAGTGTTGGCGCTATGTGTAAGCATGGAGGTTGATGAACCCGGAGATTTTGAAATTGAGTTTCAGTTCCTATTTAGGGATGAAATTTCAATCCAGGGTAAGACTTCGATAACTATTAATGACCCTGGCCTTGGGATGATAGTAATTCCGCGATTCCCCATCGAAAATATTACTGGAGAGGGTGGCATAAGCTTTAGATTCAGACAGGCAGGGAGCGAATGGCAGACTGTGGCAAGCCTGCCTATTGTGAGCCGCGCCTCCACTACGTGTCCGCCGCCATCTTAGCACTCTCCACTTCCCTCTTCGGCGCCATAGCCTCCCACCGGCGCTCGGCCACCCTTACGGCCGACCACCTTCGCCTCCGTCCACCCTCCCGGTTTCTTTCATCCTCGTCCGTCGCGATCAAATGACGTGTACCGCGTTCTGAATCACTGATCGTCTGGATTTGTTACACTACCCTCCGCCTCGATGCCGCCTCGGCCGAGGAGAAGAAATGGGCGATGTCGATCCTGTCTGCCGCGACCGGCGGCATCATCGGCTACCTCGTCCGCCGATAAGGGAGGAGTGATGCGGGCATTTCAGGTCGAGGGCGGCTGGAGCCGGGAGGATCTACGGCTGGCGGAACGGCCGGGCCGGAGCCGGGGCCCGGCGAGGTGCGCCTCGCAATGCGGGCGGCCGCGCTCAACTACCGGGATCTGCTGGTGCCGGCGAAGGGCTACGGCTCGCGGATGAAGGCATTGCCGCTGATCATGTGCAGCGACGGCGTCGGCGTGGTGGATCGGCTGGGAGCGGGCGTGAGCAGGCCCGCCGTCGGCAGCCGCGTCTGCCCGCTGTTCTTTCAGAGCTGGCAGGACGGCGAGCCGGACGACGCAAAGCTCGCGCACAGCCTCGGCTGTGAGCTCGATGGTACCATGGTGGACTACATGGTGCTGCCCGCCGCGGGCGTGGCTTTGGTGCCCGAGCACCTGAGCGACGCCGAGGCGGCGACGTTACCGACGGCGGGCGTCACGGCCTGGCGGGCGCTGATCACGGAAGGGCGGCTGCGACCGGGGGCGCGGGTGCTGGTGCAAGGAACCGGCGGCGTCTCGCTGTTCGCGCTGCTGTTCGCCAGGCTGGCCGGCGCCTTCGTCGTCGTCACCTCCTCGTCCGACGAGAAGCTGGAGCGCGCCCGCGCGCTTGGGGCCGACGCGGTGATCAACTATCGGACGACGGCGGACTGGGGCAAGCGGGCACGGGAACTTGCCGGCGGCGGCCTCGATCATGTCGTCGGGTGGGCGGCCAGGCCACCCTGCCGCAGTCGTTGCGCGCCGTGCGCACCGGCGGCACCATCAGCCTCATCGGCGTGCTGGCCGGTGGATCGATGGATGCCCGCCTCGACGCCGATCGTCACCCGCCACGTCCGCCTGCAGGGGATCACCGTCGGCAACCGCGACGATTTCCGGGCGATGGCACAGGTGATCGGCGGGGCGGGCTGAAGCCCCGGTCGACAGCGAATTCACCTTCGAAAACCTGCACGCCGCCCTCGACCACCTGGCGAGCGGCCGTCACTTCGGCAAGATCGTCATCCGCTTCTGACCGGCCACCGCGGCCGGCCGGACGCTTGGCGGCGATCAGTCAGGCCCCCGGAACGGAACGCCCGGCCCGCGCCGGCGTTGTACACGCATGAGGGCGAGGGCAAGCCAATGCGGCAAGTGATGCGCGTGGCGCTGGCGTTGTCCGTCGGCCTCGCGGCAACGGCGCTGGGTACGGCGACGGAAGCGGCCGGGCACCCCGCTGCCGGAAGCGAACAAGGCAATTCGACGGCGAATCTTCCCGGCGCCGAGCAGGATGCGGATTTCGTTCATGAAGCTTCCGCCCTGCTGCCGGCCGAGATCGAGATCAGCAGGCTGGGAACCGTGAAGGGCACGGATCCGCAGGTCGTCGCACTGTCGCGGGAGATGGCGGAGTCCTACGCCGCGCTGTCGCGCGAGCTGAGCGACGTGGCGAAAGCGCAAGGCCTGGTGCTCGCCGCCGAGGAAGACCCGCACGGCGAAAATCGGCTGAGCCACCTGGCGCAACCCGATCCGCAATTCGACCTGACGTACCTCGACGAGCAGGCGGCGCTGCATCGCAAGCTGATCACCCTCTATGCGATGGAAGGCCGCGCCAGCCTGCAGGCTCTGCTGCGAGAGCATGCGGAGGAAGGACGCGCCGTGCTGACGAAGAATCTGGCCGAGATCCAGCAGCTTGAGCACCGCCTGCGGGAGGTGCGGTTGACACCAGGGCACTGATCGACGCCGAGGCGGTCACCCCCCCGCCAGCGCCGGCAGCAGCCCCTTTATCCCTTCGGCCAGCATGCCCATGGCGATGGCGCACAGCACCATCCCCATTACGCGAGTGACGACGCCCATCCCCGCTTCGCCCAGCCGCCGTGACAGCGGACCTGCGAAATGGAAGAGCAGGCCGACGAGCGCCGACAGGCCGAGCACGACCAGCGAGATCTCCATCCGGCTCAGCACTGCCGGATGCTGCTGAGCGGCGACGAGCAGCGCCGCCATGGTGCCGGGTCCGGCGACGATCGGAATGGCGAGCGGCACCACCGCGATCGACTCCCGCCCGCGCGAATCGTCCAGTTCGGCATCCGAGTGCTTGTGCTCCGCGCGGTTGAACAGCATGTGCAGCCCGATCAGGAAGACGATGACACCGCCCGCCGTGCGCAGCGAGGCGATGGTGATGCCGAAGAACTCCAGCAGCCAGGAGCCAGTCCAGGCGACGATGAGCAGGGTGATCGCGACCGCCGCAGCGCACGTCCAGGCGATCCGCCTCGCCTCCCCCGGCGAGCGGCCCGCCGTCATGCCGGCGAAGATGCCAACATTGCCGATGGGGTTCATCATCGAAAAGAGCGTGGCGATAAGGCTGGTCATCGCGGCGTCAGACAGCATGGGAATCCTCCGGCGTCGTCGTCGCGAGCATTGGGCATGGATTAAATCCAGGCAACCGCTCTTGCTCGCTTCGACCCTCCGCCGCGAGGAGGATCGCGCCTGACAAACCCTCGCCCCGCTGGTGGGGCGCGAAAAGGAGCGGGAGGGGCTGCTGCGACAGCGGCAGAACGGTGAGGGTGCGCATCAGGATGCGATAATGCCCTCACCCGCTCGCTTCTTGCTCGCACCCTCTCCCGAGGGGGCGAGGGCTGAGAGTTCGCGATGGCAGCCGTGGCTGCCGGCGGCTTTACGATCCGGTCTTCTCGCGGACGGCGTCCTTGACGCCGCCGACGGTGCTCTTGGCGGAACCCTTGGCCTTGTCCATCTCGCCTTCCGCCTGCAGCTTCTCGTCACCGGTGACGTCGCCCACGGCCTTCTTTACCGTGCCCTTGGCCTTGTCCATCGCGCCTTCGATACGATCCTTGTCCATGACCTCGTCCTTATTCCGGTTGTCCGTTGTGGACCGCCTGCGTCTGCGAGCCGTCCATCGCCAGAACCAACGGTGCGCGGCGGCAAAGGTTGCAGGGCGCGGGACGAAGCTGGCGAGAAAGTGAGGTGCCCACCCCGATCAGTGCTTGAGGATCTGACTCAAGAACTTCCGGGTGCGGTCAGAACTGGGCGCGGTGAAGAAGGTCTGCGGCGGCGCCATCTCCACCACCTGGCCGCGGTCCATGAAGACGACGGTATCGGCGACGGTCTTGGCGAAGCCCATCTCGTGGGTGACGCAGATCATCGTCATCCCCGCCTGCGCCAGCTCGACCATCACGTCCAGCACCTCCTTGATCATCTCCGGATCAAGCGCGCTGGTCGGCTCGTCGAACAGCATGATCTGCGGCTTCATGCACAGCGCCCGCGCGATCGCGACCCGCTGCTGCTGGCCGCCGGAGAGCTGGCCCGGGTACTTGTGCGCCTGCTCGGGGATGTGCACCCGCTCCAGATACTCCATGGCGGTGGCGATCGCCTGCTTCTTCGGCACCCGCTTCACCCAGGTCGGCGACAGGATCAGGTTGTCGAGCACGCTCAAGTGGGGAAAGAGATTGAACTGCTGGAAGACCATGCCGACCTCGCGGCGGATGCGCTCGACGGTGCGCACGTCGCGGGTCAGCTCGATGCCATCCACGACGATGCGGCCGTCCTGATGCTCCTCCAGGGCGTTGACGCAGCGGATCATCGTCGACTTGCCCGAGCCGGACGGCCCGCAGACGACGAAGCGCTGGCCGCGGCGGATGGTCAGCGAGACATCGCGCAGCACGTGAAAGCTGCCATACCACTTGTTGACCTTCTCCAGGCCGATGGCGACCTCGGACGGCGGGCTCGATGGCGCAGGCGTAGCCAAGGCGGTGCGTCTCCCTCAGGTGCGGCGGTGGCCGGTCTCCATGCGCCGCTCCAGGAACTGGCTGTAGCGCGACATGAAGAAGCAGAAGCCGAAGTAGATCAGCGCGACGAAGGTGTAGGTCTCGACGAAGAACGGCCGCCACGCCGGGTCGGACAGCGCCGTCTTCGCCGTGGTCAGCAGGTCGAACAGGCCGATGATGATGACCAGCGAGGTGTCCTTGAACATGCTGATGAACTGGTTGACCAGCGGCGGGATGGAGATCTTCAGCGCCTGCGGCAGGACGATCAGGCCCATCTTTCTCCAGTAGCCGAGGCCGAGGGCATCGGCCGCCTCGTACTGGCCGCGCGGCACCGCCTGCAGCCCGCCGCGCACCGCCTCCGCGAGATAGGCGGCGGTAAAGAGGATGATGCCCACCTGCGCCCGCAGCAGCTTGTCGACGGTGACCCCTTCCGGCAGGAACAGCGGAAACATCACCGAGGCCATGAACAGCACGCTGACGAGAGGAACGCCGCGGACGAACTCGATGAAGCCGACGCACACCGCGCGGATCGCCGGCAGCTCGGAGCGGCGCCCCAGCGCCAGCACGACGGCAAGCGGGAACGAGCAGATCAGGCCGACGACCGAGAGGATGAGGGTGAGCGGCAGGCCGCCCCACTGGGTGTTGTCGACGAAGGTGAGGCCGAGGATCCCGCCCCACATCAGCACCGCACAGGCCGGCAGAACGAACGCCCACAGCGCCGCCAGCCACGGCCATCGCTTCCACGCGCCGGGATAGCAGGAGACGGCCGCGGCGGCGATGAACAGCGCCATCGCCAGCAGCGGCCGCCACTGCTCGTTCCACGGATAGAGGCCGAACAGGATGAAGCGGTGCTTCTCGCCGATGATCGCCCAGCAGGCACCCTCGGCCGTGCGGCACACCTGCGGATCAGAAGTGTGCCAGACAGCGCCCATCAGCGCCCAGCCGATCAGCGGTGGGATCGTCTCCCACAGCACCCACAGGCAGAACAGCGTCAGCAGCGTGTTCGGCACGCTGGAGAAGAGGTTCGTCTTCACCCACTCCAGCACCGGCAGCCGGCGGCCGGGCGGCGCTGCCGGCGGCAGCTGGTGCGGCTCGATCGGTTCCTCTTCGCGGGAGAAGATCTCCTCCGGCGTCTCCCCCGGCATTTCAGGGCGGCGGCTCATCCGCGTGCCCCTTTGAGCGCGATGCGCCGGTTGTACCAGTTCATGAAGCCGGCGATCGACAGGCTGACGGTGAGGTAGACCGCCATGATCACGGCGATGCCTTCGACCGCCTGGCCGGTCTGGTTGATGGCGGTATTGGCGGTGCTGACCAGATCGGGAAAGCCGATGGCGACGGCCAGCGACGAGTTCTTGGTCAGGTTCAGATACTGGCTGGTCAGCGGCGGGATGATCACCCGCAGCGCCTGCGGCAGCACGATCAGCCGCAGCACCTGGCCGCGCGATAGCCCCAGCGCCAGTCCGGCCTCGGTCTGGCCGTGGGCGACGGCAAGGATGCCGCCGCGGACGATCTCGGCGATGAAGGTCCCGGTGTAGAGGACGAGGCCGATCAGCAGCGCGGTGAACTCCGGCGTCACCGTGAGACCGCCGGTGAAGTTGAAGCCGCGCAGCTCCGGCACGCTCAGCTCGGTGGGGGCGCCACCGAGCAGCCAGACGATCACCGGCAGCCCGATGATCAGCGCCGCCCCCGCCTGCAGCGTCGGAAACAGCTGGCCGGTGCGCTCCCGCCGCAGTTGCGCCCAGCGCCCCAGCGCCCAGGCGCCAGCGATGCCGGCGAGAAAGGCGAGGCCCATCCACAGGTGGACCGTCTGCCACACCGGTTCCGGAAACTTCAGCCCGCGCGCCGACAGGAACACCCCCGGCAGCGGATTGAACGCTTGCCGGGGTCCGGGCAGCGCCTCGGTGATCAGCGAGTACCAGAAGAACAGCTGCAGCAGCACCGGGATGTTGCGCAGGGTCTCGACATAGATCGTGGCGAAGCGCGCCACCAGCCAGTTGCGCGACAGCCGGGCGATGCCGAACAGCGTGCCGATGAGGGACGCCAGCACGATGCCGATGATCGAGACCTTCAGGGTATTGAGCAGGCCGACGATAAGGACGGTGAAGTAGGTATCGGCCGGGCTGTAGGGAATGACGCTCTCGCTGACGGCAAAGCCGGCCTCGCGGCCGAGAAAGCCGAAGCCGGTGGCAATGTTGCGGCGTGCGAGGTTGGTGAGGGTGTTGTCGATGAGGTAGGCGACCAGTGCCAGCACCCCGACCACCACCAGCACTTGGTAGAGGATGCCGCGGATGCGGCGATCGTTCCACCAGGCGACGTGGGCTTGGGGTATTGCCCGGTGCGGCGGCGAGGCCGGATCCATTACCGTCGACCGGTCCGGCTGCGTCGCAAGGTGGGCATCGGGGCGGTCCCCCCTTACGTCAGCGGATGGGCGGTGAGTACATCAGGCCGCCGTTGGTCCATTGCGCGTTCAAGCCGCGTGCCAGTTGCAGCTTCGAGCCCATGCCGACGTTGCGCTCGAACGACTCGCCGTAGTTGCCGACGGTGCGGATGATGTTGTAGGCCCACTTGTTGTCGAGGCCCATGCCCTTGCCGAGGTCGCCGGTCACCCCCAGCACGCGCTGGACATTGGGATCGGGGCTTTTCAGCGCCGCCTCCACGTTGGCGCTGGTGAGGCCCTTCTCCTCCGCCTCGATCATCGCGAACAGCGCCCACTTGACGATATCGAACCACTGATCGTCGCCCTGGCGCACCGCGGGCCCCAATGGCTCCTTCGAGATCAATTCCGGCAGGATAACGAAGTCGGCAGGATTGGGCGCATCGTTGGCGCGGATGGCGGCAAGCTGAGAAGCATCGGAGGTGATTGCATCACAACGCCCGGCGAGGAACGCTCCGGTCACCTCCTCATATTTCTCGATGGTGACGGGCTTCAGCTCCATCTTGTTGGCGCGGAAGTAGTCGGCGAGGTTGAGCTCGGTGGTGGTGCCGGTCTGCACGCAGACGGTGGCGCCCGACAGCTCCTTGGCGCTGCTCACCCCCAACTTCTTCGCCACCATGAACCCCTGGCCGTCGAAGTAGTTGATGCCGGCGAAGTTCAGGCCGTTGGCGGTATCGCGGGTCAGCGTCCAGGTGGTGTTGCGCGACAGCAGGTCGATCTCACCCGACTGCAGCGCCGTCAGTCGTGCCTGCGCGCTGAGCGGAACGTACTTGACCTTCTTGTCGTCACCGAACACCGCCGCGGCAACCGCCCGGCAAACATCGACATCGATCCCGCGCCAGACGCCCTTGTCGTCCGGGGCGCCGAAGCCGTAGAGCGCGTTGTGGACCCCGCAGATCACCTCGCCGCGGGCCTTGACCGCGTCCAGCGTCGGGCCGGCCAGCGCCGTTCCCACCGGTACCGCCGCTGCCAGTGCCAGCAGCGCACCGATTGCAACCGACCGAATAACTGCCTTGCCCTTCATCAACCCTCCGATCATCCCCCGGAACCAAGCGCGGCGTCAGCTTATCTGCCGGCACACCACGACGACCTCTCCCACACAAGCAACCCCGATCACATCTGTTGCGACAAGCTTGCCCGTGAAGCCAGATGACAGATTGGGTTGCGTGCAGCCGATTGGAATATGCACGGTTCGCGGCGATTTCGCGGCCGCCATCAGCGCTGCCTCTTCTCAAGACAGCGCTGTCGGGCGCTGCAAAGGTCACGCTACCCCGCCGGCCACCGCACGTGAGCGACGAACATCTCGTAGAGGGTAAGGAAGATTTCAACAACGATCAGCAGCACGATGTACCACTCGACCCGGTGGCTGCGCCGCGCCTGCAGCAGGCCGAGGGCGGTCGAGGCGGTCTGCGCGATCAGGTCGAGCTTGCGGGTAAGGGCGCGGTCCCGCTCGGGCAGCTCGTATTCCTCCTGCAGACGCAGGTAGAGCCGCTCCAGTTGCGGCCGGTCCCAGAGCAATTCCGGCTTCTCGGTGACCTCGACGCGGCCGACCATGCGGTGCTGGGTGATCAAAACGTCACTGATGTGATCGAGGAGCTGCCGCGCGATGGCACGGCCGCCGCGGTCCTGCCGAAGTGCCTCCGCAACCGGTTCGATACGATCGAAGACCCGGGCCACCCGGTTCTCGTCCCAGGCAAGGCTCACGCTCTTGGCGAGAACGTCGGCAACGATCAGCAGCCTTTCCCTCGTTACCTCCCGCAGGTGGATGACGCCCGAACCATCGACCCGCTCCTCGCCGCGGGGATCGACCGCGAGCTGCACCTCCTCGCGCTCGGCGTCGTCCAGAGGGTCGCCGACGACGCTTTGCAGGCTGTGCAGGAATGCCGCTTCTTCCACCACCTGCAGGTTGAACATGACCGCAACGCCGTAGCGGAACAGCACCGCCATGCCGCGTTCGCCGGCAGGGATCGCGAGCGGCGTGGCCGTCGGGCTGTCGCTGCGGTAGAGGGCGCGCAGGTCGATCCGCTTGCCGACCAGCAGTGCGTGCACCCGGACGCGCTGCCAGCCCTCAAACGAGGTGGTCAACGACTAGGCCCCGTGAGTCACGTATAGGCAGAGGGACCGGCTTCCACGTAGCGCCGATCATGCCGCCGTCGCGGCGGCCGCCGTCGTGCGAGGCACCGGATGGAAGCGATGCGCTACCACCACCACGCATAGGGAAGACGCACCCGCCGTGCCGGAACCGCAAGATCCGGCCGCGGGTCGAGAACGACCCCATACCAGACGAGCATCGATGCGAGCACTGCGAGAACGTACTTGCCGACGACCATTTGCCACACGAGCAGCGGAAGACAGGGAGCGTTCATGGTAGTGGCCTCCAAGCAAGCTTTTAGCATTGGCCGAAGGCGGTGAACTACCCGATTCCGCATGCCCCCCATTCGAAATTGACCATTGACAGCACAAAGCCGACAGACCGCCGCATGGGCGCAGGACCTGCGCCTGCTGGGCTCCGGCCGCGGCCGTCGCCCGCTCGGCATTCGGTTGGCCGGCAATTCCGCCGCTGCTATAAAAGCGGGCGCTGCCGGGCTGGCGGCACCGGGTGCGATCGGATCCTCCGCCACAACTCCGGCGGCCGCTACGGAGATTGTCCAGGCTTACCCAATTGGGGCGTGGAGGTGATGGTGTCGAGACTGACGCGGGAAAGGGTCCAGGCGCTGGTCGGGCGCAGCCGCCTCGACGATCATGCCATCGCCGAGATCATCCGCACCGGCGCCACCGACCTGGAACTGCTGGAGGCGATCAACCGGGTCACCCGCGGCAGCAGCGACCTCGGCGCCGAAAAGCGCAAACCGATGGGCCGCACCGTCGCCTCCCTCTGCGAGATTCTTGCCGCTGCCGGGCAGGACTCCAGTGAGCCCGACTGACAGCCGGGCTGCACGCGCTCTCCTGCCTCGTCCTACCGCTCGCGAATAAGCCCGTCGCCGTGCATGTCTTCATCGGCGAGGCCGTACGCGCGCAGGAGCGCCGCCGCGCTCGCCACCATCGGCCGCGGTCCGGCAAGGTAGGCCTTGCTGCCGGACAGCGAAAGGACGTTGCCGGCCGCGAGATCCTCGGCCAGCGCATCGGTCACCATTCCGGTCCTCCGCCCGGCCGCGATCGATTCGGACAGAACCGGTATCCAGCGGAAGCGCGGATGCCGTTGCGCCAGCCGCGTCAGCCGGTCCGCGAGGTAAAGATCAGGCTCGTTGCGCGCACCCACATAAAGGACGGCGGCCCGGCCGGGGTCCCTTGCAAGCGCCGTTGCCACGATGGACAGCAGCGGCGCCATGCCGGTCCCGCCGGCAACGCCGAGGATCGGCCCTTTGTGCTGATCGGCGAGGAAGGCATGGCCGAACGGCCCCTCCACGCCTACGCCATCGCCGGGCCGGAGCCGCGTCACCGCGTGCTCGCCCAGCCCGTGGCGCATGTGAAACTCGAGAACCGCATCGCCCGGCTGCCCCGCCATCGAGAAGGGCCGTGCCCGGTGCTCGCCGAAGGTCAGCATGGCATACTGTCCGGCAGCGAATCGCAGAGGGTTGGCGGTCGCTGCCAGACGGACGATGCGAATCTGCGCGGCCGGATCGGCCAGCTCGACGACGCGGTAGGGAAACGGCTGCGCCGGCATCGGCATCGGCTTGGTTGCAACAGCAAGTTCGGCAAGCATGTCAGGTGCGGCCTCCGGCGTGGCAGGGAGCAGCGGTGCGCTCCGGCCTGGGCTCGGAACAGCAAGACTGCGGCAAGATATTGCTCCTCATTATTAATCGCATCAGCCGTTCGCAAAACAACCATCCGGCACCGGCTGCTATCAGCGAAATGGCGTACGGATAGCGTCGGGTCAACAATCCGGCTGCTAAAACCCGCACCCTCCGGCTGCAAGGAGGATTGGCGAGTGTCCAATTCGACGTTAAATGACAATCGCGCGACGGCCAAGACCGGTCACCGGTCGGCGCAAGAGACCGCAACAGGCAATGACCGCGAGGACCGGCATGGGTAATTGGACGCTCGACGACATCCCCTGGCATCGGTTCGATGCTTCCAAGGTTGATCCGGATCTGGTGGCCGTGGCGAAGACGGCCTCGCTGGTCGAGCGCAACGCCGCCGACTACGCGGCCTATCTGCGCGGCGTCTTCGCTGACGATGCGACATTCAGCGAAGCCGCTATCACCTGGGCCGAAGAGGAAGCACAGCACGGCGAGGCGCTCGGCCGGTGGGCGCGGATGGCTGATCCAAACTTTGATTTCGAGGATGCCTTGCGCCGCTTCGTCGCCGGCTACCGTCTCCCGCTGACCGCGACGGCGTCGGTAAGGGGGTCGCGCAGCGGCGAGCTGATCGCCCGGTGCGTCGTCGAATCCGGCACCAGTTCGTTCTATTCGGCGGTGCGCGACAAGACCGAGGAGCCGGTGATCAAGGCGATCTGCCACCGCATCGCCGGCGACGAGTTCCGCCACTACAAACTTTTCTACAGCTATCTGCAGCGCTACCTGGAAAGCGAGCGGCTGAGCCGGCTGCGCTGCCTCCGGGTGGCCTCGGGCCGCTTCCTCGAGGTCGACGACGACGAGCTGTCGTTCGCCTACCACTGCGCCAACCGTCCGGAAAGCGAACCTTACGACCGGGTGCGCGCCAACGTTGCCTATACCGGCCTCGTTGCCCGCTGCTACCGGCGCGGCCACGTGGAACGGGCGGCGGCAATGATGCTGAAGGCGTGCGGGCTGAATGCCGACGGGTGGTTTGGCCGGGCGACGCGCAGCATTGCCTGGCTGCACGTGCAGCGGCATCAACGCCGCCCCGCCCCTACCTGATCGGCGGGCCAAGCCGGAGGGCCGCCCCCCTGCCCGCTCAGCTGCCGGCCCAGGGCTCCCAATCCAATTACCGGGGGGAGGCGCGGAGGTGCTGGAGGTGGTCGGGGAAGCATCCGGCGAGCTTTCTGCAGGACTTGAGGGAGCGCTTGTCGTTGCCTCCAGCTGGGCAGCAACTCGCGCGCGCTGTAGCGGCCGGGGGACCGACGCGGGACGGCACGGCAGCGGGGCGCAGACCGCCGGTCGTCGGCCGAATGGCGCACCGGCCTGGCGCCGGCGCGCGAGTCGGGCGGGGGGGGGGCGGCCAGGCCGCCCCGGCCGCGGGTCTATTCGGTCGCGCCGGCCATGTCCTCGGCGGTATCGCCGCCGGAGAGCAGCGCTTCCGATACCAGCCCGGCATTCTGGCGGATCTTCGCCTCGATCTCCGCCGCCCGCTCCGGCCGGTCCTTGAGATACTGCTTGGCGTTCTCCCGTCCCTGGCCGATCCGCTCGGAGCCGAAGGAGAACCACGAGCCGGATTTCTCGACGATCCCCGCCTTGATACCGAGGTCGAGCAGCTCGCCGGTCTTGGAGATGCCCTCGCCGTACATGATGTCGAACTCGACCATCTTGAACGGCGGTGCCAGCTTGTTCTTCACCACCTTCACCCGGGTCTGGTTGCCGACCACCTCGTCCCGGTCCTTGATGGCGCCGATCCGCCGGATCTCCAGGCGAATCGAGGCGTAGAACTTTAGCGCGTTGCCGCCCGTAGTGGTCTCCGGGTTGCCGAACATCACCCCGATCTTCATGCGAATCTGATTGATGAAGATGATCATCGTTCGCGACCGGGAGACCGAGCCGGTGAGCTTGCGCAGCGCCTGGCTCATCAGCCGCGCCTGCAGGCCGACGTGGCTGTCGCCCATCTCGCCTTCCAGCTCGGCGCGCGGCACCAGCGCCGCGACCGAGTCGACCACCAGCACGTCGATGGCGCCGGAACGGACGAGGGTGTCGGCGATCTCCAGCGCCTGCTCGCCGGCGTCCGGCTGCGAGATCAGCAGATCGTCGATGCAGACGCCGAGCTTGCGGGCGTAGACCGGGTCGAGCGCGTGCTCGGCATCGATGAAGGCGCAGACGCCGCCCTTCTTCTGGGCTTCGGCAATGGCGTGCAGCGCCAGCGTGGTCTTGCCGGAGCTTTCCGGCCCGTAGATCTCGACGACGCGACCGCGCGGCAGGCCGCCGATCCCGAGACCGATGTCGAGGCCGATAGAGCCGGTCGAGACGACTTCGGTTTCGACCGTCTCCCTTTGCCCCAGACGCATGATCGAGCCGCGGCCGAACGCCCGCTCGATTTGGCTGACGGCGGCATCGATTGCCCGGGTCTTATCGCCTGCGTCCTTGTCTACCACTTGCAGCCTGCCGACCATCATCGGATAACTCTCCTTATTCCACGGACCTCACGCCATGGCAATGACCACAGAATGTACGCTTTTTGTTCTGCGGTCAAAGCCATTTTTATAACACATTATAATGCATAGGATGCCCAATTACCCTAGCGGGTCGTTAGTTGGCCTGTTAGGGTAGCTCGAATGAGGCCGGAATCGGCGGAGGAACCGTGCGGACATTCGATGAAACTCCCCACTCGACTCCCAGGTCCGCGAGAACGCCCGCACCGTATGGTACGGACAAACGATCACGCCAATGTGAACAGCGGTGGAAGACCGGTGGGGAAAGAGCACCTATATGAGGGCTCGCTTGCAGGGAGAATACCAAGGTGGACATGACCAATGGGCAGTTTGTCGATCGACGCTCCGGGCACGAACGTCGTAGCCTCCAGGATGTAAGACAGGGAGATGACCGAAGGTCGGGCTACGACCGGCGACGCGCCGAACCGCTGGGCACACGGCCCGGCAACGACCGCCTCGATATGCGCGTTCCGTTTCGCGACGGGCCGGTCCGCTCGCCGATCGTCGGCGGCGCGCCCGGCTATCCCGCCAGCATCCATGATTTTCTCGCCGGCATCGGCACCGTCCTGACCACCGTCGTTTCCGGCTTCTATGAAGCCAGCATGGATCCGAAGCTGTGGCCGGAGGTGCTCGGCAAACTGCGCGACGCGCTGCACGCCGATGCCGCCGCGGTGGTCTCGCACGATTTCGAGCAGGGCCGCGGCCAGCTCGACCACTCGGTCAGCATCGATGCGATGTTCGTCACCGCGTATCGCGAATTCTATTGTCGGCAGAACGCCTGGCTGCAGCGCCCCGAGCACTTCCGCCACCCCGGCACGGTGCTGACCAGCCGGCAGCTGATCGATTCCAGCGCGCTGGTGGAGACCGACTTCTACCGCTACTGGCTGCGGCCGCAGAACCTCTATCATCACCTGCTCGGCGTCCTGGAGACGCAGGGGTCGCAGGTGACGCTGCTGTCCTTTGCCCGCGCCCGCGACAAGGGGGCGTTCTGGGAAGACGACAGCGAGCTGCTGTTCCGGCTGCTGCCGTCGCTGCGCCAGGGCCTGCGGGCGGGCGGAACGATGCGCCGGGTTCAGGACGTGGAGCGCATCCTGCTCGATACCCTCGACGTCATGCCGATCGGCATCGCCCTGCTCGGCTGCTCCGGCGTCGTGCTCAACGCCAACCGGACGGCACGCGAGATCATCGACAGCGAAGAGGCGCTCTACCTCGGCAGCGGCGGCCTCGGCCTGAAGCTTCCGGCTGGTCGCTTCCGCTTCCGCGACTTCCTTGCCGGCTCCAGCGGCGACATGAAGCCCGATCCCACCGGCGAAACTCACACCTTCTCGGTGCCGCGGGAAAACGGCCGGCGGCCGCTGACGCTGCTGGTCATGCCGATCAAGGACCGCACGCAGCGGCGCGCCGACCGCGATCCGGGAGCGGTGCTGTTCATCGGCGATCCGGAGCGGCCGGTCGATATCGATCCGCGGCAGCTGGTGCGCATGTATAACCTCAGCCGGGCGGAGGCACGGGTGGCGGTGCTGCTCGCCAAGGGCATGCGGCTGGACCAGTCGGCGCAGCATCTCGGCCTTACCTACGAGACGGTCCGCAAGCACCTGAAGCAGATCTTCGCCAAGACCGGCACCGACCGGCAGGCGGAACTGGTCCGCACCCTGGTGACCGCCCCGTCCGGCCTGCGGATATAGCGCCGGCCGACGCCGGCCTCGGCGGTCAGCCGTCAAGCAGGCGCTGAACCTGCGCGATGAGCTCAACGAGGGTAAAGGGCTTCGGCAGAACCGCCAGCCGGCCGACGGCAGGATCGAGCCCCGCCCCGGCGCCTAGTTCGCCGGACATGATGACCACCGGCAGATCCGGGCGGGCGTTTCGCGCCTGCTCGATCACCGCTGTGCCGGTTATGTCAGGCAACTGCAGGTCGGTGAGCA
>JAXMDR010000020.1:0-38475 GCA_046348725.1 Rhodospirillales bacterium
AGCGCGCAGCAGCTCGTCGGCGGTGACTCGACGGCAATCGTACCAGACGGTCAGGCTGCCGGCGCGGGGGTTCACCTCCAATCGGACCACCGCATCTCCCCCGGCAGCGGTGATCATGCCGGGAAGCTGTTCGACGAGGGCGGGATCGGTCCGCATCCTCTCGGCTTTGAAGCGGAGGCGACCTGGAACTCGATGGAATAATTGGATCATCAGTTCTTGCTCTCAGTACCTGCTGATGCCAGCGCGCGCAGCAGGATGCCGATGGTAGTGCCGTTGTGCAGGGTTGTCGTAACCGCTGGCGACAGCCAACCCAGCGCAGCGCCGCCTAGAATACCCGAATTGATGGCGACTGCAGCACGAAAGTTAGTGCGTATCAATCGCATTGTCTCCCCTGCGATACTCCGTAGCGTCGCCAACCCCTCGAGGCGGTCCTCAAGCAATACGATATCGGCGGTGGCGCGAGCAATATCCGCCGCGCGCGGCATGGCAATGCCGATATGCGCGGCCATCATAGCCGGCCCGTCGTTGACGCCGTCGCCGACGTAGGCGACGGTCCTCCCCTCTGCCCTCAGCTCTTCAATGATGCGTGCCTTGTCCTCCGGTTTCTGGTCGGAAAATACCCGATCGAGCCCCAGCGAGGCCCCCAGTTGCGCCGCCTTCTCGCGATGATCGCCGGTGATCATCACCATGTTGTCGATCCCCAGGTGGCGCAGCCGCCGCAGCACCTTGAGCGCCTCGGCGCGCACCCGGTCGCGCAGGCCGATGATACCGATCGGCCGGCCGTCGACACTGACTAACAGGAGCGAGCGGCCCTCTGCCATCAGTTCCCGGATCATCGGCTCCATCTCGCTGAACGAGACGCCCTCGTGCTCCTCCAGGTAATGGCGGCTGCCGAGGCGGATGGTCTTGCCGTTGACGGTGCTGGCGACGCCGTGGCCGACGATGAAGTCCACCTCTTCGTGGCTCATGTGGGCAAGGCGGCGGCGGCTGGCGAGGCTGACGACGGCGCTGGCGATCGGGTGGCTGGTATGCTCGGCCACCGAGGCGATCATCGCCAACAGTTGTTCCTCGTCGATCTCGTCAGACAGGCAGTGGATATCGGTGACCTCGAGGGTGTTGTGGGTCAGCGTCCCGGTCTTATCGAACACCACCGTATCGATCGCCGCGACCGTCTCCAGCGCGAGGCCCCGCTTGACGAGGCAGCCGTCCTTGGCGGCGCGGAACATCGCCGCCTTGATCGCAATCGGCGTGCCGAATTTGACGGCGCAGGTGTAGTCCACCAGGAACACCGACTCCAGCCGCCGCCAATCGCGGGTCAGCGCGAAGACGCCCACCCCGGAGAGGAGAGTGATCAACACCCGCTTGTCGGCGATGCGGCTGGATTCGCTCTGGATGCCGATGGGATTGCTAAGCGCCTCCTGGATGTAGCGGGAGATGCGAGCGGTGGTGGTGGCGGTGCCGACGCGCTCCGCCAGCACCACCAGGCGTCCGTCCTCCACCATCGAGCCGGAGAGCACTTCGTCGCCCGTTTCCTTCGGCACCGGCAGGCTCTCGCCGGTGACCGTCGCCTGGTTGACGTAGGCCTCGCCGGTATAGACGACGCCGTCGACCGGAATCTGGCTGCCGGTACCGACGACGACGCGGCTGCCTTGCGCCACCTCGGCGTAAGGGATGGCGATGACCTCGCCGTCGTCGGCCTCTACCCACACCTGCTCGGGCTCAGCCCGCAGCAGTTCGCGCAGCAGCCGGTCCGATCGGCGGACCGTGCTTGCTTCCATATAGCCGCCGAGGTCGAGCATGACCCGGGTGAAGTTGGCGGTGCGGTACTCGCGGCGGAGCAGCGGCAGCAGCATTGCCAGCGCATCGAGGACCTCGACGCACAGCCCCTTGTTCAGCAGCGCGCGCACCCCGCGCACGACGACGCCGGTGACATTGGCGCCGGTGACCACCGCCCGTACCGGGGTCGGCAGGACGAAAGAGGCGGCGAGCACGCTGGTCGACAGCAGCACCTGCCCCAGATCGGGACCGCCGTCGCCGCCGCCGGGCGGCGCCAGATCGGTCGGCGGCGCGTGACGGGTGGTGGCAAGGATCGCGGCGCGGGTATCCGGCCGGCCGTCGTGCCGGACGACGAGCGAGCGGCAGACGGCGTTGAGGCGGGCAGACTTCACCCCCGGCAGCGCATCGACCTGAGCCGCAAGGCTGGCAATTTCGTGGGCCAGTCCCCCCAATCTCAGGCGGATTCGTCTGCCGGTCTCATGGACCACCCGCACCGCGTTCAAGCTCAGGCTTCCCCCTCGTCCGCCGCCTGCAGTTCGGCCTCGGCGTCGCGGAAACGCTCCTTCATTTCCTCGACACCGCCCTGCATCGTCGACCACAGCTTGACCATGGCGGCAATGATGTTCTTTTGCACTGTGTCGTTGGTCAGCAGAAACGTCGCTCCTGCCCCGATCAGCAGCCCCTTGACGAAGGCGTTGTCATTGAGATTGAGGGCCGCCCCGGCAAGCCCGTGATGGTGATGAGGCTCGACCGCCGCCGTCCCGGCGGCGGCTACCGGCGCAGGCGCGCTGGCGGCAGCGGGCATGGCCCACGGCGGCGGCACGGCACCGGGATAGCCCCATCCGTGGCCGTGGTGGTGGTGCAGCCCATGCCCCCAGTAAGGCGGCGGCGCGTAGGCCCACGCTGGCGGCGGTGGCACCGCCGCTGCTCCGGGCGCGACAGCTGCAGCATCCTGGGCAGCGGCGGCGGGCGGCACCGGCACCGGGGCCGGACCGACACCGTAGCCGTAACCCGGCCACCACGCCGGCGCCTGCGGGCCGGCCGGACCGGGGCCCGGGGCGGCAGCCGCCGCCCTGGCGGCTGCCTGCACGTACTTCTTTTCTTGTTGGCTCGTCATGATCTGTTCTTCACTACCTGGTCGTTACCGCCCGCGGGCTTGCTTGCCGGTGCCGCTGATGCCGCTGGGGCGCTTCGGCCGCCGGGGCATTCTCCGCCGCCGTCAGCGCCGGCGGTTCCGCCGCCCCGCGCGGGGTCAGGACGTAGGTGGCAAGCGGAAAGCGCCGCCGGCGGCCATCAGGGCAAGCCGCAGGGCGGCGGGTCCGCCCACGGCTGTTGCCAGGGCCGCTCCCGCCATGCTGGCCAGACCGGCCTTGACGCTGCCCTGCAGGGTGATCGCCAGCACCTGCTCGCGGGTCAGGGCGCCCTGGCGATGCGCCGCGAGGGCGGTGCCGGCAGCAAGGCTGGCGCCAAACACGGCGCCAAAAGCGCCGAAACGCCAGAGTTGATCGGCCGGATAGGCCGGCGGCGCTGTGATCAGGTATTTCTTCGACATCTCATGCCCTCCAGTACTGCAAGTCCCTCAGCGGGCGGTGCCCGCCGGTTTTCTGGTGGTTTTCCGGCGCGGTGCCCGCTTCGTCCGCGGCTCCGCCGAGGACGGCGCAGCAGCGGGCGGCGGAGCCGCTGCCGCATCGGGCGCAGGTGCTGCTTTCCGCGGCGACGGCTTGGCGGCGCGACCCGCGTCGGCGGTGCCGGCGGCAGCGGCCGGTGCGCCAGCCGCGGCAGCAGCGCCCGCCGCAGCCGGAGCCGCCGCGGCGGTGTCTGCATGCCGGCCGGCTCGCGCCTTCACGATGGCGGAGATGGCGAGGACGGCGGCGCTGCCGACCGCGATGCCCACCCCGAGGCTCGCCGTCGGCTTCAGGCCGCTGGTCAGGCGCGATAATGGACCGGCCAGCGTGCCAAGCGGCGTCGACTGCCCGGCCTCGAGCAGCATGGCCGCCAGCGTATTCAGCCGCTCGGCCACATGGTGCGGATCGAAATCATCCCGCGACATGAACGAGCCCTCTCTCTTCCGGTGGTTCCGACATCGTTATGTCCTTCCTCCCGCCCTTCCAGAGCCCGTTTGCGCCGACGGATCTGAACAAGGAATCGTTCCGCCAACTGATGTTGGCTGCCAGCCCCGAACATCGGACAGAATCAGGTCGCGCCGGGGGACCCTTTACCAGCCACGCCCACCTTGCCCGGGCTGCCGGCGGCGGCATCAGGGCTGATCTCCGCCAGCAGGCGGCCTGCCTCATCGTCGTCCGCCCGCAGCAGCGACGGCCACCAATCCGCCGGAATGCTGTCGGGATCGAACTCGATGGTCACCGACAGCGCCGCCGGGTTGACCCGGAACGACCGGATCGCCGGTACCTGCGCCACTTCCTTTTGCAGGCGATCGAAGACGCCGGGCGGGGCGGCGCGCACCCCGGCCATCGACAGGCGCAGCCGGACCCGGCCGCGGACAAGATGAACAATCGTCAGATACCGCCGCAAAGGCAAAAGCAGAGCAAGCCAAGTCGAGGCGGCGGCAGCGGGATCTTCGGGTTGCACAGTATTGAGCACGTTTATCATCTTCAGAGGGATGAAGTTATTCGCCAGCCGACAGCGTGATCGTCCGACAGTTGGCGGCAGTTCAGCTCCGTAAACTCTCAGTCTTTACCGGGAGTGCGGACGGTGTCAATGCCGTTCCGCCCGTTTGACGTCAATACCATCCGGTCAACCCGGGGTCTTGCTCGCGCGTGGGGCAAGTGAAGGCAGGAGGGCGGCGGCAGCCGCCGCCACGGCTCAACTCACGGATCGCTATCCTCGTCGGGAGTCCAGGTCAGCGGCCGAGCGCTGCCGCTCTCCACCTGCCGCTTCTTGGTATAGACGAAGCGCACCAGGTCGTACTCGAACGGCGAGCCGCTCTCGAAATAGCGGAAGGGCTGGATATAGCGGGCATTGACGATGTCCGCCGCCATGATCGGCGGGTAGCGGGTCTGGATCGACGACGCCCCGAACAGATCGACAACGGCAAAGGCGGTGGTATCGGCGACGAGGCCGCCGGTATCGCGCACGTTCGACGGCCCCAGGATCGGCAGCACCAGGTAGGGGCCGCCGCGGACCCCCCAGAAGCCGAGCGTCTGGCCGAAATCCTCCTGGTAGCGCGGGAGCCCCATCGGCGTTGCGACATCGACGAGACCGAACATCCCCAGCGTCGAATTGACGCCGAAGCGCATCGCCGTCTCAAACGCCGGCTCGAACTTCAGCTGCAGGACCTGGTTGGCGAACGTAATCAAGCTATTAATGTTGGCGAAGAAGTCGGAGACCCGGTCGCGCAGCGGCCAGGGCACCACCTCGGTATAGGCATCGACCACCGGCAGCAGCACCCAGCGGTCCGCCAGGGCGTTGAACGCGTAGAGATTGCGATTCATCCCCTCCCACGGATCGTCGACGGCGATGAAGGACGGCTTCGCCGCCTCGTCGGTGCCGTCCGCCGACGCCACGAGCGGCCCTTCATATGTGCTGGAGCACCCGGCGAGCAGGCCCAGCATCAGCACGGCGGCCGCCAGCCGGCGGAGGCTTCCGGTTCCGGTCATTGCATCATGAACCGCAGGTAGGCGGCGGCCACGTGAGCGTCCATCATGTTGCCGCAGTGACCGCCGTTGTCGAAGAACGTTGCCCGTTCGCCGAAGGTGCGCTGCATGAAGGCGATGTCGCCGGGCGCGAGGATGATGTCGTCCTTGCTGGTGACGAGGCCGACGTTTGGCGCCTGAGCAAGGAACGGCTCGATCGACTCCAGGCTTGCCGCAGCGATGATCTGCTGTCGGGTCAGCGTCGGATAACGCCGCTGGTAATAGGGGTAGAGCAGCTCCTCGAAGTACTGGATGAAGCCGCGGCGCATGCCGGCATCGAAGAAGGGGGTGAGCGAAGTCGAGATGCGCAGCTCGCGACCCACCGGCACCAGGTAACCCGACTGGCTCATCACGTCGGCGGTGAATGCGATATTGGCGGACGCCAGCCGGAAGACGGCACCGATCACCGCCGCCAGCTGCTCTTCGGTGGGGCGCAGCGCATCATAGGCGTCGAGCAGCATATCGTGGCTGAAGGTGACCCCCTGGTTCTGCCGGTATAGTTCCGCCAGGCGCTCGACGACGTTGCGGACAAAAGCATCGAGATTGTCGATGCCGCCCGGCAGGTTCTTCACCAGCATCTCGTCCAGCACCCGCGACGAGCGGTAGAGGCTGACTGGCGGATTGATCAGCAGCACCTTGCGGAAACCGATGGCCTGCTGCTTCTGATCAAGAGCGGCGACGAAGGCCGAATGCCACGCTCCGAGGCTGTATCCGGTGAGCGAGACGTCGCTGATCTCGACCCGCGGCCGGACGTCGGCAAGTACCCGCTGCATGATCTGATACAGGTCAGCCGCATCCTGGGCGGTCCATCCCGGCACGCTGGTGGTCGATCCGGTGACCATGAAGTTGGGGAATGTCGGCGAGGAGAGCGACACCGCATGAAAGCCGGCAGTGAAGAACAGCTGCTGCAGGTAAGTGGAGAGGCGGGTGCTGTAGCCGGCATTGGTGCCGGCGACGATGAACACCAGCGGCGCCTTGCCGCTCTGCGCGGCAATCGAGTAGCGGAAGCGGTTCTCGTACCAGAGGACACGGGGAACGACGCGATCCTCCACGACCGGCAGCGTCCGCTGCTGGATGGGGATGTCCTTGGGCAGCACGACCCGGTCGGCCGCGGCGGTGCCCACTACTGTTGCCACGAACGCGTTTTTGAAGGGAAACGCCAGCGTGCCTTCGGGCGCCATCAGCCGTTCCGTCTCCGGCTTGAAGGCCGGATGGCAGGCAGCGAGCGCCAGGACCAGCACCAGCAGCAGCCCACCCGCAGCCTTTCGCATTCCCAGCGGTCTCTCTCCCATCCGCGGTGCTGCCAACGCCCCGACCGTAACGGGGCAACGCCGAGGCGGATTTACAGCTTTCGGCGGCAGCAGCGCAACCCGGTACAACAAAGCCGGCCGGGCGGCAGCGATGGTCGTTTTCTCGCCATCGGCCGGCGGCACCCTTGGGCGGCGCGCCGAAGCTGCGCTAGGCTGGCCGGGAGGAACGGACCATCATGCCCGACGACGCAAACTCACCACCCCAGGCAGCGGATGACAGCGGTGAGGTGCAGTTCTACATCCCGGCCACCTCGTCGCTGCTGGAGCGGCGGCCGCGCACCCTCAAGTGCGACGACACCTTCGCGATGTTCGACCACTACGGCGACATCTTTGCCGGCGAGCGGACGCCGGAGGGTCTGTTCCATCAGGACACCCGCTTCCTCTCGCGCTACCAACTGACCCTGAACGGCCGCCGGCCGCTGCTGCTCGGCTCGTCGGTGCAGGACGACAACGCCCTGCTCAGCGTCGATCTGACCAACGCCGATTCGCAAGGGGAAGGCCGCCGCGGCCTGCGCAAGGACAGCATCCACCTCCTGCGCTCCAGGTTTATCTGGCAGGCGGCGTGCTACGAGCGCCTCGCTTTCCATAACTTCGATCGCATCGAGCACGAGCTGCTCGTCACCCTCGACTTCGATGCCGACTTCTTCGATCTGTTCCAGGTGCGCGGCGAGCGCCGGGCCCGCCACGGCGCCCTCGATGTGGCGACCAGCGGCGACGATACCGTCACCTTCAGCTACCGCGGCCTCGACGGCCTCGACCGCAGCACCACGCTGCATTTCGATCCGCCCCCGGACGAGCTCACGCCGCGCCAGGCATCGCTGCGGCTGCGCCTGCCGCCGGGCGGGCGGCGGGCGATCTTCGTCACCATCCGCTGCAACCACCCCGAACCGGGCGACAAACAGCCACGCCGGCAGTTCTTCCACGCGCTGCGGCAGGCGCGCCGGCCGCAGCGGGCGGCTGCCCCTCCCCAGGCGCGCATCGAGACCTCCAACGCGGTGTTCAACGAGGTCCTGCGCCGCTCCGGCGCCGACCTCGCCATGCTGACCACGGCAACAGCGTACGGTCCCTACCCCTACGCCGGCATCCCCTGGTTCAGCACCGCCTTCGGCCGCGACGGCATCCTCACCGCGGTGCAGATGCTGTGGGTGGACCCGGAGATGGCGCGCGGCGTGCTGCGCTACCTCGCCCGCACCCAGGCGCAGGCCGACGATGCCGCCGCCGATGCCGAGCCCGGCAAGATCCTGCATGAGACCCGCGCCGGCGAGATGGCCCGCCTCGGCGAGGTGCCGTTCGGCAAGTACTACGGCACCATCGATGCGACGCCGCTGTTCGTCGTCCTCGCCGGCCTCTACTGGCAGCGCACCCTCGATTTCGCCACCATCGAGGCGCTGTGGCCGAACATCACGGCAGCGCTCGCCTGGCTCGACGCCAATGCCGCCCGCCACCCCGACGGGCTGATCGCCTACCGGCGGCGGCGCGACGGCGGCCTCGCCAACCAGGGCTGGAAGGACTCGGAGGACTCCATCTTCCACGCCGACGGCCGCCTCGCCGCCCCGCCGATCGCGCTCGCCGAGGTGCAGGGCTACGCCTGGCACGCCCGGGTGCTGGCGGCGAAGCTGGCGCGGCGCAAGGGCGAGCCGGTGCTCGCCGCCCGCCTCGACGAGCAGGCGGAGGAACTGCGCCGACAGGTGGAGGCGCGCTTCTGGTGCGAGGAGCTCGGCACCTATGCGCTCGCCATCGACGGTGACGGCGAGCCGTGCCGCATCCGCACGTCGAACGCCGGCCACCTGCTGTGGTCGGGGCTGCCGTCGCGGCAGCGGGCGGCGCAGGTGGCGGACCTGCTGCTGGCGCCGTCGATGTTCTCCGGCTGGGGGTGCGTACCGTCGCCACCGGCGAGGCCCGCTACAACCCGATGTCCTACCACGACGGCTCGGTATGGCCGCACGACAACGCGGTGATCGCCCTTGGCCTTGCCCGCTACGGCCACAAGGAGGCGGTGGTGCGGCTGCTCGACGGCATCTTCGCCGCCGCCACCTACATGGACCTGCGCCGGCTGCCCGAGCTGTTCTGTGGCTTCAAGCGGCAGGCCGGCCAGGGTCCCACCGCCTACCCGGTCGCCTGCGCGCCGCAGGCGTGGGCGAGCGCGACGCCGTTCGCGCTGCTGCAGGCAGCCCTCGGGCTGGAGCTGGACGCCGGCCGCGGCGTCGTCCGCTTCCACAAGCCGCGCCTGCCCGACTTCCTCGACCGCGTCACCCTCCGCGGCCTTTCCCTCGGTCCCGCCCGCCTCGACATGCTCTTACAGCGCTCCGGCCCCGCCGTCGCCGTCACCACGCTCGCCCGCACCGGCGACGTCCGGCTGGTGGTGGAGCTATAACCGGGTGGCAGGTCACGCCGCCGCGTCACGCCGGGACAGCCCCGCCTTCCAATGTCGCAGCAATGGTGCAGTTCAAGCACCCGCAGCGCCGTTAGGAGCGACGCGGGATGGTCGCGCCTACTCCTCCTCGTCCCGGCGCGACAGGACGCGGGCGGCCAGCGCGCGCAGGGCGGCGGCCAGCGACGGATCGTCGATGCCGGTGACGGCGGCTTCGACCACCGCCGGATCGGCGGGCGGCGGCGGGGGCCGCGGCGGTTCGGGGGGCGGCGGCAGCGGGCCGTGGACGAGGCGCAGCCGGCCGACCGCGCGCCAGCCGAAGAAGGTGTTGATGCGCTCGACGATCAGCGGTTCGCGGTGCTGCAGCTCGACGGCCAGCGGCCCCGAGGCGATGCGGACGACCAGCGTGCCGCCGCCTTCGCCCTGCGCCGTCCGGCCGATCTGCTGCGGCTGGCTGCGGGCGGCGAGCTGGGGGCCGACGATCAGCGGCCATTCTGCCTGAAGACGGGCGGTGGTGAAGCCGCGCTTGCCGGCGAACGGGGCGGTCAGCGGTACAACCGAGTGAGCAAGCGCCCGCCAGCCCGATCGGCGGAAATTCTTGTCCGGCGCCATGCCGGATGCTCCAATCCCCTCCCCAGGAAGGACAACCCCACAATCTATAGGCTATTGTGGCGGCATCGGCCTACGGGGACAAACGCCACGCGCGCAGACCCGGCATGCGTGCTCGCGCCACTTGATCCCGGCGGCTGTGCCGGCAAACGATACAACTGCCGGTCTTCTCGTTCTTTAATCGCGCGCGGCCGCAGGCGCGTCTGCCGGCCTGGACAGGGGCTCCCCCTATGTCCTGCCGCTCTCGGAGAAAAACGATGCACACCAATGCGCTCGCCCACCACTGGATGCCTTTTACCGCCAACCGCGCCTTCTTCGCGCAGCCGCGGCTGCTGGTGCGGGCGGAAGGCATGCACTACTGGTCGCACGACGGCCGGCGCATCCTCGACGGTGCCTCGGGCCTGTTCTGCTGCGCCGCCGGCCACGGCCGTGCCGAGATCACCCGGGCGGTGGCGCAGCAGCTCGAAGAGCTTGAGTACGTGCCGCACTTCCAGTTCGGCCATCCCGCCTCGTTCGAGCTGTCGGCGCGGCTGGCGCGGCTGACCCCGGGCGACCTCGACCACCTGTTCTTCTGCAACTCCGGCTCGGAAGCCGTCGATACCGCGCTGAAGATCGCACTCGCCTACCACTTTGCACGCGGCGAGGGGCAGCGGCTCCGCTTCGTCTCGCGCGAACGCGCCTATCACGGCGTCAATCTCGGCGGCACCTCGCTTAGCGGCATCTTGCGCAACCGCGAGGCGTTCGGCGCGGTGCTGCCGGGGGTCGTGCACATGCGGCACACGCTGGGGGGCCATCCCCGCTTCGTCCGCGGCCAGCCGGAGCAGGGCGCCGAGCTTGCCGACGACCTGCAGCGCTTCTGCGAGCTCTACGGCGGCCATTCCATCGCCGCCTGCTTCGTCGAGCCGATCGCCGGATCGACCGGCGTGCTGGTGCCGCCGCTGGGCTACCTGCAGCGGCTGCGCGAGATCTGCGACCGCTACGGCATCCTGCTGGTGTTCGACGAGGTGATCTGCGGTTTCGGCCGCACCGGCCGGGCGTTCGGCGCCGATACCTTCGGTGTCGTTCCGGACATGATGACAATGGCCAAGGCGCTTACCAACGGCGCGCAGCCGATGGGGGCGGTGGCGGTGAGCGACGCCGTCTGGCAGGCGATCGCCGGGCAGGCGCCGGAAGGCGCGATCGAGCTGTTCCACGGCTACACCTTCTCGGCGCATCCGGCGGCGACGGCGGCGGCGCTGGCCGCCCTCGAGATCTACGAGAACGAGGGGCTGTTCGAGCGGGCGGCGGCGCTGGCGCCGGCCTTTCTCGACCGGATGTTCGCGCTGGCGGAGCTGCCGGTGGTGACCGACGTGCGCGGCTACGGCCTGCTCGCCGCCTTCGATCTGGCGCCGGGAGGCGCCGCCGGGGAACGGGGCTTCCGCTGCCTGCAGCGCCTCTACGACAATGGCCTGCTGATCAAGTGGACGGGCGATACCGGCATCGTCGCCCCGCCGCTGATCGCCGGGAAGAGCGATATCGACGAGATCGGCGATATCCTGGAGCGGACGCTGGCGGCGTTGTGAGAGGCTTTCACTGAAAACGAGAATGCGGGCGCGGCCCCCCGGATATCCGCGCCCGCCCCCGTGTCCCGCGGCGCCCCGGCCAAGATGGTGGAGGCGCCGGGGCGGCGGATCGGCTCAGAAGTCGGCGCCAGCCACTTCCGCAATCTCGGTGGTTGCCGGGCCGCGCTGACGATAGAAGACGTGACCGCCGATGCGGCCGACCTTGACCATCGTCCGCGACCAAGTGGGCCTCACCCAGGAAGCGTGGAAGTAGAGCGCGCCGTCGGTGGGATCGGGGCGGTCGAGAACGAGCGCGGCGTAGGCCACCTGCTTGGCCAGTTCCCACGCCATGGCGTCGCGCGGCCGGTCGGAATAGGCATCGCATACCCAGGAGAACTGGCAGCCATAGCGACCGCTGCCGGCACCCTGATACACCACCTGGCAGATGCTGCCGGGGAAGTTCGGATTGACCACGCGGTTCAGGGTGACCGCGGCGACGGCATACTTGCCGGCCATCGGCTCGCCGCGCGCCTCGAAGTAGACGTTCCGCGCCAGGCAATCGAGTTCCCGGTCGAGCGTGCCATCGGCCATCACCGCCTCGCGGACCATCGCCGCAACTCCGCTTCCGGCGATCACCTGGCCTCCGGCCGGCGGCATCGCCTGGGCCCGGGCATGGGGGGTGAGGGGCAGCAGCAGCGCCGCTGCCCACAAAATTGCGCCGATGGCGGCACCCACCAGCTGCTTGACGACAGAGCGTCCCATCCTTCCTCCAAAATGCTCGGCAGGCCTTGCTGCGGCCGCTCCGTCCTCCACAATATGCAACCCGCCTGCAGCAGGTGCTGCGAGTAATCAGTGGGCGAAGAATATGGCTGGATCGACGCCTGTCAATCCATTCCGTGACAAATGACATGATTCTGGTGGGGAATTCTTGGGAATACCATGCCATGCTGGTGGCTACTTTAAGTAATGCTGCCGTTACGCAGCCGCACAAAGGTGGAACATTCGATGCGTTTGCAAGTGCAACGGAAGTCTAGAAACAGTCTAAAAACGGTCCGGACTTCGCCACCGACAGCACGCGGGCAGCGACGGCGAAAATCTGCGAGAATGCCGGCGGTGCGCGGGCGCCGCCGAGTGCTGTCCGGTTAGCTGAGCGAATCGATTCGCGCTGCCGACGCCCGACCGCCGCAGGGCGAAAGAGCAAAGGCCGCTGGCATGCTGAAATCTCCATACCTGTTGTTTATCGGCAACGCTGCCGACCCGCTGGCAGCCAAGACCGCGGCGGGAATCGTCCAGTGGCGGCCCGAGTGGTGCCTCGGCCAGACCCGTTTGCCCGGCTGCCGCGCCAACCTCGCGCTGCCGGATATGACCCCGGAGGAAGCAGCAGCCGCGGGGGCGGCGACGATGATCGTCGGTGTCGCCAATGCCGGAGGCTTCATCCCCGAGGCGTGGACGGAGATGCTGGTGCGCGCCCTGCGCGCCGGCCTCGATGTGGCGAGCGGCCTGCACGACCGGCTCGACGACATTCCGGCGGTGGCGGAGGAAGCGGCCCGGCTCGGCCGCGCCCTGCACGACGTCCGCCACCCGAAGCGGACGTTCAGCGTCGGCACCGGTGAGCCGCGGTCCGGCAGGCGACTGCTCACCGTCGGCACCGACTGTTCGGTCGGCAAGATGTACGCCTCGCTGGCGCTCACCCGTGCGATGCGCGCCCGCGGCCTCGACGCCGACTTCCGTGCCACCGGCCAGACCGGCATCTTCATCGCCGGCGAGGGTGTCTCGGTCGATGCTGTGGTCGCCGACTTCATCGCCGGCGCCACCGAGTGGCTGTCGCCGGCAGCGGACCCGCAGCACTGGGATGTGATCGAGGGGCAGGGCTCGCTGTTCCACCCGTCCTATGCCGGCGTCAGCCTCGGCCTGCTGCACGGCGCGCAGGCCGAGGCCCTGGTGATGTGCCACGAGCCAACCCGCAGCCACATGCGCGGCCTGCCGAACCGGCCGCTGCCGGACATCGCCGCCTGCATCACCGCCAACGAGCAGGCGGCGCGGCTGACCGATCCGCGAGCCACCTGCATCGGCGTCTGCATCAACACCGGCGGTCTCGGGCGCGATGCGGGCGACGGTTTGCTCGTCCAGCTCAACCAGCGCCTGGGACTGCCGTGCGTCGATCCGCTGGTGCACGGGGTCGAGGCGATCATCGACAAGCTGGTCTGATGCGTACGCTCACGGTGCGGCGCGAATCATGGCCGCTGGCCCGGCCATTTACCATCTCGCGCGGCACCAAGACGACGGCCGAGGTGGTGTTCGCCGAAATCGAGGACGACGGCGTGCACGGCCGCGGCGAATGCGTTCCCTATCCCCGCTATGGCGAGAACGCCGAGGCGGTGGCGGAAGCCGTGGCGGCGCTCGCCGAGGACATCGGCGCCGGCATGGACCGAGGCGCGCTGCAGCGGCGGTTGCCAGCCGGTGCGGCGCGCAATGTGCTCGACTGTGCGCTGTGGGATCTGGAGGCGAAGGCGAGCGGCCGGCGGGTCTGGCAGCTTGCCGCGCTGCCGGCACCCCGCCCTGCTCCCACCGCCGAGACCATCGCGCTGGATACACCGGAGGCGATGACGGCGGCGGCGTCGGCCTTGCGCGGGCGGCCGCTGCTGAAGCTCAAGCTCGACGGCACCGACGTGATCGAGCGCATCTCAGCAGTGCGGGCGGCGGTGCCGCGAGCCCGGCTGATCGTCGATGCCAACGAAGGCTGGGACCTTGAGCTGCTGCAGCGGATCCACGGAATGCTGGCGGCGCTCGACGTCGAGTTGATCGAGCAGCCGCTGCCGGTGGGCGCCGACGACGATCTGCGCGGCTTCGTCTCGCAGGTGATGCTGTGCGCCGACGAAGCCTGCCATACCGCCGAGGATGTCGCGCGGCTGCCGGACGCCTACGGCATGATCAACGTCAAGCTCGACAAGGCGGGTGGCCTGACGGCGGCACTGCAGGCTACGGCGGCGGCACGTGCCCGCGGCCTGGGGGTGATGGTCGGCTGCATGGTGGCGACGTCGCTGGGAATCGCGCCGGCGACCCTGCTCGCCGGCAGCGCCGATGTGGTCGATCTGGATGGGCCGCTGTGGCTGGCGCACGACCGCGGCCACGCGCTGCGCTTCGCCGAAGGCTGGGTCTATCCGCCCGATCCGGCGCTGTGGGGATAGCGGCGGCCGTCGGCGCCAAGAGAGGGCAGGGCAATTGGCGGCAGGAAGCTCAGCTCTCGGCGGTGACGCGTACAGCCTTTGCGGAGGGGATCGCGCTCGCACCCGCGCTCTTCACCCCCTTGGAGATGGCGATGGTGCGGACCTGCGGCTCAGGCTCGGTCCGCCGCAGCTCGATCTCCAGCAGCCCGTGGTCGAGGGTGGCACCGGCAACCTCGATGCCGTCGGCGAGCACGAAGCTGCGCTGGAACTGACGGAAGGCGAGCCCCCGGTGCAGGAAGACGCGCTCCCGGTCCTCCTCCGGCCGCCGGCCGCGGACGACGAGCTGGTTACCTTCCAGCGACACCTTCAGATCCTCGAGGCGGAAGCCCGCCACCGCCAGGGTGATGCGCAGGGTCTGCTCGTTCGTCTGCTCGATGTTGTAGGGCGGGTAGCCATCCGAGGATTTGGCGACCTGATCGATGATCCGCTCCAGACGATCGAAACCCAGCAGCAGCGGGCTGTTAAACACGGCGATCCGGCTCATGTCCTCCTCATCGGATCGAGCGAGGCTGGCTGCGGCGGCCCGCAACGACGGCGCCGCCGCTAGCAGCTTCCTTCTTGGCTGTCCCTGCCGATGTGGTTCTCGGCGTCGGCCTGTCAATAGCCGCGGCAGCGGCGGGGAGGGTGAGGGCGGCGGAGAAACTGTGTGATGGGTATCAGGCGCAGAAAGGGCGGAACGCGCTCCTGCCCGTCCCGCCCCCGAGTACTGTCCGGCCCCCGACAAGGGCCGGGGTTATGACTGACGGGCCAGGGTTGCGGTTGCCCTTCCGCGCCGGCCGATAAGACTGCGTTCGGCGAGGACGCCGAAGAGCAGGCCGATGATGCTCCACAGGATCACCTGGGTCCCCAAGGAGGCGACGCGGAAGCGCCACAGCACCACGGCGGGGAAGTCGGCGGGTACCTCGTTGATGTCAGGCAGCAGCGCCTGTCCGACGGCGATGATGACGATGAAGACGCCAGCCGCAGCCAGCCAGCCATTCCAGCTTCCGAGGCGGCTCGCAAGGTGCCGGCCGATGCTGAGAACGAAAGCCAGGGCGGCGATAGAGTAGGCGACCATGAAGAAGTAGAGGCCGGTCCGGTAGCCGATCGTCTCCGGCTGGCCGACCGCTGGCGGATTGGCCGGGTACTTCAGCGACGGGACCAGATAGACGGCCAGGAAAGCCGCGATCGCCAACAGAGCCGCGAGCGAGCGCGGATCGAGGTCGCCGACCCGGCCGTAAGCGAACGCGAAGACGAGGGCAAACAGTCCGCCCAGCCCTGCTCCATAGACGATGACGCCGGTCAGCAGGCCGATGGTACTCTGTACCTGCCGACTGACGAGCTCGGGCTCTTCCTCGGCGTCAGCCGTACCGTGAGAATGCCCCGCCTGAGCCTCGTCAGCGCTGTGAGAGTGCTCAGCCTGCGCCGACAGCCCCTCGAAGGCGATGGCCTTGTCCACTTGCGGCTCGCCGAACACCCAGGCAAAGCCGAACGCCAGCAGCCCCGCCAGAACGCCGGCGAGCATGCCGCGCAGCAGCAGTCCTCCAACCATGTTTCGGACCCCGGCTCAGTGACAGGGGAAGCCGAGGAGGTGCCGCCCGTCGTGCACGAATTCATGCACGTACATGCCCGAGAAGATGGAAAATGCGCCCTGTTCCGCGCCGACGAAATAGATCATCAGCAAGAACATCAGGCCGGCGAACAGGATCCACGGGAACAGTTCCCGCAGAGGAATGGCGACCGGGTGGAAGTCCGGCTTGGCGACTGCGTGAGCCATATGGTCTCTCCCTGGGATTATGCGTCCCGCTCGAGTGTATCAGGTTGTTTGCGAAGCCGGGTCTGACTTTCGGCGGGCCGTGCCTGCGCGGCGGCCGATCACAGTGGCGCAACCGTGCCGGACTTCCACCGGCTTCCGTCCTTCGCGATCGTTACGCACTCTAGGGGCGCGCCGGGCAAACCGTCAACATCGTCCTCGATCTTCCCGGGAGAGTAACGCAGGCGCCGCAAACGACTACGTGACTTTGCCCCGACCCTCTTCCGCAAGCGGCAGAAAGAAAGCGCCTGGCGCCGCAACGCTGAGGGCGGCGCCGTACGATATATCTTGATTTTCGATATATCGTGATTTATATCGGAACCCATGAACATTAAGCACCGATGCGGCCCAGGCCGCCATCTCGCCTCACCCGACGATCTCGCGGGTGATCCCCTACCCCACCACAGTCGGCATCATCGCCGCCACCACGGCGCTCGCCGCGGCGGACGGCTGTTCGACTATGGCGACCTCCGCCTGCTTTTGCTGGCGATGATCGCCGAGCGGCCGCGCCACGGCTACGAGCTGATCAAAGCGATCGAAGAGCGCTTCGGTGGCAGCTATTCGCCGAGCCCGGGCGTCATCTACCCGACCCTCTCCTGGCTGGACGACATGGGCTATGCCCGCATCGAAGCCGCCGAAGCCGGCCGCAAGAGCTACCGCCTCACCGACGAGGGCGAGGCGTTCCTTGCCGCCAACCGCGCCGCGGTGGACGAGCTGCTGGCCCGCGCCGCTCCTGCCGGGACGGACGGCGCCGCCGCGGTGCCGTCGCCGGTGGTGCGCGCCATGGAGAACCTCAAGGTCGCGATGCGGCTACGGCTGCGGCGCGGGCCCATCGATGCGGCGGCGGCCGAGACCATCGCCGCGGCGCTGGATGCGGCGGCACAGAGCGTGGAGCGGAGCTGACGGCGAGCCGGCAATCCCGGCCGGCAGACTGACCGAAGATTCCCGCCGGCTCGCGCAATGGGCGGCATGGCGCCGCCCGCGGCCGACGTGATAGGCTAAAGCCCGCTCGATCCGTGCGGGCTTTTTTTGTGGCGCAGCCGCGGAAAGGGGCGGCGCGAAGCCGGCCCGATCGACGAAAGTGGCTCAAGAGGCAGAAGGATTAGCGACGCCGAGCTTGCCCGAAATGCAACGTCGTCTGCGGCCCAAGAAGCACTCCCTCGCTGCATAAGATCCGGAACGGAAGAAGCAAATGGACTTCCTCTTTCAGCTGGCAATCGTCCTCGTCTGCCTGTTCTACGGAGCGCGCAAGGGCGGCGTCGCCCTCGGCCTGCTCGGCGGCATCGGCATGGTGATCATGGTCTACGTGTTTCACCTCAACCCGGGCAAGCCGCCGGTCGATGTGATGCTGACGATCATCGCCGTCGTCGCCGCGTCGGCGACGCTGCAGGCGTCGGGCGGGCTGGACGTGCTGCTGCAGCTCGCCGAGCGCGTTCTGCGCCGCAACCCGCGCATCATCTCGATCCTCGCGCCGTTCACCACCTGCTTCCTGACGATTCTGTGCGGCACCGGGCACGTGGTCTACACCATGCTGCCGATTGTCTACGACGTCGCCATCAAGAACAACGTCCGGCCGGAGCGGCCGATGGCGGCGAGCTCGATCGCGGCGCAGATGGGGATCATCGCCAGCCCGGTGTCGGTCGCGGTGGTCTCGCTGGTCGCGTTCCTCGCCAAGGCGCCGATCGACGGCCACACCGTCGATTTCGTCCAGCTGTTGTCGATCACCATTCCCTCGACGCTGTGCGGCGTGCTCGCCATCGGCATCTTCAGCATGTACCGGGGCAAGGATCTGGATAAGGATCCGGAGTTCCAGGCGCTGATCGCCAAGCCGGAAAATCGCGAGTATGTCTACGGCAGCACCGCCTCGCTGCTGGATAAGACGCTGTCGCGCAACCAGTGGACGGCGATGTTCCTGTTCATCGGCGCCATCGCCGTCGTCGCCCTGCTCGGCGCCGTCGACAGCCTGCGCCCGCAGGTGGCCGGCAAGCCGATCAGCATGGTGCTGACCATCCAGATGTTCATGCTGCTGGCCGGCGCGCTGATCGTCATCATCACGAGGATGGACGCATCGAAGATCGGCAAGAGCGAGGTGTTCCGCGCCGGCATGATCGCCGTCGTCGCCGTGTTCGGCATCGCCTGGACCGCCGATACCATGTTCGAGGCGCACATCGCCTCGCTGCGCGATACGCTCGGCGAAATCGTCCGCGAGCATCCGTGGACCTACGCGCTGACGCTGCTGATCGTCTCCAAGTTCGTCAACTCGCAGGCGGCGGCGATCGCGGCGCTGGTGCCTGTCGCGCTGTCGATCGGCGTGCACCCCGGCTACGTCGTCGCCTTCGCGGCCGCCTCCTACGGCTACTACATCCTGCCGACCTACCCCAGCGACCTCGCCGCCATCCAGTTCGACCGCTCCGGCACCACCCGCATCGGCAAGTACGTGATCAACCACAGCTTCATCCTGCCGGGGCTGATCGGCGTCTCGACGTCCTGCCTGGTCGGCTACCTGATCGCGCTGAGCCGCGGGCTGGTGTAGGCGCAGCGAGACCCGCGCGGCGTCGCGGGGGGCTGGCGCTGTTGCAAGGGTGCCGGCAGGCTCAGCGGCTGGCTTTTCTCGGCGCCGCAGCGGCGGCGTTGGCCCGCGCCTGTTGGAGGAACGGCACGTCGGGCGGCGCCAGCGTGCCCTTCGCCTGCATGGCCTCCATCTTCGCTACCACCTGCTGCCAGGTCACCCGGCTGTCGGGGAGTGACGCCAGCCGCCACAGAACGGACCAGACGTCGCGCTGCGCCTCGGCGCTCCCAGGGTTCTGCGCCGCGAGGCGCTCGGCGATCACTAAGCGTTGGTCAAAGCGCGCTCGGGCGCCGGCGAGATCGCCCGCCTTCACCAACACGTCGCCCAGCTTTATCGTGCTCACCCAGACATCGCGCTGCGCCTCGGCGCTGCCGGGGTTCTGCGCCGCGAGGCGCTCGGCAATCGCCAAGTCCTCCTCGAAGCGCGCCCTGGCGCCGGCGAGATCGCCCGCCTGCATCAGCACGTCGCCCAGCCCCTCCAGGCTCACCGAGACATCGCGCTGCGCCTCGGCGCTGCCGGGGTTCTGCGCCGCGAGGCGCTCGCGCAGTTCAAGGCTTTTCTCGAAGCGCGACCGGGCGCCGGCGAGATCGCCCGCCTTCACCAGCACGTCCCCCAGCTTCTCCAGGCTCACCGAGACATCGCGCTGCGCCTCGGCGCTGCCGGGGTTCTGCGCCGCGAGGCGCTCGGCGATCGTTAATCCCTCCTCCAAGTGGACGCGAGCACCAGCAAGGTCGCCTGCCTTCACCAGTACGTCGCCGACCCAGAAGTTGGCGACGTATCGCTCGCGATCCGTTCGGGCCGCTTTCTCGGCAGCTCTTGCGGCATCGCCCGCCGCGCGCAGGTCGCCGGCCTGCTGTCGCAGGCGTGCCAGCGCGACGCAGGTCCAGAAGTCGGCGGGATCGAGGCGGAACGCCTGCTCGTAGGCGGCGCGGGCGCGGGCGGTATCGACGCCCGCCGCCAGCGCCCCCAGCCGCCGCCACTTCTCCGCCGCCGAGACTTCCGCCGCCCGCGCCTCGCGCTCCAATGCGTCGAAGCCGGCGGCGACGTCGCCCGCGGCAAGATCGCGCGCCGCCCCCTGCGCTGCCGGCTGCGGATCGGCGACCAGCCCGGCTACCGCGCCTTCCTTCGCCGCTTGCTCGGCCGGCGACAGCGGCGCCGCACCCGCCGGCGGGCTGACCGCCTTGAGGATGGCGTCGATCTTCGCCTGCATTGCGGCATTCTCGGCGCGGGCCGCATCGAGCTGCCGGCGGATCTCCTCCTGGCCCTGCTGCGTCGCCGGATCGGGAGCGCCGCCGTGCAGGATGTCGGCGCCCTTCCGGTACCCCTCGACGATGCCGAAGGTCCAGTTCAGGCCAAGGCCGACGAGGGCGAGGAGGATCAGCGGGGCCGCGATCAGGACGATGGTGCCGGGCAGGCGCGCAGCGTGCCGGCCGAGCCAGCCCGGCAGCAGCTCCTTGAGCCTCTCCCGCGTCCATGCCGCGATGTTGCCGGCGCTCATGCTCCCCCCTTCCGGAGCAGCCAGTTTCGCGCAAATGGCGGCGCGGCTCAACCGCGATCGGGGCGTGGTGCCGGCCGGCGCGGGCGTGCTACGGTGCCCGCCAGCCCGCGCCAAGCGGGCGTTTTTCGCAGAAAGCAACGAGCGAGGGCAGGCGATGGACGTGCGGGCGGCGGTGGCGTGGAAGGCGGGGGCGCCGCTTTCCATCGAGACGGTGCAGCTTGAGGGCCCGCGCGCCGGCGAGGTGCTTATCGAGATCAAGGCGACCGGGATCTGCCACACCGACGACTACACGCTTTCCGGCCGCGATCCGGAGGGGCTGTTTCCCTGCATCCTCGGCCACGAGGGGGCGGGCATCGTCGTCGAGGTCGGCGCCGGCGTGACCTCGGTGCGTCCCGGCGATCACGTCATCCCGCTCTACACCCCTGAGTGCCGGCAGTGCGAGTACTGCCTCAACCCGAAGACCAACCTGTGCCAGGCGATCCGCCCGACGCAGGGGCGCGGGGTGATGCCGGACGGCACCAGCCGCTTCTCCGTCGGCGGCGAGCCGGTGCTGCACTACATGGGCACCTCGACCTTCGCCAACTTCACCGTGCTGCCGGAGATCGCGGTGGCGAAGGTGCGTAAGGACGCGCCGTTCGACAAGATCTGCTACATCGGCTGCGGCGTGACCACCGGCATCGGCGCCGTCATCTACACCGCCAAGGTGGAGCCGGGATCGCGCGTCGTCGTCTTCGGGCTCGGCGGCATCGGCCTCAACGTCATCCAGGGGGCGCGCATGGTCGGCGCCGAGATGATCGTCGGCGTCGATATCAATCCCGGCCGCCGGGCGATGGCCGAGAAGTTCGGCATGACCCACTTCGTCAATCCGCGCGAGGTCGAAGGCGACCTCGTCCCCTACCTCGTCGATCTCACCCGCGGCGGCGCCGACTACGCCTTCGAGTGCGTCGGCAACGTCTCGCTGATGCGTCAGGCGCTGGAGTGCTGCCACAAGGGCTGGGGCGAGTGCATCATCATCGGCGTCGCCGGGGCAGGCGAGGAGATCGCGACGCGGCCGTTCCAGCTGGTCACCGGCCGGGTGTGGCGCGGCAGCGCCTTCGGCGGCGCCCGCGGCCGGCGCGACGTGCCGAAGATTGTCGACTGGTACATGGAAGGCCGCATCGACATCGACAGCCTGATCACCCACACCCTGCCGCTGGAGCAGATCAACGACGGCTTTAAGCTGATGCACGCAGGCGAATCCATCCGCAGCGTCGTGCTGTTCTGAGCGGCGGCAAGGCGAGGGAAGGCGATGCAGCTCCTGCGCTCCCACCGCTGCTTCGGCGGCAGCCAGCAGGTGTGGCGGCATCCGTCCGCCGCCACCGGCAAGGACATGGAGTTCTCCATCTTCCTGCCGTTCGGCGAGAAGGACCGGCAGCCGCGGCCGGTGCTGTTCTGGCTCTCCGGCCTCACCTGCACCTGGGCCAACTTCACCGAGAAGGCCGGCGCGCAGTGCCATGCCGCCGCGCACGGGCTGATCCTCGTCTGCCCCGATACCAGCCCGCGCGGCACCGGCCTGCCCGGCGAAGATGAGACATACGACTTCGGCTCCGGCGCCGGCTTCTACATCGATGCGACGGCGGCGCCGTGGTCGCGGCACTACCGCATGTTCAGCTACGTCAGCGAGGAGCTGCCGGAGCTGGTCGGCCGCCACTTCCCCGCCGATATCGCGAGGCGGGCATCTTCGGCCACTCCATGGGCGGGCACGGGGCGCTGACCATCGCTCTGACGCAGCCGGAGCGCTGGCGCTCGGTCTCCGCCTTCGCACCGATCGTGGCGCCGACGCAGGTGCCGTGGGGGCGCAAGGCCTTCGCCGGCTACCTCGGCGGGGATGAAGCGTCGTGGCGGGCGCACGACGCCTGCGCGCTGGCGGCGGGCACGGCGTGGCGGCGGCCAATCCTCATCGACCAGGGCATGGCCGATGAGTTCCTGGCAACGCAGCTTCGCCCCGAGCTGTTCGAGGCCGCCTGCGCCGCTGCCGGCATTCCGCTGACGGTGCGCCGGCGCGACGGCTACGACCACAGCTACTACTTCATCGCCACCTTCATCGCCGAGCACCTCGCCCACCACAGCCGGGCGCTGGCGGGCTGAGCGGGGCGGGGCGAGTATCCTTGGGTTTGCTTGGGAATTCCCTGCGAATGAATGCAAGATTTGGCGGCAAGTTGTTGAACCTCCAATGGGTTCGTCCGTCCTGCCACCGGCCGTGGTGTAGGCGCTGTGGGGAAGTAGCCCTCGCCGTGGACCGCTGATGAGTCAGGCGGCGGCGGGCAACTGATCCATAGCGGTGGTCATCAGAAATCTCCGGCAGGGTATGGTCGCCAAACCGATCAACCTTACCGGAGATGTGACGATGACCACGGACGAGATGACCTCCGGGCGCTGCTGGAAAAGAACTCGGAGATGACCGCGTTTGCGGCGCAACGGCTGATGGAGCTCGCGGTCGAGGACCTGACCGGCACCGCGCATGGCGAGCGCAGTGCCGGCCGGTTTGGCCCGACTTCCTGCGCCAGCTCACGAGGCGCGGCCTGCGCGGCGTCAAACGCGTCGTCTCCGACGCGCTCCCAAATCTGACACCTGTCCGACCAGGTATGGACCGATACAACTGAACCAACCTGGCAACGCTGCCGCGTCCACTTCATGCGCACTGTCCTCACCCACGCTGCTGCTCCTTTAGCTCGGGCGGCCTCGGCGTCGTTCTGGGCGAAGGCGGTGGCGATGAAGGCTTAAGACGACGCGCCGGCCCTGCCTGCCGGGTGGCCGACCAGCCAGGGCCCAGGGTCGAAAAAGCTGGCCGAGCTCATGGACGAGGCCGAAGCCAATGTCCTCGCCTCCAAGAGCTTCCCCGGCCACCCATCGCACGAAGCTGCACAGCATCAATCCGATCGGGGACCTGAACGGCGAGATCAAGCGGCGCAGCGATGCCACGGGACTGCGCCCGCCCGAGGGCAGGCTCTGGCATCTTCCCCAACGACCAACGCCCATTAGCCACCTCGTCGGCGCCATCCTGCGCGAGCAGAAGGATGAAGGGGTCGTCCAACGGGCGCGCTGGATGACGCTGGAAGCGATCGCGCCCCTGTGGCCGTCACCCTGCCAGCCCCGGCAGCCTGACCTTCCCGGCCGAAACAGCAGGAGACATCGAGCGAGCCCGCGCTCTGAGACCACGACGACAGGATCCCCTTCGCGGGCGACCCAATTTGTCCGTCCGGCCGCGGGTTCCCTCCCATATGCATGAGAACCCCGCTATCCCTGATTGCCGGCACGGGCTGCAGGCTACGGCCATCGCGGCAGGCGCGTTTTCGCTCGTTTCTCCGGCCGGTCCGCTTCACCGCCTGTCTGGTTTACGGCATCTCTCGTATCGCGGTCACGAACCTCAGCATCAGCCGCGCGCGACGACTGCCCCGCCGGAAATCCTCTCCAAGCAGGACGGAGCAGCGGGAGAGCCTGCCGGAGTGCAGGTCGGCGCGACCACGGCTGGCAGCTCCCAACCGCGGCGCCGGGATCCGGTTCAGGCCCTCCTCCGGCGGCCCCGCTGAGAAGCCGCCGGAGACGCCGGATGGCGATCAGTTGATGCCCGGCCGCACCTCATAATTGCCGTAACGCTGGTGGACGCCGTCACCGGGGCGGTAGAGGCCGCACCGGACCGCCTGGATCATCTGCGGGATCACCGCCGGGACGCTGTAGCGGCAGCGGAAGCCGAGGCGCTCGCGGATCTTGGAGAAGGAGACCCGGTAATTGCGGCGGTCGCCGCCAGCGCCGACGTAGCGGACCTCGCCCGCGACGTGGCGGAGAACCTCGCCCACGATCTGCTCCTTGGTCAGGTTGTTCTCGTCGGAACCGACGTTGAAGATCTCGCCGGCAACCGTCTGGCGGGGCGCCTGCAGCACCGCGATGATCGCCGCGCAGACGTCGCGGACGTGGCAGTAGGGGCGCCAAGTGTCCTTGTCGTAGACGTCCAGCTTCGTCCCCGCGGCGATGGCGCGGGCGAACTCGTTGACGGTGAGATCGAACCGCATCCGCGGCGACAGGCCGAAGACGGTGGCGAGCCGCAGGATGACGGGATCGAAGTCGACCGCGCTTTGCCGCTCCAGCACCGCCCGCTCGAAGGCAACCTTCGTCTCGGCGTAGACGGACAGCGGCGTCAGCGGCGCGCTCTCGGTCGCCGGCTCCTCCCCCTCCCACAGCCCATAGTTGCTGCAGGTCGAGGTGAACACGAACCGGCGCAGGCCGCGCCCGGACAAGGCATCGAACAGCGCCCGGCTGCCCTGCAGGTTGACGCTGCGGGCGAGTTCGGGATGCTTGCGGCTGATAGGATCACCGACGATGGAGGCGAGCAGGACGACGTCGGTGATGCCGGCGAGCGCCTGCTCCAGTGCGGCGTGGTCGCGCAGATCACCCACCAGCAGCGATGTCCGCGGCCGTGCGACGAGACTTTCCGCCACGTAGAAGTGGTCGTAGAGGAAGTTGTCGAGGATGCGCACCCGGTAACCCTGCGCCAGCAGGGCGTCGGTCAGCACGCAGCCGACATAGCCGGCGCCGCCGATGATCAGCACATGCCGATCGGTCTCCGCTCCGGGCGACCGTTCCGCATCCGCGTCCAGACCTGCCATGAACGGCTGCTCGAACTCCGCTCCGGCAAACGCAAGGGCTTGGGCTTTCACTGCAAACACTCCTCGATCAGTCACAACTCTGCTTTGCTCCTGCGCGCTGCATGCCTGCAGCAGCCCCGCGGCTGGTCCTGGTCGGCGGCAGGTCATCCAGGACCGTCGCCGTCTTTGCGGGTGTGGGCCGGATCAAAGCCCGCCGGCTTCTTTGCGCCCCCGCCAGCGATACGGCTTCCCTTTGGTGCGGGTGATGTTCTCTTCCGTTCGTGTCCGCTGCACGCTCACGACCCTCCTGCCGTGCGACGGCAGCTCAACAGGGATCGTTCTCGTCTAGCACAACGCGCGCACCGCGCTGCATTCCCGAGTAATCGTTCCCGGATGTATCAAAGAGAAGGTTGTATCGCTTGTTGAACGTCGCGATCGCGGCCTTCTGCTGATCGACGAAGATGGTGCGCCGCACCGTGGTGTTGCGGGTTCCATCGTCGAGATAGACGCCGACACAGCGGGTGTGGACGAGACTGTCCTGGATCACGACGCCGTCGCAACCCAGGGTTGTTCAGTTCTGTTCACGCTGAGCGGTATGCGATGGGGTGATTTGGGTTTAGGGCGTTGAGGTAGAGTTCCCTGCTGACGTTGGTGATGCCGTTGGCGCGCAGGATGTTGAGGGCGAAGGAGCGGAAGCGGGCGAAGTGGCCTGGTTTGGAGCGAATGCGGCTGTGGTCTTCGAAGAAGCTGACGTCGCGGACGTAGTGGCTGCGGTTTTCGATGCCCCAATGCTGGCGGATTGCGGCACCGATGGCGGTGGCGGACAGGCTGATTTGAGAGGCATAGAAGGCAGTCTCCTGGGTCGGGTGAAGCCGGTGGCGGTGGTCTTTGTGCCAGGTGAGCCGTGACGCGGGCGGCGGCAACGATCAGGCCGTCCCAGTCGGCTCCGAGGCGGCCGGTGAGGTCGAAGGTCTCGACCAGCCGATGCTCCCGGCGACCGTGGCGGTTGCGCTCGATGGTGCGGGCGCTGTCGATGCGCTGGTCGGCGGCACAGACCGCTTTGATCGTCCGGTGCAGGGTGTGCTGGTTGGCTTTGACCTGGGCGACCAGAAAGTTTCCGGTATCCCTCGCGGTTTCAAAGGTTTTTGACAGTGGAGGGCATCGGCGGTGAACACGGCGCCGGTCAGTCCCAGCTCACGGATGATCTGCTGGGCGGCGGGGATCTCGTTCGACTTGCCGTCGATCTCGATGTGCGCGAGGACGATGGCCGAAGCCGAGGCGAATGCCGTCAAGGTTCATGCCGCCTTGCGGTCGTTGAAGCGGTCGAAGCTGCCGCGCAGGGTCTTGCCATCGAGCGCGATAACCGGCTGTTTGCCCGCCCCGCCCGCCGGCAGCAGGGTCTTGGCATGGCGCCGGAACGCCCCTTCGAGGGCCTCGGTCGGCAGCGACTGCAGCACCGTCCGCAGCGTGTTCACCACCGGCGCCCGCTTCAGATCTACCCCGAAGTGGTGATTGAGGTGCTCCCGGCGCTGCTCCAGGAAGGTGATGACGCCACGGTAGGACCTGGCCCCGCTCAACAACGCCAGCACCGTGAACATCAGCAGATACGGCAGCGGATACCGTTTGCCTTGCGCCCGCCGGGGATCGGGAACGTCGGCCAAGGCCGCCAGAAGGTTGGAAAACGGAGCCATGGCACCCTCTCACCAAGGTGCCCGCCATAGATTCAGACTTTTCGTCGCAGAGGTAGACTCGTTTTCGGATCGGCAATCCCGCACGGAGACTCGTCTTACGAGAACATTCCTTATGCCGGGAGAATTGAACAGCCCTGGTCGCAACCGGGTCTGGAATCCCAGGCGGGATCGGCCCATTCACATTCGACCCCGACCGTCACGTTGGGACCGATGCGAAACCGCTCGAACGTCGTGTCGGTGGTGAAGTGCTCAAGATAAAGGCCGGTGCTGGGACGGCGCGAGCTGCCAATGTCATCGATGTCAACGTCGCTGAACTGGGCGTTTTTCGCCGCCGTCCCCGTCCATAAGCCCATCCAGGCGCAATGGCGCACCCGGAAGCGTCGGCCGGTCGCGGTATTGCCGACCCATATGCACGCCTCGGCCGTACCGTCCGAAGAGCCGGGAACAGCCCTGCCGACGTTGACGACGTCGATGTCCTCCAGCAGCGGCGGCTCGACCACCGCAAGATCGAACTCGTCGGCGTCGACGAAGACACCCCAACTCAGGAAGTTCTTAGCGACGACCCGCTGGATCTTCAGCCCCTCCGGCTGGCGCGCGAGAATCCCCGCATCGGCGATGCGGTGTCCGTCGATGGTGATGTCGGCGAGGATGGTGCCGCGGGCGGTGCCCCACACCTCGATGGCGGCACCGCCGGCGGTAGCGGCAGGCCGCTGCAGGTCGAAAGCGAGGCCCTGGACGCGGCCGCCGCCGGCGCAGTCGTCGCTGCCGAGCGACAGCCCGACGGTGAGAACCGCGCGACCGGAATGCTCGGCGTAGAGGCGATGACCGCAGACCACGGCGAGCGCCGCATCGGCCCGGTAAACGCCGTCACGCAGCACGATGTCCTGCGGCGTGCCGGAGGCGACGGCGGCCGCGAGCTCGGCGCTGTTGCCGACGAACACCGACCGCACCGGCAGGGTGTAGGTCGAAGGTGGCGCGGGCGGCGCTGGAGCGATGACCGCACCCCCGGCACCGCTGCTGGCCATGATCAACAAGGCCGCGGCAATCGGCCGGACCAAAAGCTTCATTTGTTGATTTCCCTATCCGAAAAACCCGCCATGCCGCTCTGCGCGAGGCTTGCGCGGTCGCGGACGAAGTTGCGGACGAAGCGACGCAGCCGGCACGTGGGCCTTCCCGCGAGCTGTATGCAAGGACCGGGAAGGGGGCGTGACCGTCATCCGCGACCCTGCATCGCGGCCTCGGGCTGCTGGCCGCGGGACGGAGCAGCGGCCAGGCGGAGGGGGACGTGCGGCGCGCCGATCGCCACTTCCCCACCGTCGGCCTCGCGGTGGCGCCGTGGGCGCAGCTTCGGCCTCCCGGGCTGCCGGTGCGGCAGCAGACGGTCGCCGAGAAAATCGGCGAGAGCCGCCCCGTCCGGCCGCCAGGCAGCGCGGAGATGCGCGAGCTGCAACCGGATCACCGAGGCAATCATCCGGCGCCGTTGTCCAGCGCTACCACGGCCCTTTCCTTTCTGGATCAGCGGTTCCTGCAGGTTGGCCGCCTCGAAACGGCTCATCAGGCGCAAGAACAGATCCCGGTCCTCGGCTCCGGGGTAGCAAGTCCGGTAGTTGCCGACGGCAATGACGGCGGCGGCCCGCATCATCACGGCGGCAGGACAAAGCTGTTCCCGCAGCAGCAGCAAGCGCCGGATCTGCGCATCTGCCGGCGGAAAACGGAGCTGACGGATCCGGTCACCATCGATCCGTCGGCAAGCAGAGCCGACGACTGCGACCTCGGAATGCTCATCGAGGAACTCGCGCTGCAGCCGGAACCGCCCGGGCAGGGCAATATCGCCCGGATCCAGCCGCGCCACGTAGGCGAAACCCCGCGCCGCCGCCATCGCTGCCGCGCGGCGCAGCGCGCCATGCTTCGTCCGGCTCACCTTGTTTCGCACCATTTCGACCACATGCAGCGGATCGCAGGGCGGAGCCAGCAGCTGAGGCGCGCTCGCGTCGTCGACGATCAGAATGTGCAGAGGCTCATCGACAGGAAGCTGACGGATCGAGGCGTTCAGGGCGTCCTGGCAGTTGTGGGCCGCCACCAGCAAGGCGACCTCCGGCGGTGCAGCGTTCATGGCGTCGATCTCCGAATTTGCCTTACCCAACAGGGCGCTTTGATGACGGCGCGGCCGCTACGGCGCCCCCGGCCCTTCGCCCTTCCGGCGGGAATCGCGTCATCGCCGGGTGTTCCGCTGTGCTGCCTCGCGCTGTGCTCTGGCGAACTGCAGCAGCAGAAAGGTAATGGCGACGATGCCGACGGCATGGCCAGCGGCGACGGCGAAGGCGGCGCCTGCCAGGCCCCATACCGGTACGGCGACGTGGGCGACCCCCATGGTGACGCCGACAACCGCAACGTAGGGCCAAACCAGCGGCCCGAACCGGCCGGTAGCAGTGACAATGTGGCCGAGCGCGTATGAGACGTAGGCGATGATCATCGCCGCCATGACGAAGCGGAAGGCGGGCTCTGCGGCAATGAAGGCGGGTCCGTAGAGCGTCCCCAGGATCCAGGGGCCGGCGAGCATTGCGGCGGCCAGCCCGAAGAGGGCGATGGCGATGGCAACGGCGACGTATTGCAGGCTCAAGCGGGCAAAGCTGCTGCGGTCACTGGCCGACCAGAGGTCGGCGAGGCGTGGAAACAGCGATTGTCCCACCGCCTGCACTGCCAGCAGGCCGATCGCCGCAATGTTGTCCATCGCCGCATAAAGGCCGAGCCCTACCGGTCCCAGCGTCCCCTCGATGGCGTAACGCGGCGCGTTGAAGTTAATGTTGATCAGGACAACGCTGATTCCCAGCGGGGCGGCGCGGATGAGCAGTCGGCGGCAGGCAACCCAGCTCCGCCGCAGCGTCGTTCGCCGCCGCCGCCAGCTGGTCAGGCCCCGGGAGACGGCGTGATCGAATGTGCCGAGCACGATGGCCGAGGCGACCGCCATGCCGCCGGCCAGCGCCAGGGTGTTGCCGGTCAGCGCGAACCCGATGCCGCCAAGCAGCAGCAGCAGCACGCCGCGCAGGCCGAGGGAGGCGCCGGCGAGATCGAGGCGCCCGGAACGCTGCAGCAGGGCATGGTAGATATCGCCGACACTGTCCTGCGCCTTGGCCGCGGCAACCAGGGCGATGACTAGCAGCGTTTCGCCGCGATAGCCGGCGGCGAAGCCGACGGCGACGATGGCGACGATCGCCACCAGCGACAGGACGAGACGCAGGCGGCGGAAGTCGTCGAAGCGCAGGGTCCCGCGCGGATCGGTATTGAGGATCTGGCGCAAACCCAGCTGCGTTGCGACGACGATGGGGGCAGCCAGCGCCAGCGCGAAGGTAAACACCCCCACCGGCTCCGGTCCGCCCAGGCGGGCCAGCGCCAGCACCAGCAGCCAGACGCATCCGGTGGCGGTGATCTGGCCGGCGAAGAACAGCACGGCGTCGCGCCGGATGGCCGCCGCGGTCCGCGCCGGAGAAAGGGGGCAGGCCCCCTCCACGGCAGCCGACCGGGCGGCGCCGGCAAGGCTTGCAATCGGGATCGGCTTCAGCGAACTGGTCACGACGGCAGCCTCCGCGCCGGTACCTGCACCCGGACCTGCGGACCGTGGCGGTGAATCCACTCCTCCGCCGCTTCCAGGACATCGTCACGACGGAAGCCGCTGAATGCCGGAATAAACACCGTCAGGACACCGCGCAGCAGCCAGGCTGCGTCCCTGAGGACATTGGCACGGGCGTAATAGGCAAGGTCGAGCCGCCCCTTTGCCGGGAACAGGGTCCGGCGGTAGAACTCCTCCGGATCGCCATGCGACGGGAAAAGCGCGCTCTCATTGCGGAACAGCACCTGTGCCGGCCCGAACAGCCCGGGTCGATGCTGCAAGAGCGCCCGGTATCCTTCCCGGAAGCAATCGGTGAAGCGGGGCGATTCCGGCCGGGGCCCCACCAGCGACATCTCGCCCGCCAGGACATTCCAGAACTGCGGCAGCTCATCGAGCTTGCTTTGCTGCAGCAGCCTGCCGACCCGCGTCAGCCGGGCATCGCCTTGAACCGTGACCGCGGGCCCCTGCGTTGCCGGTCCATCCGGAAACTTGCGGAACTTCAGCAGCCGGAAGGGTCGCCCATACCGGCCCAGGCGCTGCTGGGAGAAGAAAACCGGCCCGGGCGTCTCTGCCCGGACGGCTGCTGCGACCAGCAGCATGACCGGGAGGAGCACGATCAGCGCCGACGCCGCGACGATGACGTCAAGGCCGCGCTTGAGGGCGGCGTTGGCCGCCGCCGCGGCCGGCCGCTCAGGCCGCATGGCTGGCTCCGAGGCCGGCAGTGGCATCGGCAGCGCGCAGAGCCGCTGCCAGCGCATCGACGACAACATCAACGTTGGCCGCGCCGAGCGCAGGATATAGGGGAAGCGTCAGCTCGCGCATCGCGAACGCCTCGGAGCGCGGCAGGCGCAGGCCGGGATGGCTGGCGCGGTAGCAGGAGAACTGATGCACGCAAGGGTAGTGAATGGTGGTCTGCACCCCCGCATCCCGCATTTCCTGCATCACCTGCCCCCGATCGCACCCCGCGGGCAGCACCACCGGCAGAACATGGAACGCCGACGTTTCCGACGGGCCGAAGGGCATGCCCACCTGCGGGCAGGCATCGGCCAGCCGCTGGCGGTAGTAGGCGGTGAGCCGGCCCCGCTCCTCGTTCCAGCCGGCCAGCTTGCGCAACTGGACCAGTCCGACGGCGGCGCGCAACTCGTCCATCCGATAGTTGAAGCCCAGCTCGGGAACGTCATAGCTGAAGGCGTGCCCCTTGCTGCGCTCCCACGAGGTCGTGGTCATGCCGTGGCTGCGCATCTGGCGGATGCGGGCGCGGACCCCGACGTCGGCGGCCAACACCATGCCGCCCTCGGCGGTGGTCATGTTCTTGTTGCCGAAGAAGCTGAACACGGTGGCGTCGGCATGCCGCCCCACGCCCTGCACCCCGGCAGCGTGGGCGGCGTCCTCGATCAGCAGCAGTCCCCGTGCCTGCGCGAACGTCTTCCAGGCTTCGGCATCGACCAGGTAGCCGGCATAGTGCATGACGATCGCCGCCTTGGTGCGGGGCGTGCACTTGGCGGCCGCATCCTGCAGCGAGATGTGCGGCTTTTGCAGGGACTCGATATCGACGAACACCGGCGTCGCGCCGACATAGAGGATGCTGTTGACCGTCGCGACGAACGTCAGCGACGGCACCAGCACCTCATCGCCAGGCCCGATACCGAGCGCACGCAGGGCAAGGTGCAGACCGGCGGTGCAGGAGGCGACGGCGATCGCATCATCGGCCTGGTGATGTTCGGCGAAGGCCACCTCGAACTTCCGCACCCGCTCACCCATGGTGATCCAGCCGCTGGCGATGACCTCGGTCAGGGCCGTGACCTCGTCGGCACCCAGCGCCGCTTCGGCAACCAACAACATGCTTCCTCCTCTCGGCCGGCGAGCCGGACCGTCACAATCGGTCAGGGGCCGCCGACGGCGGCCTTCCCGGGTGGTGCCAGTTACGCGGCGTTGCGCTTCGACGAAGACCAGTAGTCGTCGAGCGAGATGTCCTGAGCTTCTTGGAAATCCTCGACTCTTCCAATATCCAGCCACAATCCATCGTGAACATAGCAATGGATATCGATCCCTTTTCCCAACAAGCAGAAAACAAGATCGTCAAATCCGAAGGCCACACCCCGTGGTATGTATTGTATTATCTCAGGCTTCATGCAGTATATGCCCATGCTCACGGTGTGATAGAGCGACGGTTTTTCACGGAACCCGGTAACGCGGCCACCCTGTTCTTCGATAATGCCGAAGTCGATGCGGATCTTGCGGCGCGCCACGGCGATCGACAGCAAGCCTCCATGCTGCCGATGGAACGCGCCGAACGCGTTGAGGTCGAGGTCGGTCAGGACGTCGCCGTTGAGCATCAGGAAGGAACCGTCGAGATCGTCGCGCAGCAGCGTGAGCGCGCCGACAGTCCCCAGCGGCATGGTCTCCTGGGTATACTTCAGCCGCATGTCCCATTGCGCACCGTCGCCGCAGACGGCGCCGATCAGGTGGCCGAGGTAGCCGGTAGTGATGTAGGCGTCGATCGTACCGTTGCGGCGCAGCCACTTCAGCAGCAACTCGATGACCGGTTGGTTGCCGATCGGCATCAGCGGCTTCGGCAGGACCATGGTGTAGGGCTTCAGCCGTGTTCCCAAGCCCCCCGCCTGAATGACTGCCTTCATCTGCATTCTCCTGACGTCGTATTGCTCAGATGCGGAAACGCACGGTCGTGTTCGCGGCGGTTATGCCCGGTAATACTTGCCCATCTTCGCGGAATAGCGGGCGGAGTCGCCGAAGCCATAGCGCGCATGACGCTTGAGGTGGACCCGGGTCAGCACAATCCCCTCAAACCGCCGGGTGGAGCTGGCAAGCTGCATGGCGGCGTACTTGACCACCTCGCGACGCGTTGCCCCCCAGCGCACGACCATCACGGCCGCCGCCGCCGCATTGGCGAGGAACAGCGCGTCGGTGAGCGCCATCAGCGGCGGCGTATCGATGATGATGGTCTCGTACTTTTCCTCCAGCGCCCGCAGCAGTTCCGGGAATGCCGGCGTGGTCAAGAGGTCGCTGGCATTGAGCTGGCGCTGGCCGCTGACGATGACGTCGGCGGCGGTGCGGGAGTCGCGCTGGATCACCTGGTCGAGCGTCACCGTTTTCGACAGCAGCTCAGCGAGGCCGGGGCGCACGTGCAGCTTCAGGGTCTCGGCGACCCGCGAGCGGTGCAGATCGCCGTCGATCAACAGCACCCTCCGGCCGGTATTGGCCAGCATGCGCGCCAGCGACAGGCAGGTGGTCGTCTTGCCCTCGCCCGCCTCCGCCGAGGTGAACGCGATGCTGCGCGGCAGATCGCCGAACGCCGCGATCGACAGCTTGTTGAAGATCGAGCGAACCGCATCGGCGTGGACCGAAGCCGGCGCGTCGAGGACTTCCGTCGCCAGCCGGCCCTGCTGCCGGGCGCCGTCGCTGCCGCGGGCGGCCGGCACGTGGGCGAGCACCGGCACGCCCAGATCCTGCTCCACCTGGTGTGCGCTGCGATACCCGGCGTCCATCGCCTCGGCCGCCATGGCGACCGGCAGGCTGGCGATCAGGCCCGCCAGCAGCGCCAGGGTGACGATCAGCGGGGTATTGGGGAACGACGGCTCGTCGGGAATGGCGGGCCGGGAAATGATGCGCGCGTAAGTGGCAGCCGAACGCGCGTCCTGCTTGGCGCTGGACTCCATGAACGCCGACATGAACTTCTCCAGCAGCAGGCGGCTGGCTTCCGCTTCCCGCTCCAGCCCGCGCAGTGCGATCGACGCGGTGTTGGCGACGGCGCTCTGCTGCTTCAGCCCGTTCAGGTCCTTGGCGAGTGCCGTTTCGCGGATGCGCACCGCCTCTGCCTTGCTCTCGAGGCTGCGGACGATCTTCTTCACCTCGGCGTCGAGCGAGTCCTTCAGCCGCTGCTTCTCGGCGACCAGCTGGATCATCAGCGGATGGCGCGGTCCATATTTTTCATTCATTTCCGCTTCCCGGCGCTCGATGCCGAGAAGTTCGGCGCGGAACCGCTGGATCATGTCAGAGTGGAGGATCTGGTCGAGCGCCTCGATGTCGTTGCTCCGCCCGGTGAGCCGGCGCGCCTGCGCCGCTTCCGCCTCGGCAGCGAGGCGGGCGGCGGTCGCGTCGATCAGCTTGATGTTGAGGTCGGCGATCTGGGCCGCGACCAGGGACGTCTTGTCGCCCTGGTAGAGGTCGTGCTCCCGCCGGTAGGCTTCGACGGTGCGTTCCGCCTGCAGCACCTTGTCACGCAGCTGCTGGACGTTCGATGCCATCCACTCGCTGGCACGGCGGGCATTGGCCAGCCGGTCTTCGTAGCGGGACACCAGATAGACCTCGCCGAGGGTATCGACGATCCGGGCCGCCAGCGCCGGGTCGGTCGCGGTGAACGACACATCGAACACTCTTGATCGTCCAACCATCTTGACCGTCAGCCGGCGGGCGAAGCGCTTGACGACGGCGTTCCGCTGCCTGGCCGCCACCTGTTCAGCGGTCAACTGCCGTTCGGCCGGCAGCCAGTCTGCAAGCCACGGGTTCTCCACAAGCCATGCCTCTGGCAGCTGCAGGCGGATCCACGATGCGGCGTCGGTCGACGGCCACCAGGCGGCCGGCCTCAATGCCGGGTTGAACTCGGGCAGTTCGTCGAGGTTGAGCTTGTCGATAACCTTCTCTGCCAGCTCGCGGGACTTGAGGATCTCGATCTCGTTCAGCACCCCGTCCATGGCACCGGCTTCGTCCGTCACCGGCCGGGGTGAGGCGCCCTCAAGTTCGGAGACCGGCTGGCCGCGCGTATCGAAGGCGAGCTTCAGGACCGCCGTATACTGCGGCGTCAGCAGCTGGGCGACCGCCGCGGCGAGCACCGCCGAGCCGATGATCGTGAGCAGGATCAGCCACTTGCGGCGGGCCACTACCTTCAGGAGGTAGCCGCGCTCGATGCTCGCCGGCTGCGTCGGCACGGTCGCGCGCCCCGCCGCAGCAGCGGGGACGTGGATGTTCAGATGATCGTCCATCGAAAGCTCGTCGGTTCCGACGCCTCGCGCGATCCGCAAGCCGGCCGATGCAGGCCTTGCGGATCGCTCCACCGGCTGCGCAAGCCGGCTCCAGCGTCGCAGGAAGGAGATGCGGGCGAGGCATGGAGGCCAGCGCGCCGCGCGCGGCCGGGACGCCGTGCCGTGACACCCCGGGTCGGTTCAGAGGAAAGTGCAGCAATCGTGTCGCAATTCAGAGGCAAAGACATACCGTCCGCCGCTTGTAGACAAGCTCGGTGCACTACAAGTACTCCGCACGATCCCCCAACTATCCCTCACGCCAGCGCAGCATCAGGTTGATTGGTATGCTCGCACTGACTATTAATGGTAGCAGTTTATTTTTATTTAGTCAAACACGTTATTGCCATATTTGCGGCTGTCGTATAGCCCAAGAAGGGGACATTTCGGTCATCAATTTAACATCATTACAGCCATTATTGCGGCATTGACTCGAGACACATCGAACACGTTCTCTGCAATCGACCGCCCGGCCCTTCCCATGCGCGCGACCAGCGAGGGATTATCGATGAACCGCCGCATCGCCGCGGCAAGGCGCTCGGGATCGCGCTTCGGCACCGTGAAGCCGTTAAGTCCGTCGACGGTGGTATCGCGGCATGCCGGAATGTCGGTGGTGATCACCGGCCGGCCGACAGCGAGGGCTTCGATCACGGTGCGCGGCAGCCCCTCGCGGTAGTAGGACGGCAGGACGAAGACGGTGCAGGAGTGCAGGTAGGGGCGGACGTCGCTGGTCTCGCCGAGGTACTCGACCACGTTGTCCCGCTGCCAGCTGTCGACGTCTGCCGACGACAGTGCGCCGGGATGGCTGTCCAGCGGCCCGAGGATCTGGAACCGGCAACGCGGCGCCTCGGCCTTGATCACCCGCGCCGCGTCGACGAAGTCGAGAACGCCCTTTTCGCGCAGCAGGCGAGCGATGAGCAGAAAAACCACTTCACCGGAGGGCGCGCTGCTGAAGGCGAATTGGGTGAGATCGATGCCGGTGCCGTTGATCTTGACCACCCGCTGCCGCGGCCGCACCAGCCGTATGCTGCGGACGAAGGCCTCGTCCGCTTCGTTCAGGACGAACACGGCGGTGCACCGCCGCAGACTGATCTTCAGCAGCAGGGTGATCAGCGTCCGCAGCAGGCGACGCTTCGGCTCGTTGCCCTCGCCAAAGGCGTAGCCAAACCCTTCGATCATGGCGAAAGTATGAGGGATTCGGGCGAGCTGCGCCGCCAGCGGACCTATGACGTTCTGCTTGGTGCTATGACTGAGGACCAGATCGACGCGCTCGGCGCGCAGCAGGGCCACCAGGCGAAGGACGCTGGAAACCGCACCGAGAGGATTGAGGCTGGTGCCATCGATGGAGATGGAGCGGTATTCAGCGCCGCGTCGCCCGATCGCAGCGGCAAGGGCGTCATCACCCGGACCGCAGACAAGCACCCGGTGCCCGGCCGCGACCATGTCCCGGATCAGCCAGCCGCGAAACTTATCGGTATCGCGATCGCCGATGATCGCGGCGGTCTTCCTAGTCATCTCAGTTCTTCCCTTCATCCACTTCCGCTTGCTTTTTTGCGAACGCTGTTCCGCTACCGGTTGAGCCGTCGTGCCTCAGTCGGCGGGATGACGGTGCGCGGCGCCTGCGGCGGCCGGGCGCGCTGGAGACAGACGGCGTAAAGGCCCCAGGCCAGGCCCGCCTGGATCCACAGCGAGCGCCAATGCAGGGTGTCGACGAACAGGCCGTTGGCGAGGGCGCCCAGCAATGACGCGGTGACGGCGGCCGAGACGCCGCTGAACCTGCCGCCGGCGAGCACGCTGCGCAGCGCCACCAGCAACGTCAGCGCGAAGAACAGCATCAGCGCGAAGAAGCCGGGAAGGCCGTTCTCCATCATCGTGCGGATGTAAAGGCTGTGGGCGGAGATGCCGAGGACGCCGACATGGGACTCGAACTGCCCGGGGCCGCCGCCGAAGGGCACGGCGAAGGCCATCTCCAGCCCTTCCTCCTGCGCGCCGAAACGGTCGGCATCGTAGTCCTGCAACCCCGCCCGCTCGTCCATGAACGCCTCGAAGCCGGTCATCGTGACCACCACGGCGCTTCCGACGACAATCATCCCGCAGGCGGCAGCCATGAGCCCCCAGAAGCGGATTGCCTCGGCACCGCGCGCCATCCAGCCCCGCAGCACGATGTAGACGACGAGGGAAAGCGCGAGGTTCATCCAGGCGGCGCGCGAGGCCGAGTAAAGCACTCCCAGCACGAGCATCAGCAGCGCGCCGACAAGCGTTGCCGACCATGCGAGGCGCCGCGGCGCCTGCTCAAGCCGTGTCAGCAGATAAAGGATGGAGAGGACCAGCGACGGTCCGTAGACATTGGGGTCCTTGAAAAAGGCCTGCACCCGGCTGGCGTCGTACATGACCATGTCGAGCGGCAGCAGCCCGGCGACGACCGCCAGCGAGAGGGCGGTGGAAATAACCGACGACAGGCAGTAGCCAGCCAGCACCGCGTCGGTCGCCTGCGGCCAAGTGGCGACAAGGCAGCAGACGAGGGCGCTGACCAGTATCAGGAAGAAGGTTACGCCCATGAACAGTGCCATTTCCGGGATGTCCGTGGCCGACATCGCCGCAATGACGGTAAACATGGCATAAGCACCGAGCATCGCCACGGGCAGCAGCAGGTCGGAATGGGTGGGCGGGCGCAGCGCCAGCAACAGGAAGAACCCAAGAGCAAGGACGGCGAAGTCGAACGGCGCCGGCTCGATCACGACGAAGCTGCTGAGCGCGAATACCGCGGCAATCGCCAGCATTATCGGTCGGGGGCAATCCCCGGCGCGGATCATCGGCGCGATCACCGGAGTGCCTGCGCGCTACCGGCCGTAGCCGGACCGTCGACACACTCCTCCGCACGGAAACCGGCACGGCGGCCGATACCGGCACCATCAACCCCCAGCATCCCCACGGTACTGCTCTCTATGCCTGTTTAAATGATACGCAGCGATACCTATACGCGAAGACACCCCTCGTTTCAAGGGAGAATATCAGCGGTAATACTCTCTAAAAGTGTCTTCGGGCTTGCCCGCCGCCGGCGCCGGCACCGACGGCGGGGCTCCCCCTACGCAGCGGTCATTCGTCACGACGCGGATCTGCGCACCCGGCCGCGCCTCCGGCCGGCGGGCGATGATGTACGGCACCGAGCTTGC
>JAXMDR010000021.1:0-37932 GCA_046348725.1 Rhodospirillales bacterium
GCGTGACGACGAAAAGGATGCACCCGGAGACCATCGCCCTGCACGGCGGCTACCGCAGCGACCCTGCGACCGGTGCGGTGGCGGTGCCGATCTACCAGACCACCTCCTACCAGTTCCAGAACACCCAGCACGCGGAGAACCTGTTCGCGCTGCGCGAACTCGGCAACATCTACACCCGCATCATGAACCCCACCTGCGACGTGCTGGAGCAGCGCTTCACGGCGCTGGAGGGCGGGGCAGCGGCGATGACCTGCGCGTCAGGGCAGGCGGCGTCCACCTTCTGCGTCCTCAACCTGTGCCAGGCGGGCGACAACTTCGTCAGCTCCACCGACCTCTACGGCGGCACCTGGAACCTGTTCGTCAACACCCTCGGCCCCCTCGGCATCGAGTGCCGGTTCGTCGATCCGAGCGATCCGGAAGCCTTCGTCCGCGCCAGCGATGAACGCACTCGCGTGTGGTATGCCGAGACACTGCCGAACCCGAAGCTGCACGTCTTCCCCATCGCCGAGGTGGCTTCGAGCGGCCGGAAGCTGGGCATCCCGCTGGTGGTCGACAACACCGCGGCGCCGGTGATCTGCCGGCCGCTGGACCACGGCGCCGCCATCGTCATGTACTCGACCACCAAGTACATCGGCGGCCACGGCACCTCGATCGGCGGCCTCGTCATCGACGGCGGCAATTTCGACTGGGAGGGCAACGCCGCGCGCTTTCCCACCCTCAACCAGCCGGATCCCAGCTATCACGGCGCCGTTTGGGTCGAGGCGGCGAAGCCGCTCGGGCCGATCGCCTACATCCTGCGGATGCGGGTGACGCTGCAGCGCGACATCGGCGCGCCGATGAGCCCGTTCAACGCGTTCATGTTCCTGCAGGGGGTGGAAACGCTGCCGCTGCGCATGCGCGCCCACTGCCAGAATGCCATCGGCGTCGCCGAGTTTCTCGCCGGCCACCCGAAGGTGACGAAGGTGATTTTCCCGGGCCATCAGACCGGCGAGATGCGCCGCCGCGCCGAGGCCTACCTTGAGGGCGGCGTCTTCGGAGCGCTGCTCGGCTTCGAGCTGGCCGGCGGCCGCGAAGCCGGGCGGCGGTTCATCGACGCGCTGCAGCTCGTCTACCACGTCGCCAACATCGGCGATGCGCGGACGCTCGCCATCCATCCGGCCTCGACGACGCATTCGCAGCTTTCGCCGGAGGACCGCCTCGCCACCGGCGTCTCGGAAGGCTACGTCCGGCTGTCCATCGGCATCGAGCACATCGACGACATCACCGCGGATCTGTCGCAGGCGCTGGAGGCGGCGTGACGTCATGCCGCCGTCCCCGCTGAAGCATCTCGGCTGCTACCCCCGCACCCGCCTGCGCCGCATCCGGCGGACCGCCTGGTCCCGCCGGCTGGTGGCGGAAAGCCGACTCTCCGCCGCCGACCTGATCTGGCCGCTGTTCGTCATCGCAGGGGAGGGGCGGCGCGAGCCGGTCGCCTCGATGCCGGGGGTGGACCGCATGACCATCGACCTCGCGGTCAAGGCGGTCGGCGAAGCCGTGGCGCTGGGCATTCCGGCCGTCGCCGTCTTCCCCTCGATCGAGGCGGCGCTGAAGACGCCGGATGCCGCCGAGGCGCTCAATCCCGACAACGTCATCTGCCGCGCGGTGCGCGCCATCAAGGCTGCCCATCCGGCGATCGGCATCATCTGCGACGTCGCCCTTGATCCGTTCAACAGCGAGGGGCACGACGGGCTGGTGCAGGACGGCCGGGTGCTGAACGACGAGACCGTGACGGTGCTGTGCCGGCAGGCGCTGGTGCAGGCGCAGGCCGGCTGCGACATCGTCGCTCCGTCGGACATGATGGACGGCCGCGTCGGCGCCATTCGCGATGTCCTCGATGCCGCGGGCTTCGTCGAGGTGCAGATCATGTCGTATGCGGCCAAGTACGCCTCGGCGTTCTATGGCCCGTTCCGCGATGCGGTCGGCTCCGGGGCGATGCTGAAGGGCGACAAGAAGAGCTACCAGATGGACCCGGCGAACGGCGCCGAGGCGCTGCGCGAGGTCGCCCTCGACATCAGCGAGGGCGCCGACATGCTGATCGTCAAGCCGGGCCTGCCCTACCTCGACGTGCTGCGCGCCGTCTCGCAGACCTTCGGCGTGCCGACCTTCGCCTACCAGGTGAGCGGCGAGTACGCGATGCTGAAGGCGGCGGTCGCCAACGGCTGGCTGGACGGCGAGACGGCGCTGCTGGAAACGCTCATCGCCTTCAAGCGCGCCGGCGCCTCCGGCATCATCACCTACGCCGCCCTCGAGGCGGCGCGGCTGCTCCAGCACGACTAACCGCGTCGGCCCCGCGCCGCCGGCTGACGGTAGCCGTTGCCTTAAATTTGAAGAATGTCAATAACCGACGATTCTCAGAAGTAGACTATTTTATTACTCACATTTGGCTTACTCGGCCGCGGTATCGGCCAGACATTGTTGCAAAAATCGGAAATCATCAACAACGTGTGGTGCTCCAGGCCATTACACGCGTTACGCCAATTCTGTGGTCACGCCGGTTTTTGCAACAGTGAACTCGATCGCGACCGGCCGCAGATCCTGGTGGTGGTAGGTGCCGGCGTCTCTTTCGGCGCGACCGGCGGGCACGGGCCTCATGGCGTGGACTGCTGGAACATGGAGTTCAAACGCTTCGCGTTTCAGGCACCTGGAACAGCGAGGAAACGGCAAACGCCAACCTCACGCTGATCCGGAACGCATTCACGTCCACCTTCGACCTCGACGAGGTGCTCGGCCAGGCTGAGAGCATTGCAAAGCCCTCGGCGCGCTCGACGGGTCGAACTACGCCGCGTGGCTTGCCGAGGCGATCGGCAGTCTTGAAGCCGCACCAGGCCGGACGGCCACACTGGACGCGATCAGAGAGCTGGAGCAAGCCGGCGCCCTGATCCTCACCACCAACTACGATGACCTGCTCGGCGATGCCACCGGGCTCGAAGCGGTGACATGGCGGGATCACCGCGAGTTCCTTCGCGTGCTCAACCGAGAGCGCGAGGCAATTCTCCACCTGCACGGTTACTGGCGCCAGCCGTGTTCGGTGATCCTGGGCCGAAGGTCATACGCCAGCATTCTTGCCACGTCGGAGCTGCAAGACATATTCAAGGGCATCTGGCTGCATTGGTCATGGCTCTATATCGGCTGCGGCAACGGCTTGGACGATCCTAACGTTGGTGCTGCGCTGGGGTCATGGCGCGTTCGGGGACTCCGCGCCCAGACGCACTTCCTCGCACAGGCTGCGGTGGCGGATGCCCTTGCTGCGCGGCCGGACAAGCCGGCCAACCTGATGCCTGTCGGCTATGCCGATCATGCCGAACTGCCGGACTGGCTGCGCGCACTGACGCCTCGTCGCCGCCCGCAGCCGTTCGTCGAACTCGGCCCCGAAGCAACCCTGTCCGCCTGCCGACAACCTCTCCCCAAGATAGTCCGCTGCCGAGTTTGGCGGGAGTTGCTGGATGATGAGGTGCCGGCGCTCGCCGCCGATGCCGCCGTCGCCATTGCGCTACGCACCCATGGCTGGGCGTTCGTTTATGACGTTGCTTCGGTCGGCAAGACCACACTCGCGCTTCGTTTGGCTGCAGGCGCGGAATACCGGGACCGCCCGGCCTTCTACCTCGACTTGGCGCGGATCGACGACAGCGACGAGGACGAAATCGCGACTATCCGCATGCCGCCTTACGCCGACTGGCCCACGCCAAGGGCTTGCTTATCCTCGACAACGCACAGTGGCAACCGCAGCTCGCCCGCGAGGCCTGGGATTGGTGGCTTGCCCGCGCGCGCCGCAAGCCACCTGCTTCTGCTCGCCGCGTATCCAGCACACCGCCGGCGTTGCCGGAGACGATGCCCTGGGGGTGATCGCGGCATATACCGGCAATCCGCCAACCACGGCGCGCCCGGCGGTGGGTGATCCTGGCGCCGATTCTGAACTACATTGTCGCACGCGCATCCGCGGCCGTGGCGCCGTGCTGCGGCCGCCCGGGCGGCTCTGGGCATGGCACGCCGTGCCTGCGAGATGGGCGCGTTCGCCGCCGCTGTTACTGGCCGCCACGACGCTCTGACGCGGGGCAATTGGGATCTGCCGCGCTCCGCTGCCGCAGAGTGGATGCGCAACCGCCACCTTGACCGTTGGCCCCCTCTCAAGGCTCAGGGCGGGAAAACCTGATCTGCCTCTCGGTGTTCGCAGCCCAGGCCCTTGAAGTGGACGTCGCAGAAGCTGCCCTGCCGTATCCTGAATGGATCGCGGCGCTTGCTTCGTCGCGGGCTGGTCGAACGCCGCAGTGGTGCGGGCCGATATCTTTTCTATTGGCTGCGCGAACCCGACTGGGGCGCGCTGCTGCTCGCCGCTGTAGAGCCACCGGATCTCGAAGACGTATTGCTGGCGACAGCTTGCCGCCCACATCCTTGTGATGTTGGCCTTGAGCAGCCGTCTTTTCAGCCGCGGTGATAGCTCCCTTCTGACGAAGCTGTGGCAGCGGCTCGTTGATCCCAAATAGTTACGCATCTCGTCGACCAACTCACCTCGTTGCCCTAAGCTATGCGATGTTGTTCTCAGCCAGCGCCGCTCGTGCGGGGTATCGGGAACGTCGCCGAGCAGGTACTCGACGCTTTTCAAACGGATCGCCCGCCTCGCCGAGCGTTCGCGCAGCCGCTGCACTTCGTTGCCTCGTTCGTCGAGATGGCGGCGGGCAAGGGCGTGTAGCCGCGCTGGTAGACAGGCTGTGGACGGCGCTGGAAGCCGACCCGGCCCGCCTCGCCCAGTGCGCCTTCGCGACGCCGCTCGGAGACCTCGCTGCGTTCATGGAGACGGCCGCGACGCAGGAGCGGACTGCGTTGGTGGATGGGCTGTGGACGGCGCTGGAGGCCAAACCAGGCCGCTCGCCGAATGCGCTTTCGCGACGCCGCTCGGAGACCTCGCTGCGTTCATGGAGACGGCCGCGACGCAGGGCGGACTGCGTTGGTGGATGGGCTGTGGACGGCGCTGGAGGCCAAACCGGGCCGCCTCGCCGAATGCGCTTTCGCGACGCCGCTCGGAGACCTCGCTGCGTTCATCGAGACGGCCGCGACGCAGGAACGGACTGCGTTGGTGGATGGGCTGTGGGCGGCGCTGGAGGCCAAGCCGGGCCGCCTCGCTGAACGCGCTTTCGCGACGCCGCTGCACTTCGTTGCCTCGTTCATGGAGACGGCCGCTGGGCAGGAGCGGACTACGCTGGTAGGCGGCCTGGACGGCGCTGGAAGCCGACCCGGCCCGCCTCACCGAGCGCGCTTTCACGACGCCGCTCGATCACCTCGCCTCGTTCATGGAGACGGCCGCGGCGCAGGAGCGGACTATTCTGGTGGGCGGGCTGTGGGCGGCGCTGGAAGCCGACCCGGCCACCTCACCGAGCGCGCTTTCGCGACGCCGCTCGATCACCTCGCCTCGTTCATCGAGACGGCCGCGGCGCAGGGCGGGCTATTCTGGTGGGCGGGCTGTGGGCGGCGCTGGCAGACCATCCCGATCGGCTTCGGACGCTGCCGGCAAGCTACACGGGACCGCCCTGCGCGGTTTTCTGCGGCGGGCACCCGAGGCCATCGGCCGCCTCGCCATAGCCAAGCTGGACATTGCGGATTGGGCCTTCGGCGGTGAAAAGATCGGCTTCTTCGCGGGTGCGGCGCGGTTGGCTACCCAGTTCGCCACCCTCGGCCGCGACGATCTCGCCGCTGCTGTCCGCAACCATCTGTTGCGTAGTGCTGATGCGCGCTGTTTCATGATGGCGGGGAAGTGGCCTTCTCGATGCAGCGATCCTGCTGAACAATGTGGCCGGCGCGCAGCCCATGATGTCAAAACCTTCGTTACTGCCATCTGCACACCAAGCTGGCTTGCGCGTCAATATATGAGCACCACTGACGCTCCTCTCGCCGGCGCGCTGGTGTTGCTCGGCTTGTCACAGCCGCCGACGATTCTCCGCAGCTTCTGGTCGCCGATGTTGACGCAGCGGATAGGAGCAGCGCACTTGCGTTGGCGAGCGCCGAGACGAGCCGTTTGTCCCTGGTGGTCCAACTCCTGGGTGCCGCCCAACTGATCGGACGGCGAATGCCGCGGGCACCATTCGCTGTCGCTCGTTTGGACCGCATCGCCCAGTTGCCGGTGGACGTGCTGCCACATCGGCCTGCGCCACAGACAAGGATCGAGGCCACCAGCGAAACCTCTGGCTGGGGTTGCGCGCGGTAGCCACTCTCGCCCCCGTCCCCTTATCGAGACCCAGCCAAGACGTGATTGAGGACACGCTCAGACGGTGGCAGGTGAACCTACAGGTCAGCGCCGCCGAGCCGGGACACTCTCTATCGACTCGACCGCAGCATGGTCGAATGGCTAGGAGCCTGCGCCGCCGCCGGCGGCCCTCCTGCGGTCACCCGAGCCATTGTGGCGCGTCTCTGGCTTCGAGTACCTCCCAGAATTGAATGCTTGGGATCAGCGGGCCATCAGGAAGTTGCGTACGGCGGCGATCTGGTCGGCCTCCATGAGCATCGGGGCGTGGCCGATACCGGGGAAGGTGATCAGCTCCGCCTGCGGCCCGCGGGTGAGCATCGTCGCCGCGGTCTCGTGCGACAGAATGTCCGAGTCGCCGCCGCGCAGGATCAGCACCGGGCAGGAGATCGCGTCCCACAACGGCCACAGCGAGACGTCCTCTGCAAAGCCGTCCTTGAACGGCGCCGACAGCGCCGGGTCGTAGTGCAGGCGCAGGCCGCCCGAGGGGTCGGGCCGGCTGCTGTGGCTGGCGATGTGCCGCCACTGGGTGTCGGTGAGCGGGCCGAAGGGCGCGTGGATCTCGCGCAGGTAGCCCTCCAGCGCGTTAAGATCGGCGAACAGCGGGTCGGCGCCGACGTAGGTGGCGATCCGCGCCAGCGACTCCTTGGCGGCGAACGCGCCGATGTCGTTGAGCACCAGCCGGCGGATCGGGGTGTTGGGCTGCGCCGCCAGCATCATGCCGAGCAGGCCGCCCAGCGACGTGCCGACCCAGTCCACCTCTTCCACCCCGAGCCGGGCGATCAGCGTCGCCATGTCGGACATGTAGACAGGCGGGCTGTAGGCGGCTGGCACCGGCAGCCAGTGGCTGCGGCCGCGACCCGGCAGATCCGGGCAGGCGATGCGGAAGTCGGCTTCCAGCACCGCCGCCAGCGCATCGAAATCCCGGCCGTTACGGGTCAGGCCATGGACGCAGATCACCGTCCGCCGTCCGTCGGCAGCGCCCCATTCGCTGAAGACGATGCGGTGGAATCCATGCGCCCCCAGGCTCAGGTAGCTGTTTTCGCTCATCGCCATGGCGGTTTCTTCTCCTGTTTCTGGCAATTCCCGGAGCACATCATGGCCGCGGCGCGCTGCCGCTGCCAAGTGCCACGGACTCACCCGGCGGCAGGCGTGGCGGCGGAACACTTGCGCCGGGTCGCGTCGGCACGGCACAACGTCGCCATGCAACGCTGGTCACGCTGGCTGCTCACCGCCCTTGTCGCCGTTCTCGTCCTGCTTGCGGCGATCGCCGCCGGCGGCTGGTGGCTGACGTATTCGGCATCGCCGGCGGAAGGCCGCAGGATGCTGGCCGGGCTCGCGGCGCCGGTGGAGGTAATCCGCGATCGCTGGGGCATCCCGCATATCTTTGCCAATTCCGAGGAGGACGCGGCGGCGGCGCTCGGCTGGATGCATGCCGAGGACCGGCTGGCGCAGATGGAGGTGATGCGGCGCACCGGCGCCGGCCGGCTGGCAGAGGAAGCCGGGCCGGTGGCACTGCCGTCCGACCGCTGGATGCGCACCCTCGGCATCTATCGGTTGGCCGAGCAGCAGTATCCGCGCCTGTCGGCGCGTACCCGCGGCGTCCTGGAAGCCTACGCCCGCGGCGTCAATGCCTGGCTCAGCGAGCGCGCCGGCATGCTGCCGCCCGAGTTCGTGCTGCTCGGCGTCGGCCCGGAGCCGTGGACGGTGACGGATTCGCTCGTCTGGCTGAAGCTGATGGCGCTGCGGCTGTCGGTCGATCAGCGCAACGAGCTGCTGCGCGCCCGCCTTGCGCACCGGCTGTCGCCGGCGCAGCTCGCCGCCCTCTGGCCGGAGGACCCCAACGGCCCGACCACCATCGCTGCCAACGACGTCAGGACCATGCTCGACGACCGGCTGCTGGCGGGAACGCTTGCCGCCATGCCGGAAGCCGCCGGCGCGCCGCGGGGCGCGTCCAACGCCTGGGTGCTGTCGGGCGAGCGGAGCGCCGGCGGCGCGGCCATCCTCGCCAATGATCCACACCTGCCGTTTGCCCTTCCGGCGCCCTGGTATCTGGTGCACATCGTCACGCCTGAACGGACGCTCGCCGGTGCTTCGACGCCCGGGTTCCCGGGCGTGATCCTCGGTCACAACGATGCGATCGCCTGGGGCATCACCAGCTCCGACATCGATGTGGAGGACGTGTTCGTCGAGCGCGTCGATCCTGCCGACCCCGGCCGCTATCTCGCTCCGCAGGGCTCGCAGCCGTTCCAGTCGCGCGAGGAGCGGATCGCGGTGCGCGGCCAGGATCCGGAAATCCTGCCGGTGCGGGTGACGCGGCACGGGCCGGTGATCTCCGATCTGGCGGGGCTGCCGGACGGCATCGCTGCCAGCACGGGTGCCGGCGCCACCGACGACGTGGTGCTGGCGTTAGCGACGACGGCGCTGCTCGACGACGACCGCACCGCCGATGCGCTGCTCGAACTCACCCGGGCACGTTCGGTGCCGGAGTTCCTGGCGGCGACGGCGACTTCCGGGGCGCCGCAGCAGAACGTCTTCTACGCCGACGTCGACGGCCGGATCGGCTTCGTCTCCGCCGGGCGCATTCCGGCAAGGCCGCCGGGGAACGGCTGGCTGCCGGTGGAGGGGTGGAGCGGCGCCCACGACTGGCGGGGATTCCTGCCGTTCGAAGGGCAGCCGCAGGCCTTCGATCCCCCCTCAGGCATGCTCGTCAATGCCAACAACCGGCCAGTGCCGGTGGACTGGCCCTATCCCATTGCCGGGGCCTGGGATGCGGGCTTCCGCGCGGCGCGGATCGGCGAGGTGCTGAAGGGCGAGGCGCCCCGGACTCCGGCCGACAGCGCCGCGTTGCAGATCGATGCCCTCTCGCTGATGGCGAGTCGCCTGCTGCCGGCGATGCTGGCGGGTTTGCCGCAGCAGCAGAATGCGACGGCCCGCCGGGCGGTCGAACTGCTCGCCGCCTGGAACGGCGAGATGCGCGCTGGTGCAGTGCCGCCGCTGCTGTTCGCCGCCTGGCTGCGCGAGCTGGTGCGGGTGCTGGCGGCGGACAAGCTGGGCCCGGCGTTCACCGAATACTGGGACTACCGGCCGCTGTTCGTGGCCAACGTCCTGGCCGGTGACCAGAGCTGGTGCGACGATACGACCACGCCCGCGGTGGAAAGCTGCGCCGATGCGCTGCAGGCGGCCATGTACGCGGCCTTGGCCGGGCTGAGCGCGCGGCTGGGCCCGGATCCCGATGCCTGGCACTGGGGCGATCTCCACCAGCTCCGCCTGCAGAATATCCTGTGGAGCCAGGTGCCCCTGGTCGGCGATCTGCTGGGGGTGCGGCTGCCGCTCGATGGCGGCAGCGATACGCCGCTGCGCGCCGCATCGCGGCTTGCCGATCCGGATGAGCCGTTTGCCGCCGTTCATGGCGCCGGTTTCCGCGCCGTCTATGATCTGTCCGATCTCGCTGCATCCCGGTTCATCCTCGCCGGCGGCCAGTCGGGAAACCCGTTCTCCCGCCACTGGACCGACATGGTGGATACCTGGATGGCTGGCGGCGGTGCGGCTGGCCGGCGATCGCGCGTCACTGCGGCGCGAGGCCGACACCCGGCTCGAGCGCCGCCGGCGCAACGGGATGCGTGGTAGCGAAGAGGACGGTTGCCAGGTTCGGCAACCTCCCGCGCCTCTGGATCCGTGCCGCGAAGATCGTCGTGCCGATGGTGAGTCCGATCCGCCAGCTGCCGGCGGTCGGGGCGTGGACGCTGGCGGCGGCGGTGCCGGACCGCTCGGTCCACCAGCGTGCGCCTGCCGCGCGGCGAAAGGGCGGATTTGCAGGGGCGGAGTTCCCGCTTTCCTTTTCCTCCACAGGCTGCCCACCGCGTATCCTGCTTACGGCTCCACCGCAGAAGACCCGATCCCGCATGTCCACTACCGCCAACGCGCGTAGCGCCGAGACGCGCACCGATGGCCTGGCACCGCTGCTGCGCCGGCTGCCGCACAACGTGGAGGCGGAGATGGCGCTGCTGGGCGCCATCCTCGTCGATAACCGCTCCTTCGAGCGGGTCTCGGAATTTCTGCGGCCGGAGCACTTCGTGCTGAGCGAGCACGCCCGGGTGTTCGATGCCTGCGGCCGGCTGATCGAACGCGGCCAGATCGCCGATCCGGTGACGCTCAAGGGCTGGTTCGACCAGGACGAGGCGCTCACCCAGGTCGGCGGCCCCGGCTACCTGATCAAGCTCGCCGACTGTGCCGTCACCCTGATCAATGCCGGCGACTACGGCCGGCTGCTGCACGACCTCTATCAGCGGCGCGAGTTGATCGCCCTGGGCGAGGACGTGGTCAACCGCGCCTACGCCCTGGAGATCGGCGAGGATGCGTCCCGGCAGATCGAGATGGCGGAGCAGGGCTTTACGATCTCGCGACCAAGGGCAGCTACGAGGGCGGCTTCGAATCGTTCACCGACACGATGACCAGCGCCCTGCGTATCGCCGAGGCGGCGCACAAGCGCCAGGGCCTGCTGTCGGGGGTGCCGACCGGCTTTCGCGATCTCGACGGCAAGCTCGGCGGCCTGCACCCTTCCGACCTGATCATCCTTGCCGGCCGCCCGAGCATGGGCAAGACGGCGCTCGCCACCAACATGGCGTTCAACGCCGCCCGCGCCTGGCGGGGCGAGGCCGACGCCGACAGGAGCCGGCAGCGCACCGCCGACGGCGGCATCGTCGGCTTCTTCTCGCTGGAAATGTCGCGGGAGCAGCTGGCCACCCGCATCCTCGCCGAGCAGACGCGCATCCCGTCCGATCGCATCCGCCGCGGCATGGTGGCGGCCGACAAGTTCTCCGACCTGGTGATGGCCAGCCGCGAGCTGCAGCGGCTGCCGATGTTCATCGACGATACCCCGGCGCTGTCGATCAGCGCCATGCGGACGCGGGCCCGCCGCCTCAAGCGGCAGCACGGCCTCGATATGATCGTCATCGACTACCTGCAGCTGATCGCACCATCCGCCGGATCCCGCCATGACAACCGGGTGCAGGAACTCTCGGAGATCACCCGCGGTCTGAAGACCCTGGCGAAGGAGCTGGAAGTCCCTGTCCTCGCCTTATCGCAGCTGTCGCGCGCGGTCGAACAGCGGGAGGACAAGCGCCCGCAGCTGTCCGACCTGCGCGAATCCGGGACTATCGAGCAGGACGCCGACGTGGTGATGTTCATCTTCCGCGAGCAGTATTATCTGGAGCGGGCCGAGCCGTCGCAGCGGCCGGACGAGACCGACGACAAGTTCCTGAAACGGCATCAGGACTGGATGCAGCGGTGCGAACGGGCGCATAACCTCGGCGAGGTGATGATCGCCAAGCAGCGGCACGGGCCGATCGGCACGGTGAAGCTGTTCTTCGAGGGAGAGTTCACCCGCTTCGGCGACCTCGATCCGCGCGATGCCGCCGACGCTTGAGAGATGCTGCGCAACAGGGGAATTACGCCGGATGAGCAACACCGACAGGGCAGGGGCGGTGCTGACGATCGATCTTACCGCGATCGTCGCGAACTGGCGGCTGCTGGCGGCGCGGGCGGCGCCGGCGGAATGCGCCGCCGTCGTCAAGGCCGACGCCTACGGCCTGGGCATGGCGCAGGTGGCCCCGGCGCTGGCCGCGGCCGGCTGCCGCGTGTTCTTCGTCGCCACCCTCGACGAGGGCATCGCCCTGCGCCGGCTGCTGCAGGCCGCCGCCGAGGAGGTGCCGGTGCTGCGCTCCCCGCCGGCGATCTTCGTCCTCAACGGCGCGCCGCGCGGCTGCGAGAGCGAGCTGCTGCAGTTCGGGCTGATGCCGGTGCTCAACGGCCTGGACGACATCTTCGCCTGGGGCACCTCGCGGCAGTGTTGGAGGCGACGCTGCCGGCCTGCGTGCACGTGGACACCGGCATGAGTCGGCTCGGCCTGTCGCCCGCCGAGGTGGCGATCCTCTCCGGCGAGCCCCAGCGGCTCGACGGTACCGGCGTCGTCCTGGTGATGAGCCACCTCGCCTGCGCCGACGAGCCGTCGCACGCGCTCAACCGCCGGCAGCTCGACGCCTTTCGCGCGGCACGCGCGCAGCTGCCGGCGGCGCCGGGCTCGCTCGCCGCCTCGTCGGGAATCTTCCTCGGCGCCGCGTGGGCGTGCGAGCTGGTGCGGCCGGGCGCAGCGCTTTACGGCGTGGCGCCGGTGCCGGGCGAGAACAACCCGATGCGCTCGGTCGTCACCCTGACCGCCCGCATCCTGCAGGTGCGTGAAATTGACAGGGACACCCCCGGTGGCTACGGTGCCACCTTCCGGGCGCCCGCGCGCGTGACGATCGCCACTGCCGCCGCAGGGTACGCCGACGGCTATCTTCGGCGCTGGGTAACCGCGGAGCGGGATTCATTGGCAGCCAGCGTGTGCCGCTCGTCGGGCGAGTCTCCATGGATCTGATTACCTTCGACGTCACCGGCGTCCCGCTGGCCGTGCCTGGCGCCGAGATCGAGCTGATCGGGCCGCAGCTCGGCGTCGACGAGGTCGCCGCCGCGGCCGGTACCATCGGCTACGAGATCCTCACCAGCCTCGGTGCCGCTACGCGCGCACCTATGTGCCGGCCGGGACGTGAACGGGCGGATCGCTCCGGATGCATCCCCTGCAGCCTTGTCGGCAGCTTCGTGCTGGTCTTCCTGGAGAGCACCGGCCGACTGGTGCTGTTCGCCGCCGTGGCGATCGGCCATTGCGTCCGGCCGCCGTTCTACTGGCGCAGCTTCGGCCGGCAGCTCATCGAGATCGGCTACTACTCGCTACCGGTGGTCGGGCTGACCGCCATCTTTACCGGCATGGTGCTGGCGCTGCAGAGCTACACCGGCTTCGCCCGGTTCTCGGCGGAATCGGCGATCGCCACCGTCGTTGTCGTGTCGATCACCCGCGAGCTGGGACCGGTGCTGGCGGGGCTGATGGTGGCAGGGCGGATCGGCGCGGCGATGGCCGCCGAGATCGGCACCATGCGGGTCACCGAGCAACTCGACGCGCTGACCACGCTGTCCACCAACCCGATGAAGTACCTGGTGGCGCCGCGGCTGATCGCCGGCGTGCTGACGCTGCCGCTGCTGGTGCTGATCGCCGATATCATCGGTGTGTTCGGCGGCTACCTGGTCGCCGTCTACAAGCTCGGCTTCAATCCATCGACCTACCTGCACAACACCTTCGATGCGCTGAAGGCGGAGGACGTCGTCTCCGGCTTGGTGAAGGCGTCGGTGTTCGGCTTCATCATCACCCTGATGGGCTGCTACAACGGCTATACCTCGCGCGGCGGCGCACAGGGAGTCGGTGCCGCCACCACCAATGCCGTCGTTTCCGCCTCAATCCTGATCCTCTGCTTCGACTACATCCTCACCGAGCTGTTCTTCGCGCGATGACCGAGAAGCTGCCGACCAAGATCATGGTGCGCGGCCTGCGCAAGGCCTTCGGGGCGAAGCGGGTGCTGGATGGCCTCGACCTGGAGGTCGGCAGCGGCGAGTCCCTGGTGGTCATCGGCGGCTCTGGCAGCGGCAAGTCGGTACTGCTGAAATGCATCCTCGGCCTGCTCGCCGCCGATGCCGGCAGCATCACCGTGGACGGCGAGGAGGTCGTCGGCCTCTCCGCCGACCAGCGGGAGACGGTCAACCGCAAGTTCGGCATGCTGTTCCAGGGAGCGGCGCTGTTCGACAGCCTGCCGGTCTGGGAAAACGTCGCCTTCGGCCTGCTCGCCGGCAAGGGCTTGGACCGCAAGCGGGCGCGCGCGGTGGCGACCGAGAAGCTGGCGCAGGTCGGCCTCGGCGCTGACGTTTCGATGCTGTCGCCGGCGGAGCTGTCGGGCGGCATGCAGAAAAGGGTGGCGCTGGCGCGCGCGATCGCCACCGAGCCGGAGATCATTCTGTTCGACGAGCCGACCACCGGCCTCGATCCGATCATGGCCGACGTCATCAACAACCTGATCATCCAGACCACGCGCGAGATGGGCGCGACGGCGCTGTCGATCACCCACGACATGGCGAGCGCCCGCAAGATCGCCCACCGCATCGCCATGCTCTACGAGGGCAAGATCATCTGGGCGGGGCCGGTCAGTGAGATCACCCGCTCCGGCGACGAGCGCGTCGACCAGTTCATCCACGGCCGCGCCGAGGGTCCGATCCACATGGCGGTCAGGGCGTGAACGGTACTGCGCAATTTGCCAGGGCGTCATCGCGAACCCGCATGGCGGGTGAAGCAATCCAGTGTTCAGCGGAGCACAAAAAAAAGTGGATCGCTTCGCTGCGCTGGCGATGACGGCCCTTCCGCCGTGCCCAGGTGACGATAGGCGAGATAGGACCACTCATGCCCCGCACCGCCAGCGTATACGTCTGCCAGAGCTGCGGGGCGGCGCATCCGAAGTGGGGTGGGCGCTGCGATGCCTGCGGCGCCTGGAACACGCTGGTCGAGGAGGCCGTCTCCGACGGGGGAGCGGCGCGGCCGGCGCTGGGCCGTGCCGGCAAGCGCAAGCTGTCGCTGGCGCCGCTCGCCGGCGAAACGCAGAGCCCGCCGCGGCGGGCGACCGCTATCGGCGAGTTCGACCGGGTGACCGGCGGCGGCCTCGTTCCCGGCTCGGCGCTGCTGATCGGCGGCGATCCCGGCATCGGCAAGTCGACGCTGCTGCTGCAGGCGGCGGCCGCCCTGGCGCAGACCCACGCGGTCATCTACATCTCGGGCGAGGAAGCCATCGATCAGCTACGGCTGCGCGCCGAGCGGCTGGGGCTGCGGGACGCGGCGGTGCAGCTGGCGGCAGCAACCGCCGTCGCCGAGATCGCGGCGAGCTTGGACGTGCCGCGCAGCGCCGACGTGGTGGTTATCGACTCGGTGCAGACGCTGTTCATCGAGGAACTGGACTCGGCGCCGGGAACGGTGGCACAGGTGCGCGCATCGGCGCAGACGCTCATCCGCCTCGCCAAGCGGCACGGCTTTGTTCTGCTGCTGGTGGGTCACGTCACCAAGGAAGGCATGATCGCGGGGCCAAAGGTTCTCGAGCACATGGTCGATACGGTGCTTTATTTCGAAGGGGAGCGCGGCCACCAGTTCCGCATCCTGCGCGCGGTCAAGAACCGCTTCGGCCCGGCCGACGAGATCGGCGTGTTCGAGATGGGCGATGCCGGCCTGCGCGAGGTGTCCAATCCCTCGGCGCTGTTCCTCGCCGAGCGCGAACGTGACGTCGCCGGCTCGGCGGTGTTCGCCGGCATCGAAGGCAGCCGGCCGGTGCTGGTGGAGATCCAGGCACTGATCGCCCCCACCGCCTTCGCCGCGCCGCGCCGCGCCGTCGTTGGCTGGGACAGCGCTCGCCTCGCGATGATCCTCGCGGTGCTGGAGGCGCGCTGCGGCATGGCGTTCGGCACCTGCGATGTGTTCCTCAACGTTGCCGGCGGCCTGCGCATCGCCGAGCCGGCGGCCGACCTGGCGGTGGCGGCGGCGCTCGCTTCGGCGGCGCTGGCGCGGCCGCTGCCGGCGGACACCGTGGTGTTTGGCGAGATCGGGCTGGCCGGCGAGGTGCGCGCCGTCGCCCGCACCGATCTGCGGCTGAAGGAAGCGGCGAAGCTGGGCTTCGGCGCGGCGATTGTGCCGGTGCGGCGCAACGGTGCCGGTCCGCCGGGATTGCCGTTGACCGAGGTGGCGCGGGTCGCGGATCTGCTGGCGCTGCTGCGCCGGCCGCCGCCGGCGCCACGGCAGGATGCCGATGCCAGGCGGAGGGCGGTGCATGGCTGATTTCCCCTTTACCGTCGGCGACCTCGCCGTCGTCGGCATCCTGCTGGTCTCGGCGGTGCTCGCCTTCGCCCGCGGCTTCGTGCACGAAGTGCTGTCGATGGCGGCGTGGATCGGCGCGGCGTTCGCCGTCGTCTTCGGCCTTCCCTACGCCCGGCCCTTCGCGCGCGAGATGATCTCGCTGCCGCTGCTGGCCGACGTTGCCGCCGGCGGCGTCATCTTCATCGTCGCCCTGCTGATATTGTCGCTGATCACCCGCTCGGTTTCCAGAAAGGTGCAGGACAGCGCGCTGAATGCCGTCGATCGTTCGCTCGGCTTCGTCTTCGGCATCCTGCGCGGCGCCCTGCTGGTCTGCCTCGCCTACATCCCGGTGGTCTGGCTGATGGCGCCCAGCGAACAGCCGGCGTGGCTGCGCGATGCACGCACCCGGCCGCTGATCGAGCAGGGTGCCGGCATGATCCAGGCGCTGTTCGACCGCCATCAACCGCCCGGCCGGCAGGTTCTCGATCCGGCCCGTGAGCGGGCGCGAAAAGCGCTTGAAACCGAGCGAATGGTGCGCGACATGATGACGCCGGATCCAAAGACTCCGTCATCTGGCGGCAAGCCGGCCTCGCAGGGCTACACCGAAGGCGAGCGGCGGGATCTGGAACGGCTGATCGACAGTGACCGCTGAACACCCGCCTGCCCTGGCTGCTTCTGGCGCGTCCGCCGCGCACGCCGACGTTTCCGATCAAGACGACGATCATTTCAAGGACGAATGCGGTGTTTTCGGCGTCTTCGGCCACCCCGACGCCGCTGCCACCACCGCGCTCGGCCTGCATGCGCTGCAGCATCGCGGCCAGGAAGCCTGCGGCATCGTCAGCTTCGATGGCGAGCACTTCCATGCCCACCGGGCGATGGGCCTGGTGGGCGATACCTTCTCCTCGTCCGCCGTCATTCGCCGGTTACAGGGCAACGTCGCCGTCGGCCACGTGCGCTATTCCACCACCGGCGAGACGATCCTGCGCAACGTCCAGCCGCTGTTTGCCGACTTCGAGTTCGGCGGTCTGACCATCGCCCACAACGGCAACCTGACCAATGCGCATGCTGTGCGCAAGGCGCTCGTCCGCCGCGGCTCGATCTTCCAGTCGACCTCGGATACCGAGGCGATCATCCACTTGGTTGCCACCAGCCACTACTCGACCGTCGTCGACCGGCTGATCGATGCGATGCGCCAGCTCGAGGGCACGTACTCACTGGTCGCCATCACCCGGCGCAAGCTCATCGGCATGCGCGATCCCTACGGCGTCCGGCCGCTGGTGCTGGGCCGGCTGGACGGCGCCTATATCCTCAGCTCGGAGACCTGCGCTCTCGATATCATCGGCGCGGATTTCGTGCGGGACGTCGAGCCGGGCGAACTGATCATCGTCGACGAGCAGGGGCTGCGCTCGATCAAGCCTTTCGCCAAGGTGCCGAAGCGCTTCTGTATCTTCGAATACATCTACTTCGCCCGGCCGGACTCGACCATTGAGGGCCGCAACGTCTACGAGGTGCGCAAGCGGATCGGAGTTGAACTCGCGCGGGAAAGCCCGGTTGCGGCCGATCTGGTGGTGCCGGTGCCCGATTCCGGCGTGCCGGCGGCGATCGGCTACGCCGAAGCGAGCGGCATCCCCTTCGAGCTTGGCATCATCCGCAACCACTACGTCGGCCGCACCTTCATCGAGCCGGCCCAGCACATCCGCCTGCTGGGCGTGCGCCTCAAGCACAATGCCAATGCGGCGCGGCTGAAGGGCAAGCGCGTCGTGCTGGTGGACGACTCCATCGTCCGCGGCACCACCTCGGTGAAGATCGTGGAGATGGTGCGCAACGCCGGGGCGGCGGAAGTGCATCTGCGCATCTCCAGCCCGCCCACCTCGTTCTCCTGCTTCTACGGCATCGACACGCCGGAGCGGCAGGAGCTGCTGGCGGCGACGCGCAATCTCGAGGAGATGGTGCGCTATATCGGCGTCGACTCGCTTGCCTATCTTTCGATCGATGGTCTCTATCGGGCCGTGGGCGAAAGGGGCCGCGAGCCCCTCCGCCCGCAATACTGCGATGCCTGCTTCACCGGCGACTACCCGATCCGGCTGGTTGATCAGGAAAAAGATCCCACCGACAATCAGCTATCCCTGCTGGAAGAATAGGCGGCCTCACCCCCGGGGGCCGCTGGCCGGCCGCCCGAGGTGAAGGCATGAACTCCTTTCGCACCGTCGTCCCCCTGATGCTGAGCTGTTTTGCTATCCTGTCGCTGAGCTCGCCGGTCGCGGCGCAGGACGAGTGCCGTGAGCCGAACGAACCAACATGCATCAATTCCCGATACGCGTTTGACGACGAGCTTTCGGCGGTGCGATGCAAGCGCGAGCTGGATTACTACCTGCGTGAGATTGGCGATTTTGTCACATGCCTGGAACGAAGGAAGCAGACCAGTATGCAGCGGAGTGCCCAGATGCTGGCCAAGCTGAACTGCCGGATACGCGGCGAGCTGCAATGCTGACGGGCGGCCGGCTGGCCGGCCGGGTGGCACTGGTGACCGGCGCTGGGCGCGGGATCGGCCGCGCCGTGGCGCTGCGCTTTGCTGGCGAAGGCGCCGACCTCGTGCTGGTCGGGCGGACTCAAGGCGCCCTGGAGGAGGTGGACGATGCGGTGCGCGGCCTCGGCCGCCACGCCGCCCTGGTGGTGGGCGATCTCGCCGATTTCAGCTTGATCGACAAGCTGGGGGCTGCCGTCTGGCAGCGCTGGGGCCGCCTTGATGTTCTCGTCGGTAACGCCGCGGTGCTCGGCACGCTGACGCCGGTCGGCCATATCGAGCCGAAGACCTGGGAGCAGGTAATCGCAGTCAACCTCACCGCCAACTGGCGCTGCTGCGCAGCTTCGATCCGCTGCTGCGCAGCGCCCCGGCGGGGGCGGGCGATCTTCGTTACCTGCGGCGTTGCGTCGGGCCGCGGCTACTGGGGCGGCTACGCCGTCAGCAAGGCCGGGCTGAGGCGCTGGTGCGTACCTACGCGCACGAGGTCGCGCACACGGCGGTGCGCGAACAGCATCGATCCCGGCGCGAGAAGGACGCGGATGCGCGCCACGCCTTCCCGGCGAAGATCCTGCGGCCTGAAACCCGCCGACGATCCGGCGCTGATGGAAGCCTTCGTCGCCCTGGCCGAGCCGGCCTGCAGCCGCAGCGGCGAGCTGGTGCGTGCCGAAGCGCCGGCCGCGAACAACCGCTAGCAAGCCCGCCGGCTTCTCCCAGGTGAACACCTGACGACAAGCGTGGCAGCGAATTCGTTTAGCGCGCCGGGAGTGGTCGTCTATGTTCGGCGCCACAAGCCGGACTCGCAAAGCCCGGCAAGGGAGCAGCAAAGCCAAATGTGCGAGTGCCGGGGCAGTCTCGATCTCTGCGCTCGCGACAAAACACGAGCCAGCCGCCGACGGGGAGAGCTCACCAGATGCCGACGCGACGTATCTATCTTGTCAATCCGCGGGCGGATTCGGCAATTACCAGACCTATGTACCTGGGCCGGTCGCTGTACTCGCCGCTGGCGGGCTGCTGGCGGTGGCCGGGCTGATCCCGCGCGACCGCTACGAAGTGATCCTCACCGACGAGAACATCGAAGAGGTCGATTTCGACATGCAGGCCGACGGCATCTCGGCGATGACCTCCTACGTCAAGCGCGGCTACGCCATCGCCGATGCGTTCCGGCGGCGCGGCATTCCGGTGATCATGGGCGGCGTCACCCCAGCTTCATGCCCGACGAGGCGCTGCAGCACGCCGATGCTGGTGGTGATCGGCGAGGTGGAGTTCCTGATGGGGCGGATCCTCGATGATCTCGAGGACGGTACCCTGAAGGGCACCTACAAGGCCGACCGGCTGCACTCGATGGCCGATATGGCGATCCCGCGCTACGATCTGATCGCCGAAGCGCTACATCAATCGCACCTTCATCCAGACCTCGCGCGGCTGCCACCACGCTTGCACCTTCTGCGCCGAACAGCTGATGTACGGCCTGCGCTTCCGCTATCGGCCGGTCGACGAGGTGATGCGCGAGATCGACGTGGCCGGCCAGAAGAACATCGCGCTCAATGATGCCGACTTCTTCGGCACCAAGGAGCGGGCGATGGAGATCATGCGAGCGCTGAAGGGGCGCGGCCTGAGCTGGCAGGCGGGCGTCAACAGCGGCAGCGCCTACGATGACCGGCTGCTGGAAGCGGCGGCCGAGAGCGGCTGCAACATGCTGGCGATCGGCTTCGAGTCGCTATCACGCGAGACGCTGCGACGCGCCCACAAATACCAGAACACCCGGAGCGTCCACCAGGAGCTGGTCGATAAGCTGCACAGCCACGGCATCCTGGTGTTCGGTCTGTTCATGTTCGGCTTCGACCAGGACGAGCCCAGCGTCTTCGAGGAGACGGCCCGTTTCACGATCGAGGCCGGCTACGACGCCTGCGGCTTCTCGATCATGACGCCCTATCCTGGGACGCTGAACTGGTTCGAGATGCTGAAGAACGACCGGATTGCGTCGTTCGACTGGGATGCCTACGACCAGCACCACGTCGTCTACAAGCCGGTCGGGCTCGCGCCGGAGGTGCTGCGCGACGGCCAGTGGCTGGCCTACGACCGCTTCTATTCGCCGGGCTCCATGGCGAGGCGCTTCCCCTATAAGGGCGGCCGCAGCCGGACGCTGTGGTCCATCTACAATCTGTTCTACCGGCGGATGGAGATCTCCGAGCGCGACAAGATCAACGCCATTCCCGCGGCCGGCGACGCGCCGGAGCACCGGGCGAAGCCGCCGCTGATGCCGCAGCGCGCCGACTGGCGGGCGCTGATCGTCGGCGGCGACGAGGACTGCGTGCCGGCGCCGCTGCCGACGGCAACGGACGCCGAGCGATGGGGGACGCTGCCGGTTAAACTCAAATTTGCAGCGCCGTACGGATGACTTCCAAATTCCATCCGGCTTGCGCTGGCTTGCGCCGGTGAAGCCGAATTCTGATGACGCATCAGACTGGAGCGGCAGCCGGCCAGGCGACCGGGATGCCGATCAACATCTTATCGTCAGTTCGGTGGCCCCGACTTGTCTCATCCAGCGGGTGAATCAGGAGACGCTGTTCGGTCGATTTCGATCGCCGCCTCAAGCTGGGATTCCACGGCAGCAACATCACCTCGGATGCCGGGCTGCTCGCCTATCGCGAGTTGGACGACGCGCCCGGCCTGACGACAACGGCGGGCGCGGTTCTGTCGGATCTGCGCCGTGCCTGGAACAGACGGACGACGCTGCGCCAGCCGTGCGGTGATTGACCGGAGCGCGGCCGGGGCGCATCATTATACCTTCCGAATGATACGGTTCGGGGTGTCGGGGAGAGCTGGGCGGCCTGCCAAGGTGCTCGGTTTGCGACAACCAGCTTTGCTAGCTCCGTTCGGCCTTCCACGGCGTAGCGGTGGAGGTTGAAGATGACCAATTTTCAGATGCACCTCTGCAGGAAAAAGACAGTGCCTGGCCGCGCGGCCTGCTGGATGAGGTCGGTCGCGGCGGCGGCCCTCGTCGGCCTTTGGGCGCCGGCGGCAGGGGCCGAGGTTCTGCTGTTCAGCGCCAACAGCGGGGAACAGACCTTCACGTCGACCGGCCTTTTCGATTTCAACGGAGCGGCCTCGGGAGGTACGGCGCTCACCTTCTCGACGACCCAGGCGAACCAGCGGGTCGTCTTTATCTTCGATGCCACCTGTTTCATCAGCGACCGGGCGGGCGGCGCCGTGGTCAACATCCGCTTCGACCCGGCGGGGCCTACCCTGGAGTACTCCGTCCCTCCCACCAACGGAATCGCCAACGGCGGCGCGCTCATCCGCTTTGTCGACCCACTCGACGGGAGCGCCACCCGGACCACGGTCGTGGCGTCGGCCAAGCCGTCCCAGGAGCAGGCACCCATACGGTGAAGGTGCGGGTGACGCCGAGAGGCGACCTCTCTGGCGGGGACCCCGCCACGGTCACCCTTCAGGCCGCGTCACTGACCGTCCTGCGCTGAGGCCGCCGCCGCGCACTGCGCCGGCTGAGACGGAACGGCGAGCTGAGAGACACGGTCCAGTACCGTACCTCGAAGCACCTCAACAACGGATCGAGGGTGCCGTTTCGATGGTCACCTTGATATCGACGGGCCGCGCCCAGTAGGGCGCCGAGGTGACCAGGGCGGCGCAGCCGGTCGCCGCATAGGCGCCGGCATTGTGCTCGTTGATGCCGCCGGCGGCGACGATCGCGGGTGGCGGTGCGAGGCGCGCGTCCGTCGACGATCTCGCGTACTGCTCGGGCCAGCTTATCCACCTGCACCACGTCGACGCCGGCTTCGGCCAGGGCCACGGCGTCAGCGCCACCGTCTTCGCCTGACCATGATCCGCCGGCAGGGCTGGGTGCGCTGCAGCAGCGGCAGCCGCTCCGCCAGCGCCGCCCAGCCGCCGATCATTGCCGCGTGCTCGGGAAGATGAGGATGCTTTCCGACAGCCCCAGCCGGTGCATGCCGGCGCCGCCGGCCAGCCGCGCGAACCGACAGGGCGGCGCCCGGCTTTGCGGTGCACTCTCGACGGGGAGGCCGGGGCGGCACTGGCGGCATCGCGATGCGGCGCGCGGCGGTGGCGATCCCGAGGCCTGCTCGATCAGCGTCTGCGCCGTCTTCCACGCCCGCAGCAAGGCACCCGCCGGACCTCGTGCTTGCAGCAGCAAGGCGCCGGCACACCGCGTCGCCGCTGGTGCGGTGCCGCTGCGCCTCGGCACCGCACCGGATCAGCCGCTCTGCCTCCTCGATGCAGCAGACGACGGCGGGCGTCCGCGCCGCAAGCGGATCAGCGCCGGGGCATCGCCGATGCCGAGCACCGCCGAGGTCAGGTCGCCGAACGGCACATCCTCGGCCAGAAAGGCATCGACCAGCGCGTCGGCAAGGATCATCCGTCCGGCCGGGCAACCGGCAGCGGCAGGGAAGGGGACTTGATGCGCCTGCTCACCGCGAGGTCAGCACCATGACCATCTGCCGCCCCTCGACCCGCGGCATCTGCTCCACCTTACCCAGTTCGCCCAGTTCGCCGCGCACCCGGTCGAGCACCCGCAGGCCGAGGTCCTGGTGGACCAGTTCCCGCCCGCGGAAACGGATCGTCACCTTCACCTTGTCGCCTTCTTCCAGGAACTTGCGCATGCTGCGCAGCTTCACCTGGTAGTCGTGCTCGTCGATGCCCGGCCGCATCTTGATCTCTTTTACTTCGATAACTTTCTGCTTCTTGCGGGCCTCGTTCTTCTTCTTCTGGATCTCGTACTTGAACTTGCCGACGTCCAGGATCTTGCAGACCGGCGGATCCGCTGCAGCGGCAATCTCGACCAGATCGAGTCCCTGGTCGTAAGCCATCTGCACGGCCTCGCGGATCGGCATGACGCCGACCATTTCACCGTTGGCGCCGACGACGCGAACCTCCGGTGCGTTGATCTCCTCGTTGACGCGCGGCCCCTCCCGAGCCGGCGCCTGAGCTACCGGTGCCTTGACGATGGGATACCTCCATTCTCCGAGTTACGTCCGCCCGGGCTCCCGACCAGGCTGACAAGGACTTGCGCCGCAGATCTCTGTTGCTGCAGCGACAATGAACAAGGGGGATGACGCAGCGCGGAGACCCGGCGCCGGATCGGCCGCCGGTCACGCTGCGGCATGGCAGACGGCTTCGATATTGTGCCCGTCGGGGTCGAGAACGAACGCGCCGAAGTAGTCCGGGTGGTAGCGGGCGCGAATTCCGGGTGCGCCGTTGTCACGCCCCCCGGCCCGCAGCCCAGCCTCCCAGAATGCGGTGACGCGCGCGCGATCCGCAGTCCGGAAAGCCACGTGCACCGGCGTCGGCTGGACGCAGCCCTGGTGAATCCAGAACGACGTTGTGGTCTGGATCGTTGCCGGTGTCGTGCCGGCGGCGGCAAATCCCGCCCATTCGCTCATCTCGGTCACCAGCTCGACACCGAGCGGCGCCAAGGTTGCGGTATAGAAGGCCCGGCTGCGTGCGTAATCGCCGACTTCGATACCGAGGTGGTCAAACACCGAGCTCAACTCGTGGAATCACTGCGGCACACCGTTCTCCCGAGACACCCGCCTGAGACGAATTCATTCGATGCTGGCGCTGTCTTCTGCAGCGACTTGTCCCATCGGTGAACTGGCCTCAATTTGCAGTTTAGCGACGGCGTCCTGCAAGGCAACGGTTTCCTGCTTCTGGCTGCCCAGCCGGCGCACGGCCACGGTTTCTTCCCGGCTCTCGCGGCCCCCCACCACCAGCATCACCGGGACCTTCGCCAGCGAGTGTTCGCGCACCTTGTAGCCGATCTTCTCGTTGCGCAGGTCGGCCTCGGCGCGCAGTCCGGCCGCGTGCAGCACCTCCAGCACCTGCAGCGCATAGGCGTCCGCCTCGTTGGTGATGGTGGCGACGACGACCTGCACCGGCGCCAGCCACAGCGGCAGCCGGCCGGCGTAGTGCTCGATGAGGATGCCGGTGAAGCGCTCGAACGAGCCGAGGATCGCCCGGTGCAGCATCACCGGCCGGTGCTTCTCCCCGTCCTCGCCGACGTAGGCGGCGTCCAGCCGCTCCGGCAGCACGAAGTCCACCTGCAGCGTGCCGAGCTGCCAGTCGCGGCCGATGGCATCGCGCAGCACGAACTCCAGCTTCGGTCCGTAGAACGCGCCTTCGCCGGGGTTGAGCAGGGTGGTGATGCCGGCCTGCGCCGTGGCATCGCGCAGCGCGCTCTCCGCCTTGTCCCAGGTCTCGTCGCTGCCGGCGCGCGTCGCCGGCCGGTCGGAGAACTTCACGACGATATCGGTGAAGCCGAAGTCGGCGTAGACCCGCCGCAGCAGGTCGCAAAACGCCAGCGTCTCGGCGTTGATCTGCGCCTCGGTGCAGAAGATGTGGGCGTCGTCCTGGGTAAAGGCGCGCACCCGCATCAGCCCGTGCAGCGCCCCGGACGGCTCGTTGCGGTGGCACGAGCCGAACTCGGCGATGCGCAGCGGCAGGTCGCGGTAGCTCTTGATCCCCTGCCGGAAGATCTGCACATGACCGGGACAGTTCATCGGCTTCAGCCCGAGCACCTTGTCCTCGGACTCCATGACGAACATGTGCTCGCGGAATTTCTCCCAGTGGCCGGACTTCTCCCACAGGCTGCGCTCGAAAAGCTGCGGCGTGCGCACCTCGACGTAGCCGGCGGCCTCCAGCCGGGCGCGCATGTAGTCCTGCAGGACGCGGTAGAGCGTCCAGCCCTTGGGGTGCCAGAACACCGAGCCCGCCGCTTCCTCCTGGAAGTGAAAGAGCTGCATCTCGCGGCCGAGGCGGCGGTGGTCGCGCTTTTCCGCCTCTTCCAGCATCGTCAGGTAGGCGGAAAGCTGCTTCGGATGCGCCCAGGCGGTGCCGTAGATGCGCTGCAGCTGGGCGTTGCGGGCATCGCCGCGCCAGTACGAGCCGGCAAGCTTGGTCAGCTTGAACGCCTTCGGCAGCTTGCCGGTGGCCGGCAGGTGCGGGCCGCGGCAGAGATCGAGCCAGTCGCCCTGACGGTAGACGGAGACCTCTTCGCCTTCTGGAATGGCGGCGATCAGCTCGGCCTTATAGTGCTCGCCGATGCCCTTGAAGTAGGCCACCGCCTGGTCGCGGTCCCAGACCTCGCGGACCAGCGGCAGGTCGCGGTCGACGATCTCGCGCATCCGCTCCTCGATGCGCGGCAGATCGTCCGGGGTAAACGGCTCGGCCCGGCCGAAGTCGTAGTAGAAGCCGTTTTCGATGGCGGGGCCGATGGTCACCTGGGTGCCGGGATAGAGCTCCTGCACCGCCTGCGCCATCACATGCGCCGCGTCGTGGCGGATGAGTTCGAGCGCGTCCGGGTCGCTGGGGGTGACGATGGCGACGCGGGCGTTGTGGTCGATCACCGTCGCCAGATCGACGAGCCTTTCGTCGATGCGCAGCGCAATCGCCGCCTTGGCCAGCGACGGCGCGATGTCGTGGGCAAGCGCGGCACCGGACAGCGGATGATCGAAGGTGCGGACGCTGCCGTCGGGAAGGGTCAGCTGGATCGGCGCAGCGGCGGCATGGTCCAAGGGAACGGTCACTTCCGTTATACGATGACGTGAAGACCGGGTTATATACGCGCGCCAGCCGCTTGCGCCAAGGAACAAGCGCGCAGAGGGACGTTGCGCAGGGCGGCAGGCGGCCGTCTTCTGCCCGCCCGCGGGGCGAGAGTTGCGCGCTGGGTCGGAACGCGGGCAGACCCTAGCGGACCGCGGCCACGATCGCCAGCAGCACCGCCGCCGCGGCAACGCCCTGCACCAGCGTGCCCAGCGTCAGCAGCCGCAGGCCCTGCGCCGGGGTCAGCCGGCAGAGACGGGTGAACGTCCAGAACAGGGTGTCGTTGACGTGGCTCGCCACTATCGAGCCGGCGCCGACCGCGACTGCACTGAGCGCCCGGCCAGTTTCGTCATCGAGGCCGAGCTGCGGCGGCGAGGGTTGGATCAGCCCGGCGGTGGTGATGATCGCCAACATGGAAGAGCCCTGGGCCAGCTTCATCGCCGCGGCGATGGCAAATGGTAGCAGGATACCAAGGCGGACATCCGCGAGATGGTCAGCCAGCATGCTGTCGAGGCCGGCGTTCTGCAGCACGCGCGAGAAGGCGCCGGCGACGCCGATGAGCAGGGCGGTGCCGGCGGCTCGGGTGAGCGCTTGGCCGATCCAGTCTTCCGATAGCAGCGCCGTTTGTGGCCGCGGCAGCCGGCGGCCAGGGCGGCGGCTGCCAAAGCCATGAGCAGGAGGGTAAGCGGCTGGCCGAGGGTCAGCAGGATTTCCAGGTCCAGCCGCCGCCGAGCGGCTCACTCGGCATGTGTCCTACCGAACTGATGATGAGCAGCAGCAACGGCAGAACTACCGGGAAGAGGTCGACAAGGGCGGCGGAAAGGGCGCTGCCCCTGCCGTTTGCGGAGGCGCCGACGTGGCGATGCCCTGTTCTGTCGGGCGCGACAGCCAGCCGCCGGCGAAAAGCGAAAAGACCCACCCTGCGGCAGCGGCGGCTGACGCCACCATTGCGCCCCAGCAGGCGGTTTGCCACAGGTCCGCGGAAAGGATCGCCGCGGCCGCAACCGGCGGGTGCCGGAACGAGAGAGTGTTGGTGGCGATGATCGCCAGCGCCATGGGCAGCGCGCTATCGGCAGCCGGGCGAGACAGCCGGCGAGCGAGCGCGTCGGCGAGCGGCATCAGCAGGATGAAGGCGAACTCGCCAACAGCGCTGAGGCCGCCGATGAAGCCGCAGCTCGCCATCCAGATAGCGGCCCTTTCCGCTGGGGCGTATCGGAAGGGTGGCCAGCCACTGGCCGAACTGCGATTGCTGTAGCGCGATGCCGGCAACCGCAGCAGCGATGAACACCGGGCCGAGAGAGCCGATCGTCGACGAGAAGCCGTCGTCCATCGAGCGCAGCGTGTACGCGAGCGACAACTCGGCGGCCAAGCCGGCAACGATGGCGGCGACGAGCAGAGATACGAACGGATGGATTCGCCCTCGCGCGGCAAGGGCGGCGATGCCGCCGGTGGAGGCGATCAGCAAGGCGATCAGCGCGAGGGTCATCGGGGGCAGATTTCGTGATGGGAGTTGCCCCTTGTAACGGCAACGCCCTAGTTTGCAAGCGACGGAAAACGGGGCGACATGTTAAGGCGACGGGATTTGTGCAGGCTTTTCGCCGGAGCGCCGCTTGCCGCGGCGGCAACCGCCCTGGGCGCCGGTTTCTCGTCGCAGCGGGCGGCGGCGTCAGCGCAAGGGTTCGTTACCACCAGCGGCCGGCAATTTCTGGGAGCAGACAGGCAGCCGCTGCTGCTGAAGGGAATCAATCTCGGCAACTGGCTGGTGCCCGAAGGCTACATGTTCGGTCTCGCAGTCGCGACGTCGCCGCGGGCCATCTATGCCACCTTCGAGCGGCTGCTGGGGCGCGACCAGTCCTCGGCCTTCTGGCGCAGGTTTCGCGACACGTTCATTCGTCGTGAAGACATCGATTTCATTGCCGCCGCCGGCTTCAATACGATCCGCGTTCCGTTCCATTACAACATGTTTGCAGACGACCCGGGTGGGCAGCCGGGTGGGGGGTGGGCGCTGGTCGATCGGCTGCTCGCGTGGTGCGAGGCCGCCGGCGTCTATGTCGTTCTCGATATGCATGCCGCCCCTGGCGGTCAGACCGGCACCAATCACGACGATGGCCCCGGCTTGCCGCTGCTCTTCTACGTTCCGGCGCTGCAGGACCAGACCGTTGCCGTCTGGCGGGCGATCGCCGAGCGCTACAAAGACAAGACAGCCGTTCTTGGCTATGAACTTTTGAACGAGCCCATATCGTGGTATTACGATGTCTCTTATCTCAACCCTAAACTGGAGCCGTTTTACCGCCGTTTGGTAACGGAGGTCCGCGCCGTCGACCAGCATCATGTCATCTTTCTCGGCGGGGCGCAGTGGAACTCGAACTTCTCCGTTCTGGGGCCGCCCTTCGCCAGCAACCTTGCCTATACGTATCACACGTTCTGGGCGCCAACGACGCGCCGGGCGCTGCGCAGCTACCTGAACTTCAGCTACCTCTCCGACGCGCCGATCTTTCTCGGCGAAGCCGGTGAGGCCGACGATGACTGGGTGAAGGCCTTCCGCGAACTCCATGAGCGGCTCGGCATCGGCTGGTGCTTCTGGACCTATAAGAACATGACCAGCAACGCTGCCGTCGCGCTGGTGCCGCGGCCGGCGGATTGGGACAGGGTGGTGGCGCTGGCGGATGGGCGAGGCATCGCGGGTGCCGAGGCGCCGCGCGTTGCGGCGGCGCTGGCCGAATACCTGGAAAACATCAAGCTAGAGAACACGACCATCCGGCGAGGCTACCTGCAGGCGCTGGGGTTGCGGGTGCCGGTATGAGAGTTATGGCCTGAACGCCACTTGCCGGCGTTGTTCGCATAAAGGGTGAAGTTCACCCTGGATTCCGGCGCAGTCCATGGTAGCTTTGACGTCCGGACATCGCGACCAAGGCGAGCCGGCGTCTCCCTGGGGCAGGGGGCACTCAAAGGTATTTCTTCATTCCCCGGCGGCTCGACCCGCCGTAACCCGTCGGCCGCTTGCGCCGGCCCGGCGTCTTGTCGGAGGCCAGCCGTTGACCCGGATCCGCTTCGTTGCTGGGCTGTGCCTTGGTCTTGCCGTCGCCGCCATCGGGCTGGTCCCGCCCGCCGCGGCGTCCATCTCGGCGCTTGTGGTGGAGCAGGGGAGCGGACGGACCATCTCGGCGGCCAATGCCGATGCGCCCCGCTATCCGGCCTCGCTGACCAAGATGATGACGCTCTACCTGCTGTTCGATGCGCTGGACCGCGGCACCGTCAGGATGAGCACGCCGCTGACCGTCTCTCGCTACGCCGCCTCGCGGCCGCCGAGCAAGCTCGGGCTGCTGCCGGGGCGGACGATCACGGTCCGCGAAGCGATCCTGGCTCTCGCAACGAAATCTGCGAACGACGTGGCGGTGGCTGTTGCGGAGCGCCTCGCCGGCAGCGAGCCCGCGTTTGCGGCGCGGATGACGGCGAAGGCGCGGGCGCTGGGGATGCGAAGGACCACCTTCCGCAACGCCTCCGGCCTGCATCTGCCGCAGCAGCGGACGACCGCCCGCGACATGGCGTTGCTCGGCAGGGCGCTGCTGCGCGATCATCCGCAGTACTACGGGGTCTTCGCCACCCGCACCTTCCGCTGGAGCGGTGCCCGCTACGCCAACCATAACCGGCTGATGGGCGCCTATCGCGGCATGGACGGCATCAAGACCGGCTACACCAAGCCGGCCGGCTACAATCTCGTAGCCTCCGCCAGCCGCAACGGCCGGCGGCTGGTCGGCGTGGTCATGGGGTCGCGCTCGGCGGCGGTGCGCAACGGCCTGATGGCGAGCCTGCTGGACCAGGGCTTCCGAACCGCTCCCAACACCCTTGCCCCGGAGGCAAGGACGATGGCCCGGTCGAAGGGCAGCAAACACGTCGTCGCGCGTCTGGGACGGACGATGAAAGCAAGGCGGACGAAGACCGGCAGGCAGATCGTCGCCAGCCGCGCCAGGACGGCAGCGCAGGCGCAGCGGCGAAGCGCGGAGAAACAGGTGCTGGCTACCCGGTCGCGGCAGACGGCGAAGGCGGCAGCACCGCGCCGTTCCGCTCCGACGGTCAATCGCGCTATCGTCGAGAAGAAGCCGGTGGCCGCCACGGTCCGCGTCCGTCGCGATGCTGCCGGCGCCTGAGCGCCTTCCTGCTCATCACGCTGACGGAGCGGATGGATGACCGATCCTTCTGACGCCACGCCAGAACTGATTGTCTGCGCCGACGGTGCCGTTCTCGCCTATCATCGGACGCCCGGCCGATCTCCCGGTATCGTCTTCCTGACCGGCTACATGTCCGATATGACCGGGCAGAAGGCGGTCCGGCTCGAGGCGTTCTGCCGGGCGCGCGGCCAAGCGTTCCTGCGCTTCGACTACTACGGCCACGGTGCATCGTCCGGCGCCTTCGTCGACGGTACGATCGGCCGCTGGGCCGATGACGCCATCCTTGTCCTCGACCGGCTGACCCAGGGACCGCAGGTACTGGTGGGATCGAGCCTCGGCGGCTGGATCATGCTGCTCGCTGCTCGCGCCCGTCCGCAGCGGATCGCAGGCCTGCTTGGCGTCGCCGCCGCACCGGACTTTACCGAAGATCTGATCGTGCCGGCCATGTCACCCTCCGAGCGCGAGGCGCTCGATCGGGACGGCGTGGTACCGATGTACAGCCCGTACGATCCGCAGCCGACGCCGGTGACCCGGCTCATTCTGGAGGATGGGCGCCAGCACCTGCTGCTGCGCGAGCCGATCCCGCTGACATGTCCAATCAGGCTGATCCACGGCATGCTGGACCCGGACGTCCCGTGGAGAACCTCGCTGCGACTGGCCGACCAGGTGGCGGCCGAAGACGTCGAGATCACCCTGGTGAAGAGCGGCGATCACCGGCTGTCGACGCCGCGCGACCTCGACCGGCTGTGCGATGCCCTGGAACTGTTGCTGCGCCGGGTGGAAGGTGGCGGCTGACGCCGGCATTGCTGCCAGCGCCAGCCGCTTCACATGGTTGACTTAAGGCCGAACAGCCGCAGCTATTGGGCGACCGCGTAGGCGATCCGCCGGTTCTGGAAGCGTCCCTCCGGCGTGTCGTTGCTGGCCACCGGCTTCGTCTCGCCGTAGCCATGGGCGGTCAGCATCGAAGGATCGACCCCGTCCTGGATCAGCACTTGGCGCACCGCGTCCGCTCGTTGCAGCGAGAGCTGCATGTTGCTCGTCGGATCGCCGGTGTTGTCGGTATGGCCGCCGATCTCGATCACCGTTCCGGCTGGCAACTGCTTGATGACCGTTGCCGCCTCCTGGAGAACCGCACGGTTGAAGGACGGTACCGCGGCGCTGCCGGTAGTGAAGTTGATGATGCTCATGTTAAGCGCGGCGACGACGTCTTTTCCAACGAATCCCGGCTGTAGGCCGCGCAGGGCCGCCAGCGTCTTGTTTGCCGCTCCGCGAACCTGGTCGGCGACCGAATCGCTGAGGGGGGCAACATTGACGCCGGGGCCGAACAGCGACTTCAGCGAAGCGATGATGCGGTCACGGTCGGCATCGCTGATCAGGCCGCCGATGCTTGCCGAAGCGCCTTCGAACAGCGCCTGCAGTCCCGGCAGCTTGAGGTTGTCGAAGGCTGCCTTCATGTTGGCGAGCCAGGTGACCGGGGCAGCGGTCGGATCGATGTTGAGGTCGCCCTTCACATTGCCGATGCCGAAGGCAGCCTTCAGGGCGTCGAGGATCGATGAGCGGGTGCTCTCGTCCTTGACCGCACCGGAGACGGTGACGACGCCGTCATCATTGCTGAGGGCGATCTTCGGCTGTGTTGCAGGCGCGGTAACGACCGCGGGCGGTGGGGTGGTCGTCACTTTCTCGGCCGGCCTGCCGGTGAGCAGGTACCACCCGAGGCCCAGCAGCCCGAGCACGATGATTGCCGGGCTCAGCCACTTGCGCGTGCCGCCCGAGGTTTCGACGGGAGCGGCGGCCGCTGGCGGGCGGGCGGCGCCGCTGGCGAGGAACGCCGCCGCCGGTGCCGGCACCGCGGTCGGAATGCTTCCCCCCGGGGTCAGCAGGCCGATGATCTTGGGAATCGCCACGGTGAGCGCCGAGGTGATGGCGCTGGCCCCGAGGCCCAGTTTGCTGGCAAAGCTGTCGATGACATTCGCCGGCAGCAGCTTCTCGACCTGCGAGACGGTCATTGGCGGAGCGGCATCGCCGCGGCCCAGCCAGGATGCGACGAGATTGCCGAGGCCGGCGCGTTTGATCTCGTCGATGGCGCCGGCAATGCCGCCCGGACGCCCGGTGATGTAGCGCAGAACCTCAGCGACGAACGGCCCCGCTTTGGGACCGAGGCTGAACTTGGTGGCAAGTTCACTGACGAGCGCCTCGAAAGAACCCATGCTTTTTCTCCCTCTGACGAGACTTCAAGCCGGACAACGCGCGGCAGTCACTTTCGGATGAGTGATCCCCCTCTTTTCGGCAAAAATTACCTGCCGCCGCAACCGCGAAGCGATTGCCGGTGCGACTATACCCCGCAGCGACGAATTCTTCTAACATATGATTGTTCATCAGCCTGCCGACGATCGCAGAAATGGCACGGGAGCACGCCAGTGACGGGGAAACAGGGGGGTGCGAGAGCGGCAGTGCGGCTGCCGGCCGTGCCGGCGACGGGGCCCCGGCAAACGGCGAGAAGTCCCTATGGCAATCGGTGAATAAGGGCTATTTTGCAGGATAAAGGGGGCGGGATGTCCCCCAGTGCTCGGCAGGATGCCGGTGCGGCGGCTTGGGGAGGCGTCGATGACTGCGACAGAAGCATTCGTAGAAGCGCGCAAGACTCTGCTGGCGCAGCGCAACGACCATGACCGGGCCTGCGCCACTTTCCGCTGGCCACAGCTCGAATCGTTCAACTGGGCGCTCGACTGGTTCGACGTCTACGCCAAGGGCAACAACCAGACGGCGCTGTGGGTCGCCAGCCGCGACGTGGGCGAATCGAAGATCAGCTTCCGCGACCTTTCGGAGCGCTCCAACCGGGTCGCCAACTTCCTGCGCGGCCAAGGCGTGCGCCGCGGCGACCACATTCTGCTGATGGTCAGCAACGTCGTTGCCTTCTGGGAGGTCATGCTGGCGACGATCAAGCTCGCCGCGGTCGTCGTTCCGGCGACGACGATGCTCACCCGCGAAGAGTTGGTCGACCGGTTCGAACGCGGCGATATCCGCCACGTGGTCACCGGCGCTGGCGATGCCGGCAAGTTCGCCGATATTCCCCGCGATTACACCCGCATCGCCATCGGCAACGCCCCCGCCGGCTGGCAGCGATTCGACGATGCCTACCGGGCTTCGCCGATCTACTCGGCGCACGGACCGACGCCGGCGAACGCGCCGCTGCTGCTCTACTTCACCTCAGGGACGACGGCGAAGCCGAAGCTGGTCGAGCATACCCACGTCAGCTACCCCGTCGGCCACCTGTCGACGATGTACTGGCTCGGCCTGAAGGCGGGAGACATCCACCTCAATCTCAGCACGCCCGGCTGGGCGAAGCATGCGTGGAGCGGTTTTCGCGCCATGGAACGCCGGCGCCACCGTCTTTGTCTACAACTGGCTGCGCTTCAACGCCAAGACGATCCTGGACGTTATCGTCCGCTACGAGGTCACCACCTTGTGCGCGCCGCCGACGGTGTGGCGTCAGCTGCTGAACGAGAACCTCGCCAACTATCCGGTGCAGCTGCGCGAGGTGGTGAGCTCGAGGGCGAGCCGCTCGATCGAGATCATCCGGCATGTGGAAAAGCGCTGGGAGCTGACCATCCGCGACGGCTACGGCCAGACGGAGACGACGGCGACTGGATGGCAATACGCCCGGCGCCAAGATCAGGCAGGGGGCCATGGGCAAAGTGTTGCCAGGCTACGGTGCCGCTGCTGGATCCGGCCGGCAATCCGGCCGACGAGGGAGAGATTGCGCTGCCGCTTCGATCCGCACCCGATGGGATTGATGCTGGGCTACCAGGACGAGTGGGGGAAAACCATCGAGCCCGGCAGCGACGGCTGGTACCGCACCGGCGATGTCGCGGCGCGCGACGCCGACGGCTACTGCCACTACGTCGGCGCGCTGATGATCTGTTCGATCGTCGGAGTACCGGATCAGCCCGTTCGAGCTGGAGGCGTGCTGACCGAGCACGAGGCGGTGGCCGAGGCCGCGGTGATCGCCAGTGTCGATACCGCAGGCCTTGCGCCGTGCCAAAGAGCGGTGATCGAGCTCCGCGACGGGTTCGCGGCGAAGAGCGCGCTGGCCGAGGAAATCCTGCGCTTCACCCGCGCTCGCCTCGCTCCGTATAAGCGGATTCGCCGCGTCGAGTTCAGCGATCTGCCGAAGACGATGACCGGCAAGGTCCGCCGGGTCGATCTGCGGCAGCGTGAAGAGGAACTGCACCGGCAGGCCCGGCGCGCCGACTGCGAGTTCTGGGAAGAGGACTTTCCGAGCCTCGTCGCAAGCGAGTGAACCGGGGTTTCACGCGCCGCTGATTTAAGCCGGGTTGCCCGATGGCCGGTCGGAATGGCCGAGCGGCCGGTCCGGTGCTACCCGGTCGCGCAGGCGCTGCTTCAGCTCCTTCAGCTCGGGAAACCGGCCCTCGGCGGTGCGCGACCACAGTGTCTCGCCCGCCAGCCGCACCTCGAAGATGCCGCCGCGCCCCGGTATCAGCGTCACGCCGCCCAGTTCGTCCTCAAAGGTGACGAGCAGCTCCTGCGCCATCCAGGCGGCGCGCAGCAGCCAGCGGCACTGCGTGCAGTACTCGATCTCGACGCGCGGCAGGCCGGTCATGACAATCCTCCCACAGCCAATCGGGGTTCAATCGGCAGCGGCTCTGGCGCCGAGTCGACCGGCGACAGGGGACAAGCGGCTGGTTTGTCCCGGGGCCGGCACCCATATGCTGGCGGGATGTTCGAGCGCAGCGCCTACTTCCTGTCGCAAAGTGCCCGCATCGGCTGGTTCCTTGGGCAATACCTGCTTTCCGACCGGCTGACCAGGGCCAGCCGCACGCCAGCCCAGCGGCGGCCTCCTCCACCCGCCGCTGCCCGGCCGTCGCCGACCCTTCCTGACTTGCTCGCGGATATTCGCGGGCTGCTGCGGCGGGACTGGCGCAACATCCGCGACGGCCTCTACCGGATACCGCCGGCCTTTCCCGATGACGCCGGCCGGATGCTGGCCGATGCCCTGCGCTATTTCCGCGACCTGCCGGTGGTGACGGCGCGGCGCCGGCGCAACGGCTTCGACGAGGTCCGGGAGAAGGCATCCGAAATCGGCCGCTTTCCCGACTACTATCTCCGCAACTTCCACTATCAGACCGACGGCTACCTCAGCGACCATTCGGCACGTCTCTACGACCAGCAGGTGGAGGTGCTGTTCATTGGCAGTACCGACGCTATGCGCCGGCAGGCACTGGTGCCGATCGGCGCCTTCCTGCGTCGGCGGCGCGATGCATGGGCGCATCTCGATGTCGCCTGCGGCACCGGCCGCTTCCTTGCCACCGTATGCGACAGCTTTCCGCAACTGCGCTCGATCGGCCTCGACCTCAGCCCGCACTACCTCGCGGAAGCGGCGCGGGAATTGCGTGGCCAGCCCGGGGTGACACTGCTGCGCGGGCTGGCGGAGCAGTTGCCGTTGGCCAATGCCAGCGTCGATCTGATCACCTGCGTCTACCTGCTGCATGAGGTGCCAGGGGACGTGCGCGCGCGCATCGCGACCGAATTCGCCCGCGTGCTGCGGCCGGGCGGCCGCGCGGTGATCGTCGATTCGCTGCAGCATGGCGACCGGCCGGCGTGGGACCGCCTGCTCGTCGGATTCCCCAAATCGTTCCACGAACCCTTCTATGCGGTCTACGCGAAGGCCGACCTCAATGCACTGTTCGGCGGGGCCGGCCTGCGCCCGGCCGGCAACGACCTCGCCTTCCTCTCCAAGATCCTGGTGTTCGACAAGCCGGCCACAGTCTGAGCGGCAGGCTCGCTACGTGCGGCCGGGCAAGGCGATGTCGCTCACCACGCTTTCTGCCGCCACGGCTCTTCCTGACGCAGGGTCGCCCGCATCGACCACGGTGGGGCTGACGCCGAGGCGGATGCCGTTTTCCCGGAACGCATCGTGCAGACGTCGAAAGACCTCGCGGCGCAGGATGAACTGCTCGCCGGGCTTGGCCATGTACTTGACGCGAACGACGTAGGCACTCGGCTCCATCCGGTGGACACCTTGCGATTTCGGCGGCTGCAGCAGATTGAGGCCCAGCTCGGGATGCTGCTGCATCTCCTGCCCCACCCGCTTGACCAGCTTGCGCACCTTCTCGATGTCGGTATCGAGCGGCACGCGCAGCTCCAGCTTCATGATCGCCCAGTCCCGGCTGTAGTTGATCACGGTCTTGATCTCGCCGAACGGGACGGTGTTGATCTGTCCGAGGTGATGGCGGAGCCGCAGCGAGCGGATGGAGATGCGCTCGACCGTTCCTTTCGCCGCGCCGACGTCGATGTATTCGCCGATGCGGAAGGCGTCGTCGATCAGGAAGAAGATGCCGGAGACGATGTCGCGCACCAGTGCCTGGGCGCCGAAACCGATGGCGATGCCGACGACGCCGGCGCCGGCCAGCAGCGGCCCGATATCGACGCCCAGCGCCGAGATCATGGTCATGCCGGTGATGGCGACGATGGTAGCGAACAGGAACTTGCGCACGACCGGCAGCAGCGTCTGCAGGCGGGACAGACCGGCGGCGCCTTCGGCATCGGCAGCGGCGTGCGGATCGAGCGCTTCTTCGGAAACGTGGCGCGCGACCGCGGTCTTGACCACGCCCCACAGGGCGGAGGCGAGCAGCAGCGCAACGATGATGGTGAACAGTGCATCGGCGGCGCGGGTCCCGAGGCTGCCGGCGGCGAGCTCATCGAGATGGATGTTCCAGATGCGGCCGAGGGCGAGGGCGCCGGCGACGATCAGGACGATCCGCAGGTTGCGCAGGATAACCGGAGCGTAGGGGGTATCGTGCCGGTCCGCCGTTGCCGGCGCCGGCTCGTCAGGGGCGATCAGATGGCGGACGACCAGTCGAAGAAAGCCGTCGGCGAGTGGAATTGCTCCGAGTACCAGCAGGGTCTGCACTATGCGCACCGACTGCGGCTGTGCTGTCAGCAGGCGGGAGACGGTGGCGAACAGTCCCATGGCGAAAAGGCCAACGGAGAACAGGATATGCCAGCGCCGGGCGAGTAGCCCGCCGGCCGATCTGGTCGCCGCGGCATCGGGCGGCACGCCCAGCAGCCGGTCGAGCGGGCGGCGCTGCAGCCAGACCGCTGCAATCAGCGCTCCAACCACCACCCACTGCAGGACCGTCCCCAGCAACAGCAATAAAGGCTCGGGGAGGTTGAGCGAGCCCAGCATCGGCCCGAAGGTGCCGGCGAACGAAACCAGTGCGGCGAGGGCGATCAGCCATCGGTAGAGCGACCGGGCCTCGGCATCGCCGAGCGCCGGCAGGCGGAGATCGGGCCGTCGCGGCGCCAGGAGCACCCGACTGGCGAGGGCCACGGCACGCGCGCCGAGAATGGTCAGGAAGGCGACCCAGAAAATTCGCCGGTGCTGGTCTTCGTCGGGGTGGAGGACGAAGAAGGTCAGGATCGCGGTGACGGCGAAGACCCCCAGTGCCAGGGCGTCCACTATCGCCCGCACCATCAGCAGCCCCAGCTTGCCGAGATCGGTGGTCGCGGTGCCGATGCCGCTGCGGTCGCCCAGCCGGCCGAGTAACTGCCGAAACAGCGCCTCGCAACTGGCGCCGATGAGGAGGATCACCGCCAAGCCGAGGAGCATGTCGGTGATCAG
>JAXMDR010000022.1:0-37804 GCA_046348725.1 Rhodospirillales bacterium
CGGCGTTTCGGTTCGGCCGACGACGAAAACGTCGTGGACGACGAAGCCCATGCGGGCCGAGGCATCGACCACCGACTGCACGACGCTCGCCGCCGCCCGCTGCGGAACGCCAGCGCGCCAGGCGAGCCAGGGCCCGCCCACCACCACCAGCGCCGCCACGCCGGCCCACACTGGCAGTGAGCGGCGCGAGCGCCAGACCGGCACCACCCGCGCCCGCCGCTGGCTCTGGCTCTTCTTGCGCTGGGCCCAGAAGCGCGAGGCGATCATGCGTCGTACTCCGCGTGCTCGATCATCCAGGCCACCAGTTCGGGGAAGGAGATGCCGACCGAGGCCGCCTGCTCCGGCACCAGCGAGGTCGGCGTCATGCCGGGCTGGGTGTTGACCTCCAGCATGTACAGGCGCTCGCCGTCCCAGCGGAGATCGGCGCGGGAGACGCCGCGGCAGCCGAGCACCTGATGGGCGAGCAACGCGAGGCGCATCGCCTCGGCATAGACGACGGGATCGACCTGCGCCGGCACCACGTGGCGGGAGCCGCCGGGTGCGTACTTGGCCTCGTAGTCGTAGAAGCCGCGGTCGGTGGTGATTTCGGTCACTGCCAGCGGCCGGTCGCCCATGACGGCGACGGTGAACTCACGGCCGGGAATGAAGCGCTCGACCATGACGTGGTCGCCGAACTGCCAGTCGCCGTTGAGGGCGCCGACATTGCTGCCGTTGCGGACGATGCGGACGCCGACGCTGGAGCCCTCGTTCGCCGGCTTGACGACGAACGGGCGCGGCAGCGGATCGCCCGCCGCCAGCTCGCTGCGGCTGACGACGACGTGCTCGGCGACGCCGATGCCGGCGTGCGCGAATGCCAGCTTCGCCTGCGGCTTGTCCATCGCCAGCGCCGAGGCAAGGACGCCGGAGTGGCTGTAGGGGATCGCCAGAATGTCGAGCACGCCCTGGATGGTGCCGTCCTCGCCCCAACGACCGTGCAGCGCGTTGAACACCGCGTCCGGCTTCGGCGTCAGGCTCGCCAGCAGGTGCGGCAGATCGCGGCTGACGTCGATCGGGTAAGCGTCGTAACCGACCTGACGCAGGCCCTCGGTCACCGCAGCGCCGCTGACGAGGGAGACCTCGCGCTCCGCCGACCAGCCGCCCATCAAGACCGCGATGCGCTTGCTCATGCCCGGACCTCCCGTGGTCCCCGTTCCGCCGGCACGCCGATGCGGCGGATCTCCCACTCCAGTGTGACATCGGTCGCCGCCAGCACCCGGCGGCGCACTTCCTCGCCCAGCGTCTCCAGGTCGGCCGCGGTGGCGTCGCCGCGATTGATCAGGAAGTTGCAGTGCTGCTCCGAAACCTGGGCGCCGCCGACGACGAGGCCGCGGCAGCCGGCGCGGTCGATCAGCTCCCAGGCCTTGCCGCCCGGAGGGTTGGCGAAGGTGGAGCCGCCGGTACGCGAGCGCACCGGCTGGGTGCTCTCCCGCGCCGCCCGGATTTCCGCCATCCGCGCGGCGATCACCGCGCCATCGTCGGGCCGGCCGCGCAGGACGGCGGCGGTGAAGATCCAGTCTTCAGCGATGCTGCAGCGGCGATAGCCGAAGCCGAGATCGGCGGCGGCCAGCCGGTGCTCGCGCCCCCGGCCGTCGAGAGCCGTCGCCGAGACCAGCACATCCTTGATCTCGCTGCCGTAGGCGCCGGCGTTCATGCGCAGCGCGCCGCCGATGGTGCCGGGGATGCCGGAGAGAAACTCAAGGCCCGCGAGGCCCGCATCCTGCGCCACCCGGGCGACGTTGCCGTCGAGGGCGCCGGCGCCGGCGACGACCGTCTCGCCATCGGCGGTAATACCGGCGAAGCCGCGGCCGAGGCGGACGACAACGCCCGGCACTCCGCCGTCGCGCACCAGCAGGTTCGAGCCGACGCCGAGAACCGTCACCGCCACGACCGCCGGCTTCGCCGCGAGAAACGCCGCCAAGTCGTCCGCATCCGCCGGGCGGAACATCACCTCGGCAGGTCCGCCGACGCGAAACCAAGTGACCGGGGCCAGCGCCACCCGCTCGCGGTAGCGGCCGCGGACAGCCGGCAGCCGCTCGAGCAGGCGCGGCGGGAACTTCGTCGCCGGCATCATGCCGCCGCTCCCGCGCACTGCCGCCGCCACTTGGCGATCTCGCCGGGCAGAGCGTGCGCCCACTGAGTGATGTTGCCCGCCCCCAGACAGACGACGAGGTCGCCGGTGCTGGCGAGGGCGGAGACGATCTGCGGCAACTCCTCCGGGCCGGCGAGCGGGATCACCTGCCGGTGGCCGCGGCTGCGCAGCCCGTCAACCAGGGCGTCCCGGCTGATGCCCTCGACCGGCTCCTCGCCGGCGGCGTAGACGTCGGCCACGATCACCGCATCGGCATCGTTGAAGCAGGAGCAGAAGCCCTCGAACAGGCTGGCGAGCCGACTGTAGCGGTGCGGCTGGACCACGGCGATGACCTGGCCGGAGCCGACCGTCCGCGCCGCCTCCAGGACGGCGGCGATCTCCACCGGGTGGTGGCCGTAGTCGTCGATGACGGTGATGCCGTCCACCTCGCCGCAGCGGGTGAAGCGCCGGTTGACCCCGCCGAAGCTGGCGAAGGCCCGTGCAACCGTGGCATCGTCGATGCCGACGGCGCCGGCCACGGCGAGCGCCGCCAGCGCGTTCTGGACGTTGTGCCTGCCATACATCGGCAGGAACAGCTTCGGGACGGTACGGCTAGCGCCGGTCTTGCGGTCGCTGACGACCGCAGTGAAGCGTACGCCGTCGCCGTTGGCATAGATATCGATGCCGCGCACGTCGGCCTGCGGGCTGAAGCCGTAGGTGACGACGCGGCGGTCGAGCAGCCGCGGCAGGATGCCCTGCACTTCCGGATGATCAATGCACAGCGCGGCGATGCCGTAGAAGGGGATGTTGGCAGCGAAGGTGACGAACGCTTCACGCAGCGCCTCGAACGTCCCGTAGTGGTCCATGTGCTCGGGATCGATGTTGGTGATCACCGCGATCGTCGCCGGCAGCTTGACCATGGTGCCGTCGGACTCGTCAGCCTCGGCCACCATCCAGTCGCCGGAGCCGTGGCGGGCGTTGGAGCCCCAGGCGTTGATGATGCCGCCGTTGACCACCGTCGGATCGAGCCCGGCAGCGTCCAGCACCTGGGCGATCAGTGAGGTCGTCGTCGTCTTGCCGTGGGTGCCGCCGACGGCGATCGACCACTTCAGCCGCATCAGCTCGCCCAGCATCTCGGCGCGGCGCACGACCGGAATGAGCAGCTTGCGGGCGCCCGCCACCTCCGGATTTTCCGGCCGCACGGCGGACGAGATCACCACCACCTGCGCCTGCCCGAGATTCTCCTCGGCGTGGCCGATGACGACGGGAACGCCCTTGGCCTGCAGCCGGCGGATGTTGGCGCCGTCGGCGCGATCGCTGCCCTGCACCTGGTAGCCGAGGTCGTGCATGAGCTCGGCGATGCCGCTCATGCCGATGCCGCCGATGCCGACGAAATGGATGGGTCCGATCCCCAGCGGGATGGTCTTCATGCCGCAAGCCTCCCGTTGCTGATCGTCGCCTCCGGCGGGGCCGCCCCGATCACTTCCAGCACCAGATCGGCAAGACGCGCCGCCGCCCGGTCGAAACCGGCGGTGCTCGCCGCCGCCGCCGCCGCCGACAGCTTCGCCGGCCGCGCAAACAGATCCTCCAGCCGCGCCGCCATCGCTTCCGGCGTCAGCGTCGCCTGCGGCATCAGCCAGCCGCCGCCGATCTCGGCGATGGCCCGGGCGTTGGCGGTCTGATGATCGTCGGCGGCGAAGGGATAGGGCACCAGCACCGCCGGGCAGCCAACCGCGGTGACCTCGGCGATGGTGGAGGCGCCGGCCCTGGCGATCAGCAGGTGCGATGCCGCCAGCCGCGCCGGCACATCGTCGAAGAAGGTCGCGAGTTCGGCGCCGATGCCGATGCGGCGGTAGGCGTCCTCGACGCTGGCAATGGACTCCGGCCGGCACTGCTGGCTGATCACCAGGCGCGAGCGCAGCCGGGCGTTCAGCCGGTCCACCGCCGCCGGCAACACCTCGCCGAACACCCTGGCTCCCTGGCTGCCGCCGAGAACCAGAAGCCGGATCGGCCCGGTGGCCTCCGGCGGCTGGTAGGTACGGTCGCGCAGCCGGGCGAACGCCGGCCGCACCGGCATGCCGGTGCGCACCACCTTGTCCTCGGCCCCCTTCGGCAGGGCGCCGACCGTCTCGAAGGCAGTGGCGATGCGCATCGCGCGGCGGCCGAGCAGCCGGTTGGCGCGCCCGAGCAGGGCGTTCTGCTCATGGATGACGGTGGGGATGCCGAGCAGGCTCGCGGCGATGACGGTCGGCACCGAGGCGTAGCTGCCGAAGCCGACGACGGCGCGCGGCGACAGCAGCCGCAGCGCCCATCCCGCCTGGCTCAGCCCGGCCCCCAGCGCCGCCATGCTCTTCATCCGGCCCCACAGCGTCTGCCCGGCGATGCCGCCGCCACGGACATACCGCACCTGCAGCTCGCCGCCGAACGAGACGCCGCGACGGTCGGTGAACAGCACCGGCTCGATGCCGCGCTCCTGCAGCTGCGAGGCGAGCGCCTCGGCAGGGAAGACATGCCCGCCGGTGCCGCCGGCCGCCAGCACGACACGGACGCGGGAGGCGCTCATTGCCGCCCTCGCGGGTCCGGGCGATCGCGGGTCAGCGCCAGCACCATGCCCATTCCCCAGGCCAGCGCGATCGTCGCCGAGCCGCCGTAGGAGATGAACGGCAGGGTGATCCCCTTCGGCGGGATCAGGTGCATGGTCGAGGCCATGTTCATCAGCGCCTGGGCGCCGAACAGCGCCAGCAGCGCGCCTGCTGCCAGCAGCACGAACAGGTCGGTATCCTTGAAGGCGCGGATCAGCCCGCGCAGCACGACGAAGCCGAACAGCCCGACCAGCAGCAGGCAGAGGAACATACCGAACTCCTCGCCGGCGACGGCGAAGATGAAGTCGGCGTGCGCGTCCGGCAGCACCGCCTTGACGTGCCCTTCGCCGGGACCGCGGCCGAACAGGCCGCCGCTCTGGAAGGCCTCCACGGCGCGCTTCACCTGGAAGCCCTCGCCGGCCTGCGGATCGAGGAACAGATCGACGCGGTAGCGCACGTGCTCGAAGAGGAAGTAGGAGCCGACGCCGACGCCGACGAAGCCGACCGCCAGCAGCCCGATCAGGGCGAGCGGGCAGCCGGCCAGGAAGATCTGCAGGCACCACGAGCCGACGATCAGCAGCGTCGTGCCGACATCCGGCTGCAGCAGCAGGATGCCGGCGACGACGGTCAGCAGCGCTGCCGACAGCGGATAGCCGACCCAGCCTTCCTTGCTGCGGCTGGCGGCAATCAGCGCCGCGCAAACCACTGCAAACGCCGGCTTTACGAATTCCGACGGCTGGATCGACGTGCCGGCAACCGACAGCCAGCGCCGCGCCCCCTTCACTTCGGCGCCGAAGAACAGCGTGGCGATGGTCGCGGCGAGGGCGATCAGCAGCAGGATGCCGGCGCAGCGGCGCACCCCCTTGGGCGACAGCAGCGAGGTGGCCAGCATGACGATGATGGCGACCGGCACGTACGCCATCTGCCGGCGGGCGAAGTAGAACGGCTCCAGGCCGATCCGCTCCGCCACCGGCGGCGATGCGGCCATGGTAAGCACGACACCGAGACCCGCGATCAGCAGCACGGCCACGACCGTCCAGCGGTCGACGGTCCACCACCACCGGCTCAGCAGGCTGGTATCGGTGCGGGAGAAGGTAATGCTCATCGGGCGATCTCCCGGACCAGCGCGCGGAAGGCATCGCCGCGCGCCTCGAAGTTCGGGAACTGGTCGAAGGAGGCGCAGGCGGGCGCCAGCAGGACGACCGGATGCTGCGCGCATCGGCCTCGGCCGCCGTCCGCGCCGCCGCGAACGCCGCCGCCAGCGTTCCGCAGCGCACAGCCTCGACCTTGCCGGCGAGCTCGCCGGCAAAGGCTTCTTCCGCCTCGCCGATCAGGAAGGCCTTGCGGACGCGGGTTAGCCACGGCAGGGTCGCCGCCAGCCCGTCCTCCTTCGGCCGGCCGCCGGCGATCCAGTAGACGCAGTCGTAGCTGGCCAGCGCCCGGGTGGCGGCGTCGCCGTTGGTCGCCTTCGAGTCGTTGACGTAGGTCACGCCGTCGATCACCGCGATCCGCTCCTGGCGGTGCGGCAGGCCGGGGAAGTCGAGAATGGCGGCGGCAGCCGTCGCCGCCGGCACGCCCAGCGAGCGGGCCGCGGCATAGGCCGCCGCGGCGTTCTGGCCGTTATGCTCGCCCGGCAGCGCCCGCGCCTCGCGCAGATCGGCGATCGCCTCCGGCTCGCCCTCGATCGCGTCCCACAGGCAGCCGTCCGCGACGAACACCCCGCCGCCGACCCGGCGCCGGCCGGAGATCACCAGCAGGCGGCGGCTGTGCTCGCTGCCGAGCGCAGTGCACATCGCCCGGCTGTGCTCGTCATCGACGCCCACGATCGCCGTTGCGCCCGGCCGCGCACCTTGGAAGATGCGCTGCTTGGCGGCGATGTAACCCTCCATGCCGCCGTGGCGGCCGAGGTGGTCAGGCGATATGTTGAGCATCACAGCGGCATTAAATACTAGACTTGGCGTTAGCTCCAACTGATATGACGACATCTCCAAAACACAGATAGTTGTTGTGTTTGGGGGGTCGAACGCCAGCACCGGCGGGCCCAGGTTGCCGCCCACCCGGACGTCCAGTCCTGCCGTAGCGAAGATGTGGCCGATCAATGCGGTGGTGGTCGACTTTCCATTGGTACCTGAAATTCCCACGTAGCGGCCGTCGGGGTGGGCGCGGAACAGCAGCTCCACATCGCCGATGATTTCGATCCCGGCGGCACGGGCGTGCGCGGCCACCGGATGTGGCTGCGGGTGGGTGTGGGGGATGCCGGGACTGAGAACCAGCGCTGCCGATTCGCTGAGGTCCCGTCCGGCGAGGTCGGTGAGCGGGATTCCGGCGGCCGCAGCGACGGCGCGGGCCCGCTCGCCGTCGTCCCAGGCCCACACCTCATGCCCGGCCGCCAGCAGCGCCAGCGCCGCCGCCCGGCCGCTGGCGCCGAGCCCGAGCACCGCCCAGGGACGAGACGGCAGGCTGCGGAGGTCGATCATCGCGCCATCCCCCTACCGCAGCTTCAGGGTCGACAGGCCGATCAGCGCCAGGACGGCGGCGATGATCCAGAAGCGGATGACGATGGTCGGCTCCTTCCAGCCCTTCTTCTCGAAGTGATGGTGCAGCGGCGCCATGCGGAACACCCGGCGCCCGGTGAGCTTGAACGAGACCACCTGGACGATCACCGAGACGGTCTCCAGCACGAAGAGGCCGCCGACGATGGCCAGCACCAGCTCGTGCTTGGTGGAGACGGCGATCGTCCCCAGCGCCCCGCCGAGGGACAGCGAGCCGGTATCGCCCATGAAGACGCGGGCCGGCGGCGCGTTGAACCACAAGAAGCCGAGGCCGGCGCCGATCAGCGCGCCGCAGAACACCGCCAGCTCGCCGGTGCCGGGCACGTAGTGGATCTGCAGGTAGTTGGCGAAGACGGTGTTGCCGACGAGGTAGGCGACCAGCGCGAAGACGCCGGCGGCGATCATCGCCGGGACGATCGCGAGGCCGTCGAGGCCGTCGGTCAGATTGACGGCGTTGGATGAGCCGACGACGACGACGATCGCCAGCAGCACCCATGCCCAGCCGAGATCGATCAGCAGGTTCTTGAAGAACGGCACGGCAAGCTGGTCCTGCAGCCCGACCGGCGTGAGCTGGCCGATCCACAGCGCCGCCGAACCGGCGATGATCACCTGCAGGAACAGCTTCGCCCGGCCGGGCAGGCCGCGGCTGTCGCGGTGCACCACCTTGCGGTAGTCGTCGAGGAAACCAATGGCGCCGTAGGAAATGGTGACGATCAGCGCCGCCCAGACGAAGCCGTTGCTGAGCTCCGCCCACAGCAGCGTCGAAATGGTGAGCGCCAGCAGGATCATGAAGCCGCCCATGGTGGGCGTGCCACGCTTCGTCAGCAGGTGACTCTCCGGGCCGTCGGAGCGGATCGGCTGGCCGCCGTTCTGCCGCGACTGCAGCAGGCTGATGATCCGGGGACCGAAGACGAAGCTGATCAGCAGCGCCGTCAGCAGCGCGCCGCCGGAGCGGAAGGTGATGTAGCGGAAGACGTTGAACAGTGTGAACGCATCCGCGAACGGCACCAGCAGATGATAAAGCACGCCCTATTTCCCTGCCCCGGCGGCCGTTTCGGCCTGTTCGGATTTCCGACCCTCGTCCAGTGCCAGCAGGGCCTCGACGACGAGACGCATGCGGCTTCCGGCTGATCCCTTGACCACGACCACGTCCCCGTCGCGCACCACCGCTACGATCAGCGGTGCCAGCTCCGCGGAGTTGGCCGCATGCACGCCGCGACGCGACGCCGGCAGCGCCTCGTGCAGGTCGGCGCTCATCGATCCCGCAGTGAAGACCAGATCAATGCCGTTCTCCTGCACGGGTGCGGCGAGGCCGGCGTGCAGTGCAGGCGCGGTCTCGCCCAGCTCCAGCATGTCGCCGAGGGCGGCGATGCGCCTGCCGCCTGCGCCCGGCCGGCTGCCGCCGAGTACCTGCAGGGAGGCGCGCATCGACGGCGGGCTGGCGTTGTAGCTGTCGTCGATCAGCTCGAAGCTGCCCCCCGGGAGCCGCACTACCGTCCGCTGTCCCCGGCCTTTCGGTGGCCGCAGATCGGCGAGCGCGGCCGCCGCCACAGCAAGGTCGGCACCGAGGACGCCCGCGCAGGCGAGGACGCACAGCGCGTTCATCTGCCAGTGCTCGCCGGCGGCGCCGACGCGGAAGGAGAGCCGCGTGCCCAGAACGTCGGCCTCGATCTGCGATCCCTGCTCGTCCGCCGCAGCCTCGATCAGCCGGGCGTCGGCCCCGGCCGACCGGCCGAAGGTGACGATGCGCCCCACTCCCGCCTCACCCGCTCGCCGGGCCAGCCGTTCATAGTGGATGTTGTCGTGATTGAGCACGGCGGTGCCGCTCGGGTCCAACCCGGCGAAGATCTCCGCCTTGGCGTCGGCGACTTCTTCGACCGAGGTGAAGTGGGCGATGTGCACCGGCTCGACGGGTGGTGATGGCGACGACGCGTGCGGGCGGACCAGCGTCGTCAGCGGGGTGATCTCGCCCGGATGGTTCATGCCCATCTCGAACACCGCATACGCCGCCGAGGCCGGCATGCGGGCGAGACTGAGCGGCACGCCCTGGGCTTCCTGGTTGTTGAAGCTGCCGGACGCTGGCGTGCGTCGGTGCTCGCCGGGCGAGGACAAGGCTCAGCGCCTCCTTGACGCCGGTGGTCTTCGCCGACGCTGCGCCAGGATCCCGGCGATGCGTGCCGCAGTGCGGGCGCGGCCGGCCCCACCCAGCGCCCGCAGCGCCTCGAAGGTGTCGGTAACCAGCAGCAGCGGCGCCTCGGCCGGGAGGTCCGCCGGCGGAGATGAGACCATCGCCGCCGCCGCACCCCGGTCGAGCGCGTCGGCAACGAAGGCATGGCCGTCGGAATTGAACCCGGCGAGCGCCACGAACAGATCGCCCGGCACCAGCGTCCGGGTATCGATGGACACCCCGCCGGCTGCCCAGCGGCCGCGGGGATGGTCGCCGGTGGCGCTGGCCGCATCTTCGGCTAGTTCCACAGCGGCGCCGCGGCGGTCATCGGCCGAGCTCCCTGACGGCGGCGCGTTCTGCTTCCGCACGTCGAACGGCAGCACCGTCGAGCCGATGATCTGCCCGGTCTCGTGTCCCTTGCCGGCAACCAGCAGCACGTCGCCCGGCTCCAGCAGCCGCACTGCCACGCCGATCGCCTCGCCGCGGTCGCCGATCTCGGTGGCGTTCGGGCAGCCTTCAGGACGGCCCGGCGGATGGCCGCTGGGTCCTCACTGCGCGGATTGTCGTCGGTGACGATCACCCGGTCGGCCAGCTCAGCGGCGAGTTGACCCATCACCGGCCGCTTGCCGCCGTCGCGGTCGCCGCCGCAGCCGAACAGCACCATCAGGCGGCCCGTCGCCTGCGGCCGCAGCGCCTGCAGCACCACGGCGAGGGTGGCATCCGGGGTGTGGGCATAGTCCACATAGATCGACGCATCGGCGAGGCGGCCACTTTCTGCAGGCGGCCGTGCACCGGCTGCAGCTGGCCGAGCGCGCCCATCACCCGGCCGATATCTCCCCCGGTAGCGATGGCGAGACCGGCAGCGGCGAGCGCATTCGCCGCCTGGAAGTCGCCCACCAGCGGCAGCGGCACCTCGTAGGGCCTGCCGAACGCGGACAGGGCCAGTCGCTGGCCATCGGCCGTCGGCACCGTGGCGGCGATATAGAGGTCGTCGCCGCCGAAGCCGTAGGTGATCACCCGCAGCCGGTGGCCCATGGCGACGCGGCGTACGCGATCGGCCGAAGGGTCATCGGCGCAGATCACCGCGGCGCCGCCGGTATCCACCAGCTCGGCGAACAGCCGCAGCTTCGCCGCCAAGTACGCTTCCATGCTGCCGTGGTAGTCCAGATGATCGCGGGTCAGATTGGTGAACGCCGCCGCCGCGATGCGCACTCCATCCAGGCGATACTGCTGCAGCCCGTGGCTCGACGCCTCCATGGCCAGCCGCTCCACCCCTTCGCCAGCGAGCTCGGCCAGCGTCTGCTGCAGGCTGACCGGGTCGGGGGTGGTCAGGCTGCCGGACCGCTGCATCGAAGGCGCGGTAACGCCGAGCGTGCCGAGCGATGCGGCCGAGTAGCCCAGCGCCGTCCAGATCTGGCGTAGGAACCACACCACCGAAGTCTTGCCGTTGGTGCCGGTGACCGCCGCCACGGTCGCCGGCTGGCGGCCGAAGAAGTGCGCCGCGAGCTGGGCGAAGCGCCGGTTCGGGTTGATATCCTCGACCACCGCCAGCGGCGTCCCGGCGGCGGTCGTCATGCCGGCGGGCACCGAGCCGGGCGTTGCGAGGATGGCCGTCGCACCGCGGTCGATCGCGTCCTTTATATAGTCGCGCCCGTCGGTGCGGCTGCCGGGCAGCGCCGCGAACAGGAAACCGGGCTGCACCTGCCGCGAGTCGGCGGTGAGCCCGGTGATTTCAGTGCCGGCGATATTGGCTGAGCGCAATCCGTTCCCGTGTCCCTGTCCAGCTTGTCCCGTCGCCCTAATTGGCCGCGAACTGCTTTTCCCGCTTCTTGCCGCTTGCCGGCTTGGCCGCCTCGACTGGCGTGCGCTGCCGCTGCTGCCCCGCTGCAGGCGCAGGCGCCTGTGCCCGGCGCACGCCGTCCGGCAACTGGTCGTCCTGGACCGGCGGGATGCCGAGCAGCGGGGCCATGTGACGGACGAGACGCGCGACCACCGGTGCCGCGACCGCGCCGCCCGTCGCATAGTTGGCGGTCGAGCGGTTGCCCTTAGGCTCGTCGAGCATGGCGAGGACGACGTAGCGGGGAGCGTCGATGGGGAAGGCACCGACGAACGAGGAGATACGCGCGTTCTGCACGTAATGTCCACCCGCCAGCTTCTCCGCCGTTCCGGTCTTGCCGCCGACCTTGTAGCCGGGGACATCCGCCTTCGTCCCGGTGCCGTGCAGCACGACGTCGCGCATCAGCTCGCGCATCTGCTTGGAGGTGCGCCCCGATAACACCTGCTGCCCCGCGGCCTGTTCCGCAGCGTCATCCGCCAGCGCGACGTGCGCCGGCCGGAGGGTGCCGCCATTGACCAGCGAGGCGACACCGTTCGCCAGTTGCAGCGGGCTGATGGCAAGGCCATGGCCGAAGGCGACCGTCATCGTATTGATCTCGCGCCACGGGCTGGGCACCAGCGGCGCGCCCACCTCGGGCAGTCCGACCGAAGCCTTGTGCAGCAACCCGAAGCGCTGCAGGTACTGCCGCTGCAGCGTCGTGCCGACATCGAGCGCCATCAGCGCCGAGCCGATGTTGGACGAATAGACGAGAATTTCCCGGGTCGACAGCCAGCGGTGCTTGCCGTGGTAGTCGCTGATGGTGAACCGGGAGACGCGGAGCGGCCGGCTGGCGTCGTAGCCGCGCGCCACCGTCGTCGTGCCGCTGTCCAGCGCCATGGCGACGGTGAACAGCTTCATCGTCGAGCCCATCTCGTAGACGCCCTTGGTGACGCGGTTGAACCGCGCCTCGTCGTCGATATCGACGGCGCTCTCGTTGGGGTCGAAATCGGGCAGGGAGACCATGCCGACCAGATCGCCGGTCGCCACGTCGAGAACGAGGCCGGCGGCGCCCAGGGCGTCGAATTCCCGCTGCGCGGTGGCGAGTTCGCGCCGCAGGATATGCTGGACGCGTACGTCGATGGCGAGCTGCAGCGGCTGCCCGCCGGCGAGGGAGTCGTCGTAACTCTCCTCGACGCCGGCGATGCCATGGCCGTCGATGTCCGTCGCACCGACGGCATGGGCGACAGCGCGACCCTGCGGATAGATGCGCCGGTGCTCCTCGCGAAAGCCGAGGCCGGGGATGCCAAGGGCGATGACCTGCTGCTGCTGCTCCGGCGTGATCCCCCGCCGTATCCAGACGAAGCGCGAGCCGCTGGCAAGACGGGTGCGGATCACCGTGCGGTCGAGGTCGGGGAAGACCCGCAGCAGATCGGCGACGGTGGCGTCGGGATCGGTGATCTCCTTCGGGTCGGCATAGACCGAGGCGGTGTTCAGGCTGGTCGCCAGCAATACGCCGTTGCGATCGGTGATGTCGGCGCGCGCGGGCTTGTGCCCGCCGGCGGATGCCCCTGCCTGCTGGCCGGGAGCACCGTCCAGCACGGTGAGATCGACGACGCGGCCAGCCATTACCAGAAACGCCAGTGAGAAGATGACGCCGCAGGTGAGCAGGCGGTTGCGTGCCGTCTCCACGGCGCGCTGGCGGACGCCCACCAGCCGGCGGCGGCGGCATCATCGCGCATGGCCTCGTGCGGCGCGTTCATCGGTGATGCCCCTTGCTGGCGGCGCGCTGCATGCCCGACGGCTTGGTGGTGGCGCTGGCGCCTGTCTCCGGCGAGGTCACTTCGTCGAGGGTGGCGAAGGTTCCAAGCTGCGATGGCTCCACCGGCACCAGCCCAAGGTGCGCACTCGCCAGCCGCCGCAGCCGCTCCGGCTCGGCGAGCAGGCTGAATTCCGCCTGCAGGACGTGTATCTTCTGCTGCTCGCCGACGATGCTGCTGCGCAGACTGCCAAGTTCTTCCTCCAGGCTCTGCGCCTGATGGGTGACGGTGAGCAGCACCACCCCAAGGGCCACCGCCAGCAGCAGACAGACCACGGTCGCCTGCCTGACGAATGTCGACCAGCCGGTCATGCCGCCCTCCTCGCTTCGGTTGGTGATGCTCCCCACGGCGGCGCCGCAGTCCGTTCGGCGGCACGCAGCCTCGCCGACCGGGCGCGCGGGTTGGCCGCCACCTCGCGGGGCGACGGGCGCAGCGGCCGCCGGGTGATCAGCCGGAACGTCGGTGCCGCCGGCGCCTCGCCGGATGCCGGAAGGTGCCGTGAGGCTTGCGCCGCCCCGCCGCTGCGCCGCCGCAGGAAGGCCTTCACGACGCGGTCCTCGAGCGAGTGGAAGGCGACCACGACCAGCCGGCCCCCCGGCACCAGCAGCGCCTCGGCCGCCGCGAGACCCCGCTCCAGTTCGCCCAGTTCGTCGTTCACCCGGATGCGCAAGGCCTGGAAGGTGCGGGTCGCGGGAGCGATGCCGTCGGCCGCCCGCGGCAGCACCGAGCGGACGATCTCCGCCAGGCGCAAGGTGCCCTCGATCGGCGCCGTCGCGCGGGCGCGGACGATGGCGGCGGCGATCCGCCGGGAGAACCGCTCGTCGCCCAGCCGCCAGATCAGGTCGGCCAGTTCGTCCTCCGGCAGCCGGTTGACGGCATCGGCGGCGGAGGCGCCCCGGCTTGCGTCCATGCGCATGTCGAGCGGACCATCGAAGCGGAACGAAAAGCCGCGGCCGGCGGTATCGAGCTGCATCGAGGAGACGCCGAGGTCGAAGGCGATGCCGTCGATCGCCGCGATGCTGCGTGCCGCCGCCAGCTGCGACAGATCGCCGAAGCGGCCGTGGATGACGGCCAGCCTGCCGCCATAGCGGGCGACAAGCGCTTCGGCGCGCTCGCAGGCCTCGGCATCGCGATCGATGCCGAGCACCCGGCACGGCGCGGCATCGAGGATCGCGGCGGCATAGCCGCCGGCACCGAAAGTGGCATCGACATAAAGACGCCCGTTGCTCGGCGTCAGCGCGTCGAGCACCTCCGCCAGCATCACCGGGGTGTGCGGCGCTGCCTCGGGGGCGGTCATCGCGGCACCTCCGGCGCGCGGCGTAGCGGCAGCGTCGCGCCGCGTTCGCGTACCCGCTGGAACGCCTCGGCGTGGCGCACCTCGTAGGCGGCGGGGTTCCAGATCTGGAAGCTGGTGCCGCGGCCGACGAAGGTGGCCTCGCTGTCCAGTCCGGCATAGCCGACCAGAGAACCGGGCAGGACGATCCGCCCTTCCGGATCGAAGGGCAAGGCATGGGCGCTGCCGAGGATGACTGTCGCCAGGTCGTTCTGCTCGTCGGAGAACAGTGCAAGATCATCCAGACTGGCGCTCACCCGGTCCATGAACTGCTCGTCACATCCCTCGATCGCCGACAGTTTGGGTGACGGATAGACGTAGATGCCGGAGAAGCCGCCTTTTCCCTGGAAATAGTCGCGGAACTGCTTCGGCACGGAAACTCGCCCTTTCCGGTCGATCCTGTTCGTGTACTGGCCGACCAGTAACGGCATTGCGGCTCTCGCGGAAAGCGCCGGCCCCGTCTTCTGACCGCGGCTTCTCCGGCGGCGCCCGATGGCACGGGTCGACGATCAACTGCCCTGATGAGTAATGGGATACCATGGGATTGGATGGGGGTCAATGGGAGGTCATGGATGAAAATGGGAAATCAACCGATTGCACTGGGCCTGAGAACAGCGGGGCGGCTGAGCAAGACGGCTGTGCGGCAACTACCTGCGGGCTGTGAGACCTCAGGCCCGACATGACTTATGCCGAATGTGCGAACACAGCACGCGATCGATCGTTCTTTAAACTTCTTTTGTTCTTGTTATGTTCGGATGGCTGGTCGCATAACAGCGATGCGGGGGAAGAAGGTGCCAGACGGCCTGTAAGCCGGGTTCTGTGAACCGCCTTGCGGCGGACGATGGCCATTCATCTGGGGCGCCCGTTACCGGACGCCTCGCGCGACCGACCCGGACGACGGCGCGAAAACACCGCCTGCCGGCCTTCCGCCCCGAAGGTCGGAACGACCGGCGTGCCGTCCCTATTTGGTCTTGCTCCCGGTGGGGTTTACCGTGCCGCCGCCGTTACCGGCGACGCGGTGCGCTCTTACCGCACCCTTTCGACCTTGCCGGCAACCTTAGAATCGGTCGCGGCCGGCGGTTTGCTTTCTGTGGCACTTTCCCTGGGGTCGCCCCCGCCGGGCGTTACCCGGCACCGTGTTCCCGTGGAGCCCGGACTTTCCTCCCCCGCAGCCGGCGCAAGCCTGCAAACGAAGGCGGCCATCCGGCCGTCTGGCACGAGGAAGTGTTGATCACGTCGGGGACGAATGCAACTTCACCGCTGGCTATTTTAGTCGTTCGCTTAACTGCAACTGTGCGGCGTTGTGCAGCCTGAAACCGGCCCCGCCGGGGATCGTGGTAACCTCGATCAGCTGCACCACGTCAGAGGACACGATCGGGGCGACGTCGCTCTTCGATCTCGGCAGCGATCTTGGCGAAACCATCGACGTTGCTTCGGCCCACCCGGATATCGTCGCGCGGCGGTCCGCCGCCCTGCAGAGCTGGAAGGCGAAGGTGGCGGCGCCGCCGGCGCCTCAGCCCCCCGCGGACTCTTCTCCCCGCGCCCGCGCCTCCTTGGTCAGGGCGACGAGGACATCGCGCAGGCTGTCGGCGTCGGTGACGGGACGGGGAAAGGCAAGGCGGGCAAAGGCGGCCTGGCCGCAGCCGAGATCGCAACCTTCCGGATCAATGGCGATAATCCGCCAGCCGTCGCCGGCGAGCCCGAGCAGCAGCCTCGCCCACAGGTCGATGGCCTCGGCATGGTCGGCGTTCATGTGATCGATCGCGGAAGTTTCCGCCTCGGCGATGGCTTGCGATGCGAGCGGATCGGTCAGCAGCAGGCCGCGCTCCAGGCGCCGCGCCTGGGCGAAGCCGCCGACCCAGTGGCCGCCGTCCACCTCCATTCGGAAGAAGCGGAAGTCGCCGAAGCCGGCATAGAGGGCGGCGCCGGGATGGCGGGCGAGGAACCGGCGGCGCAGCCGCGGCTCGGCATCCGGGATGATCCGTCCGGTCAGCGTCAGCCGCGGTCCCGTCTGCGGATTGGCGAGGCGGGAGGCGTCCTCCAGCAGCAGTGCGGCGCGGGAATCGGCCTCGAGGTTGCGGGTGTGGTCGGCCAGCCGGGAGAACAGCATGATCGGGCTGCCGTCGGCATCGCAGGCGATCGTTACCAGCGAGCAGAACGGCCAGCCGCCCTCGCTCACGCTGGCTGTCGCGAGAGCCGCCGACCGGCGGCTGCGCAGCAGCATCCGCGCCGCGGCCGCCGCCGTCTGCTTGTCGCTCCCGGCCGGGCCACTACCAGCCGGCTGTCGTTCATTCACGGCAGCTTTTCCTTGGCCGTTGCCGGCATCGGCCGCGGCCTCGCCAGCGGCGCGTTGCGGAAGGTCGCGACGGCTCGGCTCTTTCTTCCTCGCGGCCGCGGGCCTGTCAAGGAAGGGTTGCCGCGCGCACCCGGGGCACACGCCCGGATGCGGATTTCGTTTCGCTTGATCCCGGTTACTCGTGTCGTGCTATGGCCGGCGGCGCGTTTGGCGCGGCTTGCATGGCTCCGGCGCCTCAGCAATACTTTAGCTTGCCCCGGCTTCGCCACGGCGGGCTGCGGGCTGCCGTGCCCAGCCGTGGGCGTCCCAACGACAAGAGGTCGAGCGATGAAAAAGACCATCTTCGCCGCGCTCGCTGCGGTATCTCTGCTAGGCGGCGGCTCCGGCGCCGCCTGGGCGGCTGATGCGGCCGCGGGAGAACAAGTGTTCAAGAAGGTCTGTGTCACCTGCCACAGCTCGGAGCCGGGCGTAAACAAGACGGGCCCCTCGCTCTTCGGAGTCTACGGCCGCAAAGCCGGATCGTCCGACTTCCCCCGCTACAAGGGCCTGGTCGGCGCCGATTTCACCTGGGATGCCGCAAAGCTCGATGCCTACCTGCAGGACCCGAAGGCTTTCGTCATCGCCAACACACAGAACAAGACGACGGCCATGACCTACGCGGTCAAGGATGCAACGCAGCGCGCCGACGTCATCGCCTATCTACAGACGCTGAAGTAGCTTTACATCACGGCGCCGCGGAAGCTGCGATATCCCGCCCGCGGCGCCGCCGTCCCGAGCCTTGCATTGGGGCTCTTTCGCCCACATCGCCGCTGGTGTAATCGCCCACTCATGCCAATTTCGAACATCGGGCACGAACTGCCGATGGGTCGACGGATTTGCCGGATGGGGATGGGCGGATTGAGGATCGAAGTCATCGGCGGCGTCGGCGATGTTGCCGCCGCCGATTGGGACGCTTGCGCCGGAACGCACGATCCGTTCGTCAGCCATGCCTTTTTCGCCGCGCTGGAACGCTCGGGGTCGGTGGATGCGGAGCGCGGCTGGCGCCCGGTGCATCTGCTGGCGCGCTCGCCGGGCGGACGCATCGAAGGCTGCCTGCCGCTCTACCTGAAGAGCCATTCCTATGGCGAATACGTCTTCGATTGGGCATGGGCGGACGCCTTCCAGCGGGCCGGCGGCCGCTACTATCCGAAGCTGCAGGCGGCGGTGCCGTTCACCCCGGTTACCGGCCGGCGCCTGCTGCTGCGCGAAGGCGCGCCCGCCGGCACCTTGGCGGCGCTGACCGACGGCGCCCTGCGGTTGGCGCGCGAGACGCAAGTCTCTTCGCTGCATTTCACCTTTCCGACCGAGGCCGAGGCGGCGGCGTTGGAAGAGCGGGGCCTGATGGTGCGCCGCGGCTACCAGTTCCACTGGCACAACCGCGGCTACGGCAGCTTCGATGACTTTCTCGCCGACCTCTCGGCGCGCAAGCGCAAGGCGATCCGCAAGGAGCGCGAGAAGGTGGCAGAGGCAGGGCTGGTGCTGCGCACGCTGACCGGCACCGACATCGGCGAGCGGCATTGGGACGCCTTCTGGCGCTTCTACGTCGATACTACCGAGCGCAAGTGGGCGCACACCTACCTGACGCGCGATTTCTTCTTGCGCTTAGGAGCGAGCATGGCCGACCACGTCGTGCTGGTGCTGGCCGAAGCGGGCGGCGGCCGGGTCATCGGCGGCGCCCTCAACCTGCGCGGCGAAGACGCGCTCTACGGCCGTTACTGGGGCGCCGTCGAAGAGTGGCCGTTTCTGCACTTCGAGGCCTGCTACTATCGCGCCATCGACTTCGCCATCGCCCACGGGCTGGCGCGCGTCGAGGCGGGCGCCCAGGGCGAGCACAAGGTGCGGCGCGGCTATCTGCCGCAGCCGACATGGAGCGCCCACTTCATCGCCCACGACGGCCTGCGCCGCGCCGTTGCCCGCTTCCTGGAAGCCGAGCGGCCGGCGGTCGAGGCGGAGATGGCCGCGCTCGCCGCCGACTCGCCCTACCGCAACGCCGCTGCCGCCTGAGCGGGGCTCTCCCTGCACGCAATGTTAACCGGCGCCATGCCAGGATGGCGCCATGACAAACCGCCGCCTCCTGCTGCTGCCGCTTGCTGTTGCCGCCGCCTTCGCGCCGCTGCGTCCGGCCGTCGCCGCACCGGCTCCCGGCATTTCCGATCTCTCGTGCGTCCTGCTGCTGCCGCAAGACGGCGGGACGCTGATCAACCGCTGTTCTGCCTGCCGGGAGGTGACGCTGGAGCGGGTGCTTTCCGGCGATGCCATTCCGACCGTCCGCGCGATGATGATGCCGGGGGAGGCGGTCATGCCGCTGCCGTTCCGCGCTTCCGGCCGCATTCGTATCATCGCCGAGCGTGCCTGCCCGCCTCCGCCCGGGCGGACGCCGCGGCAGACGGCGACCGGCAACTGATTGCCTCCCGGTTTCTGCCCGGACGCCCGAGCGGGGTGGACAGCGGCAAGCCGTCGGCCATATCAATGCCGGCATGGGTGCGCTCTCCTTCGTCAAGATGCATGGCCTCGGCAACGACTTCGTCGTCATCGATGCCCGGCTGAACCTGTTCGCTCCGGACGCGGCCGGGGTGCGGGCGGTTGCCGACCGGCGTACCGGCGTCGGCTGCGACCAGCTGATCGTCGTCGAGCCGCCGCGCAATCCGCTCGCCGACGCCTTCATGCGCATCCGCAACGCCGACGGCGGCGAGGTCGCCGCCTGCGGCAATGCCACCCGCTGCGTCGCCGCCCTGCTTATGCGCGAGAAGGGTGGGACCCATGCCATCGTCGAAACAACCGCGGGGCTGCTCGACGCCGAGCACGGCGACGTGGGCCTGTCGGCGTCGAAGGGCGTGGGGCCGGTCTCCTTCGACTGGCGCGATATCCTCTCGCCGTGGCGGCCGACACCCTGCACCTGCCGTTGCAGGTCGGGCCGCTCGCCGACGGCGTCGGGCTCAGCATCGGCAATCCGCACGCCGTGTTCTTCGCCGCCGATGCCGGCGCCATTGCGCTCGACCGTTTCGCCGCTGGTCGAGCGGCACCTGCTGTTTCCGAGCGACCAACGTCGGGCTCGCTCAAGTGCTGGGTCGCGGCCGGCTGCGGCTGCGCGTCTGGGAACGCGCGGCGCCGGGCTCACCAGCGCCTGCGGCACCGGCGCCTGCGCAGCCGCTGCTGCTGCGACACGCCGCGGCCTCACCGACCGTACTCGGCGTCGCCGTCGAACCACGGCGGCTGCCGCTTGCACATCGAATGGCTGCGCGATGACCACGTGCTGATGATCGGGCCGGTCGCCACCGCATTCACCGGCGTTCTCGACCCGTCGCTCGCCGGCTGAGCGATGGCCGGACCTCTCGTCGTCACCCTCGGCTGCCGGCTCAATGCCTTCGAATCCGAGGTGATCCGCCGCGAGGCTGATGCCGCCGGGGTGAGGCGGTGATCGTCAACACCTGCGCGGTGACTGGCGAGGCGGTCCGCCAGGCGCGGCAGACCATCCGCAAGCTGCGTCGCAGCCATCCCGACCGGCCGATCATCGTCACCGGCTGCGCCGCGCAGCTTTCGCCGCAGAGCTTTGCGGCGATGCCGGAGGACCGGGTGCTCGGCAACGTCGAGAAGCTGGACCGGGTGCACCTGTCCCCCGATGTGGTGGACGTCGCCGTCGCCGACATCATGACCGTGCGGGATACCGCGGCGCACCTGATCGACGGCTTGGCGCGTGGCCCGTGCCTTCGTCGAGGTGCAGCAGGTGATCACCGCTGCACCTTCTGCATCATTCCGTTCGCGAGGGGGCCGGCGCGCAGCACTCCAACAGCGCTGGTAGAGCGGTGCGTCGGCTGGCGGCGGCCGGCTACCGCGAGATCAGTTGACCGGCGTCGATATCTGCTCATGGGGCACGACCTTGAGGGAAGCCCCGCCCGGCGACTCCGGCGACAGCGGTGCTGGCGGAGTGTTCCGAGCCGCCGCGCTGCGGCTCTCCAGCCTCGATCCGGCGGCGATCGACGAGGCGCTGTTCGCGCTGCTGGCTTCGCGAGCCGCGGCTGATGCCGCATCTGCATCTCAGCCTGCAGGCGCTGGACGATCTGGTGCTGAAGCGGATGAAGCGCCGGCACGATCGGGCGCGGGCCTTTGACGTCGCCGCGCGCGCCCGCGCTGTGCGGCCGGACGTGGTTCTCGGCGCCGACCTGATCGCCGGTTTTCCGACCGAGACCGAGGCGATGTTCGCGGCGACGTGCGCGGCAGTGGAGGCGCTTCGAGGCTGACCTGGTTGCACGTCTTCCGTTCTCGCCGCGGGCGGGAACGCCCGCCGCCCGCATGCCGCAGGTGGCGGGCCCGGTGCGTCGCCAGCGGGCGGCCCGGCTGCGGGCGCTGGGCGATACGGCGCGCGCCCGTTTCCTCGCCAGCCGGGTGGGCGGGACGCTGGAGGTTCTCGTCGAGGCGACGGGCGTAGGCCGCTGTCCGGGCTACGCGCCGGTGGTGATTGCCGAGGGGGCGGAACCGGGTTCCGTGGTGCAGGTTCAGATCCGTGCCGCCGATACCCAGCGGCTTTACGCGCGGAGACGAAAACGCATGAAAGCGGATCCCGGCCATCCCGAGAAGCGCGGCTGATCCGCCGCATCTTCGACGTGAGGAAGACGGGGCGCCGGGTTGGCCGCCGCCGGCGGCCGAGGAAGGCCTGGGCCGTGCCGGTGCTACTGGAGCCGCCGCTTCAGCAGGCACCGCCTCCCCCTTCCGGAACAGCTGCCGGAGCCGGGGGCCGGATCTTCCGCAACCCTCGCCGCCGGATATGCCCGAAACCCCGCACGAGCCGCCGATCCCGGCGCCGGGGCCGGACCTTATCCCGCCGCCCGATGCGCCGGGCCCGGAAATGCCGGCGCCTCCCGAGCCCACGCCGGAGCTGCCGCGACCGGGGCCGTCCGAGCCGGAGATACCGGGTGCACCGCCGCCGGACGTCATACCGCCGCCGCCCTCACCCGGTCCGGAGATGCCGCCGCCGCCTTTCGAGCCGGAGATCCCCCGCCCGACCGGAGCCGACGTGGTCCCCCCGCAGCCCGGGATTTCCGACCTCGAGGGCGCGCCTTCGCCGGCAATGACCCGCGCCTCCGTCGAAGCGGCGTGGATCGAGCGGCGGGCCCGCGAAATCCGCAGCAGGATGGAGGAGGACGAGGCGGCGCAGCGGGTGGGCTGGCTCGGCCGGCTGCGGCGCGGGCTCGGCCGCTCGTCGAGCAAGCTGGCGGGCGGCATCGGCGACCTGTTCAACAAGCGCAAGCTTGACGACGAGGCGCTGGAGGACCTGGAGGAGCTGCTGATCATGGGCGATCTCGGCACCGAGACGGCCGCGCGGCTGACCAGGGCGCTCGCCGACGCCCGCTTCGGCGACGAGGTTTCCGGCGATGAGGTTCGCGCCGCCCTCGCCGACGAGGTGGCGAAGGTGTTGGAACCGGTGGCGCAGACCATTGCCATCAACGATGCCTTCCGGCCGCACGTCATCCTCGTCTGCGGCGTTAACGGCAGCGGCAAGACCACCACCATCGCCAAGCTGGCGCACCTATTCCACAGCGCCGGCCTGGAGGTGATGCTGGCCGCCGGTGATACCTTCCGCGCCGCCGCCATCGAGCAGCTGCAGATCTGGGGGCAGCGCATCGGCTGCCGGGTGATCGCCCGGCCGCAGGGGGCCGATGCCGCCAGCCTCGCCTTCGAGGCGTACGAGCAGGCGCGGGCGGAAAGGGCGCACGTGCTGCTGATCGATACCGCCGGCCGGCTGCACAACAAGGCTGATCTGATGTCGGAGCTGCAGAAGATCTGCCGCGTGCTGAAGAAGATCGACGAGCGTGCCCCCCACGACTGCCTGCTGGTGCTGGATGCCAGCGTCGGCCAGAACGCGCACAATCAGGTCGAAGTCTTCCGCGACATGGTCAATGTCACCGGCCTTGCCGTCACCAAGCTGGACGGTTCGGCCAAGGGCGGCGTGGTCGTCGCCCTTGCCGACCGCTTCAAGCTGCCGGTCTATGCCATTGGCGTCGGCGAAGGAAGAGACGATATGCGCGCCTTCGAGGCAGGCGCCTATGCTCGCTCCCTGCTGGGCCTCGCCGATTAAGTACTGCCGCCCTTCCGATCCCTCCGCATTTTCATTATACTTCAGTTCCTCCTTCTACGCCACGAGCCCGGTCGCTGATCGGCACGCTCGCGCATTTCGCAAACGGGGGATAGACGAGCGATGTGGAGGAGCCTTGCGGCATTTGTCTTTGGCCGGTCCGTCGACCGGCAGATGTCGGCGCGCGTCCGCCAGGCCATCCGCCGCCAGCAGGTAGGCGCCGAGATTCTCATCGGCTGGACGCAGCTTTTCCTGGTTCTGCTGTTTTTCGCCATTTATCTGATTTCGCCGGGCCCGGCGGAGCCGACGCCGTTCCAGCCGGTGCCCTGGGTCCTCGGCGCTTTTCTGGTATTCACCCTGATACGCCTCGCGCTGGCCTACCGGCAGGCCATCGCCGGCTGGTTTCTCGGCAGCTCGGTGGTCCTCGACATGGGGCTTTTGCTGCTGCTGATCTGGTCGTTCCACATCCAGTACATGCAGCCGGCGGCTTTCTATCTGAAGGCGCCGACCTTCCATTACGTCTTCCTTTTCATCGCGCTGCGGACGCTGCGCTTTGATCCCGCCTACGTGCTGCTGGCAGGGGCCGCCGCCGCCGGCGGCTGGGCGCTGCTGGTGCTCTACGCGCTGGGCGAGCCGTCGCTGACGTCCACCGTCACCCGCGACTACGCCCTCTACCTCACCTCCAACCGCATCCTGATCGGCGCCGAGGTGGACAAGATCCTCTGCATTCTGCTGGTCACCGCGGTTCTGGCGTTTGCCATCGTCCGCGCCCGCCGGCTGCTGATGCAGTCGGTGGCCGATGCCGCGGTCGCCCGCGAACTGAGCCGCTTCGTCGCCCCCGAAGTGGCGAACCATGTGGCGCGCGCCGAAAGGGCGGTGGAACCGGGCGACGGGCAGATCATCACGGCCAGCATCCTGTTCTGCGACATCCAGGGCTTTTCGACGATCGCCGAGAAGATGAGCCCGGACCGGCTGATGCACACGCTCAACGCCTACTTCGCGGCCATCTCCGAGGTGGTTGAACAGCACGGCGGAACGATCACCGCCTACCAGGGCGATGCCATCCTGATCGGCTTCAATACCGCGAGTGCCGATGCGGCGCACGCCGCCAATGCCTTGCGCTGCGCGCTCGCCATCCAGCGGATGGTGGCCGCGCGCCGCTTTGGCGACAACCTGACGCTGCGCACCCGCTGCGGCGTCAATACCGGCCGCCTCGTCGCCGGTGCCGTCGGCACCCCCGACCGGCTGCTGTTCACCGTCTACGGTGACGAGGTCAACATTGCCGCCCGGCTGGAGCAGCTGAACAAGACCTTCGGCACGTGGGTGCTGGCCAGCGAGCAGACGGTCTCGGCCGCCGGCCCGGGGTTCAGCTGCCATCCCATGGGCGCGGTGCAGGTGCGCGGCCGCTCCCGTCCCGTCGAGGTCTATGCGGTGGACGGCATGCTTGAAGGGGCGATCGCCATGGCCGCCGCACCTGCCCAGACATGAGGGAGACGCGGGTCTGGCGCCGACCGGTGCGGGTCAGGGCGCCGTGCTGGAAGGGTGAAGGGCAGCGTTCAGCGCTTCCGCATCGTCGCTAGACCAGATGCGCACCCTGTCCCGGCCGCTGCGCTTGGCGGCATACATCGCAAGGTCGGCGTGCTCGATGGCCGTGCCGATCGGCTGATCCGGGGCCAGCGGGGCAATGCCGAAGGAGGCAGTGATATGGAGGATCTGGTCGCCAAACGGGACCTCCAGCGCCGCCAGCCCGCGGCGCAGACGGTCGACGATCGGCGCCGCCTGCGCCGGCCCGGTATTGGGCAGCATCAGCACGAATTCCTCGCCGCCGTAGCGGCAGACCTGATCGTAGCGGCGGAGATTGCTGACGAGATAGGCCGAGACAGCCTCCAGCACCGCATCGCCGGCCTGATGGCCCCAGGTATCGTTCACCGCCTTGAAGTGGTCGAGATCGACCATGCAGACGCTGCTGGCCATCCCGGTTCGGCGTACCCGCTGATGCTCCTCGCGCAAGCGGGGGAGCATGGCGTAGCGCGTGGCGATGCCGGTCAGCGGGTCGGTATACCGCAGCAGGTCCCACAATTCATTGAGCAGCGCCTCCAGGTTCGCGTCGAGGCGCATGATCGCTGCGGCGAAGGCCTCGTACGCGGAGCGCGGGATCGGCTGCGCCTGCTCGATGCGACAGCAGAGGCCGTCGGCCAGGGCATGAACCTCGCGATACTGATCCGTCGCCGCCTTGTACTCGGAACGCCGGCGGATGAATTCGTTCTGCTCCTCGGCAAACCAGCGGCCAAGGCTGCCGGCCGCGTCGCCCTCGCAGGAAAGCTCGCGGCAGGCTTCACCGGACCGGCAGACAAGTGCCGTATGCACGCGTTGGATCCACAGACCATGCGCTTGCAGCGCCGGCGCCAGGCGGCGGAAGATGCGCTCGGCGTCGTGCAACCCAAACGACGGTGCGGGGCCTTCCGCGTTCCCGCTGGGTGGGTCCGCTGCCATCTGCGCTGCCTCAAGATCACTTGCTGCCCCCCGAATGTCAAACATTAGCCCCTTCGCTCGCTCTCCGGAAGCGCTGCCTTACTCAGACCGCGCTAGAATACCGGTTTCTCGCCACATTCTAAGCCCCAAATGAGGTAAGGCGTGAGCAAGCGCCGACAGCATGAAACAACGGTGACGGGGGACGGCGAGCCTTGCCTTTTGCGGTTGATATTCGCATAAAGCGCGGATCGCAGGTTCCGGTTTTTGCGGAGTTGCGCCGCCGGGCCGCTCGGAATACCCGGAAGGTCAGCAGTAACGATCGCGCAGTCGCGGCACGATGCGGCATCCGCCGCCGGTCGCTCTTCAGGGTCTCGGCGAACTAGCTTGAGGGAGGGTTGAACAACCATGGCCGACATCAGAACCATCGACGACCTCGACGTCGCTGGCAAACGGGTCCTTGTCCGCGTCGATTTCAACGTGCCGATGAAGGAAGGCAAGGTCACCGACACAACCCGCATCGACCGCACCGTGCCGTCGCTGCAGGAGCTTGCCGGCAAGGGCGCCAAGGTGATTATCCTCAGCCACCTCGGGCGGCCGAAGGGCAAGAAAAACATGGAGTTCACCCAGAAGCCGGTGGCGGAAGCGCTGGCGAAGGCGCTGGGCAAGCCGGTGGCGTTCGCGCCCGACTGCATCGGTCCGGAAGCGAAGGCGGTGGGGGACAAGCTGCAGCCGGGCGAGTTCGCCATGCTGGAGAACGTCCGCTTCTACCCACAGGAGGAGAAGAACGATCTTGAATTCGCCAAGCAGCTGGCGGAGCTGGGTGATGTCCTTGTCTCCGACGCCTTCTCCTGTTCGCACCGCGCCCATGCCTCGGTCGAGGCGCTGGCGAAGCTGATCCCGTCGTGCGCCGGCCGGTTGATGCAGGCCGAGATCGAGGCGCTGTCGGCGGCGCTGGAGGCGCCGAAGCGCCCCGCGGCGGCGCTGGTCGGCGGAGCCAAGATCTCGACCAAGCTCGATGTTCTCGGCAACCTCACCGAGAAGGTGGACCAGGTGATCATCGGCGGCGCCATGGCCAACACCTTCCTCGCCGCCCAGGGCAAGGACGTCGGCAAGTCGCTGTGCGAGCACGACATGCTGGATAACGCCCGCGCCATCATGGAGAAGGCCGAGGGCAACGGCTGCGAGATCGTGCTGCCGAGCGACGCCGTCGTCGCCGCCGAGTTCAAGGAGGGCACGCCGTCCTCGACCGTCGATGTCAACGCCGTGCCGGCGGACAAGATGATCCTCGATGTCGGCGCCCACTCGATCGACGATCTGAAGAGCCGGCTGACCGGGCTGAAGACGCTGATGTGGAATGGGCCGCTCGGCGCCTTCGAGGTCGCGCCGTTCGACAAGGGCACCAACGCGGTCGCGCAGGAAGCGGCGAAGCTGACCAAGGCGGGCTCGCTGATGAGCGTCGCGGGGGGCGGCGATACCGTTGCCGCGCTGGCACACGCCGGCGTTGAGAAGGACTTCTCCTACGTCTCCACCGCCGGCGGTGCCTTCCTGGAATGGCTGGAAGGCAAGACGCTGCCGGGCGTCGCAGTGCTGCGCAAGTAGCCCGTTCCCCTTCTCTGCCCGCCGTGCCGTGCGAGAGTGCGGTCGCGCGGCACGGCCTCGGGAGGCCGGCCCCCTTTCAGGGCCAGGCAACCTCGGGCGGCAGACATCAGCACCGCCTCGGGGTTGCCGCCGGTCTCGATGCCGAAGCGGGTGCCGCGGTCCCACAGCAGGTTGAACTCGACGTAGCGGCCGCGCTTGATCAGCTGCGCGCGCTTCTGCTCCGCCGTCCACGGCTCGCCCATGCGGCGGCGGATGATCGCCGGGTAGGCCTGCACGAAGGCGAGGCCGACGTCGCGGACGAAGCGGAGGTCGGCCTCGGCGTCGGCGCCGGCCAGCTCGTCGAAGAAAATGCCACCGACGCCGCGCGGCTCATCGCGATGCGGCAGCCAGAAGTATTCGTCGCACCACGCCTTGAAGCGCGGCCAGTGGTCCGGGTGGGCCTTCTCGCAGGCGGCCCGCAGAGCTGCGTGAAACTCGGCGGTGTCCTCGGCCAGCGGAAACACCGGCGTTAAGTCGGCGCCGCCGCCGAACCAGTGGCGGGTCGTCACGATCATCCGCGTATTCATGTGCGCCGCCGGCACCAGCGGCGAGCGCGGATGAACGACGATGGAGATGCCGGAGGCCCAGAAACGCCCGTCGGCGGCGGCGCCGGGAATGCGGGCGCGGAATGCCTCCGAGAACACGCCATCGACGACCGAGACGTTGACACCCGCCTTCTCCAGGACAGAGCCGCGCAGGATCGACATAACCCCGCCGCCGCCGCCCTGCCGCTCCCAAGCCGTACGCTGAAAGCGGGCCGGCATTTCCGAATCGCCGCTCGCGCAAGCCGCCTCCGCCTCGATAGCTTCGAAGGCGGCGACGAGGCGGTCGCGCAGTTCGGTGAACCAGGCGGCGGCGCGGGCGCGCAAGCTGGCCTGGGGAAGGGGAGCAGCGGCGTCGGGATCAGGCGGCATGGCGGACATGCCAGTCGAGGGCATCCTCCAGACGGTCGTCCCCCCAGAACCCCTCGCCTGCGACGATGAAGCTGGGAGCGCCGAAGATGCCGAGCCGCTGCGCTTCTGCCGTCTGCGTCCGCAGCCCTTCTTTGACGATGTCGCTGTCGCCGCGGGCCAGCAGCGCCGTTGCGGGAAGGCCGAGGCCGTCGAGCAGGTCGGCAATGACGGCGCGCTCGCTAATGTTGCAATCCTCGGCAAAATTGGCGTGATAGACCGCCCGCACGAACGCCGGCAGCCACAGCTCGCCGGCCGCTGCCAGCGCCACCCTGGCCGCCAGCACGCTGCTGCGCGGGAAGCGCGAGGGGTGGCGCAGCGGCAGGCCGTAGCCGGCGCAGCGCCGCTCCAGGTCGCGCCACATGTAGCGGCCCTTGGCCGGCTGAAGATTGAACGGCGAATCGTTCCAGCCCTGCGCGGCGAAGATCGGCCCGAGCAGGAACGGCCGCCACGCGATGGCGACACCGCGGCTGGCGGCGGCCGTCTCGATGCGCATTGCTGCGGGATAGGAGTAGGTGCTCGCAAATTCGAACCAGAACTGCATCACGACGGTTGTCCGGGGTGTCGGTGAAGGGCGTCCGATCGCGCCGGCGAGCAGGCTAGCAGTGCCGGGCCGGCCATGCCACAGCGGCGGCGATTTCTGCAGGTAAGGGTTACCCCGGCAGGTGCCAGCGCGGTCGGGTAGGGAAGGAGCGGGCGTGTCTCAGCAGGATCACATGGTGGCAGCGGCAACGCTGGAGGGGATCGAGACCGACATCCCGGCGCGGCTCGACCGCCTGCCGTGGAGCCGGTTCCACTGGCTGGTGGTCCTCGCCCTCGGCATCACCTGGATCCTCGATGGCCTCGAGGTGACCATTGCCGCGGCACTGACCGGGGCGCTGCAGGACAGCCCGAGCTTGCGGCTGACGCCCTCCGAGGTCGGCCTTTCCGCCAGCGCCTACCTCGCCGGCGCCGTGCTCGGTGCCGCCTTTTTCGGCTGGCTGACCGACCGGCTCGGCCGCAAGCGGCTGTTCAACATCACCCTCGGTGTCTACCTGGTGGCGACGGCGGCTTCGGCGTTCGCCTGGGACCTGTGGAGCTTCGTCTTCTTCCGCTTCCTCACCGGCGCAGGCATCGGCGGCGAATACACCGCCATCAACTCGGCGATCCAGGAGCTGATCCCGGCGCGGATGCGCGGCTGGACCGATCTCGCCATCAACGGCAGCTTCTGGGTCGGCGCGGCGATGGGTGCCGCCGGCTCGTTGATCCTGCTCGACCCGGCGCTGTTCGGCGTCGACCTCGGCTGGCGGTTGGCGTTCGGCATTGGCGCCGTGCTCGGCCTCGGCATCCTCTATCTGCGCCGCTTCATCCCCGAGAGTCCGCGCTGGCTGATGACGCACGTCGGCATCAAAGAGGCCGACGTGGTCGTCCGCGGCATCGAGGCGCGGGTGGCGGCGGATCATGGCCCGCTGCCGCCGCCGGAGCCGCGGACGATCCGCATCCGCCCCCGCGGCAGCACAGCACTGCGGGTGGCGCTGGCGACGATCTTCGTTGCCTATCGACGGCGGGCCATTCTCGGCTTCGTGCTGATGGTGGCGCAGGCATTCTTCTACAACGCCGTGTTCTTCAGCTACGGCCTGATCCTGCGCCAGTACTACGCCATTCCCGCCGAGCGCATCGGCCTCTACCTGCTGCCGTTCGCCGTCGGCAACTTCCTTGGTCCGCTGCTACTGGGACCGCTGTTCGACAGCATCGGGCGCAAGCCGATGATCGCCTTCACCTATGCCGCCTCCGGCGTGCTGCTGGCGGCGACGGCCTGGCTGTTCGCGAGAGGGGCCCTCGATGCCACCGGCCAGACCATCGCCTGGATGGTGATCTTCTTCTTCGCCTCGGCGGCGGCGAGTTCGGCCTACCTGACCGTCAGCGAGAGCTTCCCTTTGGAGGTGCGCGCCTTCGCCATTGCGCTTTTCTACCTGCTGGGAACGGCAACCGGTGGCGTCGCCGGACCATGGCTGTTCGGCCGCCTGGTCGAGGCTGGCTCGCGCGCTGATATCGTCGTCGGCTACCTGTTCGGCGCCGCCCTGATGGTGGGCGCCGCCATCGTCGCACTGGCGCTCGGCATCCGCGCTGAGCGCCGCCCGCTGGAGGCGGTGGCAGCACCGCTGTCGCGCGCCGATTGACTATGACCGGAGATGTGCTCATCGGCGCCAAAGGTACCGGCCGCACCTGTTCAACCAGCGGTCGCGCAGACCACCTGTGGTGCGCCGCTGGGTAGCTCTAACAAGCTCACTCTATCGCCTTAAGCAGGGCGTCACGAAAAATAACAAAACTCGGCGAGGTGCTGACCGCGGGATCAATTTGCTTGCCCACAGCCCGTGCGCATTCGACCTGCGTAGTCCGCCGGAATGATAGCCGGCTCGCTGCAAAATGCGCTCAAGGGCTTCCCATGTTCCGCCCGCGATGCGTCCGGCAGACGGTAGGCGTTCTGTTTTGGAATGGAGGATGGTAGTTTCGGGTATGCCCTGCGCACGCCCGCCCATTCGCCAAAGTACCACGCCTCCAGCTCTTCGACAGCGATCCGGTTTACCAGTTGCCACGGCGCATCGGCGCTGCTCGAAGGGCTTTTGAGGCCGGCTGCACTGGCTTCCTTTTCCAGGCGTTGCTTCAGTACCTGGCAGTCATCACTGTCACGATCGATGACAACAACGATACGAATACTCGAGTCTGATGGAAGCCACTTCGCATATGCACGCAGACGTTGGCCCAGCTTTGCCAACAGATCGCTCTTGCCCTGGTGACTATGAATCGTGAAGTCCACTTGATCGCCAAGCAAGCGTGGCAACAGTTTTTGCAGGAATGCTTCCATTGACGGCTCTTCAACGAGGATATGCAGATGCTCTGCCCTCATGTGCCTTTCCCGTCGCGACGGGACGGGGCGCCCTGATTGATCAGCGGATCGCCGACACCAAAGTGACCTTCGAGCCACAAATGGCCGAGGAGTGCGCCCTCCTCGATGAACTCCGGCACGCCATGGATTTCCGACGCCAGACAGGCCTGCGTGTAGCCCTTCTCGTCGCGGTAGAGCACCCGCACCTCGTTCGGACGGACGCCATTTATGAAGAACGGCGAGTGAGTCGTGATCAGCAGTTGCCCGCGCTCGGACGCGGCGCGGCATTCTTCCGCGAGCCCGTTGAGTAGGCGCGGGTGCAGGAAATTCTCTGGCTCCTCGATGCCTATGAACGGTGGCGGCTCGGGATCGTACAGCAGAACAAGATAGGCCAGCATCTTCAGCGTGCCGTCCGATGCAAACCTTGCGAGCACGGGGTTCTCGAACGGGGCATCCTTGATGGCCAGCAGCAGGCGGCCGTCCTGCATCGGCTCCGCAAGCACCTTCTCGATCCGCGGCACGCGCGAGCGCAGCGCATCGAACATCCGTTCCAGGCGGCCGGGGTGTTGTTCCGCGAGGTACTGGATCACATTCGCAAGGTTGTCACCGGTGCGCGACAGGCGTTCGTGTGGTCCGGCTTCGGGCTGCCCGCGGGTGTCCTCGACGGAAAAATATGAGACATACCAGCCGGTGATAAACTCTCGCAGCGCCGCCACACGCGGGTGCTCGGCGAATTGGCCCAGTGCATTAACCGCGATCAAATCCGGCGATTTCAATGGTGTCTGGGCGCGCTTGTCCTCGATGTCCGGCAGCTCACCACTTATCGCGCTGCCGTTTCCCTCTCTGTAGTCAAGGAAGCGAAATGGCCGGCCATGAGGACCGCGTTTCCACTGTAGCCATTCCTCGACAACTATAGGAGCGGCTCTCCGCTCCTCCACGGCCAGGCAGGGTTGTTCAGTTCTGTTCACGCTGAGCGGTATGCGATGGGGTGATTTGGGTTTAGGGCGTTGAGGTAGAGTTCCCTGCTGACGTTGGTGATGCCGTTGGCGCGCAGGATGTTGAGGGCGAAGGAGCGGAAGCGGGCGAAGTGGCCTGGTTTGGAGCGAATGCGGCTGTGGTCTTCGAAGAAGCTGACGTCGCGGACGTAGTGGCTGCGGTTTTCGATGCCCCAATGCTGGCGGATTGCGGCACCGATGGCGGTGGCGGACAGGCTGATTTGAGAGGCATAGAAGGCAGTCTCCTGGGTCGGGTGCCAGAAGCCGGTGGCGGTGTCTTTGTGCCAGGTGAGCCGGGTGACGCGGGCGGCGGCAGATCAGGCCGTCCCAGTCGGCTCCGGGCGGCCGGTGAGGTCGAAGGTCTCGACCAGCCGATGCTCCTGGCGACCGTGGCGGTTGCGCTCGATGGTGCGGGCGCTGTCGATGCGCTGGTCGGCGGCACAGACCGCTTTGATCGTCCGGTGCAGGGTGTGCTGGTTGGCTTTGACCTGGGCGACCAGAAAGTTTCCGGTATCCCTCGCGGTTTCAAAGGTTTTGACAGTGGAGGGCATCGGCGGTGAACACGGCGCCGGTCAGTCCCAGCTCACGGATGATCTGCTGGGCGGCGGGGATCTCGTTCGACTTGCCGTCGATCTCGATGTGCGCGAGGACGATGGCCGAAGCCGAGGCGAATGCCGTCAAGGTCTGCGCCGCCTTGCGGTCGTTGAAGCGGTCGAAGCTGCCGCGCAGGGTCTTGCCATCGAGCGCGATAACCGGCTGTTTGCCCGCCCCGCCCGCCGGCAGCAGGGTCTTGGCATGGCGCCGGAACGCCCCTTCGAGGGCCTCGGTCGGCAGCGACTGCAGCACCGTCCGCAGCGTGTTCACCACCGGCGCCCGCTTCAGATCTACCCCGAAGTGGTGATTGAGGTGCTCCCGGCGCTGCTCCAGGAAGGTGATGACGCCACGGTAGGACCTGGCCCCGCTCAACAACGCCAGCACCGTGAACATCAGCAGATACGGCAGCGGATACCGTTTGCCTTGCGCCCGCCGGGGATCGGGAACGTCGGCCAAGGCCGCCAGAAGGTTGGAAAACGGAGCCATGGCACCCTCTCACCAAGGTGCCCGCCATAGATTCAGACTTTTCGTCGCAGAGGTGAGACTCGTTTTCGGATCGGCAATCCCGCACGGAGACTCGTCTTACGAGAACATTCCTTATGCCGGGAGAATTGAACAGCCCTGACGGCCAGGTGATACGTAATCACCGGATACGGAGGTTGCCTGTACTTGATCTCGATGACCAAGGGACCGTCGGAACCGCGCGTCTTCAGTTCCTTCGCACGCCCTCTCCTATCCCAGGCACGACGCAGGCCAGATTCGAAACACTCCGACAGGAAGGCGAACACGTCGAATACCGTAGATTTACCGCTGCCATTTGGTCCCAGCAGCACCGTCAGCGGCGTGATCTGCTTGAATTCTACATCTCGCAACGCACGATAATTCTTCACCCGCAGGTATTCGATACGTGCGGGCTTTCTCTCGGCGCCCGGAGCTCTTCCGCGATCTGCTTTCATGCCACCGTCCTGGTGTTCGAGTGGTTCGTCGAACCGCTGCATGCCGCGACCGGCACACATATACCGGTAAGTGTTTAGAATAGCTCGTGTAAGGTCAGCGCGCACCGCATCGCCGGTGTCAACTTACTGGAACGTCAGCCTTATGCGCCTCCGCTCCTCGCCCGGAGCGATCACTCTGGCAACAAAACCCACTGAACGCGCACCTTGGCGTGCACGATAAGGCCGGCGCTTCGAGCGCCATGGCCGGCCGAGTTCAGGTCTGAGATGGGGCTTTCCCGCTCACACCTTTTGCATTATATGCTCGCACCTTGACGTTTCCATCTCGCAGTGGCGAACTCCGACGCCGCTCGGAAGCGGAACCGGTCGACGGCGAGCGATGGTGCAACCAAGCCTACGTCGGTCGGCAGGGGATAGCGGGAAAAGATCCGGGCGGAGCCGCCGCGGTCCTTCCTCTTGGCAGGGAGGGCAGAGCGGTGGTTTAGAGCCCTCGAAACGACCAACGAGGACCTTCCATGGCAGAAACGGTGGCAACCTCTCCTCCGCATATGGACGAAGGGGAGACGCGGCGCGACTTCCTTCTGATCGCAACCGGCGCCGTCGGCGCGGTCGGTACCGTTCTGGCGGTATGGCCTTTCGTCTATAGCATGAATCCGGCCGCCGATACGCTGGCGCTGGCCTCGACCGGCGTGAACCTGGAGCCGGTCCAGGCGGGCCAGCGCATTACCGTGGTCTGGCGCGGCAAGCCGGTGTTCATCGACCATCGGCCGGAGGCGGACATCAAAGCCGCCGAGAACGTCGATGTCGCGACGTTGCCCGATCCCGAGCCGGACAGCGCCCGCGTGCAGAAGCCCGAATGGCTGGTTATCGTCGGCGTGTGCACGCATCTGGGCTGCATTCCGCTGGGCCAGAAGACCGGCGAGACGCGCGGCCCGTTTGGCGGCTGGTTCTGCCCGTGCCACGGTTCGGCGTACGATACCTCCGGCCGCATCCGCCAGGGTCCGGCGCCGAAAAACCTCGTCGTGCCGCCCTACCAGTTCACCACCGATACCACCATCAAGATCGGCTGAGGATCGGAAACATGGAAGCGCCAATCTGGAAGAATCCGGTGATCAACTGGATCGACCGGCGGCTGCCCATCTTCACGATGATGCAGCACGATCTGGTCGACTACCCGACGCCCAAGAACCTGAACTACTGGTGGAACTTCGGCTCACTGGCCGGCATCGTGCTGGTGATCATGATCGCCACCGGCGTCGTGCTGGCGATGCAGTATACGCCGCATGTGCATTACGCATTCGAGAGCGTCGAGCGCATCATGCGCGACGTCAACTACGGCTGGCTGCTGCGCTACCTGCACATGAACGGCGCGTCGATGTTCTTCATCGTCGTCTACATCCACATGTTCCGCGGCCTTTACTACGGCTCGTACAAGGCGCCGCGGGAGCTGCTGTGGATCATCGGCGTCTTCATTCTGCTGGCGATGATGGCAACAGCATTCATGGGCTATGTGCTGCCGTGGGGGCAGATGAGCTTCTGGGGCGCCACCGTCATCACCAACCTGTTTTCCGCCATTCCGCTGGTCGGCGAATACATCGTCACCTGGCTGTGGGGGCGGCTTCTCGGTCGACAACGCCACCCTGAACCGCTTCTTCTCGCTGCACTACCTGATGCCGTTTGTCATCTTTGCCCTGGTGTTTCTGCATCTAATGGCCGTGCGCAGCGCCTCGAAGTCGAACAACCCGCTGGGGATCGACGTCAAAGGGCCGCAGGACACCATCGGTGTACCTACTGCCGTCGAGGACATGCCGGCGCCGGCGTATTCATGATCGTCTACCTCGGCTTCGTCTTCTTCGCGCCAAATTTCTTTGGTGAACCCGATGTACATTAAGGCGAACCCGCTGGTGACGCCGCCGCACATCGTGCCGGAATGGTACTTTCTGCCGTTCTACGCGATCCTGCGGGCGATCACCTTCGATCTCTTCTGGGGCTTGATCCCGGCGAAGCTGATCGGCGTGCTCGCCATGTTCGGCTCGATCATCGTCCTGCTGTTCCTGCCGTGGCTGGACCGCTCGCCGGTGCGCAGCGCCCGTTTCCGCCCCATCTATAAGCAGTTCTTCTGGATCTTCGTGATCGACTGCCTTCTGCTGGGTTATGTCGGGGCCAATCCGCCGGAAGGGTATTTCGTGGTCCTGGGGCAGGTGGCGACCGCCTACTACTTCGCCCACTTCCTGATCATCATCCCGCTGCTGAGCTTCATCGAACGGCCGCGGCCGCTGCCGGCCTCGATCAGCGCCGCAGTGACCGCGCAAGGCGCGGGCATCCCGGCACGGAGTGCTGCCGAATGAAGAAAATACTGGCCGCAACGGCCCTCGCCGCCGCGCTGTGGGCACCCGCCGCCGGTGCCTCCAGCGAGGCTCTCACGCCCCCATCGGTCGACTGGAGCTTCAACGGCCTGTTCGGCACCTTCGATCGGGCGCAGCTGCAGCGTGGTTATCAGGTGTATGCCGAGGTCTGCCACTCCTGCCATGCGCTGTCGTTCATGGCCTTCCGCAACCTCCAGCAGATCGGCTTCAGCGAGGAGCAGATCGCGCAGCTTGCGGGTCAGTTCGAGGTGCAGGACAGGCCCGATGACCCGAGGGCGATATGTTCATGCGCCCGAGAAACCGAGCCTCAGACCATATGCCGTCACCGTTCCCCAACGAGCAGGCTGCCCGCTTCGCCAACAACGGCGCCTACCCGCCAGACCAGTCGCTGATCGTCAAGGCCCGCAAGGGCGGTGCCGACTACATCCATGGGCTCTTGATCGGCTATCGTGATCCGCCGCCGGAGGGCGTCACCCTCAACGAGGGGATGTACTTCAACGAGTACTTCCCCGGTCACCAGATCGCCATGGCGCCACCGCTGTCCGACGGCCGCGTCGAGTACGCCGATGGCATCGAAGCGACGCTGGATCAGCAGGCAAAGGACGTAACCGCCTTCCTCACCTGGATTGCCGAGCCGAGCCTCGAGGAGCGGCGGCGGCTGGGCATCTCGGTCATCCTGTTCCTGATCGTGCTGACCGCCATGCTCTACGCGCTGAAGCGCCAGATCTGGTCCGACGTCGACCACTAAGCCTTGCCGACCTGCCCGCCCCGCATCGGCCGGGGCGGGCGTGGAAGGAGGGCGTCCCCGCCAGATCGTGCTCCTGATTTTGCTTGGCAGAACGAAGCCCTTCAGCCGTTGCCGGTAGGCCGATAGGCAGTCGGGAATAGCCGAAGGCTCAGTTGGTCCGCCAGCGGGCCCGCGGCAAGCCTCCGCGCTACCTGTGTCCGGGCCCCCTGCCTGGGTCCTAAATAGCCTTCCGCAATAAGCTGTTCATAGGTCGTTCGTCCCTCCATTCCGCCGCCAGTGATCTGGTGGAGGGCAAGCGGGCCCGGGGCGGGGCCGACTGGCCGCGATTTGGCCTTTTGCCGCCTCACAGATTCATCACGGCAAAACTGGCCCAATGACCTTATGAAAACTGGACGTTTCATAAGAACCAGTTTGCGGTAAGGTCCAGGTCAATCCAGGAGCCATGTCCGATGTACATTCCGCCCGCATTCCGCGAGGATGATCTCGCTGCCTTGCACGAAACGATGCGGGAGACGCGGCTTGCAAACCTCATCACTGCGACAGCCGAGGGCTTGATCGCGACGCCGCTGCCGCTCTTCCTGGAGCCGGAGGAGGGTCCTTACGGCACGCTCTACGGCCATCTGGCGCGTGCGAACTCCCAGTGGAAGCTGTCGCCGACGGGGGACGCCATGGCGCTGTTCACGGGGCCGAACGCCTATGTCAGCCCCTCCTGGTATCCTGCGAAGCAGGAGCACGGGAAGGTGGTGCCGACCTGGAACTACGTTGCCGTGCACGCCTATGGCCCGGCCGAGTTCTTCGAGGATACCGACCGTTTGCTCAAGGTCGTTATCCGGCTGACCGACCTCAACGAACGGCAGCGCTCCAACCCCTGGGCAGTGACCGACGCGCCCGAGGCCTTCGTCCGAGCCCAGCTTCGCGGAATTATCGGCCTGCGCTTGCAGGTCACGCGCTTGGAGGGCAAGCGCAAGATGAGCCAGAATCGAGGCACCGAGGACCGGGAGGGCGTCGCTGCCGGGCTCGCCGCCAGCGACCGCGCTTCTGATCGCGCCGTGGCAGCGCTGATGCCGGCTGAGTGAGGCTATCATGCCGGACCTTGCCCAACTCGCCCTGCTGCACACTCGACAGCCAGATCAGGCTGGTGCCTTGGTGCAAAATTCAAGATTTTTGCACCGGACCGCCAATCGCCTCTTGCTCCTGCGCAGCAGGCTGACTCGGGACGGAGGGTGAGGGCCGTGCCGGTATACTGAAATGCTTGTCGCCACGATGGGCGCGAACAGCCCGGCTACAAAGAGACCGCCCGCCCAGAGGAGCAGGAGGTATGCGGTCTGGGCCGTATCGAAGAACGGGCCGCCATAAACGGCTTGCCCTCCCGCCTTGCCGGCCGAGGGCACGGCAGCGGCGCCCGCCGCACCCTGAACTTGCAATCCTAAGCGACAGCGCGTA
>JAXMDR010000023.1:0-35823 GCA_046348725.1 Rhodospirillales bacterium
CGCTTGCTCGAGCCGGAGCCGCCACCGATCCGCAACCCAGATCAATGGATGCTCCAATGGAACTGACCAGCCAAACCGGACAGCCGTGCTGATATGCTGCATATGACGCAGCGCCCGCCTGCCTTGGTCGATGGCTTTGCTACCCTGCGGCGATCTCCAGCAGGGCTTTCGTCTGCCGGCTGATCTCGGAAGTGACCGCCGGGTCGAGCCGCTTCAGCCACGGCTGGGGGATCGAGCGGGCGCCGTAGGTCGCGCCGGCCAGCATGCCGGAGAGCGCCCCGGCCGAGTCGGCGTCGCCGCCCTTGTTCACCGTCTGGACGATGCACGCGCGCACCGAGTCGGTGAGGAAGTAATCGTGCAGGACGGTGCGGACGGTATCGACGATGTAGCCGGTGTATGGCCCCTTGAACCGCTTGAAGCGGAACTGCGGGTGCGCATCCACCAGCGCCTGCGCCTCCTCGCGCGCCGCGGCGACGCCGCCGCCCAGCACCAACCGGTGCACCATGCGGCCGAGCGCCAGTGCCGCCGCGTCGGACAGCGGGTGATTGTGGGTGACGTGGCACTGCTGCAACGTCCAGGTGGCGAAATCGTCGTCCGATGCCAGCGTTGCCAGCGCAATCGGCAGATTGCGAATGGCGGCACCGTTGCCGCCGTCGCCCTCGTTGACCGGCGACTCCATGCTGCCGTCGACGATATAGCGGCGCAGGCCGCGGCGGGTGGTATTGCCGACGTCGATCGGCACCTTCTTCAGCCAGGTGGCGAACTCGTCGCACACCGCCTTCAAGCTCCAGCCGCGGGTGCCGATGATGGCGCGGCCGGCGCACAGCGCCATCTCGGTATCGTCGGTCACCTGGCCCGGGCGCAGCTTCAGCCAGCCCCCACCGATCATCCGGGCGTGAACGCCATACTCATGGGCGATTTCGCCCGCGGTCATGAACTCGACGGTGGCACCCAGGGCATCGCCGATGGCAAAGCCGAGGTAGGCGCCGAGCGCCCGGTCGAGAATAAGGGGGTCGCCGGCGAACCGGCCCCGGCGCTCTTCGTCGGCGATGCTCACCAGTAGGTGGCCCGGACCAGATAGTCGCCGCCGATGGCGAGAACCTCGTCCTCGCCCTTCAGTGAGTGGCGCGGCAGCAGCGTGTGCACGAACAGCACCTTCGCCAGCGGCACCTCGGTCTGCAGGATGCGGTCGCCGAAGCAGCTGGCGATGGCCCTGTCGGAGGTGAAGGAAACGAGGTTGTTGAGGCGCAGGACCACCCAGCGCTTGTCGATGCGTTCGACGATCGGATGCTCGTCGAAGTCGTTGACGCCGCGGAACAGCTTCAGCGGGCCGCGGTCCGGCGCGCCACGCCGCAGTGCCCACTGCGCGTACTCGTAGAGCAGGTCGAGCTGGCTGAAGATGGCGTTGTTGTGGAAGCGGCTGCCCATCTTCTCGTCCACGTAGCACCCCCACGCCTTGCCGTCGAAGCGGCGCAGCGGCTCGCGGTGGTAGGTGGGGAACAGACCGAAGCGGCTTTCCACCCAGCCCTTCAGCACCGCTCCCTCCGGTGAGTTGCTGTCGAAGGCCCAGCCGCGCAGCAGACGAAGGTAGCTGGTGCGGTAACGGCGCCGCCCGCCACCCTCGACGGCAGCGGGCGGCCGCGGTGAAAGGCCGAACATCGTCGCCATATAGGCGGTGAAAGCGTCGCCCGCTTCGGCCTCGTCCGCCGCCTGCTCCAGCATGCGGAACAGCGGGCCGTTCATCTCGCGCACGCCGGCGATGTGCAGCGGCCGGTTGGCGGCATTGAAGTCGGTTCCGGCGATGAAGCCGGCGGGTACGCCTACGAGGTTGGTGCCGTCGCCGCGCCGCCACAGGCCGTCCGGAAGCTTGCCGCTCGGTTGCTGATCCTCGAACGTGGCGTCCACACCTGTCCCCTGCCTTGCCGTCTCGCCTCGCAAGCAAGAAGGAGTCCATCCGCTCGGCCGTCCCGGTGATGCTGCCCGCGCCCGCCCGGCGCATGCCTCAGGCGTGCTCGCACGGCATCGTCGCGCCCGCCGCGGCACATCGCCGCCTGCCGCTCAAGGATCGGGCGGAGGGATCAGGTTTATCCGGGAAGGGCGGTCAGGTTTTCGGCCGCACCACCGGGGGCGAGCCGGGGCCGCGCCTGGCGGCAGCGAGCGCTGAGCCGAACGATTGCCTGTCCGTGATGTCAGCCATCGGCAGGTTGCAGCAGGTTGACCAGGGCAACGATCAGCGGAATGCCGACGCAAGGAAGCAGCCACCCGCCACCGCTGATAGCAACACCTTCGGCGAGATAGGCGCAGGCGGCGATCCCGGCCAGCATGGCGACCACAATCGTGCTCCCGACACGCGATCCCCGGCGGAGCGGCGCCGCAAAAGCGGCAACCGACCGCAACCGCGTGTGGGCGGGTACCGCCTCGCCGGCGCTCGCCGGCTCATCCGTGAGCGTGCCCCGCAGCAGCGTCCGGCCGAAAACTGCCGTCTCCGGCTCCGGCGGCAGAACATCGGTGGGGGGATGCGGCGCGTGCGGCACCGGCCGGATCAGTGCACCCTCCCGCCACAGCGCAACCACCGCCGAAGCGGCGAGAACGCTACAGAAATAGAAGGTATTCATCGCCACGACCACCATCCACTATGTCCTCTTTTCGAACCAACTGCTGTCAAACCTTGAATATCCGAGCAAGAAGCTTGCCAATCGTGCGGTAACGGCTGGCCATGCCGTAGCGGAGCCGCTCCGGCAGCGGCTCCGCCTGCCCCCGAAATTAGTGCAATAAAGGTTAACAAAGGATTTACGCAGCGAGCCGCGACGGGGCCGGTGCGCCCTCCTCGTTCTGTCCCGGACGCAACACGACTGTCGGTGGTTTGTCGGTTTCCCAACAGCCGCCAGTGCCGCTTGCCGCCCCCGACCCGATACCTGCCATCCGTTTGATTTTGGTGAGTGTTCCGCTGCCGAGCACCGCTCCGACGGGAATTGGCACGGCTGATGCACTAGGGCTGTGCAAGGGCAGATGGCCCACTGCAATACCCCGAGAGGAGTTGTTTGATGAGCAAGCTTCGGCAGATCGCGTTCTATGGCAAAGGTGGAATCGGCAAGTCGACCACCTCCCAGAACACGCTGGTCGCGCTGGCCGAGATGGGCCAAAAGGTTCTGATCGTCGGCTGCGATCCGAAGGCGGACTCGACGCGCCTGATCCTCAATTCCAAGGCGCAGCTTTCCGTGCTGCAGATGGCGGCGGAGAAGGGTTCGGTCGAGGACCTGGAGCCCGAGGAAGTCATCCGCGTCGGCTTCAAGGGCATCCGCTGCGTCGAGTCCGGCGGCCCCGAGCCGGGTGTCGGCTGCGCCGGCCGCGGCGTCATCACCGCCATCAACTTCCTGGAGGAGAACGGCGCCTACGACGACATGGACTACATCTCCTATGACGTGCTGGGCGACGTGGTGTGCGGCGGCTTCGCCATGCCGATCCGCGAGAACAAGGCGCAGGAAATCTACATCGTCATGTCCGGCGAGATGATGGCGCTCTACGCCTGCAACAACATCTCCAAGGGCATTCTGAAGTATGCGACCACCGGCTCGGTCCGCCTCGGCGGTCTGATCTGCAACTCGCGCATGACCGACCGGGAGATAGACCTGTCGGATGCCATGGCCAAGAAGCTGGGGACCAAGCTGATCCACTTCGTGCCGCGCGACAACGTCGTCCAGCACGCCGAGCTGCGGCGGCAGACGGTCATCCAGTATCAGCCGGATCACCCGCAGGCCGACGAATACCGGACGCTGGCGAAGAAGATCCACGAGAACTCGGGCCAGGGCGTCGTGCCGACGCCGGTGAGCATGGAGGAACTCGAGGACATGCTGATGGACTTCGGCATCATCAAGTCCGACGAGCAGATGATCGCCGAGCTGGAGGCGAAAGAGGCGATCGCCAAGCGCGTGGCCACCGACGCGGCAAAACGCGCCGCCGCTGCCGCCGCCTGACGCCAGCCTGCCGAGCCGGAGGACGAACGGATGACCGTTGTCAAAACAATCGATTACAAGAACGATGGGGAGTTTCACGAACAGCTCATCAAAGAAGTGCTTTCCGCTTATCCCGAAAAAACGGCGAAAAAGCGGGCGAAGCACCTTGCGGTGACGCAGGACGGAACTTCCGAGTGCGGTGTCAAATCGAACATCAAGTCGATCCCCGGCGTGATGTCGATCCGCGGTTGCGCCTACGCCGGCTCGAAAGGTGTGGTGTGGGGTCCTGTCAAGGACATGGTGCACATCAGCCACGGGCCGGTCGGCTGCGGCCAGTATTCCTGGTCGCAGCGCCGCAACTACTATGTCGGCACCACTGGCGTCGACTCGTTCGGCACCATGCAGTTCACCTCGGACTTTCAGGAGAAGGACATCGTCTTCGGCGGTGATAAGAAGCTGAAGAAGATGATCGACGAGATCGAGGAACTGTTTCCGCTGAACAAGGGCATCTCGGTGATGTCCGAGTGCCCGGTCGGCCTGATCGGCGACGATATCGAGTCGGTCGCTCGGCAAAAGGCCTCGGAGATCGGCAAGCCGGTGGTGCCGGTCCGCTGCGAAGGCTTCCGCGGCGTCTCCCAGTCGCTCGGCCACCACATCGCCAACGACGCCGTGCGCGACTGGATCTTCGAAAAGGGCAAGCCGGACGACACCTTCCAGTCCACGCCCTACGACGTGGTGCTGATCGGCGACTACAACATCGGCGGCGATGCCTGGTCGTCGCGCCGGCTGCTGGAGGAGATGGGCCTGCGGGTCATCGCCCAGTGGACCGGGGATTCGACCCTCGCCGAGCTGGAACGGGCGCCCAAGGCGAAGCTCAATCTCATCCACTGCTACCGGTCGATGAACTACATCTCCCGGCACATGGAAGAGAAGTACGGGACGCCCTGGTACGAGTTCAACCTGTTCGGGCCGTCGCGGATCGAGATGTCGCTGCGCGCCATCGCCGAGTTCTTCGACGACCAGATCAAGGAGAACGCCGAGAAGGTCATCGCCAAGTACAAGCCGATGGCCGATGCCATCATCGCCCGCTACAAGCCACGCCTCGAAGGCAAGCGGGTGATGCTCTACGTCGGCGGCCTGCGTCCGCGCCACATGGTCAACGCCTACGAAGACCTCGGCATGCAGATCGTCGGCGCCGGCTACGAGTTCGCCCACAAGGACGACTACCAGCGGACGATGGACTACGTGAAAGGCGGAACGCTGATCTACGACGACGTCACCGCCTACGAGCTCGAGCACTTCATCGAGCGCATCCGCCCCGACCTGGTCGGCTCCGGCATCAAGGAGAAGTACGCGACGCAGAAGATGGGGGTGCCGTTCCGGCAGCTCCACTCCTGGGACTACTCCGGCCCTTATCACGGCTACGACGGCTTCGCGGTGTTTGCCCGCGACATGGACATGGCGATCAACGCCCCTGCCTGGAGCCTGTTCAAGGCGCCCTGGCAGAAACCGGCCCCGGTCGCCGCCGAGTAGTTCGACTCGGTCCCACCTCCCGCGTGCGGGGAAGGGACCGCAGCAAGTCCGACGTCAACATCGTCATTGCGAGGAGCGACAGCGACGAAGCAACCCACTGAAATGCCCCGAGACAAGACCAGTGGTTTGCTTCGCTACGCTCGCAATGACGACTTCTTACTTACCCGGCCAAGGCTCGTAATTCCTTGCCAAGGCCTGGAGGAAAAACGATGCCGCAGTCGTCAGAACAGATCAAAGACCACGTAGCGCTGTTCAAGGAGCCCGAATACCAGGAGATGTTCGCGCGCAAGCGCGCCGAGTTCGAGTGCCGTCCGCCGGAAGAGCGCGTCCAGGAAGTCGCCGAGTGGATGAAGTCCTGGGAATACCGGGAGAAGAACCTCGCCCGCGAAGCGCTGACCGTCAATCCGGCGAAGGCCTGCCAGCCGCTGGGCGCGGTGTTCTGCGCCGCCGGCTTCGAGGGCATGCTGTCGTTCGTGCACGGCTCGCAGGGCTGCGCCGCCTACTACCGCTCGCACCTGTCGCGCCACTTCAAGGAGCCGTCCACCGCCGTCTCGTCGAACATGACCGAGGACGCCGCGGTGTTCGGCGGCCTGCAGAACATGATCGACGGCCTGCAGAACTCCCACACCCTCTACAGCCCCAAGGCGATCGCCGTCTCCACCACCTGCATGGCCGAGGTCATCGGCGACGACCTGCAGGCGTTCATCGCCAAAGCCAAGCAGCAGGGCGCCGTTCCCGAGACCCTCGATGTTCCTTATGCTCATACTCCCGCCTTCCAGGGCAGTCACGTCGATGGCTACGACAACATGATGGAGGGGATCCTCAAGCACTACTGGACGGGTCTCGAGCGCACCCCCGACGACACCATCAACATCATTCCCGGTTTCGACGGCTTCTGCGTCGGCAACATCCGCGAGATGAAGCGGATGATGGACCTGATGGAAGTCCCCTACCGGGTGATCGGCGATCCCTCGGACGTCTATGACATGCCGGCGGAAGGCACCTTCAATATGTACGCCGGCGGCACGCCGGTTGCCGAGACCAAGGCGTCGATCAATGCCAAGGCGACCATCGCCCTGCAGGAATACTGCAGCAAGCGGTCCCTCGCCCAGTTCAAGGACAAGGACCAGGAAATCGTCAAGCTGCACTACCCGCTCGGCATCGGCGCCACCGACGAGTTCCTGATGAAGCTCTCCGAGCTGTCCGGCAAGCCGATCCCGCGCGCGCTGGAGATCGAGCGCGGCCGGCTGATCGACGCGATCACCGACTCGTCGTCCTACATCCACGGCAAGACGTTCACCGTCTTCGGCGATCCCGACTTCTGCCTTGGCGTTACCCGCTTCCTGCTGGAGCTGGGTGCCGAGCCGCTGCACATCCTCGCCACCAACGGCAGCAAGCCGTGGGCGAAGAAGGTCAAGGCATTGCTCGACTCCTCGCCGTTCGGCGCCCGCGGCCAGGTGTGGCCGGGCAAGGACCTCTGGCACCTGCGCTCGTTGCTGGCCACCGAACCCAGCGACCTGATGATCGGCAGCAGCTATGGCAAGTACCTGGAGCGCGATTGCGGCATCCCGCTGATCCGCCTGTCGTTCCCGATTTTCGACCGCCATCACCACCACCGCTTCCCGATCTTCGGCTACCAGGGCGACCTGGATGATGGTGACGATCCTCGACAAGATCTTCGATCGTATGGATTTGGACACCAACATCGCCGGCAAGACCGACATCAGCTTCGATCTCACCCGCTAATCCGCACCCGCCCCTCACCCCGACCCTCTCCCGCTTGCGGGAGAGGGAGGGACCCGCGCCAGCGGGAGGGTGAGGGGAAGTCCGCGAAGCGCAAGGGCGAGGGTGTGCCTGCGATCCCAGCCAGCGAGGGTCAGCACGATGCTCCGCAACAAAGCCGCCGATGCGTTCAACGAGCCGGGCTGCGCCACCAACCGCGCCAAGAGCGAGAAGGCGCGCAAGCAGGGATGCTCGGCGAAAGCACTGACCCCCGGGGCGGCGGCGGGTGGTTGTGCCTTCGATGGCTCCAAGATCGCGCTGCAGCCGATCACCGATGCGGCGCACCTGGTGCACGGGCCGATCGCCTGCGAGGGCAACAGCTGGGACTCCCGCAACACCGCCTCGTCCGGCCCCTCGCTGTACCGCACCGGCTTTACCACCGACCTCAACGAGCTCGACATTATTCACGGCGGCGAGAAGAAGCTCTACCGCGCCATCAAGGAGATCGTCCGGCGCCACCGACCGGCGGCGGTGTTCGTCTACACAACCTGCGTCACCGCGCTCACCGGCGATGATGTGGAAGCAGTGTGCAAGGCGGCGACCGAGCGGCTGGAAACGCCGGTGATCCCGGTCTCGGCGCCCGGCTTCGCCGGTTCCAAGAACCTCGGCAACAAGCTCGCCGGCCACGCCCTGCTCGACCACGTCATCGGCACCGTCGAGCCGGACGAGACGACGCCGTGCGATATCAACGTCATCGGCGAATACAACGTGGCTGGCGAGATGTGGCAGGTAACGCCTCTGTTCGCCCGCCTTGGCATCCGCGTGCTGGCGCCGATCACCGGCGATGCCCGCTTCCGCCAGGTGGCGGCGGCACACCGCGCCCGCGTCAACATGGTGGTGTGCAGCCAGGCGATGGTCTCGCTCGCCCGGTCGATGCAGGAGCGCTGGGGCATCCCCTTCTTCGAAGGCTCTTTCTACGGCATCGGCGATACCTCGGCCGCCCTGCGCACTCTTGCCCGCATGCTGGTGGAGCGCGGCGCCGAGGCCTCGCTGATCGAGCGCACCGAAGCGCTGATCGCCGAGGAAGAGGCGCGCGCCTGGGCGGCGCTGGCGCCCTACCGCAAGCGCCTCGCCGGCAGACGGGTGCTGCTCTACACCGGCGGCGTCAAGTCGTGGTCGGTGCTCGCCGCCCTGCAGGAGATCGGCATGACCGTGGTCGGCACCTCGGTGCGCAAATCGACCAGCGAGGACAAGCAGCGGATCAAGGACCTGATGGGCGATGACGCGCCGATGGTCGACCAGATCCCGGCCAAACAGATGTACGCGATGCTGGCGCGCGGCGATGCCGACATCCTGATGTCGGGCGGCCGCACCCAGTTCGTCGCCCTGAAGACCAAGACGCCGTGGCTCGACATCAACCAGGAGCGCCACCACGGCTACGCCGGCTATGACGGCATGATCACCCTGGTCCGGCAGATCGACGCCGAGCTGTCCAACCCGATCTGGGCGCAGGTGCGAGCGCCGGCGCCGTGGGACAGGGGCGCCGTGCCCCCTCACCCCGCCGCCCCTCTCCCGCGCGGGGAGAGGGAGCCCGCTGCGGCAACTTCGCCCTCTCCCCGCGCGGGTGAGGAGGGACCCATGCGTCAGCATGGGGAGGGTGAGGGCGTGACCCCCCTCGCCTCCTCCGGCAAGGCCGCCGCCACCAACCCGCTGAAGCAGAGCCCTGCCCTCGGCGGCGCCATGGCCTTCCTCGGCGTCGAGCGCTCGCTGCCGCTGCTGCACGGCAGCCAGGGCTGCACCGCCTTCGCCCTGGTGCTGATGGTGCGCCACTTCCGCGAGGCGATCCCGCTGCAGACGACGGCGATGAGCGAGATCTCGACGATCCTCGGCGGTGCCGACAACGTCGAGGCAGCGATCGGCAACATCTATGAGCGGGCAAACCCGCGGCTGATCGGCATCTGCTCGACGGCGCTGACCGAGACGCGCGGCGAGGACATGCTGGCCGACCTGCGCACCATCCGCGAGCGCCACCCGGAGTGGCAGGACGTCCTCGATATCGTCTTCGCCTCCACCCCCGATTACGGCGGCAGCCTGGAGGAAGGCTGGGGCAAGGCGGTCACCGCGATCATCGAGGCGCTGGTTCCCGAGCGGGAGGTGCCGCGCACGCTGCGCCGCGTCAACCTGCTGGTCGGCAGTCACCTGACTCCCGGCGACGTCGAGGAACTGGCCGACCTGGTGGACGACATGGGCCTGAAGGCGGTGGTGCTTCCCGACCTCTCCGGCTCGCTCGACGGCCATGTGCCGGACGGGCATGTCGCAACCTCGCTGGGCGGAACGCCCCTCGCCGACATCGCCGCCATGGGCCGCTCGGTGCTGACGCTGGCGATCGGCAGCCAGATGACCGCCGCGGCCGAGGCCCTGCGGCGCCGCACCGGCGTTCCCTTCCGCCTCTTCGACCACGTCACCGGCCTTGCCGCCACCGACGCCTTCGTCGCGGCGCTGATGGAAGCCGGCGGCGAGCCGTCGGCGCGGCTGAAGCGCCAGCGCTCGCGCCTGCTCGATGCCATGCTCGACGGCCACTTCGCCCTCGCCGGCAAGCGCTGCGCCATCGCCGCCGAGCCCGACCTTTTGCTGGCGCTGAGCGAGTTCATCGCCGGCATGGGCGCGAGCGTCGAGGCGGCGGTCTCGCCGGTCGCCGCGCCGCACCTGGCGCGGGTGCCGGCGCCGTCCGTCGTCATCGGCGATCTCGACGATCTGGAGCAGGCAGCGCCTGGCTGCCACGCGCTCCTGTCCAACAGCCATGCGCGCGAGGCAGCGGAACGCCTCGGCATCCCGCTCTTCCGCATCGGCTTTCCGGTGTTCGACCGGCTGGGCGGACCGCAACGCTCTGCCGTCGGCTATCGCGGAACGCGGCGGCTGATCTTCGATATGGCCAACCTGTTCCTGGAGCACGCAGGGGATGCGCACGACGGGCAGGCTGATCCAGGCGCAGGAACAAGGGAGCACCACCATGCTCAAGCTCAGACTGCTTGAGGGCGACGCGGGCAAGGCCCCGCCGCCCGCGAGGGAGGTAAGATCGATGAAGGTCGCGTTCGCGACGCAGGACATGCACACGCTCGACGCCCACTTCGGCGGCGCGCGCAATATCGCCATTTGGGACGTCTCGCCCGACGGCTACCACTTCCTGGAAGCCGTTCGCTTCGACGAGGTGAGCAATCAGGACGGCGCCCACGCGGAAGGGCACGACCGCATCGACGCCCGCGTCGATGCCCTCGACGGCTGCGCCCTGCTGTTCGTCCTCGCCATCGGCGGTCCCGCCGCCGCCCGCGTCGTCGGCCAGCGCGTCCACCCGGTGAAGCTGCCGCGCCCGGAGCCGATCGGCGACATCCTCGAGCGGCTGCGGACGATGCTCAACGGCACTCCCCCACCCTGGCTGCGCAAGGCGCTGAAGAGCGGCTCGCCCGCCGGCCCGGACTTTCTCGACGAGGACGACGACTGATGGACGCTTCACCCCGCCCCCGCTGCCACCGCGGCCGATGCCGCCGAGGCGGACGCCGCGGCGCTGGCGAGCCTGTTCGTCCGCGCCCTCGTCCGCCAGTTGCGTGCCCACGACATCACCGGCGCCTGGGAGCGCAAGTCCGACGCCGAGCTGCTGGCGCCCTACCTCGTCACCCCCGAGCAGCGGCGCGCGATGCCGGTGATCGGCGACCCCGACGCGAGGCAGCTGTGGCGGATCGAGCAGTACTGGGCGGCCGCCGGGCTCGCCGTCGAGCAGGCCTGCGGCATCATCGCGACGCCCATCGTCAAGCTCACCCATGAGGGATTCGGCCGCGCCGTGCTGATCGCCGGCAGGCTGGTGGTCGCCAGCCGGGTGATGCGCGACGTCCACCGCTTCGGCTTCGCCAACCTGAGCAAGCTCGCCAGCGAGGGCGAGAAGCTGGTGAGCGGCGCCGCCGAAATGATCGCGAAATACCCCGAACCGGCCCGCGACTGAGGGCGGAGCCATACCCCGACAGAGGAGGAAAGTATCATGAGCCAGTACCTGAGCCGCGACGGCACTCCGTGGATACCGATGTTCCTCGACGAGATCAGCGAGACCAAGTGCATCGGCTGCGGCCGCTGCAACAAGGTGTGCAGCCACGGCGTGCTCGGCATGAAGGGGCTCACCGAGGACGGCGACGAGTGCCCGATCGACGACGAGGACATGGAGCGCATCGTCACCACCATCGTCGACAAGGGCAAGTGCGTCGGCTGCAATGCCTGCGCGCTGGTCTGCGGCGCCAAAGGCGCGCAGACGCACGTCGCCGCTTCGGTGTAACCCCGTGTCCCCGCTCGGCGAAGTGCCGGGGCGCCCGCGCGGCCTCTATGTCGAGCTGGTCGCGCATGGCGCGGGCGACGCCTTCAACCGCCATATCTTTGCCTGCGCCATCGCCGCGGCGGCAGCCGAGCGGGACCGGCCGCTGACCGAGGCTCTCGGCCTCAGCGTCGCCAGCCTCGGCCGCCTCGTCGAGGCCTATTTTCCCGACTGCCTTTCGCTGGTGACGACGCTGCCGCCGATGGCCGGCCGCGGCGCCGACGCTCTGGAGGAGCCGGACCTGCGCCAGCTGCTGCTGGAGAACCGCAGCCGCGGCGTGATCGAGGAGAAGTGGCTCGCCGCCATCATCGCGAGGCGCTCGCTGCGCCCCGACCACCTGTGGCAGGACTTGGGTCTGTTCAACCGGTCCGACCTCAGCCGCCTGCTGCACCGCCACTTCGAGCCGCTGGCGCAGCGCAACAACCGCGATATGAAGTGGAAGAAGTTCTTCTATCGCGAGCTCTGCCTGCGCGACAACATCCTCATCTGCAAGGCCCCCGTCTGCGACGTCTGCGCCGACTTCGCCTCCTGCTTCGGCAACGAAGACGAGCCGATCGCCCGGCTCGCGCACCTCCCCGAGCGCCTGAAACCACTGATCTAGCCTCGCGTTTTCGGAGATTCAGCGAAGCAACGGCTTAAGATCGTCCTTGATTTTCTCCAACGCCGCATGATTTTTCGCCGGCCCACATCTCCTTACAGTTGCTAACGGTGCTCCTGCCGCGGTAAATGTCTCCTCGACATATTCTTTTCAGAGACAGATGATGGCCACTCTACAGTTGTTGACTGACCAAGCTTTGGGCGAAGCCAGCAGCCCAGTCGATGATGGGCTTGGATTCGACACTTATGCGCAGATTTTGAGCCACGCTGCTATCAATACGCTTGGCCCGCTTACAATCGGGATTTTTGGTGAATGGGGCACTGGAAAGACGAGCCTCATGAAGATGATCTCTTCATCATTAGACAAGAGATCCGACGTTATTGTAGTTTGGTTTAATGCTTGGCGATATGAAAAAGAAGAACATCCAATAGTACCACTTGTTGCTAGTATTATGAAGGATGTGCAAGGTAAAAAATCCTTTTTAGACCGACTATCGGATAGCGGAAAAGAACTTGTTCGATCTCTTAGAGCTGTAGCATATGGTTTCTCTGCAAAATCAAAGGTGAAAGTACCAGGATTTGCGGAAATTGAGGCATCATTCGTAGCAAAAGATATGATAGAGCGAGAGGAAAAGCTTCGTACTGATCCTCTGTTAGATCGTAGCTTATACTATGGGGCATTCGAAACATTAGCATCTGTGAAACTAGAAGGAAAAATCGTTGTCCTTATTGATGACCTTGATCGGTGCTTTCCAGACCTTGCTATAAAGCTCTTAGAGAGCATAAAGCTAGCTTTATGCCAGCCAGGGTTTGTGTTTATTATGGGAGTCGCGCGAACAGTTATAGAGGGGTACTTAAATTATAGATACAAGGAGGACTATGGCCTTAAGGACTTTGACGGCGCATCGTATCTAGACAAGATTGTGCAGCTTCCGTTTTATATACCACCACACCGTGGACGTATTGATTTATTATTAGACAAACTATTGAGTGCCATCGATCCATCGATTCAGGGTGAATTCACTAAAGTAAAGCCAATTATCGCTGCTGCGAGTGGATCAAACCCTCGTGCCACAAAAAGATTCATTAATAACTTATTGATTGATCAAGCTATTAACAAAACTCTTGCTTCTATCGAAGTTCCAGAACAGAATCGCATGAAGAAAATACCAATATCGTACTTTGCTGTAACAAGAGCACTGCAGCAGAAGTGGAATAGTATATTTTTATTACTTACGTTATATTCAGAACTATGCGATAATGTTGCAAATTTTACCCAAGATAACCTGGCTCGTTATGCAACTTCACAAGAATCGGAAATATCTACAATTGCTACAACTTTACTTGGTGATCGCGTACTTTCAGATATATTGTTCTCTGAACAAGGTAAAGCGTGGTTGATTGACCATCACATTCGGAATGCTACTATTGAATTTCTAAAAGAGAAACGTATTGATCAGACGGACTCGCGCTCCAGACTAAGTGAAGACGAGTTTGACATCTATATTAGTTATCAAAAAGAGGATCAGTTGTATGTCTCTGAAATAGCGTCTTTTTTATCTAATTTGGGTATCAGATTTTTTATAGACCAGGAACAATTAATTCCAGGTGATGACTGGAGAAAAAAAATAGAGAGCGCACTTCTTAAATCTAGGATATTTGCTGTGTGTATCGGCAAACACTGGCCAAAAATTGGATGGCAACATAATGAAGTTGATATAATTCTTAACCTTAATATCAAGTATCATAATTTCAGAATTATTCCAATATTATTACCAGGGGCAGATCCCGATGAAATTCCAGACGTTTTGCGAACGTTGCATTGGCTCGACATGCGAGATGGTATTTCCAAAGACACCTTAATGTTGCTGGAGAGAGCGCTTTCACACTGGCGGCGTAGTAGGTGATGGCTGAATTCTTCCTCCCGGTGCACATCATCGGCGGTGGGCTGCGAGGCGGCTTGGCAGCTGGCGCGGGGCGGGCAGCGCGTCGTGCTGCATGAGATGCGGCCGCAGCGGATGACGCCGGCGCACACGTCTGGACGGCTGGCCGAGCTGGTACTGGACGAGTGTGCGACCATAACCCGCGCCCAGCCGAACGTTAGCCTGCCGGCTGCTTCCATTGCTCAACGCTGATCCCTTTGCCGTTATCGGCGTCAGCGGCCGTCCCGGCCGTAGCATTGCGACCGGCAGCCTCGATTGCTCCCGCGCTGGCAACGACGGGCGGCTATCGCAAAAGCGCGGCCGCGAGGGGCGCTGACGGAACCATACGGGCGTCGCAGGCCTGATTAGGCCAAGGGTCGTGACCTGCCGGATGTGTTGTGCGCGCCTGAGGAGGCGTCGGCATGCGTTACCGGCTCTTCCGACCGTGAGCCGGCTGGCCGTTGATCATGAAGACGACACGAACGTCGCAGACGCGCAGGGACGTATCTGCAACCATGTCACCCGTTTTCCACGGCGCCCGCCGATGATGAACGCCATCGACGAGCGCCGCCGCACGGCCAAGCAATGGACCTTACTTTCCCGATCTGGCGTTCTGCACCTGGCGGTACCGGTAAATCTGATAATGGAGCAGGCATGATACAGATACGCCTCGGCTATGAGTTGATCTACGACTGCCCGCAGCCGACGCCGATGATCCTGACGCTGAACATTCACTATTCCCGCGTCGCCGATATGATCGGTCCCGACCACATCATCACTGACCCTTCGCTGCCGATTTCCGGATACCGCGACGGCTTCGGCAACTGGTGCAGCCGGATGGTCGCTCCGCAGGGCCGCATCCGCCTGTATACCGATACAGTCGTCCGCGACAGCGGCAAGCCGGACACCGTGGTCCCCGACGCAGTGCAGCATCAGGTCCAGGACCTTCCGCAAGAAACGCTCGTCTATCTGCTGGGCAGCCGCTACTGCGAGACCGATCGGCTTTCCGAACCGGCTTGGTCGCTGTTCGGGACGACGCCACTTGGCTGGGCCCGGGTGCAGGCCGTCTGCGATTTCGTCCACCGCCACATCGCCTTCGGCTACGAGCACGCCCGGGCGACGAAGACGGCTGCCGAAGTATTTCACGAGGGCAAAGGCGTCTGCCGCGACTATGCGCACCTGGCGATCGCCTTCTGCCGCTGTCTCAACATCCCGGCACGCTACTGCACCGGCTATCTGGGGGACATCGGCGTCCCAGCCTCGGCAGAGCCGATGGACTTCTCCGCCTGGTTCGAGGTCTTCCTCGGCGGGCACTGGTACATCTTCGATGCGCGCAACAACGTCCCCCGCATCGGCCGGGTGCTGATCGCGCGCGGCCGCGATGCTTCCGACGTGGCGATCAGCAGCACGTTCGGACCGAACACGCTCGCCAGCTTCAAGGTGTGGACCGATCAGGTGGAAGCGGCTCAACCGGCCAGCGCAATGCGCGCGTAGCAGCGGGCAAGCCGTTCTGCCCAGCTGCCCACATCGTCGGCAGTGACCAGCCCGTCCTGGCGGATCTCGATCAGGACGTGCATCAGACCGCGCTGCTCGCCGTGCACCGGCAGCGTATAGTCGGTCGCGTCGTCGACGCTGTAAGGCTGGTTGTAGCCAACGGCGGTTTCGCCTTCCGCGTGAAAAGCATCGAGGAAGAGCGCGGCCAGCCGGGCGTCGCGACCATGGGCGAAGCCGATATGCCATGGTCGCCAGCTGCCGTTCAGTGCCGGCGTGAAGCTGTGCACGCTGAGCAGCACGCTTGGCTGCGCTCTGGCAGCGCGGTGATCGAGCACTGCGGCGACGGCGCGATGGTATGGCCAGAAGACCGCCCCGGCGCGTAACGCCAGCTCAGATGCGGAAAGTCCCTGATTGCCGGGGACGGTGATCCCGCCGCTGTGCGGCGCGATCGATTCGGCACTTGCCAGCGGCCGGTTGCAGTCGACGACGAGGCGGGAGTAGCCGCTCCGTACCAGCGGGGCGTCGAGCAGACCGGCAAGCCGCACCGCGACTTCCGCCGCCCCGATGTCCCAGGCGATGTGCGATGCGAGATCGTCAGCTTCGAGCCCGAGCGTGCCGAGGCGGACCGGAATGCGGTTGCAGGCGTGGTCGCATACGATCACCGCCGAGCCGGCGCCATCGTTGTTGACGACTTCATATGCCGGCGGCTCATCAGCAGCCAGCAAGGACTCGGAAATTCCAGCCACTTCCCCGAGGCCACCCTTCCGTTTGCATCCGTGCATCAGCCAACGCCGTACGGCAGGTAGCGGCCGCTTGCAATCAGCGACGCAGCTGTTTACGTCGGCAGGATCATGGGTGAATCCTTCTCCCTGGTCCACATCATCGGCGGCGGGCTGGCGGGCTGCGAGGCGGCCTGGCAGCTGGCGCGGGGCGGGCAGCGCGTCGTGCTGCACGAGATGCGGCCGGAGCGGATGACGCCGGCGCACACCTCGGGGCGGCTGGCCGAGCTGGTGTGCTCCAACTCGTTCCGCTCCGACGACGCCGAGGCCAATGCCGTCGGCCTGCTGCACGCCGAGATGCGCCGGCTCTCCTCGCTGATCCTCGCCTGCGCCGATGCCGCCCGGGTCCCCGCCGGCAGCGCGCTCGCCGTCGATCGCGAGGGCTTCAGCGCCGCCGTCGAGCACGCCATCACGACGCACCCGCTGATCACCATCGACCGCGCCGAGATCGACGGGCCGCCGCCGGCGGAGTGGACGAGCGTCATCATCGCCACCGGCCCGCTCACCTCGGCACCGCTCGCCGCGGCGTTGCAGGCGCTGACCGGCGCCGATGCCCTCGCCTTCTTCGATGCCATCGCCCCCATCGTCCACCGCGACAGCATCGATCTCTCGGTCGCCTGGTACCAGTCGCGCTGGGACAAGGGCGACGGCCGCGACTACATCAACTGCCCGCTCGACCGCGACGGCTACGAGCGCTTCGTAGGCGCGCTGCTGGCGGCGGAGAAGATGCCGTTCCGCGACTGGGAGCGCGATACCCCCTACTTCGAAGGCTGCCTGCCGATCGAGGTGATGGCCGAGCGTGGCCGCGACACGCTGGCCTTCGGGCCGATGAAGCCGGTCGGCCTGCGCAATCCCCACGCCGGCAACACCCGCCCGCATGCCGTCGTCCAGCTCCGCCAGGACAACGCCCTGGGCACGCTCTACAACATCGTCGGTTTCCAGACGAAGCTGAAGCACGCTGAGCAGGTGCGGCTGTTCCGCACCATCCCCGGCTTGGAGAACGCCGAGTTCGCAAGGCTGGGCGGCGTCCACCGCAACACCTTCGTCAACAGCCCGCGCGTACTGGACGGGCGGCTGCGGCTAAAGGCAGCGCCGCGCATCCGCCTCGCCGGCCAGATCACCGGCTGTGAGGGCTATGTGGAAAGCGCCGCCATCGGCCTGCTGGCAGGGAGGTTCGCGCTCGCCGAATGCGCCGGCACCGAGGTGGCACCGCCGCCGCAGACGACGGCGATCGGCGCCCTGCTGCACCACATCACCTCCGGCGCCGACGACGCGACGTTTCAGCCGATGAACGTCAACTTCGGCCTGTTCCCACCGCTGGCGGCCGCGGCCGGCGCCAAGCCGCTGCGCGGGGCCGACCGCAAGCGCGCGATGGCCCGGAGGGCGCTCGCCGATCTCGCCGAGTGGATGGGCGCCGCCGCCCTGGCGCCGGGCGCGGGCGCCTTCTCCCCGTCGCCGCCGGCGCCCCGGGCGACGACCGGCTAGCCGGCCTGCTTGCGCGACGCCTCGAGGACGCAAGGGCGATAGCCGTGCCGACCCTCGATCCACGGCTTGTTGGTGACGCGGTTGAGCTCGGTCGGATTCGACGTCAGCACCTCGTCGAACAGCTCGCCGGCGAAAGCGCAGTAGTCGCCGCCCTTCTCGCGCACCCCTTGCGACGAATCGTTGGCCATCTTGGTGATGAAGGCGTTCATCCGGTTGGTGCCCTGAGCGCCGTGCGCTCGCTTGAACATTCCCTGCAGCGCTTGGCTGCGGGAGGTCAGCACCGACTGGTAGCTGGTAATGAAGTTGTTGTAACGCAGCCGTTCATCACAGCTCAGCGCCGCCACCATCAGCTCCGTCTGCAGCACCCGGGCATTCAGCGCGGCGATATCAGTGTCGGAAGCACAAAATTGACTGGTCTTGGCCTTCCCGGCGGCAAAGGCGGGAGCCGTGGCGACTGCGCATACCAGAACCGCCGCCGTTCCGCCGACGAGCCGGCGCCCGAAACTGTTCTTCAGTATCCCTTTCACTTCAGCGCTCCCTCGCATGGACCCTGGGTCCGGATGGTATGACACCGACAGCGGGAGCCCACAACCGCGGACCAAGCTGCGGGACCGACATCGCTCCTTCGAGACCTTGTGTTGCAATGATACCACGAAATGTCGCCGAAAGGGACCGCCCAGTTGCCGCCCGAGGCCGATCTCTGCAAGATGAACGCATCGCCGAACCAAAAAACGAGGGCTCCCGATGAAGCGCGCCGCTGGTCTTGGTTTTTCCATGTTGGTTGCCGGCCTGATTACCGTTGCCGGCGCCACCGGTTTTGCCGGCGATTCGCAAGCCGCGTCTTCGGCGACAAGCACTGACAAGGCGACTCGCGATTTATTTCAGGCGGTTTACGCCAATGATCTGCCGAAGGCGCAGCTGAGCGTCGGCGACGGAGCCAACGTCGATGCGCGCGATCGCTGGGGGATGACCCCGGCGGAGATCGCCATCGACCGCGGCAACTACCGAATCGCCCACTTCCTCGTCTCCATTCACAACACCCGCCGCAGCCAGGAAGCCGCCACCACACCGCCTGCAGCGCCGGCCGCGGCAGCGAAAGCCGAATCGACGGTTCCGGCGGTGACGGCCGGCAGGCACCCGGCAACGGCGACCGTTCCCGCGGCGGCGGCGGCCCGGCACGCGCCGTCCGTTGCCGTTCAGCCCGCCTCTGCTGCGAGCCCGCTTCCGGTGCCGCTCGCCGGCCCCAACCCGTTCGATCCGGCAACGCCGGCGCCCGGATCGCAGCTTTCGACGGCGACCCTCTCTGCCGATGCCCGCTGAGGACTGACTAGAAGCACTGCCGCAGCCGCGCGGCAGTGAGGCGGAGCATCGGCCAGCGCGGCTTCGTCCGCACCCGCGGGTCGAACGGATCGAAATCGGCGCGGCGCAGCCGCTCGATGTAGAGATCGGCGAGGCGCGCCGGCAGCGCTTGCACGCATGCCTTCCCGGTGAACCATTCGTCGGCGTCTGAACGCCAGGTCACTCGTATTCTCGCCGCCCGCTACCGGCATGGGCAGAAGCGAGAGGAGGCAAAAGTACTGGTTGAACCTGCGTCTTCCCTCTCGGAAAGTTCAGCCAGTCGATCAATCCCTTGAGCTGGTTTGTGCATTGGGCCGGGAACCAATTCCGGATCTGTCGGCTTAACCTAAATCATCAGATCCAGATACCGAACGACGTATAATTGACGAGGTCGGATCCTATGGCAAGCAATTAGGGCGAATTGGCGACGCCCTTGAAGTAGTATTGGACCATATTGAACTAAATAATCTCACCGATAAAGAGCAGATAGCTCTATTGTTGCGTAACGATCAATTACAAGAGATCGATAAAATAAAGGAGAGAAGCAACCATGACAGCACAAAAAAGGCACGCTGTGTTGGACCATTTTGCATTGGCACTTGTGCGGCTATAGTTAAGACTTTACTAACTATGCAGAACTTGATTTGCTACCATTCATACATTCTGCCGATGTCCGCTGAAGGCCCCTCTAGAAGCGCTGCCGCAACCGCGCGGCGGTGAGGCGGAGCATCGGCCAGCGCGCCCTCGTCCGCACCCGCGGGTCGAACGGATCGAAACCGGCGCGGCGCAGCCGGTCGATGTACAGATCGGCGAGGCATGCCGGCAGCAGCACCGGCAGGGCGGCGGGAGCTACCGCCCGCCGAAGCCGGCGGGCGCGGTTCAGGCGCTCGACCGCGACATCGATCAACACCTGCACCACCTTGCGCAGCTCCTCGGTCGGCCCGCGCTCGAACAGCCGGTAGATGTCGAGGCCAGCCTCGCGGCTGAGATCGGCCGGCAGGTAGATTCGGCGCGCCCGGGCATGAAACGGCACCGCGCGGACCAGACCGACCAGCGTCCAGGCGACCGCGACATCCCGCGCCGCGGCGCGCGTCGCCTCGTCCGGCGTCGCCAGCACCTGCAGCCCGGCGGCGGCGAGCGCGCCGGAGGTCGCCTCGGCGTAATCGATCAGCGCCACCAGCGACTGCGGCGCCGAATCGTCGAGGTCGGCGGCGCGGCCTTCGAGCATGCGGTCGAACGGCTCGCGCGAGATGCCGAAGCGGAGGGCAGCCTCGGCCAGCGCCGCTGCCACCGGATGCTGCGGCGGTGCGCCGGCGAAGACGGCATCGAGGGCATCCGACCACCAGCGCAGCCGCATGTGTCCCAGCAACGGCTGGTGCGCCTGTTCGCGGATGCGCGCCAGTTCGATGTTGAAGGCGCCGATGGCCGCCAGCGCCTCCCGCTCCACCGGCGGCGCGAACAACGAGCAGAGAAACCGGTCGTTATCGAACTTCTGCACCTGCTCGGCGCAGTAAGAGAGCCTCGGTGCCGCCATCATCTGCCCACATCGGTTGTTCTGAAATATAACCGGACTCCTTGTGGCAGCACCGCGCGGAAACCCGGGGCGGCGGCCGGGGAAGCAGGAAAGCCGATGCGACTGGGAAGCGATCCCGATTTTTCGCTGATGCCGGAATTGTTCGCGCCGCCGATCAGGCCGCACGTGCGCGCCTTTGGCCGTTTCGTCCGGCTTGCCGATTCGGTCACCGACAGCACGCTGATCGGCCGCGAGGAGAAGCTCGCCAGGCTGCTGGGGCTGGAGGCGGCGCTCACCGGCGGCGAGTACACCCTGTGGTCGGCGGAATCGCAGCGGGTGGCGATCGGTCTGCGCGACAGCCTGCAGGCGACCGGCATCCCTGCCGACCACGTCCGCCACATCCTGCAGGCGCTGCGCCGCGATGCCCGTGGCCACGTCTGTGCCGGCTGGCACGATGTGCTGGCCTACTGCCGGTTTGCCGCCGCGCCGATCGGACGCTACATGCTGCACCTTCTCGGCGAGGATCAGGCCCGCTGCGGCCGGCCGGCCGACGCGCTCTGCTGCGGCCTGCGCATCCTCCGCCAGCTGCGCGATTGCGGCGATCCGACGATTCCCTTCAACCGCCTGTGTATCCCGCGGGCGTTCCTCGACGATGCCATGATCACGCCCGCGCACCTGCGCGCGCCCTCGGCGAAGGGACAGGCGCGTGCCGTTCTCGACAGGGTGCTAGACGGGGTGGAGCGGCTGCTGGCCGATGCTGTGCCGCTGCCCGGCTTGATCCACGACCGCGGCCTGCGGATCCACGCCGCGGTCGTCGTGTGCCGGGCGCACAAGCTGGTGGGGCGCTTCCGCGCCCGCGATCCGCTGCGCGAGCGGGTGGAGCTCACGTCTTGGCAGCGGAGGTCATGCCGCTGGCTCGGAACGGTGCGCGGCCTCGCACGTTGCTAGTCACAGCGGCCCGCATGGCTGCACCGTCCGCCGCGGCGGGTGTTGGGAGCGAGACTTTCCATCGCCGGCGGCACACCATATGCTCGAACGATCGACCGACAATCGAGGGATCGAGGGACCCATGGCATTCGAACTCCCCCCGCTGCCTTATGCGAAAGACGCGCTCGCCCCGCATATCTCGGCGAACACGCTGGATTTCCATTACGGCAAGCATCACCAAACGTATGTGACGACGCTCAACAACCTGACCAAGGACACACCCCTGGCCGGCAAGAGCCTGGAAGAAGTGATCCAGACCGTCGCCGGCGACAGCAGCAAGGTGCCGGTGTTCAACAACGCCGCCCAGGTGTGGAACCATACGTTCTACTGGAACTGCATGAAGCCGGGCGGCGGCGGCAAGCCGAAGGGCGACATTGCCTCCACCATCGACAAGGCGTTCGGCTCCTATGAGAAGTTCGCCGAGGAGTTCAAGACCGCCTGCACCGGCCAGTTCGGCAGCGGCTGGGGCTGGCTCGTCGTCGAGAAAGGCGCCGTGAAGATCGTGAAGACGCCCAACGCCGACCTGCCGCTGGTGCACGGCCAGACGGCGCTGCTCACCTGCGACGTCTGGGAGCACGCCTACTATCTCGACTACCAGAACCGCCGGCCGGACTACGTGCAGACGTTCCTCGACCACCTGGTCAACTGGGACTTCGTCGAAAAGAACCTCGCGGCCAGCTGAGCTGCGTTTCGGCAACGCGCGCGGGTCCCGATTTCCGGGTCCCGCCCACCTCCTCCGCGATCAGTCGATCGCGATCAGCGCAGCCGCGACGTCGCGGTCCTCCAGCACCAGCACGTTGTAGGTGCGGCAGGCGGCACCGGTGTTCATCCACTCGACACCGATGCCGCCCTCGCGCATCGCCGCCTCCAGTCCCTCGGCACGAGGCGCAAAGCCGCGCCCGCAGCCGACGACCAGGATGCGCGGCCGGGGTTCGGCCGCCAGCACCGGCTCCAGGGCGGCGGGCTCGATGGCGCCGGCTTCGCTGACAGGCCAGCCGAGCGTGCGATTGGGGAGGATGAGGACGGATCCCTTCCAGCGCACACCGGAAATGATGAAACCACCGCCGCCGTAGCGCTCGACGATCTGCCGGCCGGCAGCGGGAGGAACGGTGATATCGATCGGCATCGCGGCCGCGCGCCTTACGGCCGCTCGGCGACCGCCGTCTCGCCGGTCACCGTCGAGCGCCGGACGTTCATGTAGAGCAGCAGCGCCGAAGCAACGAAGATCGACGAATAGGTGCCGATCAGCACGCCCCAGATCATCGCCAGACTGAAGCCGCGCAGCACCTCGCCGCCGAAGATATAGAGCGCCAGCAAGGCCAGCAGCGCCGTCGCACTCGTCATCGTCGTTCGCGACAAGGTCTGGTTGATCGACAAATCGAGCAGCTTGCGCAGCGGCATCGTCTTGTACTTGCGGAGGTTTTCGCGCACGCGATCGAACACGACGACGGTATCGTTGATCGAATAGCCGGCCAGCGTCAGCAACGCGGCGATGCTGGTCAGATTGAATTCCATGCCAAGCAGCGCGAACAGTCCCACCGTCGCAGTGATGTCGTGCACCTCCGCCAGCACCGCGGCGACACCGAACTGCCACTCGAAACGGAACCAGATGTAGACGACGATGGCGAGGATCGAGGCGCCGAGCGCGTACATGCCGCTCCAGAACAGCTCGTCGCTGACCTGCGGCCCTACCACCTCGACCCGATCGTAACGGACGCCGGGACCCAGCGCATCGCGCACCTTGGCGATCGCCTGCTGCTGCGCCGCCTCGCCGCCCGCCTGCTCCTCGATGCGGATCAATATGTCGTTATCGGAGCCGAAGGTCTGCAGCGCCACCTCGCCGAGGCCGAGGCCGTCCAGCTGCGTGCGCATCGCCGCGAGATCAGCCGCGCCTTCGGTGCGCGCTTCCAGCAGGATCCCGCCCTTGAAGTCGATGCCGAAGTTCAGACCATTGATCATGGTTATGGCGATCGAGCCGATGATCATCACCAAGGAGACGATGAAGTTCACCTTATGCATCGCCATGAACCCGATCTTGGTGTCGGGTGGAACCAGTTGGACGCCGCGGAACATTTACGGAGACCTCAAATCGGTAGCAGGCGCGGACGCACCCGGCGGAACCAGGTGAAAACGATCAGCCGGGTGACCGTCACCGCGGTGAACATCGTGGTGATGATGCCGATGGAGAGCGTGACCGCGAAGCCGCGCACCGGCCCGGACCCGAAGATGTAAAGCAGGATGCCGGCGATCAGCGTCGTCAGGTTGGCGTCGATGATCGTCGTCATCGCCCGCTGGAAGCCGGAATCGATGGCCGAGATGGGGGTCCGACCGGCGCGCACCTCTTCGCGGATGTGCTCGAAGATCAGCACGTTGGAATCCACCGCCATGCCGACCGTCAGGACGATGCCGGCGATGCCGGGCAGCGTCAGCGTCGCTCCCACCAGCGTCATCCCGGCGATGATCAGCACGATGTTGACGGCGAGCGCGATGTTGGCGAACAGGCCGAACAGGCCATAGAAAATGAGCATGAACGCGACGACACCGATGGTGCCGACGACGCTGGCGACCTTGCCGGCCTGAATCGAATCGGCACCCAGCCCCGGCCCGACCGTCCGTTCCTCCAGCACCGTCAGCGGCGCCGGCAGCGCGCCGGCCCGCAGCAGCAGCGCCAGATCCTGCGCCTCGGCGACGGTGAAGCTGCCGGTGATGACGCCGGAGCCGCCGAGGATCGGCTCGCGGATGTTGGGCGCGCTGATCACCTGGTCGTCGAGGACGATGGCGAGCCGCTTGCCGACGTTGTGGCTGGTGATGTCGCCGAAGCGCTTGCCACCCGCGGAATCAAAGCGGAAAGAGACGATCGGCTGCCCCTGGTCGAAGGTGGGCTGCGAGTCGACCAGGCTCTCGCCGCTGAGCATCACCCGCTTGCGCACGACGATGCGCGGCTCCTGGCCGGGCCCGGCACGCCGGTCGAGCAGCGGCATCACCACCGAGCCGGCGGGCGGCCGCCCGGCCAGCGCCTCGGAGAGGTTGGCCTCCTCGTCGACGAGATGGAAGGTCATCTTCGCCGTCTTGCCGATCAGCGATTTGATCCGCTGCGGATCATCGACCCCCGGCAGCTGCACGAGGATACGATCGGTGCCCTGACGCTGGATGCTGGGCTCGCGCACGCCGGTTTCGTCGATGCGCCGGCGGACGATCTCCAGCGACTGGGCAACCGCCGCCGACTCGCGCTGGCGGATCGCCTGGTCGGAGAGGACGAGCCGGAAGCGGCCGCCATCGCCGCTGTCGAGGGTCGCGTCTGGATCGATCTTGCGCAGCACGTCGCTCGCCGCATCGACCTGCGCCGCATCGGGAATGGTGACCGCCACCCCGTTACGATCGACCGCCAGTTCCTGGTAGCGGATGCGCGCCTTGCGCAACTCCTCGCGGACGGTGTCCAGCATGCTGTCCAACCGGTCGCGCAGCACCGCCGCGGTATCCACCCGCAGCATCATCGACGAGCCGCCCTGCAGGTCGAGGCCGAGGGTGATCTGGCGGTGCGGCAGCCACGACGGCAGCGCCTCCGCCTGTTCCCGCGAGAGCAGATTGACGGCCGCAATTGCCGTCGCCAGCCCGCAGACAAGCAGGATGGCGATGACCTTCCAGCGTGCAAAATGAAGCATCGGTGTTTGCGATCAGTCGCGCTTGCCGCCGAGAATCCTGGTCAGCCGCGAGCCGACCGACGCCGGCTTAGCCTCGCCATCGCCGGACTTGCCGCCGGCGCCCGGCCCGTTGTCGTTGCGCGGCTCCTTCGGCTCCGGTGCCGGCTCGGTCTTCGCCAGCACGCCGGAGATCATCGGCCGCTGCACCCGCACCCGCACGCCTTCAGCGATCTCCAGCAGCACCTCGTTGTCGTCCACCACCTTGGTGATCGTGCCGATGATGCCGCCGCCGGTGACGACACGGTCACCGCGCCGCAGCGCCCCCAGCATCTCCTTGTGCGTCTTCAGCTTCTTCTGCTGCGGACGGATCAGCAGGAAATAGAAGACGACGAAGATCAGGATGATCGGCAGGAACTGCAGCATCGCGTCGGGGCCGGCGGCGGCTGCCGGAGCCGCATCCTGCGCAAACGCGCTCGAAAGCAACATCGAACACTCCTCAGAAATCCCGGCACCCCCGGGAAGCGTTGGCTCTATGTATAAACAACCCCCGCCCCCATGCAAACCCGAACGCCCCGAGCGCCACGGCTCCGAACTCACGTGACAAGTGACAGGGGCGGTTTTCTCTGAATCGATCCCCGGAGTTTCCCCTGAGCTGCTGCGGCGGCTGGTCGAGGCGCTGGAGCGGCTGGCGCCGCCGCCGGCCGAGGATGCCTCGCTCGATGCCGCCGACGCCTTCAAGGTCTGGCATGTGCACACCGCGCGGCTGGAGGCGGTGCCGCGGGTCAACCGCGTCGAGATCGGCCTGCTGCACGGCATCGACCGGCAGCGGACGGTGCTGCTGGACAACACCCGAAGGTTCGCCCGGCGGCTGCCCGCCAATAACGCGCTGCTATGGGGCGCGCGCGGCACCGGCAAGAGCTCGCTGGTGAAGGCGGTGCATGCGCAGATCAACGAAGAGGAGTCCCACGCGCTGGCGCTGATCGAGCTCCACCGCGAGGACCTCGCCAGCCTGCCGCGGCTGCTGACCCGGCTGCGGCGAGACGCGGCGCTGCCTGCTGTTCTGCGACGACCTCTCCTTCGACGTCGCCGATGCCTCCTACAAGTCGCTGAAGGCGGTGCTGGAGGGCGGCATCGAGGGGCGGCCGGACAACGTGCTGTTCTACGCCACCTCCAACCGCCGCCACCTGATGCCGCGCGAGATGATCGAGAACGAGCGCTCGACGGCGATCAACCCGGCGGAATCGGTGGAGGAGAAGGTCTCGCTGTCCGACCGCTTCGGCCTGTGGCTGCTTTCACGGCCTCGACCAGGAGACCTACGTCAACATCGTCAAGGGCTACGCCGAGCGCTTCCGCCTCGACTTGCCGGCCGACAGCCTGCGCAGCGAGGCGATCGCCTGGGCTCAGGAGCGCGGCGCCCGCTCGGGCCGGGTTGCCTGGCAGTACGTGCAGGATCCGCCGGCCGCCTCGGCCGTCCGCTGAGAGGCTGGCAGGACTCAACTGTCGGCGGGATGCTGCGGCGCTGCATCCGCTTCGACGGCAGGCCGCCCCGCGGCATTGAGGTCGGGAGGTAGCGAGCCGGCGGCAATCGCATCGACCAGCGCTACGTGACGCGGCAGGCAGACGCGCTTTAAGTCGTAGCCCTCGATGACCGTCGTGCGGGCGCGGGCGCGCAAGCGGGCCATGCGGGAGGGATCCGACAGCACCCGCTCGACCGCCTCGGCGATGCAGGCCGTCGAGAAGAAATCGACCAGCAGGCCGTTATCGCCGTCGCGGATCACCTCCTCCACCGGCGCCGTCGCCGAGGCGACGACGGCGCAGCCCGCGGCCATGGCCTCGAGCATCGACCACGACAGCACGAACGGATACGTGAGGTAGACGTGCACGGCGGAGACCTGCAGCATCGCGACGAAGTCGGGATAGGCGATGCGGCCGACGAAGCGGACGCGGCTCATATCGAGGCGTTCTTCCACCTCCGCCAGCATCCGTCGCCGCCACGTCTGCCCTTCCGGCAGGCGGCGGCCATAGCTCACCTCGTCGCCGCCGACGATCAGCGTGATCGCCCGCGGCCGGCGGCGCTGGATTTCCGGCAGCGCGCGCATGAAGACGTGGAAGCCGCGATAGGGCTCGAGGTTGCGGTTGACGAAGGTGATCACCTCGTCGCCCGGCCGCAGGGTCAGCCCGGCCTTCGCGAGGTCGATCCGCGCCCGCGGATCGGGACGCACCCGATCGGTATCGATGCCGTCGTGGATGACGCTGAACCGGCTCCGATAGTGCTCGGGGACGGTGCTCGCCTGCCACCACGTCGGGCTGACGCACCAGTCGGCGGCCTCGAGGCTGAGCAGACTGTTGGCGTTCTTCATCCGCAGCCGGCAGCGACCGGCCAGCTCCGCTTCCACAAACTCCGGATCGAAGCCGAAGTCTGCGCCGTCGGCCCGATAATAGAACTCGATGAACGACAGCATCCGGGCGTCGGGAAAGACGTCCTTGAGGACCAGCGCCTCGCCCCAGCCAGGATGGGCGCAGATCACATCGGGGAGGTAGCCTTGCGCGCGCAGGGCCGCCGCCGCCCGGGCTGCCGCCTCGCCGCGGATAACCTTGGTTTCGATATCGGCGGCCCACGGATGGATAGCCGGGGAAGAGGCGCGCTTCGTCTCGTAACGCACGACGCGGACGCCGGGCAACGGCGGCCCGTGCTGCTCGATGGCGAGTGCAGTTACCTCATCACCCCGCGCCGCGAGCGCAGGCGCCAGGTGCAGGTACTGGCCGGGAAAATTCTGATGAACGAAGAGGACACGCATCGGTTGCGTCACCACGGGATTGCCCGCATCCTACCGCCGTGGCCTGCCGCCGGGCAAATCGACACACCTCCCCTCCCCCCTCAGCGGCCACGGGTGGAGGGACTGACGGTCCCTCCACCGCCTTGTTCGCCGTGGATTCCCGGAACGGGTCAGAAGGTCACGCTGTCGCCGTTGCCGAGAAAAACGTTCTCGCCTTCGACGGCGGCTGTCGCTTGCTTCGGGTAGCTCAGGTAGGCGTCGGTGCCGCGGACGATCGGCACGCCCTGGGCCGCCGCCTTTTTTGCCCACATCCGGCCGGTGCAGTGGTTGCAGCCCACCTTCCGCATATCCGCCGCTTTCACCTCATCGATGATATCGTCGAACTCCGGCTTCCACGTATCGAACACCGATAAGTGCAGGCCGCCGTAGCAGCCGTAGAGCCGGTTCTCGCGAAAGTTCTGCCGGGCGAAGCTGAGCAATGACATGATGCCGGGATGGCCGCAGCCGGTGACGGTGACGATTCCGCGATCGTGCACGTTGAAGTAGAGGACATTCTCGCCCTGCACCTGCAGCAGGATCGGCACGTCGAACAAGCGGATGGCGAGCCCAGGGAACGGGGTGTAAATCCCCCGGCCGTCCTCGCCGTCGGGAGTTGTCAGGGTCAGCGGTCCCTCGTGCGGGACGCGGTTACTGCACAGCGCGACCGCATTGCCGTCGCCGTCGTCCGCGGTGAGCGCGGCACCCTCGCGCAGCAGCGCCCGGTCCGCTGACCGCCAGGTCCCGGGCGCGATTATCGGCAGCCCGGGCGCATGCTTCAGCGTCGATTCGATCCCCCAGAAGTGATCGAGATGCCAGTGCGAGAGGACCAGGAAGTCGATCCCGCCCTGCGCCAGCATCGCATCGACGCCCGATCGCGCGTAGACCCAGTCCATCCAGCCGTTATTCCAGCCGGTGTCCAGGAGGATCCGCTTTTGCTCGCCTCCCGGCAGGGTAGCGGTAATCAGCGCCGCGTATCCGCCGGCGTTCTCGGGTCGCCAGGGAATGCAGTACTGGCTGGCGCCACTGCCGCCGTGCGCCGCCATGGTTTGCTTGAACTCGGCATCATCGAACCAGCCGGTTTCCGACAGTACGTCGATCTGCAGGCTCTCGACTTCTCCGAATGCCAGATCACCTTGCATCGCGCCCTCCCCGGGCCGGCCAGCGGAAGCGCCCGCAAACACAACCGGCCCCGTCGGCGGATTCTATTCGCGCCGGCGGCGTTCCCCAAGGGGGCAATATCGCGGTGAGGATGTCCCCGTCACGTCGTTCGCTCCGCGGCGGAGCCACTCCGAGCGGAGCGTTAGCTTCGGGACGTTCCCTGAAGTTGCGGCGGAAGGACCTAGCCGCGCCAAGTCCGGACTTCGCCGACGTCGAGGTGGACGAAGGTGCCGCGCCGGTAGGTGCCGACGCCGCCGCGCTGCAACGACAGGGCGCAGTTGGCGATGTGGCGGGAAGCGCTGCCGGGCAGACCGATGTCTATCGCCAGTCCCTGCATGTGCAGGCTGTTGCGGGCGACGCCCCACCCTTCCATGCGCAACCGGGCGTTGGTCTCCGGCGAGCGGTAGCCGGAGTAAACCTCGAAGGCCTCGTTCGATTCCAGCCGCTGGCGCACCGCGTACAGCAGGTCGAGCAGCTGCGGGTCGATTTCCTTCACCTCGTTGATGCGGTAATCGCGCAGCAGCCAGTTGACCTCGTCCAGCGCCGACGGGATGTAGCGCCCGTTGGCGTAGTAGACCGTCCGCAATGTTTCGCCGGTGTGGCGATGAGTAAACGCAATATCGCGCTCAACCACCAGTTTCGGACGGGTCCAGGAGAAACGGTTCTCCATCCACTCTTCAGTGTCACGCGCCCAGGCTGGAGCGGCAGCCAGGCCGGCGGCACCGGCGACGCCTGCTGCGAGGAAGCGGCGCCGCGAATACTTCACCTTCTTCTGGTCTTCTGACACGTTTCCGTTGCTCCTTGTTTGTCAACGACCGGAGTCAGCAAGGCCGACGTCGCTTTGTGCCTCAAGCAACGGATGAAGGTCAACCCTTTAAGGCGCAGAAATGGCTATCAACCCGCTTCACCTCCCCGCTATTCGCGCGTTCCGTCCAGCGCAGCAACCAGCCGCGCGTCCCGGTTGTAAAGATCATCGCGGAATTGCACCACGCCTTCCGCGTCCACCCAGGCGGTCAGATAGACGAGGTGCACCGGCACCGGTCTCGCCAGCATGATCGGGGTATTCTTGCCGCTGGCGATGGCGCGTTCGATACGCGTCCGGGGCCAGCCGCTGCCGAGCAGGAACTCGGCCAGCTCCATCGGTTTTTCGACGCGGATGCAGCCGTGAGAGAACGCCCGCACCTGCCGCTTGAACAGCGCCCGCGACGGCGTGTCGTGCATGTAGACGTCGTAAGGGTTGGGAAACATGAACTTAATGCGTCCCAGGGCATTCTTCGGTCCGGGCTCCTGGCGCAGGCGATACGGGAAATTTTGGCCGACGGCTGCCCAGTTGACGGTGCCGGGATCGATAGCGCCGCCGCCGGGAGCAAAAACGCGGATGTTCTGGCTGTTCAGCGCGTATGGGTTGCGGCGGAGCTGGGGAAGCTTCTCTTTATACGCGATGCTCTTCGGCACATTCCAGTATGGGTTGATTTCGATGTAGGAGATTTCGTCGCTGAAGATCGGCGTCTCCTTGTCGCGCTCGCCGACGACGACGCGCATTTCCAGCACCGACTTGCCGGCCTCCACCACGTTCAGCTCGAAGGCCGCCATGTTGACGAGAACGTAAGGGTCGCCAAGGTCCTCGGGCAGCCAGCGGGCCCGTTCCAGGTTGATGAGAATCTGGCCGATCCGCGTCGCCACCGGCACGTTCAGGGCCTGCAGGGTTGCGGCGCTGACTTCGCCGGTCGCCGACAGTCCGTGCCGCTGCTGGAAGCGGCGGACGGCTTGGCGCAGCGAATCATCGAAGTGATTCGAACTTGCGCCGAGCGGATCGGCGGCGAGGTCGCCGGTCAGCTGCAGGCGCCGGCGCAGGCTGGGCACGCGGCTGTCCGTCCCCCCCATGGCAAGCTTGCCTCCCGGGGCAATCGTCGGCCAGCCGCCGGCAGCGGCGATGGCGGTATACCGGTCGAGGGCCTGGCGCAGGCCGAGATAGAACGGGTCGGCTGGCGCCAGCAGGGCCAGGTAGGCGTCGGTGTCCGCCGCCGAGGCGGCGCCCGTCAGCACCTGCGCCGGATCGATCGGTCGGGGTGCGATCCGCTGGTTCTCGTCCATCGTCTCAGGCACGGCCCGGCCGCGGCGAATGTCGGTGGCATAGCGGAGCAGCGCCGCACTCAAGGTAATTTCGGTGCTGGCGAGGTGGGCTGCGTCACCGCCGGTCCGGGCAGACGCGCCGGGGTCGTAATCGGCAGGCACGAGGCCGTCGCGTCCGGCGCTGTCGAAGACCCGCAGCAGTGCCTGGCCTTGTGGGGTCAGACCGCGGGAATCGACCCAGACCGGGGCGAACGCGCGCTGCTCATAGAACGCCCGCAGCGGCTCGATCTCCACCGGCTTGCCGGAGGCGGTCAGAACGGCTCCGCCGGCGACGGCCGCATCGATCGTCTGCTTCAGGGCAGTGGCGAGCTGGTCGGACGCGTCAGCAGGCGCCGGTGCCCTGAGAACGAAGAAAAGGGCGGCGAGCGCCAATATCCATGACAACCGGTGAGCCTGCATTCGTCCCTGTTCTTCGGAGCGGTTGACCAGTCAACGTGCTTGTACAACGCGTTCAAGCTGAAGGGGTACAGCTAAGCAAGTGATGTGCCGATATTGCCGGCACCAGTGTTGCCGGGATCCCACGTCACCGTGGCGGCAGGGTCGCACGCTGGTGCCTTGTCCCGCTATCACTTTGGTGCTTTGCGGTTGATATGAGCACCACCCCGCCGAACAGCAACGGCACTCCTGCCAGCTGAACGGCCGCCAGCGGGTGGTGCCAGTAATGGTTGGCGGCGGCGACGATGATCAGCGAGATACCGACCATCACCGGGTAGGCCACCGCCAGCGGCAAGCGGGCGAGCGAGCGGACATAGAAGAAGAACGCCACTCCGAGGCAGGCGATCGCGGCCAGAAATGCCGGCGACAGGAACAGCGTCAGGCTGATACCGGCCGCCTTGGCGACGTCGTCCAGCAGTAGATTGCCGACGTTCAGCAGCGCTATCGCCACGGCCAGATTGAGCCAGGCGACGAGACCGCGGCGCGTGCCCACCGCCGTCATCGCACATCCTCGCCTGCGGCGGCGGGCCACGCGCTGGCGCTCTGGCCGGGATTGGCGGAAGTGCCCTGCAGCAGCACCATGCCGAGGATGATCAGTGCCAGCCCGGCCAGGTGCTGGCGGGACAGCCGCTCTCCAAACAGCGTCGCGGCCAGCAGGCAGACAGCGGCGACGGTGCCACCGATCAGCAGCGGGTAGGCGATGGCCAGGGGGATGCCGGCAAGGGCAACGGAAAAGCAGATGAGGCCACATCCATGGGTGCCAATCGCCGTCGCCAGAACGAGCAGCCGCTTGCGGCCAGCGAAGGAATGCGACCAATTGGCCAAGGTGTTCCCGGCGGTACTGCAGGCAATGGTAGCGATCAGCGCCATCCACGACAGGAGGGACATGTTGACCCGAATGTTGATACTTTGCGACCAGAGCCGGCGCCGCAGCGGCCAGCGCGACTCGTCCATCAGCCCTGCGGCTGCAGCGATCCGGCGCACCTTCGACGATCACTGCAACCACGCTTGGCGGTAACCACTTCCGGCGGCGACGCCAGTGCACGCTTGCGCCGGCACCGAATCGTCGCACTAAGAAGCAGGGGTACGGGCACCGGCACGCGCAAACCGAAAACTCGCGACAGAGCGTTAACACGACGCGGGGTCCGCTGTCACTAGCCCGATCGGGCCGCATCCGGTCGAGCCAGAGGGGCGGCGCGGCGGCGGGCCACGCGTGCCGAGGGAATATCTTCAGCGAGGGACGGCTGCCATCCCCCGCGTCGCGGGGGCCCGACGCATCCCGTCGAGCCCGGTTCACGATCGAGGCGCGATCACTCGGCAGCGTTGAGGCCGCGCCGCGGTGCCGGCTCGGAAACCTCGTTGACCAGGTAGACGATCGACTGGTACGGCCGGCCGGAGTGCATGGCGAGGCCGATCTCGCAGGTCCGGCTGTTGGAGTAGCCGCGGGAGCACGCGTCGGGCAGCTGGCGCTGCAGATTGCGCAGGGCGTGCGCGTTCAGCTCGGGGGTGGTGAAGCCCTTGTCGCCAGCCCAGCCGCAGCACTCGATGTTCTCGGGAACGATCACCTGCTCGGCGCAGGCACCGGCCACCGCCGTAAGCTTCGGGCCCAGCCCCATCTTCTTGGCCGAGCACGGCACATGCACGGCGACGATCCCCGGCTTCTTGCGAATGCTCAGCCTTGCCAGCAGGTAGTCGTGGATGAACTCCGAGATATCGAGCGGCCGCAGCTGCTCGGGCAGCGTCCGGCGCAGCCGGTAGGAGCAGGGCGAGGTATCGGAGACGATCGGCAGGTCGCCGTCGCCGCTGATCTCGCGCAGCGCTTCGGCCATTTCCGCCGACTTGCGGTCGGCCACTTCCGGCAACCCCTTGCTCTCGAATGGCTGCCGCAGCGCAGGCCGCCGAGGCCCTTCGGATAGAGCACATGGTAGCCGCCTTCTCCAGCAGCGCCGCCGTCTTGGCGGACAGCGCCCGGCTTCGCCGTTGCCGCGGTGGTCGCAGGCGGCCCCCATGGTCCGCGACACGCAGCTCGGCAGATAGACAACCTCCGGCCGGTGCTCGCTGTTGGGGCAGTTGCGCCCGCTGAATGCGGCGCCCCGGGCATCGTCCGCGACCACGCGGGGAGGCGGTCACGGCTGAGCCAGCGGATGTTGCCGGTCACCGCCTCCAGCGGCCCGGGGCCGAGCGCCCACTGCGCGAGGTCGACCAGAACGCAGCCCCTGGCAGGTTGCCCACATCGCCATGCCGTAGTGATCAGCAACGATGCCAGCAAGGCGGCAGGTGATCTCGTTCTGACGGCCCTCGCGCAGCTTCTTGGTGAGGATGCCGGTCTCGGTGCCGAGCCGGGCAGGCGGTGGCGCACAGCCCGCAGGCGGCGCAGGTATCGATGCCCTGGTAGTCGTAGAGGCGGCCAGCGACACCTTCTCCGCCTCGGCGCCGGCGGCGGCAAGCCGGCTGATCTCGCGGATGCCGACGATGCGCTGGCGCGGCGTCAGCGTCATACCCTGGGATGGGCACATCCGCTCGCAGAAGCCGCACTCCATGCAGGTATCGACGATGGGGTCGGCTGCCGGCAGCGGCTTCAGGTTCTTCAGGTGGACTTCCGGATCGTCGTTGAGGATGACCCCCGGATTGAGCAGTTCGGCCGGATCGAAGATGTCCTTGATCGCGCGCATCAGCGCATAGCCCTGCGCTCCCCACTCCAGCTCGACGTATGGCGCCATGTTGCGGCCGGTGCCGTGCTCCGCCTTCAGCGAGCCGTCGTACTTGTCCACCACCAGATGGGCAATCGCGTCCATGAAGCGCCGATAGCGGTCGACCTCCGCCGGATCGCCGAGGCCGGGGGTGATGACGAAGTGGAGGTTGCCTTCCAGCGCATGGCCGAAGACGATCGCCTCGTCGTAGCCGTATTCGGCGAACAGCCGCTGCAGGTCGGTGGTGGCATCGGCGAGGGCAGCGATCGGAAAGGCGATGTCCTCGATGATCACCGTGGTGCCGACTGGGCGCATGCCGCCGATGGAGGGGAACAGTCCCTTGCGGATGTTCCACAGCCGCTCGAACTCCGCCGGGATGTCGGTGAACGCCACCTCCTGCAGCATCTCGAGGTCGGCCACCGCCGCGGTGATGCGGGCGATATTGTCGCGCAGCACCTCGCCGTTCTCGGCGCGGGTCTCCACCAGCAGCGCGGTTGCCGACGGTCCCAGGTCGCGGATGTATCCGGGCATGCCCGGCTTGCTCTCCACCGACCGCAGGCTCGCCCGGTCCATCATCTCGACGGCCGAAACCGGCGTGGTCTTCAGGCGGATGACTGCCCGGCTCGCCACCTCGATATCCGGAAACAGTAGCAGGGCGCTGGCTTTGTTGAGGTATTCGGGGACCGTCCGGTAGGTGATCTCGGAGATGAAGCCCAGCGTTCCCTCCGAGCCGATCATCAGGTGCTGCAGGATGTCCAGCGGCTCGGTGAAGTCGACGAGGGCGTTGAGGCTGTAGCCGGTGGTGTTCTTGATCGCGAACTTCCTGCGGATCCGCGCCGCCAGCTCGGCATCGGCGCGGGTGAGGCGGGCAAGCTCGTCGAGGCGGTGCAGCAGCTCGCCGTGGGACTGGGCGAAAGCTGCCCGGCTGGCCTCGTCCCCGGTGTCCAGCAGGGTGCCGTCGGCGAGGATCAGCCGCATCGACTGTATCGTCTGGTAGCTGTTCTGGGCGGTGCCGCAGCACATGCCGCTGGCGTTGTTGGCGGCGATGCCGCCGATCTTGCAGGCGTTGATCGAAGCCGGATCCGGGCCGATCTTGCGGCCGAAGGCGGCGAGCCGGCGGTTGGCATCGCTGCCGATGACGCTGGCGCCGAGGCGGACGGTATCGGCGCCGGGGCCCACGTCGATGCCGCCCCAGCCGTCGCCCAGCACGCACATCACCGAATCGGTGACCGCCTGGCCCGACAGGCTGGTGCCGGCCGCCCGGAAGGTTACG
>JAXMDR010000024.1:0-34209 GCA_046348725.1 Rhodospirillales bacterium
CCGACGGTGACGGTGCTGTCCACCGCCTGGACGATGATGTTGCCGCTGCCGTCCTCGATGCGGGCGTTCTGCTCCGCCACTGGCCCCCACGCCCCCGCTTTCCGTACCCTGCCAAGCAGCATAGCACGTGCCCCGGGAGAAGGGAAAAGAGGCGGTTCTGCTCGCCCTCCCGCCCCGTCAGCATGGGAAGGTGAGGGGCCGGGTCGCCGGGGTGCCCCGGCGCTGTCGCCGCCAGCAGCGGTGTGGCACGATGCGGCGCACATCGACGGATCAGCGCGGAGAAGGGCGGGTGGGCGGCAATCTGTTCGAGTGGCTGGCGGCGCTCTGGCAGTATCGGCCGCAGCGCAGCGTGCTGGAAATCCCTGGCGGCCGCATCTGGCCCTGGGCCGATCTCGACGCGCTTTCCAGCCGCATCGCTGCCGTGCTGCTGGCGGAAGGACTCGCGGCTGGCGACCGGGTCTCGGTGCAGGTACCGAAATCGCCGGAGGCGGTCGCCCTCTACCTCGCCTGCCTGCGCGCCGGCCTCGTCTACCATCCGCTCAATCCCGACTATACCCCGGCGGAGGTCGCCTACCTGCTCGCCGACGCCGAGCCGGCGGCGGTCGTCTGCGCGCCCGAGGCTGAGGTCGTGCTGCGGGTGACGGCCGGCCGGGCGCAGCTGTGGACCCTCGATGCGGCAGGCGGCGGTTCCCTGACGGCGGCGGCTGCCGCCGCTACGCCGGCGCCGCTGCCGGCGGCGCGCGCCGATGACGACCTCGCGGTGCTGCTCGACTCGTCGGGCACCACCGGACGGCCGAAGGGGGTGATGCTGTCCCATCGCAACCTCGCGGCCAACGCCGCGGCGCTGCTGCAAGAATGGGGCTTTACGCAAGACGACGTGCTGCTGCACGGGCTGCCGCTGTTTCATGCGCACGGGCTGTTCGTGGCGCTGCACTGCGCGCTGGCCAGCGGCGCCCGCATCCGCCTGCTGCCCCGCTTCGATGCGGCCGCGGTGGTACGCGCTCTTCCCGGTTGCACCGTCTTCATGGGGGTGCCGACCCACTACAGCCGCCTGCTTGCCCAGCCCGACTTCGGTGCGCAAAGCTGTCTCGGCGTCCGGCTGTTCGTCAGCGGCTCGGCACCGCTGCTGCCGGAGACCTTCGCCGCCTTCCGCGCCCGTACCGGCCATATCCTGCTCGAGCGCTACGGGATGACCGAGACCGGCATGAACACCTCCAACCCGCTGCACGGCGAGCGCCTTGCCGGCAGCGTCGGCGCCGCCCTGCCGGGCGTCGGCGTGCGCATCGTCGATCGGGCGAACGGCGAGCCGCTGCCGGCCGGCAATCCCGGCGAGGTGCAGGTGCGGGGCGCCAATGTCTTCCGCAGCTACTGGCGGGCGCCGGAAAAGACGGCCGAAGCGTTCACCGCCGACGGCTGGTTTCGCACCGGCGATTTAGGGGTGCTCGACAGCGAGGGGCGGCTGGCGCTGGTCGGCCGCGCCTCCGACCTCATCATCAGCGGCGGCCTCAACGTCTATCCCCGCGAGGTCGAGCTCTGCCTCGACGGCTGCGAGGGGGTGGGCGAATCCGCCGTGGTCGGTGCGCCCGATGCGGATTTCGGCGAGATCGTGGTGGCCTTCGTCGAGCCGTGCGCCGGATGCGCCCCGCCGGATCCGGAACGGGTGATCGCACATGCCCGCGTGCATCTCGCCGGCTACAAGGCGCCGAAGCGGGTGGTGCCGGTCGACGACCTGCCGCGCAACGCCATGGGCAAGGTGCAGAAGGCCCTGCTGCGCCGGCAGCTCACGCCAGCCGACGATCCCCCGCGTCCCGGCATCTCGTAAGGCGAGGCGCGCTTCCAGTGTTCTCCTTCGCGACGTTGCTGGACAGCTTGCAGGAGCGGGGCGATGCGCCGGCGCTCATCGAGGTGCGCGGCGAGGTCCTCACCGTTCACTCCTTCGCCGCCCTTGCCGGCCGTGCCCGTGCCCTCGCCCGCGGCCTGCTGGCGTCGGGCCCCTGCAGCGGGGGCGAGCGGGTGGGGATGTGGGGGCCCAACGGCGCGCCGTGGGTGATCGCGCGGATGGCGATCGCCGCTGCCGGCGGCGTGGCGGTGGCGATCGACAATCTCGCCGACGCCGAGGAGGCGGCGGCGGTGCTCCGCTCCTCCCGCGCCCGCCGGCTGTTCACCGTCGCCGCCCATCTCGACAAGCTGCAGGTGCTGGCCGCCGCCGAGCGCCCGCAGGTCTTTCTCATCGACGCGGATGCAGATGCGGATGGCGCGCCGGGCGCGGCCTCGTGGCTGAGCCTGTGCGCCGACGGCGGCGATGCTCCGCTGCCGGCGCTGGCGGCCGACGCGCCGGCGATGCTGGTCTATACCTCGGGCACCACCGGCCGGCCGAAGGCGTTTGCGCTGCGCAACCGGCGCATCGAGGCGAACGTCCGCGCCATCGGCCGCTTCGGGCTGATCGGCGACGGTGACAGGCTGCTGCTGCCGCTGCCGCTGCACCACGTCTATCCGTTCGTCGTCGGGCTGCTGACGCCGCTGTCGGTGGGCGCGACCGTCATCCTGCCGGAGGCAGCGACCGGCCGAAGATCCTGCGGGCGCTCGACCTCGCGGGGGTGACGACGATGATCGGTGTTCCCCGCCTCTATGAGGCGATCATCGCCGGCCTGGAGGGTCAGGCGAAGGCCCGCGGCCGCCTGGTGAGCCGCATGTTCACCGCCCTGCTGCGGCTGGCGATCGCCGTGCGCCGGCGCTTCGGCGTTCATCTCGGCCGGCTGCTGTTTCCGCAGGTGCACGCGCGGCTGGGCCGCGCCTGCGGTTGCTGGTCTCTGCCGGCGCCAAGCTCGCGCCCGAGAGCGTCTGGAAGCTGGAGGGGCTGGGCTTCACCGCGCTGTCCGGCTATGGGCTGGCGGAGACGGCCTCGGCGTTCACCGGCAACGTGCCGGGGGCGCAGCGGATCGGTAGCGAAGGCCGCCGGCTGCTACCGGGCAGCGAGATCCGCATCGCCCAGCCTGATGCCAGCGGAACCGGCGGGATCCAGCTGCGCGGCGCCAACGTCTTCGACGGCTACATCGACGATGAGGCGGCGAACAGCGACGCCTTTACTGCGGACGGCTGGTTCCGCACCGGCGATCTCGGTAGTCTCGATGCTGACGGCTACGTCACCGTCAGCGGCCGCTCCAAGGAGCTGATCGTCCTCGGCGGCGGCAAGAACATTTTTCCCGAAGAGCTGGAAGAGCGCTACGGCGCCGATCCGGCTGTCCGCGAGATCGCCGTCCTTGAGCGGCAGGGAGCGCTGGTCGCCCTGGTACTGCCCGACCTGGAAGCGATCCGCAAGTCCACCAATACCGGCATCGCGGACGTCACCCGCGTCGCCCTGGCATCGACCGCGAAGACGCTGCCCAGCCACGAGCGCCTGTCCGGCTTCGCGCTGGTGCGCCAGCCGCTGCCGCGGACGCGGCTCGGCAAGTTCCGCCGCTTCCTGCTGCCGAAGCTGTACGAGGATGCGCTGACCGGGGGGCCGCCGGCAGCGAAGCCGCTGTCCGGTGAGGATCGCGCGCTATTGGCGCAACCGGCAGTGGCGGCTGCCTGGCGGGTGCTGCAGGACCGCTACGGCGCCCGCGGCCTGTCGCTGGATGCCGACCCGCAGCTCGACCTCGGCATCGATTCGCTGGAATGGATCGGGCTGGGCCTGGAGCTGGAGGGCGCCACCGGCATGGCGCTGGCCGAGCAGGAGTTCGCCGATGTGGCGCGCGTTCGCGACCTGCTGCGGCTGATCGAGGGGCGGGCGACCACGGCGGCGCCGTCGGCAGCCTCCGAGCGTGCGCTGGCCGAGGATGAGGCACGCTGGCTGTCGCCGCCGTCTGCCGCCGAGCGGCTGGCCGGAGCCGGACTCTACTGGCTCAACCGGATGCTGGCGCGGCTATTCTTCCGGCTTGAGGTCGACGGGCTGGAGCATCTGCCGGCCAGCCCTCCCTTCGTTATCGTCGCCAACCATCTGAGCGATCTCGACCCGCCGCTGCTGGGCGCCGCCCTGCCGCTGGCGCTGATGCGCCGGCTTTACTGGTCGGGCGATCGCGGTCGCCTGTTCGGCAGCGCGGCTTCCCGCCGCTTTTGCCGCATCACCCATATCTTCCCGGTGAACGAGCGCGCGCCGGGATCGACGCTGGCGATGGGGCAGCGGGCGCTTGCCCGTGGCAATGCGCTGATCTGGTTTCCGGAATCCTGGCGATCGCCGGATGGCGAGCTGCAGCGCTTCCTGCCCGGGATCGGCCGGCTGCTGAGCGCGCAGCAAGTGCCGGCGGTGCCGGCGTTCATCCGCGGCACCTTCGAGGCGATGCCGCGCGAGCGAAGCGTGCCGCGCCCGCATCCAGTGCGCATCGTCTTCGGACCCCCGCTGGACCCCGCCGCGCTGGCGGCGAGCGGCGAGGGCGAGACGCCGGAGGCGCGGATCACCGAGGCGCTGCGCCGCGCCGTCGCCCGGCTGGCTGACCGCCCGAACGGCTGAAAAAGCACCGGCTGCCGTGCGGCTTCCATCGCCGTACGGCTACCCCAGTCGTCTCATATGGGGTATATGTAGCGAAAGCGCGGCACGAACGCGGGACATATGCCCGGGCCGGAGGCGGCCCGCAACCGGGAACCCTGTGTCCTTCGCCGCGATGTCGTCGCCCTCGAAATTCGCCGTTCCCATCGCATCGTTAGGCGCTGCGATGATTGCGGTTGCACGCTGCGCAAGCGAACTGCTGGCCAGCGAGCGCGACCGTTGGGTGCTCTGGCTGCCGGTCCTCGTCGGCAGCGGCGCGGGCCTTTACTTCGCCCTTGATCGCGAGCCGCCGCCCTGGCTCGGCGCGTTCGTCCTGGCGCTCATGGGGCTGCTGGCAATGGGGGCATGGCGCGGCGGCGCGCGCTGGCCGTTGCTGCCGGTGGCGGCGCTGGCAGCGCTCGCCGTGACCGCCGGCTTCGCCGTGGCGCAGGCGCAAGCGCTGCTGCTGGCGACGCCGATGCTGGCGGGGCCGGTCGGTCCGGTGACGCTGGAGGGAGAGGTTGCCGCCGCCGAGAGCTTTCCCGACGGTCAGCGGCTGACGCTGGTGCAGGCGGGCATCGCCGGCGGAACGGTCGAGCCGATGCCCGAGCGGGTCCGGCTGCGGCTGCGCGGCAGCCAGCCGCTGGTGCGCCCGGGCGACCAGGTCCGCCTGCGCGCGATGCTGATGTCGCCGCCGCCGCCAGCGGTGCCGGGGGGCTACGATTTTCAGCGGCAGGCGTACTTCGATGGCCTCGGCGCCGTCGGCTATTCGGTCGGCAAGGCGGTCGTGCGGGAGCCGGAAGGAGGGGGAGGCATTGCCGGCGGCGGCCTCGGCCTCGCCTTTGCGCGCGTGCGGTTCGCCGTCGGCGAGCAGGTGCGTGAGCATCTGCGCGGTGCTACCGCCGCCGTCGCCCTGGCGCTTCTCACCGGCGAGCAGCAGGCGATCCCCAATGCGACGATGCAGGCCATCCGCGATTCAGGCCTAGCCCACCTGCTGTCGATCTCCGGCCTGCACATCGGCCTCGTCGCCGGCATGGTGTTCATCGTCGTCCGCGGCGTACTGGCGCTAGTCCCCGCGTTGGCGCTGCGTCTGCCGACCAAGAAGCTAGCGGCGGTCGTCTCGGTGCTGGCGGCCGGCAGCTACACGCTGCTGGCGGACGCACCCGTTCCCAGCCAGCGGTCGTTCCTGATGGTGGCGATCGTGCTGCTGGCGGTGCTGGTTGACCGGCAGGGCATCTCCATCCGGCTGGTGGCATTCTCGGCCCTGGTGATCCTGCTCACCCAGCCGGCATCGATGCTGGGGCCGAGCTTCCAGATGTCGTTTGCCGCCGTGGTGGCGCTGATCGCGGTCTACGAGGTGATCGAGGAGGGCCGGCGGCCGCCGTCCCAGCCGCGCCGGCCGCTTCGCCAGATGCTGCTCTATGTCGGCGGCGTCGTGCTATCGACGCTGGTGGCGTCCGTCGCCACCACCCCCTTTGCCGTCTACCACTTCAGCCGCTTCCAGGTATGGGGGATCGCCGCCAACATGCTGGCGGTGCCGGTCACCGGCTTCTGGATCATGCCGTGGGCGGTCGTCGCCATGCTGCTGATGCCGTTCGGCTGGGAAGGGCTCGGGCTGCGGCCGATGGGCTGGGGCGTCGATGTGGTGATCGAGATCGCCCGGCAGGTTGCGGCCTGGCCGGCGGCGGTGGTGCTGCTGCCGCCGCTGCCGACGGCGGGCCTGGTTCTGTTTACTTTCGGCGGTGCCTGGCTGTGCCTGTGGCGGCAGCGCTGGCGGCTGCTGGGCCTGTTCGCCATCGCCGCTGGCGCCGCCAGCCTGCTGCCGGTGCGCGCCCCGGATGTGCTGGTTGCGGCGGATGGGCGGCTGCTCGCTGTCCGCGGCGGGGGGGACGACCTGGCGTTCTCGGCGAGAAATAGCGCCCGATCGACCCGCGAAGCCTGGCTGCGCCGGTCGGCGCTACCGGCCGCCGGGAGCTTCTGGCCGGAGCGCGGGCTTGCCGCCGGCGGACGGCTGCGCTGCGATTCCCTCGGCTGCGTCTATCGGGTACACGGCCGCACCGTCGCCTTTCCCGCATCACCGAGGCGTTGCTGGACGATTGCCGCCTCGCTGACGTGGTGATCAGCGTAACGCCGATCAGAGGGAGGTGCGCATCGCCGGAGCTGCGGATCGACCGCCGCGATCTCGCGCGCGACGGCGCCCATGCGCTGTGGCTGGATGAGACCGGCGTGGCGGTTGAGACCACTCGCGGCAGGCGGGGAGAGCGCCCTTGGGTCTTGCGCGGAGCCAAAGGTGAGACAAGGAGACCGATCGCCGCTGCCGGATGGGCGGCGGCAGCGGCGGAAGCGGACGATGATGATGCGACCGACAGGATCGATGCCGCCGAGGTGGAAGGCGAGAGCGGTGTCGACCGCCGCCCTCAGTAGCGGCGGAGCAGGCCGACGAGTCGCCCCTGCACCTTCACTTGGTCGGGACCGCAGATGCGTGTCTCGTAAGCGGAATTTGCCGGCTCGAGCGCCAGCGACTGGCCACGGCGGCGCAGCCGCTTCAGCGTGACCTCATTGTCGTCGACTAGGGCGACGACAATGGTGCCATTGTCGGCGGTTTCGGTCCGCTGAATGATCACCGTATCGCCGTCGAGAATGCCGGCTTCGATCATCGAATCGCCCTCGACCTCCAGGGCGTAATGATCGCCCTTGCCGAGCAGCACCGAAGGCACGTCGATGACGCGGGAGTGGTCGCGCAGAGCCTCGATGGGCGTACCGGCGGCGATCTTGCCGTAGAGAGGCAGCGGCACGACGTGCGACCCGGGCCCGATCGGCTGTCCCGGCAGCTTGAAATCGCCCTTGATGACTGTCGGCGCGAAGCCCTCGGATGGTCGCCGCGGCGGCGGCGCGACGTTTTCGGGCAGCCGCAGCACTTCCAGGGCCCGCGCGCGATGCGGCAGCCGCCGGATGAAGCCACGCTCCTCAAGGCCGGTCATTAGCCGGTGGATGCCCGACTTCGAGCGCAAACCCAACGCTTCCTTCATCTCGTCGAACGACGGCGACACCCCGCTATCCCGCAGGCGCTTGTCGATGAACAGCAGCAATTCGTATTGCTTCTTGGTCAGCATCCGCCCCTCCCATACCGGCGAACGACACCACCTTGACCAGAGCGCCTCACGTAGGGCGCCTTGCAATAAACACCGGCAGCAGGCGGCAAAGCAACGCCTTCCTTCGAACAAAACAAAAACTACTGTCATATGTTCTAGTTTAGTTCTTGGCCGACGTCAAGCCGTCGAAACCAGGCCGAGCCCTCCTGTCGGTTTTGTGCGAGGATGGATCTGGCGAAGGCGCCGAGTTGCGCGCGGCTGCGGCGGATGGAGAGGATCGCTCGCCAATGCGGCGTCCATGCCATGCGTGTTGCGTATGCGCAACTGCTGATGCTGCAATGCAGCATTTATCGTTGACGGGGACCGGATTTCACTTCAACCTCTACGACCAGGGCGCCCCAAGGGGGAACGGGGCGCCGGAGTGACGTGTAACAACAGGACGGAGATTGGGAGGACCCGCCGCAGGGACGCTTTGCCACCTGAACTGCGAGGTCTGTGACAATGAACCGATTCGAGACGATTGACTTTGACCGGCTGCGCCAGCAGGGCCTGAAGGCAACGCTGCTGAACGAGCGCGCGGGTGAGCTTGCCAGCAGCTACTATCAGCCGAATACTCTCGCCGACCGGCTGACGCGGGTGTTGCGGACGATCGCAAGCCTATGGAACCGCCGGCAGCGGCCGCTGCCGGCGCATTTCGCCAGCTCGCGCGACCGGATGCTTGATGCCACCCAACTCTGAGCTTTGACCAACGCGGACGGGCGCAGCAGCCACTTCGCCCGTCGCGGCTGTGCTACGACGCCCCCTTGCGGACTGAGCAAGGAGCGAGCCGGCCGCGCAAGAACCCGCTTTCTATGCGGTGCTGCGCCGCAGCCTAGCTCCGGCGCAGCAGGTGCACCCGCATCGGCTGGTCGAACAGCCAGCCATCCTCCGTCTGCCGGCCGTTGGCCTCGAACAGCGCCCGCAACTCTTCTTCCTTCTCATCGAAACGGTCGCGCACGTGCGGGTTGATCATCGTCAGCCGGTCGTGGAACGCCCCAAAATCCTTTAGCTTCACCGAATCGGTGTAGGTGAAGGTCTTCTCCAGCAGCAGCCCGAACTCAGGCCCATAGCGCAGCGCCGCCTGGGCGTTATTGCGCACCGCGGTCTCGTCGTGGACCGGCTTCATCGTCTCGAAATAGGGACCGCTCGGCAACGGTTCCGAGACAAACAGAAGGCCGCCGGGCTTCAGCACCCGCGCCGTCTCGCGCAGCGCCTTCAGCAGGCCAGGCTGGTCGACGTGGTGCAGGCTATTGAAGAAGATGACAATGTCGGCCGATCGGGAGGCGATGGGCAGATCCTCGGCGATGCCCTGCATGTAGTGTTCATCGCCCACCGCGGTGATGGACCGGGCATGCGCCAAGTGCTTGGGGCTGACCTCGATGCCGGTCGCATGCGCCCCCCGACGGGTTAGTGACCGGACCAGCCAGCCATCGCCGCAGCCGACGTCGATTACCGTCGAACCACTGATCGGCAACAGTTCTTCCATCACCTGAAGGCTCGTCCGCCTTTCCATTTCGTTTCCCTCGAAGACCGACATCGGCGACCCGCGACCCGCCGCGCGACAAGCCACCACCGCCCTGTTATTTAGGTCGGCCAGTTGTAGCGGATAAAGGGCTATGGTGGAAACCTTCGAAGATGTTCGTCCCGCTCCCCGGGCCCTGTTCGGCGCCAACGCGGTGCGCAGCGGCGACGGCTGCACGATCGGCGGTGCGAAGGGATGGACCTCGCCCGCCCGACATATCGTGCTGATGCTGCTGCCGGCGCGGACGACGCCGGGCGAGCGCGGCGTGCGGCCTCACGACGGCACGTCCGGCTTGCCCCTTTCGTACTGAAGCGCCAGGGCCGATGTCCTCGCCGCCTTCCCTTCCGCCGCCTACCGATTCGCGCGTCCCGCCGGATGCGGTGCTGGTGCTGGGCGCCGCCACGGCGGCGCCGGGCGTGCCTGGACCCGCGCTGCGGCGCCGTCTTGAGCATGGCGTCGGCGTATTCTTTCGCCGCGATGCGCGATATTTGCTCGTTTCCGGGGGAATTGTCGGGCCGCCGCCGGCGGAGGCGCACGTCATGGGCGAGATGGCCGTGGCGCTGGGGATCGATCCCGGCGCCATCGTTATCGAAGACCAGGCGCGCAACACCTTCGAGAATGCCGTCTACGCCGGCCGGATCATTCGCCGGCGCGGCTGGCGGCAGGTCGTGCTGGTCACCGACGGCTTCCACGTGCCGCGCGCCCGCTACGTTTTCTCCCGACTCGGCCTCACCGTCGCGGTGGACGGCGTGCCGCGGTCGGCAACGACCTCACGGGCAAGCTGGGTTCGCTCGCACCTCGATGAGCGGCTGCGGCTCGTCCGCACCGCCGCCCTGTTCGCGCTTGGTGCGCACAAGCCGCTGATCCGCCGCGTCTGGAACGGAAGCGGGCCTCAGTGAGTCGCCACCAGCGCCGCCAGGCCGGCGAACGCCGGCTCCGGCCGGGTGATCACCGACGTCGGAATCGGCCGCAGGTACTTGTTGAAGCGTCCCTTGTCCTCGAACCGCGCGCGGAAGCCGGAGTTATCGAACACCTCTCCCAGCTTCGGGACGATGCCGCCGCCGATGAAGACGCCGCCTCGGGCATCGAGCGTCAATGCCAGATTGGCGGCGATCGTCCCCAGCATCTCGCAGAACATCGCCAGCGCCTCCTGCGCGATCGGGCAGGTGCCGGCGATGGCGCGCTGGGTGCAGTCGGCGGGGGTGATCGCCGGATCGGCGGGGCGGCCGTCGATCTTGGCGAGGGCGGTATAGAGGTGAACCAGGCCGGGGCCGGATATCAGGCGCTCCGCCGAGACGTGGTTGCCCTCGAAGCTGGAGCGCAGGGTGTTGATCACCGCGGCCTCGCGATCGTTGAACGACGGCATGGTGACATGCCCGCCTTCGCTGGTCAGCGGCACGTAGCCGCCGCCGCGCGGCCGCGCCAAGCCGGCCATGCCGAGGCCGGTGCCGGCGCCCAGCACCGCCACGGTTGCGTGGGGATCGGGCTCGCCGCCACCGACGCGCCGCAAGTCGGCGCGGGTGAGGAACGGGATGCCCAGGGCAACGGCGGCGAAGTCGTTCACCACATCGAAGGTATCAAGGCCAAGCTGCCGCCGCGTCTCCTCGATGGAGAAGACCCAGCGGTGGTTGGTCATGCGGATCTCGTCGCCCAGGACCGGCGAGGCGACGGCGAACGCCGCATGCCGCGGCACCCCCTCGGCGTTGCCGCCGGCTTCGAGATAGGCTTGGCACGCATCGGCGAGGGTATCGAAGTCGGCGACCTTCATCGGCTTTACCGCCGAGATGGTCGCGTCGTCGGCGACTCGCGCGAAGCGAACGTTGGTTCCACCGATATCTGCGATGATCCCCGACATAGTCCCGTTCCTCCCAGTTTTGTTTGTCCCGCGCCGGTGTTTCCGGGACGGGGCGGTCCGACCAGTCCGCGCCGCCGCTCCCAGCCTCTTGTTTTTCCCCGTCGGAGTGCCACCGAACGGGGGCCTCTTCAGCCGATCTTCGCCGGATCGCGGTCCCAGGGAAAGTCGATCCAGACGTCCTGCTTTACCTCGCTGATGAACGTATTGACGAACGGCCGTCCCACCGGCTTGACATAGATGGTGGCGTAGTGCGCCGCCGGCAGCATGCGTCGCGCCGCCTCGGCGGTGCTGCCGCTGTCGGCGACATCGTCCACCAGCAGCCAGCCGCGGCCGTCCCCCGCCTGCGGCGGTGTGCCCTTGAGCACGCTGAGCGGCCCCTTTTCGATGCCGTCGTAGCTCGCAATGCACAGCGTTTCGATCAGGCGGATATCGAGGACGCGGGCGACGATCGCCGCCGGCACCAGGCCGCCCCGGGCGATGGCGACGATTCCCTGGAACGGGCCGCTGGCGGCCAGCCGGATCGCGAGGTCGGTGGCCTGCCGGTGCATCTCGTGCCAGGAACAAGAATGGATCTTCGCCGCCTCCTGCAACCCCGACATCGCCCTTCGCCCTCCTGTGCCCGATCCGCGGCCGCAGCGCTTGTGCGACCCTGACATAGCATGGCGACGGCCCCGATATCGAGCCGGTCGCAAGCCAGCGGGGAGGATCCCGGCCGCGGCGACCCGCTTTCGGCTCGCAGAAGAGCGGTGCGGATCCCAACTGACCAGCAGAGGGAACCGGGGAAGGTGGACGATCTTGATCCGGGCGCCATCGGGGCGGGATGATCGGCGGGAACACCAGGAACGTGAGCGGGAGCATCAGGGTTGGCGTCGGCGGCTGGACGTATGCGCCGTGGCGAGGAGTCTTCTACCCGGACGGCCTGCCGCAGAAGCGCGAACTCGAATACGCCAGCCGGCAGCTCACCTCGATCGAAATCAACGGCACCTATTACCGCTCGCAGAAGCCGGAAAGCTTTGCGAAATGGTACGATGAGACCCCGGACGACTTCGTCTTCTCGGTCAAGGCGCCGCGCTTTGCCACACAACGGAGCGTGCTCGCCGAGGCGGGGGAATCGATCGAACGCTTCTTCTCGAGCGGCGTCATGGCCCTTAAGGACAAGCTCGGCCCCATCAACTGGCAATTCATGGCGACCAAGAAGTTCGCTGCCGATGATTTTCGGGCATTCCTCGCGCTGCTGCCCCGCGCGGTCGAAGGCCGGGACATTCGCCACGTCGTCGAGGTGCGGCACGACAGCTTCCGGACGCCCGAGTTCGTGGCGATGGCCCGCTCTCATGGCGTCGCCATAGCACTGGCAGCTGACGCCAGGTATCCGCAGATCGCCGATATCACCGCCCCCTTCATCTATGCCCGGCTGATGGGCGCCGCTGCGACCGAGCCGCTCGGTTATCCGGCCGCCGCGCTGGATATGTGGGCCGAGCGGGCGAAGGGGTGGTCGCAAGGGGATCATCCCGGCGGGCTCGACCGGGTGAGCCGGGAGGAATCGGATGGCGTCGGCCGGGATGTGTACCTTTACGTCATCAGCGGCGAGAAGGCGCGCAATCCCGCCGCCGCGCGCGCGATCATCGAGCGCCTGCGCTGACCAAAGCAGCCCGCCGTTGTCATGAGCGATCTGTTCGCCTTTGATTTAATTGGGGATGCCTCGATCGGGGCGCCGGAGTGCGCGCAGATGGCCGAGGGTGCCGTCCTGCTGCGGGGGCTGGCGCTTCCGGCGGCGTCCCGGCTGCTCGCCGCGCTCGAAAGGGTCAGCGCTTTGGCGCCCTTCCGCCATATGGTCACGCCCGGCGGCTTCGTGATGTCGGTGGCGATGACCAACTGCGGCGCCGCCGGCTGGGTCACCGACAGCACCGGCTACCGCTATGCCCGCACCGATCCTCTGAGCGGCAAGCCGTGGCCGGACATCCCCGGCAGCTTCCGTGACCTTGCAGCGACGGCGGCGCGCCGCGCTGGCTACCCTGCGTTCGTGCCAGATAGTTGCCTGATTAACCGCTACGAACCCGGCTCACGCCTATCGCTGCATCAGGATCGCAACGAGCGGAATCTGGGCGAGCCGATTGTTTCCGTCTCGCTCGGGCTGCCGGCAACGTTTCAGTTCGGCGGGCGCAAACGCACTGATAAGGTGAGCCGGTGCAACCTTCGCCACGGTGATGTCGTCGTCTGGGGCGGGCCGGCAAGGCTGTTCTTCCACGGCATCGCAACCCTGAGGGGCGGCTCGCACCCGCAGACCGGCCGCTTCCGGTTCAACCTGACCTTCCGCGCCGCCCTCTGAGCCGGGAGAAGGTACCGCATCGGCAGCGGGATGAGACGTTCGGCTTATCTAACGTACTGCTTCGAACGGAGTATTTTTGTGGTGGGGGAGCGTTGCGTGGCTGAGGAAAGAAGATATGCATATTCGCCCAAAATTCGCCACGACGTTCCCATCTTAAACGGGAAGCGACATTCATCATCGCGGTTGCAAGCCGGTTGCGGACGTGAGAGCGGGCAAAGAAGAGAAAAATGGGTTGAGCGCGCAAGGAGCGCTGCTGGCAGCCTGCGACGCGACGCGCGTCAGCACGCCGTGCTCCGGCCGCAGATGTAACACCCGCCTGGCTGTCACCAACAGGGGGCGCGGTAATGGAGCTAACGACGGGCTGCCGTCAGGATGGTCAGCGCCGCTGAGCGATAAACCCCGCCATACGCTCGTCAAGCGAGTACGCAACACGCTAGAACAGGCGGCACGTGCTGGCGGGCCGACCGGGCGACACAGGATCCGGGCAAGGTGGATATGACGGTAGCGATGGTGGCAGACGGTAGTGACGAGGATCTTGAGCTTGCGCTCGACGCCGATCACCTTCGGCGGCTGTCGTTTCTTGCACCCCTCTCGGATGAGGACCTCAATCGACTTGCCCGCCATGCCCGGCGCGAGAGGGTGCCGGCGCGCACGACCATCTGCCGCCGCGGCGAGCCCGCCGACTCGCTGTTCATCGTCGAGTCCGGTCACGTTCTGCTTTTCGTCAGCCGGCCTGGCGATCCTGCCGGCATCGTTCGCGTCGTCGGCCCCGGTGAAACCTTTGGCGAATGCAGCCTGTTGCCAGATGTCGGCAGTCCGGTCACCGCCGAGACGTTCGATCCGGCGGAGCTGATCCTGATCCCGATCGCGCCCTTGCGTGCCCTGGTTGAGGGACGCTTCGACGTCATGCTGGCAATGTTGGGCCATGTCTCCGTCCGTCTGCGCCGGCTGCTCAGGCAGGTGAGCAGCCTCAAGACGCGGACGACGACGCAGCGCCTCGCCGCTCATCTCGCGGGCCTGACGACGGCGAGGGAAGGCGCTGTGGAAGTTTCCCTGCGCTATGGCAAGACCTTGCTGGCGCGCGAGCTGGGCATGCAACCGGAAACCTTTTCACGGGCGATGATGAAGCTGCAGTCGGTGGGAGTCCGCTACCGCCGGTCCCACGAAGCATTCTTTGTCGAGGATATCGCCGCCTTGCGCACTTTCTGTGAAGAAGAATGAAGGCAGGTTCCCTATCCGGCAGCGACCTCGCCGCCGTTCGTCGCTCACCCCTGCTTTGCGGACTGGACGATACCGATCTCGCCGCCGTTCTCGCCGGTGCCACCGTGCGGTCGTTCCCCTCGGAAACCTGGCTGTTCGGCGCGGGCGATGTCGCCCGCCGCATGTTCGTGGTGGTCGAGGGTGCGGTGCGGCTGTTCGTGCTGAAGGCCGACGGCGAGGAGAGCATCATCGAGGTTGTGGGGGCCGATGGCTCCTTCGCCGAGGCCGCCATCTTTGCGCCGGCCACCTTTCCGGTGAACGCCGCAGCGATGGCCGGTACCCGCCTCGTCGGCATTCTGGCGGCCTCGGTGCTGCAGGCGCTGCAAGCGAAGCCGACCATAGGACTACGGATGCTGGCCTCGCTGAACCGCTGGGAAATCAAGCTGATGACGGAGTTGCGCCGCCTCAAGGCATTGTCGCCGGCGCAGCGTCTCGCCTGGTACCTGCTCGGTCTTACCAGCGCGACGGAGGGGGCGGTGACGGTCACCTTGCCGTTCCGCAAGAGCGTCATCGCCAGCCGCATCGGCATGACGCCCGAGAGCTTCTCACGCGCCCTGGTGCGCCTGCGCCGCTTCAATATCACTAGCAGGGGCCAGATCGTCATGATCGGCGACATCGGTGTCCTGCGCGATTTCTGCCGGAGCCGCGCCTTGCCGCACTCCCATGGTGAGATGGGGTAGGGAAAGGAGGTGCGGACGTAAGCGGACCGCTGAGATTCCCGGCGAATTGCGGTGGCGTTGCGAGTCGGTACTAGCAGTTTGCGCGCTTCACGCGTAAACTCCGATGATGCAAGGGTGCCGCTGAAGCGCTCGACGTTCGGCCAGGATCAAAGGACCGGACGGTAGGGAGTAAAGATCGTCTGGTCTTCGGTGACCGCTGTGAATGTCGAATCGCTGAATACGAGCGCTTGGCGCGCGAGTGCTTTGCTCAAGGCCATGGGAAATCCCCATCGTCTGACGATCCTGTGCCAGCTCATTCAGGCAGAGCGTTCGGTCGGCGAACTGGAGCGCATCGTCGGCCTCAGCCAGTCGGCGCTGTCGCAGCATCTGGCGCGCCTGCGCCGCGACAAGCTGGTGAAAACCCGACGCTGCGCCCAGACCATATACTATTCGCTGGCCGGCAACGAGGCCGAGACGATCCTGTCGACGCTGTACCAGCTCTACTGCTGCGAGCACGCCAGTCCTCTCGGCGTCGATACCGAGCCGTACTCCGTCGTCGTGGAGTCCGTCGAATAATCAGCGATTGCTCCTGAGCTTCTGCGGCTGTTGCCGATCAGAGGGCGGACAGCGGTGACTGTCTCGAAATCAGAGGAAAGGCGTAAGGCCGCGCTTCAAACGCCTGTCGCAAGAGCTTTCATAAAGCTATCAGCATCTGCTACAATAGGTGTAAAATTCCACTTACGCAGACGCGCTGTCGAAGCGTCCGTTATGCTGGGAGAGATGAAGTAATTTTGACATTGGGGCGCAGCTTCAATAAACAATTTAACTATACTGGGATCGCGTAACGAGCTTCCGATTACTACCAGTATTCTGTTTTTCAAGACGGACCGCACCTCTTCGCAGAGTCGCTTCCGGGTTTTGTCCATGAGCAGGATGTCATCTTCCGACAGCATAAGACTTTCGGGCTCTTCAGGTGTCCCATGTAGTTTTACTAGACAACGTGTTGGTAAAGGATCGCTGATCTCCCCTATGATGATTGGAAGATCGATCCCCGCAGCCTCGGCCGCACGCTCGAAGAGAGCGTCCCAGTTCGATGTGAGAATGAGGTCGAACAACCGGACGGCCGCTTGGTGGGCTGTCGTCGGTTGTAGTCCGTGTGGGGGATTTACAATGCTTTTAACCTCGTGAACCAGCAACTCGCGAGAAGCAAACGCCTCCACGTCGCTCGCTATCGCTGAAAACATGCTGGCAACCGGACTTACCCCGTAGTCAGGGACGCACTCTCGAATCACCCGCGCCACTGCCGACGAGAATACCCCGGCAGAGGGTAAGCCCGCCGCTGCGGAAATTCCTGCGCCTGCAAAGAGGACCGCCTCGCGCTTGGTAACGGCGGCAGATAATAATCGTGGGACCTGGACATCGCCGACTGCATGAGGTCTCTCCTGTTGGAGAAGAGAACTTACTGCATCTGCCTCGGCTATTCGCGATTCGATCTTGGTTCGAAGAAATCGATCGGTAAGTAGCTTAATAACAGCCTCCCCGACACCTTCTGCGAGGTCGCGCGCAAGGTTAAACTGGGCAACAAAGATCCCTTGGTCCCAGTCCTGGACCTCCTTTCTGAACGCATCGCGCTGTTTGGCGTCTACGGATTCTCGGTCGATGTCGTAGTCGAGGCGCATCAAGAACGGCAGCACAGGAAGACCAAGCCGACGGGCCTGTCGGAACTCCAGGTGTGTAACCGAAAGTCCGTCCATTGCACCGGGGCCGGTGCGTGGAACCCAGCCGTACCGAGTACCAAGAATTAGCACGAACGCATCACTGGAGCGAATTTCTTGCGAAATCCGCTCCCACGATCGTGCGCCATCGGGGTGCCAACCCTCGGCGTTTACGGGCTCGAAATTGGATGATTCAAGGCGGCGGCAGACGGCATCTCGCTCATTTGCGAGATCTTTCATAGTACTGCTGACGAATACCCTTAGCCGCCGGCTCAACGCAGGCTCCAGATTATTTGCCGCGAGTTGCGAGCGCCGTCCACTTATGGATACCTCTTTTTTAACGTGCTGCTAGAATATAGTCTCGAATACAGATCTGCCTGCTTATCAAATAGACGATGATTATCGTGCTGAAGGTGCCGGGAAATATGCGCTGTCGGCGCTCCAACTGCAACTGTCGATGAGCTTCTAGCCCCGTATCGACAGGCTGCGCCCGTGCCCCGGTCTAAGAGGCTGACCGAATTAGTTGAGTGATTCAGTTTGTGGCTCTATCGGGTTGCCAATCGCGACGGAGACAAACATGGCATGGACTGAAATCACTGGCCGAAGTATCGGCGGGATGGGCTTCGCTATGCAAGCGATGCGACGGAAGAAGAATGCGATCATCGCGCCGCATCTGCCGGAAGTTCCGTCGCGGCCGGCCGCGGACGATGGATTTCCAGGCGGTGGTGAACGCGATCTTCTATATTGCCCAGACGGGCTGCCAGTGGCGGCTGCTGCCCAAGGACTTCCCGCCGTTCACCACCGTGCAAGGCTACTTCTACCGGTGGCGGGACGAGGGGTGGTGGCGGGCGATCAACCATGACCTGGTGATGCGGGCACGCGAAGCCATCGGCCGGGAAGCCAGCCCTTCGGCCGGGGCGATCGACAGCCAGTCGGTCAAGACGACCGAGGCCGGCGGGCCGCGGGGCTTTGATGCCGGCAAGAAGGTCAAGGGCCGCAAGCGACATATCGTCACCGACAGCGAGGGCCATCTGCTGGGCGTGCAGGTACACCCCGCCGACATTCAGGACCGCGACGGCGCCGTCGGCCTCATCGCTTCCCTGCGCCGGCTGTATCCGTGGCTCCGCCACCTCTTCGCCGACGCAGGCGCCGGCGAAGCTTACCGCGGCGCTCCGGCGGCACCTGGACCATCGAGATCGTCAAGCGTTCCGACGCCGCCAAGGGCTTCGTGCTGCTGCCCCGCCGCTGGGTCGTCGAGCGCACCTTCGCCTGGCCCACCGCAACCGCGTCTCGCCAAGGACGTCGAGGCCCTCGTCACCACTGCCGCGACCTGGTCATGATCGCCAGCGTCAAACTCACTCATCCGGCGATTGGCCAGGAACTAATGCAACCAACCCGATCGAGTCGGACTTCAGCAGTCGGGCGGGGTCAACAGCTGGATCTCGCGCAGGCGGATATCCAGCGAAAAGGCATCGAAGTGCTGAATGAGCGCATCGGCGATGCCGTCAGCCCGATACTCGCCGGTCATTTCGAGCTGCGGCGCCGCATCGCGGCTGTTCAACGGGAAAAACGCCATCTGCGCTTTCCAGGCGGGGGCTAGCGGCAGGTGCAGCTGTGTCGCCATGGCCTGGGCGGCCGCCGGTGCAACGGCGCCGAAAAGGCTGCTGACGACATAGGGATTATCGATGCTCGCACCGTCGAAGACGATGCTCTTGAGCCGATGGCCACCGGCGGCGGCGGCCGCAATCACCTCCTGCAGATGTTTCGTCGGAAACACCGTGCCGGCTGGCAGCCTTACCTCCTGGCCCGGCTGCGAGAACCGCGCCTTGCCGGCCTTGCCGGGGCCGTGCAGATCGGCGTCGCCCTCCAGGAGCTCGACGGTCTTGCCGTCCTGGTCATAGCGGGCGTGGAAGCGGAACTTGCGGCTGTCGAGGCTCTCCCAGCTGACGAATGACCACAGCGTATCGGATACGGTGTCGTCATCGTAGAACAGACGCAGGAAGGTCCGGTTCTCCACCGTCCAGCCGTCGCAGCCGCGATCGAAACGGTAAACCATCACGCCATTGGCGGAGACGAGGTCGGAGCTGGGGCTGGCGCTGGCCAGGACCATCCGATAGACGGCGCGATGTGGCTGCAGCTCAAGCGTACGAGCAGTTCGCGGTTGCAGCCCTATCGAAGCCGTCGCGATCAGCAGAAGGAAAAGGCGCCGCATCACCAGCCCGGTGCCCGTGAGCATCGCGGGCTTCTGAGGCCACAGTACGCCGTTCTCCGCGGCGGTGTCTACGCCGGCAGTGCGCCGGAACGCGGCAAACCGCCCCTCGGTGGGACCCTCCGGCAGGCCGTGCGAATCATTTGCACTTTGCATGAGCGACGGAATCAGTGTATCCCGCCACCCGCTAACCAGCCGGCGGAGGCCACATGGACGGCGGGATCGACGCTAAAGTCGTCGAAGGGGCAAGGCCGGATCTCCCAGAGCTCCCTGACTACCTGGTGCGAACCTACTGGTGGGCGTATCTCACCCCCGCCAGCTTGGCTTTCCTGGACAATCCGGTCGTCCTGACGGCGATTTTGTGGGGCAATCTGCCGCGCCTGGTGCGCACCGCCTGTGAGGAATTCGAGCCCGGCCAGCGGGTTCTGCAGGCTGCAAGCGCCTACGGCAATCTTTCGTCGGGGCTGGCGGAGCAGGTCGGTCCCAGCGGACGCCTGGAGGTGATCGATATCGCCCCCCTGCAGGTTGCCCACGTTCAGCGCAAGCTGCAGGATTTTCCGCACGCCCGCGCCCGCGTCGCCGATGCAACCTGCCCGGGAGGCGGCATCTACGACGGTGTCTGCTGCTTCTTCCTGCTGCATGAGATTCCCGACCCGGAAAAACGGGCGGTGGTCGATGCGCTGCTGGCGTCGGTCGACGTGGGCGGCAAGGTGGTCTTCGTCGACTACCACCGGGTTCGCCCCTGGCACCCGCTGCGCCTGCCGATGGGCGCGGTGTTCCGCTGGCTGGAGCCTTTCGCCTACGGGCTGATCGACCGGGAGATTTCGTCCTTTGCCTCCGTGCCCGAGGAGTTTTCGTGGAGCAAGACGACATTCTTCGGCGGCCTGTACCAGAAGGTCATCGCCGTCCGCACCGCATGATCGCCTGGGCGTTGCTGGGCTACGCACAAAAGTGGTGCGCTTCGCTATCGCTCAGCAGCACCCTACACGCCCATACCCGGCCGTAGGGTGCCGGTGAGCAAAGCGAACCGCACCGCAGCAGCAGCCATTCCCGCTGGTGGTCGCAGAGGAGCGCCGCCGCGCTCAGACAGCTGCTTTCTCGTGGGATACGTCGGTAGTCTGGCGGCACCCCGATCGTGGCGGACGACGCCGTTAGCCGGCGACCGCAGGCTGGCCCCGGGCGGGGCGGTTGCCGCTGACGACGGCTTCGCCCCACAGCCGCTCGAGCGCGTAGAAGTCGCGGACCTCCGGCCGGAATAGGTGCACCAGCACGTCGCCGATGTCGATCAGCACCCAATCGCAGTGGGCAGCACCCTCCACCGCCACGCCGGGGACATTCAGCTTCTCGGCGGCCTCGACGATATGGCCCGCCATGGCACCGACGTGGCGCTTCGACGTTCCCGACGCGACGACCATGTAGTCGGCGACGGCCGACTTCCCTGCCATCGGGATGACAACTACGTCCAGCGCCTTGTCATTGTCGAGGGTGGCCCGGATCGCCTCCAGCAACGTTTCGAGCGCAGGCGCGGTCTTCGTCATCCGGGATATGGCTGGCGCCTCCTTCTCATCGGGCATCTCATTGCCCGACTGCGATCTTCGCCCGCTTTCGTGTTCGGGCAACCACCTTCTGCCGCGCCCTGATGCGCGTCGCCGAACCGGCGTGCGGCGGGGTGTGCATGAACACCCAGGCCGGCGGCTGCATGGTGACGACCTTGCGTGCCAGCGGCTCCGCAACACGCGAGTCGGCAAAAACACGCGCCGAACGCGCCATCAGTGCGGTTTTAGAATAAGGAGGGCGCGAGAAAACCGCAATGGGCATCAGCCGGAAGATCCGCCGCCAGTCCTTCCAGTCGCTGATCTGCTGAAGATTATCGGCCCCCATCAGCCAGACAAACCGGCATTTGGGAAAGCGGGCCAGCAACAGCGCCAAAGTATCGGCGGTGTGCTGGGTGCCGAAGCGGCGCTCGATGTCGGTGACCCTGATGCGGGGATGACGGGCTGCCCGCGTCGCCGCGCGCACCCGCTCCTCGAAAGGGGCCATTTCGCGGGTGCTCTTCAACGGATTTTGTGGCGTCACCATCCACCACACCTCGTCCAGGCGCAGCCGTTTCAGTGCGAGCAGCGAGATGTGGCGGTGTCCCTCATGGGCGGGGTTGAACGACCCGCCAAGCACACCGATGCGACGCGCGGGCAAAACCTACGTCCGGAGGAGGTTGGGGTCGGTTTGCCGGCGGCTGCTCATGGCCGGCATTGGCCGGAGCCCCGCACGACGTACTTGAAGCTGGTGAGCTGCTCGACGCCGACCGGACCGCGGGCATGCAGCTTGCCGGTGGCGATGCCGATCTCCGCTCCCATGCCGAACTCGCCGCCGTCGGCGAACTGGGTCGAGGCGTTGAGCATGACGATGGCGCTGTCGATCGACCGCAGGAACGTCTCGGCTGCCGCGGCGTCCTCGGTCACGATCGCCTCGGTATGCTGCGACGAATGGGTGCGGATGTGATCGATTGCCTCTTCGAGGTTGCGGACGACCCGCACCGACAGGATGGCATCGAGGTATTCGGTGTCCCAGTCCTGCGCCGTCGCCGGCTGCACCCGGTTGTCGATCGCCCGGGTTGCCGCGTCGCCGCGCACCTCGCAGCCGGCGGCCACCAGATCATCGATGATGGCGGGCAGCAGATCCGCCGCGACCGCACGGTCGACCAGCAGCGTCTCGGTCGCACCGCAGATGCCCGGCCGGCGCATCTTGGCATTGAGCACGATGCGCCTTGCCATCTCCGCATCGGCTGCGGCGTGCAGGTAGGTGTGGCAGATGCCGTCCAGGTGCTTGAACAGCGGCACCCGGCTCTCCGCCGTCACCCGCTCGACCAGTGAGCGGCCGCCCCGCGGCACGATGACGTCGATGCACGCCGCCATTTTCAGCATCTCGCCGACCGCCGCCCGGTCGGTCGTCGGCACCAGCTGCACACTGGTATCGGACAGGCCCGCCGCCATCGCGCCCGCGGTGATGCACTCGGCGATCACCGCAGAGGTCTGGAAGCTTTCCGATCCGCAGCGCAGGATCACCGCATTGCCGGACTTCAGGCACAGGCCGGCAGCGTCGGCGGTAACGTTCGGCCGGGATTCGTAGATAACGCCAACGACACCCAGCGGCGTGCGCACCCGCTCGATGTGCAGGCCGTTGGGCCGGTCCCAGGCGGCCATGGCGGCGCCCACCGGGTCGGGCAGATCGGCGATATCTTCGAGGCCGCGCGCCATCGCCTCGATGCGCTGCGGCGTCATCTCCAGCCGGTCGAGGAGGGCCGCGCTGAGCCTCTTGCCGCGGCCGGCCGCCATGTCGCGGCCGTTGGCGGCCATGATGTCGCGCAGCCGCGCCCGGATGTTCGCAGCCGCCTGGCGCAGAGCCGCGTTCTTCGCATCCGTCCCTGCTTCGCCGAGAAGCTGTGCCGCTGCCCGCGCCGACGTACCGATGTGGTGCATCAGCTGGTCCAGTCCGTACTCGCCGTCGTCGTCGGCGGCAACGGCGACGCCGGAAGTCAGCGTGGTCATTGCGGTTTCTCTCGTTCCAGGGCGAGATCGTCGCGGTGGATCATCTCGTCGCGCCCACGGTAACCGAGGCAGGCCTCGATTTCACTGGTTTTATGGCCGGCGATCCGCCGCGCCTCGGCCGAGGAATAGGCGGCGAGCCCGCGGCCGAGAATGCGGCCATCGCGGGCGCGAACCACCACCGCAGCGCCGCGGCTGAAATCCCCCTCGACAGCGGTGACGCCGGCCGGCAGCAGGCTGCCGCCGCGCCCAAGCGCCGCCGCCGCTCCGTCATCGACCACCAGGGCGCCCGCCGCCCGCAGCGAGCCGCCGATCCACCGCTTGCGGGCTGTCTGCGGACCCGCCGACGGCAGGAACCAGGTGCAACGCTCGCCGGCCTCGATGCGGGCCAGCGGGTGCGGTGCCTCACCGTGGGCGATCACCATCCGGCAGCCGGCGGCCAGCGCCACGCGGGCGACCTTGCACATGCCGCCGCTGCCCACCGTTGAGTGGCTGGCGCCGGCCATCGCCTCGATCGAAGGCGTGATTTCGTGCACCTCGGCGAGGAATTGCGCATGCGGATCGGTGTGCGGATCGGCGGAGTAGAGGCCATCGATGTCGGACAGCAGCACCAGCGTATCGGCGCCGATCATCGCTGCCACCCGCGCCGCCAGTCGGTCGTTGTCGCCGAAGCGGATTTCGTCGGTGGCGACGGTGTCGTTCTCGTTAATCAGCGGCACCGCGCCCAGGCGCAGCAGCGTCGAAAGGGTGTTGCGGGCGTTGATGTAGCGCCGCCGGTGCTCGCTGTCGTCGAGGGTCAGCAACACCTGCGCCACGGTGAGGCCGTGCGCCGACAGCAGCTCCTGGTAGGCATGGGCGAGGCGGATCATGCCGGTGGCCGCCGCCGCCTGCTTCTCCTCCAGGCGCAGTGGGCCCGGCGGCAGTGCCAGCCACGCCCGGCCGACGGCGATCGCGCCCGAGGACACCAGCACCACCCGTTGCGGCTGCGCGGGCGCGGCAGGCGGCGACATCCGCCAGCAGCGGCACCAGCCAGTCGCGACGGATCTCGCCGTTGCTCTCGCTCGCCAGCAGCGCCGAGCCGATCTTGACCACCAGCAGGCGGGCGCTGGCGAGCCCGGCGCGCTCGATCACGGCGGTTCCGTCGCCGGCATGTGGCGCGCCGCGGCCGCGAGCACCGCCGCCGTGCCGATGCCGTCGGCACCCGAGGCGGCGAGCACCTTGTTGCCGCTGGCGGCGGCGAGCAGCGCCCGCCGCTCAGAGGCGACGTCGGCCGGCAGCGCATCGATCTTGTTGAGCACGACGAGCTCGGGCTTCTCGGCGAGGCCGGCGCCGTAGGCGGCAAGCTCGGCGCGCACCGTCCGCCACGCCGCCGTGGATCGGCGATGGTACCGTCGACGAGGTGGATCAGCACCCGGCAGCGCTCGACGTGGCCGAGGAAGCGGTGCCAAGGCCGACGCCGGCATGCGCGCCCTCGATCAGGCCGGGGATGTCGGCGACCACCAGCTCGGTGGCGCCGACGCTGGCAACGCCCAGCGACGGCCACAGCGTGGTGAACGGGTAGTCGGCGACCTTCGGACGGGCGCGGGAGACGGCGGCAAGGAAGGGTGGACTTGCCGGTATTGCAGGCCGACCAAGCCGACGTCGGCGAGCAGCTTCAGCCGCAGGACGATGGTGAGCTTCGCTGCCCGGCCGGCCTGGATCGGCGCGCCGCGGCGCGCGGTTGGTCGATGACTTGAAGTGGGCGTTGCCGAAGCCGCCGTCGCCGCCGCGGGCGATCACCGCCCGCATGCCGGGCGCCGTCAGATCGGCCAGGGGTGCGCGCGTCTCCTCCACCAGCACCTCGGTGCCGACCGGCACCTTCAGGACGGCATCCCGGCCGTCCGCTCCGGGTGCGGGTTCTGGCCGGCGCTGCTGTTGCCACGCTGCGCCTTGAAGTGGCGGCGGTAACGGAAATCGATCAGGGTGTTCAGCCCGGCAACCGCCTCGACGACGACGTCGCCGCCGGCGCCGCCATCACCGCCGTCCGGACCGCCGAACTCGATGAACTTCTCATGCCGGAACGACAGGCAGCCGTTGCCGCCGTCACCGCTCTTCACCAGCACTTTGGCCTCGTCGAGAAAGCGCACTTGGGTATTGTCGGACGGGGCCTGCGGGCGGACCGGGCCGCGGCGGCGGCCGGGGCCAGTCAGCCTCGGTGACGCGGCCCGATTACTCGGCCGGGGTCACTCGGATTGAGTGGCGATGCTGATGTAGGTGCGGCCCTTGCTGCTGCGGCGGAAGGCGACGCGGCCCTCGGTCAGCGCGAACAAGGTGTAATCCCGGCCCATGCCGACACCATCGCCGGGATGGAAGCGGGTGCCGCGCTGGCGGACGATGATGTTGCCGGGGATCACCCGCTGGCCGCCGAACTTCTTCACCCCGAGCCGCTGCCCAGGGCTGTCGCGGCCATTGCGGGAGCTGCCGCCCGCCTTCTTGTGTGCCATTGCCTACTCCTGCAATGCGGGTTCGAGAACCGGCGTCTCCGCCGGCACCGGCTCCGCGGCCACCGCGGGCTCTGCTGCCGTCGCCGTCGGGACCGGCTCCGCCGCTGCGGCGGCCGGCTCGCTGCCGTCGGCGCTGACCGCGGCGATCTGCACCAGGGTCAGGTGCTGGCGGTGGCCGCGCGTCCGGCGATGATTCTTGCGGCGCTTCTTCTTGAAGATGATCAGCTTCGGGCCGCGCGCCTGCTCCAGCACCCGTCCGAACACCCGCGCCGCCTCGGGTACCGCGGCACCTGCGACGGGCTCGCCGTCGTCTCCGCCCAGCATCAGCACATCGTCGAAGACGACCAGATCGCCGGGTGCGGCGACCAGCTTCTCGACGGTGATGCGGTCGTTCTCGGCGACACGGTGCTGCTTGCCGCCGGTGCGAATCACTGCGAACATTCGAAACCACGCAGAGAAAAATAAAGCCACCCCATCGCGCGGGCGCGGCGGGAAGGCCGGCACTATACCCCTGGCTCGCCACCTGTCAATCCAACAACGCCGGCACGTATCAGGGATCAGTTTCATTGGCCGCCCTCGGCAAGGCTGCAATCCCGGCCAGAGAGCAAGCGGTCGCGTGCCGCGGTGGGGCTGGCCGCCGCGGGATGGCGCGCGAATTGCACAACGACTTGGGTCTTGAGGCTGGGAGAAGGCGAGCTTGGCCAGCGAAGATCCGGTCGCGGATCGCTACAAGAGCTTTCATCGGCATCGACTGCGACGGCGACAGCCGCCGGCTGATCGCGATGATCCGCCGGCATATCGATGATCCGACGAAGACCGACGGCTTCTGGGAAGCCCTTCAAGGCGAAGCTGACCCAGGTGGGAGACGAGGCGAAGCCTGACGAACTGCGGCTTGTCTGCTCTTACGTCTATTACATCGAGGACCTGTTCGAGCGGTTCGGCGACAGCGAAGGCCTTGCGCTGCTGCAGCGGCTTGAGGAGCAGTGCTGCTGAGCTTGCCCGCAAGCGGCAGCGAGGGCCGGTCGCGGCGCTTTTCCGCCCTCCGCCGCCTCGTTCGGCTTCCGGCTGCGTCTTCCGGCTTTTCTGGACACCGGCCACGGCGCACCCTAAAAAAGCCCGGCGCGGGAGGGATAAAACTTCGCCGCGCAGCACCTTACATCAAGCGATCATGCAAACCGTCAATGACATCCGCCGCGGCTACATAGACTTCTTCGCTGCCAACGGCCACCGGCCGGTACCGTCCAGCCCGCTGGTGCCGCGCAACGACCCGACGCTGATGTTCACCAACGCCGGGATGGTCCAGTTCAAGAACGTTTTCACCGGCGTCGAGAAGCGCGATTACCTCCGAGCCGTCTCATCGCAGAAGTGCGTGCGCGCCGGCGGCAAGCACAACGACCTGGAAAACGTCGGCTATACCGCCCGGCATCACACGTTCTTCGAGATGCTGGGGAATTTCTCCTTCGGCGACTACTTCAAGGACGTGGCGATCGAGCTGGCGTGGAAGCTGGTGACGAAGGAATTCGGCCTCGCCGCCGACCGCCTGCTGGTCACCGTCTATGCCGAGGACGACGAGGCCTTCGGGCTGTGGCGCAAGATCGCGGGGCTGTCGGAAGACAAGATCATCCGCATCGCCACCTCCGACAACTTCTGGGCAATGGGCGATACCGGCCCGTGCGGGCCCTGCTCGGAGATTTTCTACGATCACGGCGAGCATATTCCGGGCGGCCCGCCCGGCAGCCCGGGCGCCGACGGCGACCGCTTCATCGAGATCTGGAACCTCGTCTTCATGCAGTACGAGCAGGTGACGAAGGAGCAGCGGATCTCGCTGCCGCGTCCCTCGATCGATACCGGCATGGGGCTGGAGCGCATCGCCGCGGTGATGCAGGGCACCCACGACAACTACCGCATCGACCTTTTGCGCGATTTGATCCTCGCCTCGGCGCATGCCACCTCGACCGATCCCGACGGGCCGCACGCCGTCTCCCACCGGGTGATCGCCGACCATCTGCGCGCCTCGGTGTTCCTCGTCGCCGACGGCGTGCTGCCGGCCAACGAGGGCCGCGGCTACGTGCTGCGCCGGATCATGCGCCGGGCGATGCGCCACGCCCACATGATCGGCTCGCGCGAGCCGCTGCTGTGGCGGCTGGTGCCGACGCTGGTCGCCAAGATGGGCCAGGCCTTCCCGGAGCTGGGGCGGGCCGAGGCGCTGGCGACGGATACGCTGCGGCTGGAGGAAACGCGCTTCCGCAATACGCTGGATCGCGGCCTGAAGCTGCTGGAGGAGGCGACATCGGCGCTGTCGACGGGCGGCGTGCTGGACGGCGAGACCGCGTTCCGCCTCTACGATACCTACGGCTTTCCGCTCGATCTCACCGCCGATGCCCTCAAGAGCCGGGGGATCGGCGTCGATGTCGACGGCTTCGACCGGGCGATGGCCCGCCAGCGCGAAGAGGCGCGGCGGGCATGGGCCGGCTCGGGCGAGGCCGCGACCGAAACCCTGTGGTTCGGCGTGCGCGACGAGGTCGGCGCCAGCGAGTTCCTCGGCTACGAGACGGAGACGTCAGAAGGCAAGGTGCTGGCGATCATCGTCGACGGCGCCCGGGTGAGCGAGGCGGCGGCCGGGCAGAAGGTCGCCGTCGTCTGCAACCAGACGCCGTTCTACGGCGAGTCGGGCGGGCAGGTGGGCGATACCGGCCGGATCACCGGCGCCGGCGGCCTCGTCATTCGCATCGACGATACCCTGAAGAAGGTCGGCGACCTGCACGTGCACGTCGGCCGCATCGAAGCCGGCCGGTTGCGGGTCGGTGATGATGTGCTGCTCACGGTGGATCATGCCCGGCGCTCGGCGATCCGCGCCAACCATTCGGTGACCCACCTGCTGCAGGCGGCGCTGCGCCGCCGGCTGGGCGAGCATGTCACCCAGAAGGGCTCGCTGGTCGCGCCCGAGCGCCTGCGCTTCGATATCAGCCATCCGAAGCCGCTTTCCGCCGACGAGATCGCTGAGGTCGAGGCGGACGTGAACGCCCAGGTCCGCGGCAACTCGCTGGTTCAGACCCACCTGATGGACCCGGAAGCCGCGGTGGCGGCGGGCGCCATGGCGCTGTTCGGCGAGAAGTACGGCGACGAGGTGCGGGTGGTCTCGATGGGCGACGAGGACGACGGCGGCCGCAGCTGGTCGACCGAGCTGTGCGGCGGCACCCACGTCAGCCGCACCGGCGATATCGCTCTGTTCAAGATCGTCGGCGAGACGGCGCTGGCGTCCGGCGTCCGCCGCATCGAAGCGATGACCGGCGAAGCGGCGCGCACCTTCCTGGTCGGCCAGGAGCGGACGCTGAAGGAAACGGCGCACATGCTCAACACTGCGCCGGGCGAGGTGCCGGCGCGGGTGGCGCACCTGCTCGACGAGCGGCGCAAGCTGGAACGCGAGCTGAGCGAGGCGCGCCGGGCGCTGGCCACCGGCGGTACTGCCGGAGCGGCGCCGGCCGAGCTGCAGATCAGCGGCATCCGCTTCTCGCCGCGCCTGCTGGAGGGCGTGCCGGCGCGCGAGCTGAAGAGCCTTGCCGATGATTCGAAGAAGCAGCTCGGCTCCGGCGTCGTCGCGTTGTCGCCACCAACGACGGGCAAGGCGTCCAGGTGGGCGTGACCGAGGACCTCACCTCCCGGCTGAATGCCGTCGATCTGGGTGAAGATCGGTGCGGCCGGCTCGGCGGCGCGCCGGCGGCGGCGGCCGGGCCGATATGCGCTCAGGCTGGCGCGGCCCGGATCCGAGCCAAGCCGAGGAAGCCCTGCGGGCGATCGAACGCGCGCTGTCCGCCGCAGTGGCGGCCTGAGCGGCTGTGCTTCAACTCAGAATAGCAGGACGGGGGATGTCCCGGGATAAGCCTGGCTGACGGAAAACGCCCGCACATGGGAGAGCTGCCATGGGGATGGTCGTCGCCTGCGCCGGATATGAGAACGGCTCCCGGATCGCTGATTTCGACATCGAGGAAAGCGGCAGGTTCGCAAGGGGGGAGGGCCGTTTCGTCTGGATCGGCCTGCACGAGCCAAGCGTCGAGATCCTGGGCAGCCTACAGAAGCAGTTCGGGCTGCACGATCTTGCCGTCGAGGACGCCTTCCGCGCCCACCAGCGGCCCAAAATCGAGGCGTACGACGATACGCTGTTCGTGGTGCTGCGGACCGCCCAGATGGAGGGCGAGACGATCGCGTTCGGCGAGACCCACATCTTCATCGGCAGCGGCTATGTCATCACCGTCCGCCACGGCGCCTCCTCCTCATACGGCGAGGTGCGGGAGCGGGCCGAGCATATGCCCAAGTTCTTGCGGCACGGCGAGGACTTCGTCCTCTACGCGCTCATGGACTTCGTCGTCGACAACTACATGCCGATAGTGGACGCCGTCGAGGCACGGGTCGAACAGATCGAGGACGAGGTTCGCGAGGACCGGGCGAGCCGCGATACCATCGAGCGAATCGCGGCGTTGCGGCGCGACCTTTTGCACCTGCGCCGCGCCGCGTCACCACTGCTGGACGTCTGCAACCGGCTGCAGCGCATGGACCTCCCCTGCATCAACCAGCAGATCCGGCCCTATTATCGCGACGTCCACGATCACGTGATCAACGTCAACGAGAGCATCGACATCCTCCGCGAACAGCTGGCGGCGGCGTTCGAGACCTACCTGCTGCTGGCCTCCAACCGGCAGAACGACGTCACCCGCCAGCTCGCCGGCTGGGCCGCCATCCTCGCCGTGCCGACCGCGGTCGCAGGCATCTACGGCATGAATTTCGAGCACATGCCGGAGCTGCATCTGGTCTGGGGCTATCCGGCAGTGCTGCTGGCGGTCGCCGGCGTTTGCCTCGCCCTTTACCTAAAATTCCGCCGCATGGGTTGGATCTGAGGGACGACTGTCGCGTCTCAATGCCACTCCCTAAGTATGGGGGCAGCAGGACGATCGAGCGGGCGCTGTGGGAGCGGCTTACTGCTCTCAGGCGTTGCTGGCGGGGCCTCGGCTGGCACGAGCGCATCCCGTTGGTCTGGCGTTGAAGCTGACTGAGACCACCCAGAGGCCGGAACAGCAATTGGCTTCGGAGCAAAAGGATAAGCAATGGCAATTCCCAAGAACACCATCTGCCTGTGGTACGACAAGGAGGCCGAGGCCGCAGCCCGCTTCTATGCCGAGACTTTTCCTGACAGCCGGGTGAATGCCGTCCACCGTGCTCCCAGCGACTACTACCCGTCCGGCAGGGCAGGCGACGTGCTGACGGTCGAATTCACCGTCGCGGGCATTCCCTGCGTCGGCCTCAATGGCGGGCCCATATTCGCACATAACGAAGCCTTCTCATTCCAGATCGCCACTGACGATCAGGAGGAGACCGACCGCTACTGGAACGCCATCGTCGGCAATGGCGGCCAGGAAAGTGCGTGCGGCTGGTGCAAGGACCAATGGGGCATCTCGTGGCAGATCACGCCGCGCGCGCTGATCGAGGCGATGGCTGCCGGCGGCGATGAAGCAAAGCGCGCCTTTGGTGCGATGATGGAGATGAGGAAAATCGATGTCGCCGCGATCGAGGCGGCGCGGCGCGGCTGACGGTCCCAGGGGTGACCCCTGGTGCGCTATAGACTAGATCTATAGACTAAAGTAGCGACCCCTGGCGGTCGTCGGCGAACCGGGCTCCCCGTGCCGGCCGCAGGCCGGCCGGCCGGCCGCCCTCGATGAGGGCCGGGGCGGCGCCGTCGGCGAAGCGCAACGACACGCGCTGACCCGGCCGCAGCGCTGCGGCGGCGGTGATGACGCCGCCCTCGGCGCCATGGACGACAGCAAAGCCGCGCTGTAGCACCCTGGTAGGAAACGCCGCCGAGCAGCGCCGCATGGCGCAGCCGGTTGCGGCGCTGCAGCAGCAGCGCGCGCAGCGCCGCATCCAGCGCCCGGCGCTCGGCCGCGCCGCTGGCGCCATAGGCGATCCGCGGTGTCGCCGGGGTGAGGCGCGCGGCGATGCGGGCGAAGCGCTGGCGCCGCCGCTCGATTCCACCACGAGGCTGCGGCCGAGCCGCTCGTTCCAGTCGTCGAGACGTTGCCGGGCGATGGCGAGCAGCGCCTGCGGCTCGGTAGCCCGCGCTCGGCGGCCAGCAGCCGGCCGCGCCGCTCCGCCGTCATCCGCGCAACACCGCCGGCGAGCCGGGTGCGCCGAGTAGCCGCTGCGCCAGCTCCAGCACCGGCACCGCCATCCGGCAGCAGCCGTCGTCGGTGCGCGTGCAGATCGGCGGCGAAATCCAGCAGCGACGTATCGGTCTCGTGGCCGACCGCCGAGATCAGCGGAATGCTGCCGCGCGCGGCGGCGCGCGCACCACCGCCTCCTCGTTGAAGGCCCATAAGTCTTCCAGGCTGCCGCCGCCGCGGGCGACGATCAGCAGGTCGCGGCACCCGGCCGCCCGGCGGCAGCCGGTTGAAGCCGTCGATCGCCGCGGCGATCTGCGCTGCCGCATCGCTACCCTGTACCGCCACCGGCCACAGCAGCACCCGCCGCGGGAAGCGATCGCCGAGCCGGTGCAGAATGTCGCGGATGACCGCCCCGCCGGGCGAGGTGACGACGCCGATCACCTCCGGCAGGAACGGCAGGGGCCGCTTGCGCGCCGCATCGAACAGACCCTCGGGGGCGAGCCGCCGCCGCCGGTCCTCCAGCAGCTTCAGCAGCGCGCCTTCGCCGGCGAACTCCAGTCGGTCGACCACCAGTTGGTACTTGGAGCGGTCGGGGTAGGTGGTCAGCCGGCCGGTGGCGATGACGTCGAGGCCGTCGGCGACGCTGATGGTCAGCCGCGTGGCGGCAAGGCGCCAGCAGACGGCATCGATGCAGGCGTCGGTGTCCTTCAGTGAGAAATAGAGATGGCCGGAGGGGGCGCGCTTATAGCCGGTAATCTCGCCGCGCACCCGGACGCTATCGAAACCCTGTTCGATCCAGCGCTTCACCGCCTGCGCCAACTCGCCGACACGCACCACCGGCAGGTTGTCGGCACGGATGGCGGTGTTAGGATAACTGCTGCTCATAAGACGAATATGGACGAGGATGCCATCCGGGCAAAGCGGCGTCGGAGCGAGGGAGAACAAGAGCGATGGACGTGCTGGTGGTGGGATCGGGGGGCAGGGAGCACGCCCTGTGCTGGGCGCTGCGCCGCTCGCCGTTGTGCGGCCGGCTGCTGTGCGCACCCGGCAACGCCGGAATAGCCGAGGTGGCGGAGTGCGTGGCCGTTGCCGCCGACGACGTTGCGAAACTGGCCGAACTGGCGCGGAACCAGCGCATCGACTTTGTCGTCATCGGCCCGGAGGCGCCGCTGGTGGCGGGGCTGGCCGACCGGCTCGCCGAGGCCGGTATCCTCGCCTTCGGCCCCTCCGCCCGCGCCGCCGAGATCGAGGGCTCGAAGATCTTCATGAAGGAGCTGTGCGAGCGCTGCGGCGTGCCGACCGCCGCCTACGGCCGCTTCGACGAGCCGGACGAGGCGAAGGCGTTCATCCGCCGTCACGGTGCGCCGCTGGTGGTGAAGGCGGACGGCTTGGCGGCGGGCAAGGGAGTGATCGTCTGCCACAACGAGAACGAAGCCTACGCCGCCATCGACCACATCATGACCGAGAGCGCCTTCGGCGACGCCGGCGCGCAGGTGGTGATCGAGGACTTTTTGATCGGCGAGGAGGCGAGCTTCTTTGCCCTCGTCCACGGCGAGCAGGCGGTGCCGCTGGTCTCGGCCCAGGACCATAAAACCGCCTTCGACGGCGACCAGGGACCCAATACTGGTGGCATGGGCGCCTACTCGCCGGCCCCGATCGTGACCCCAGCGATTGCCGCGGAGATCATGGAAACGATCATCTTGCCGGTGGTGCACGGCCTCGCCGAGGAGGGGCGGCCCTATGTCGGCGTCCTTTACGCCGGGCTGATGTTCACCCGCGATGGACCGCAAGTGCTGGAGTTCAACGCGCGCTTCGGTGATCCGGAGTGCCAGCCGCTGATCCTGCGGCTGAAGTCGGACCTGCTGGCGGCGCTGGTCGCCTGCGCGCAGGGGCGGATGGACGACATCGCGCTCGAGTGGTATCCGGATCCGGCACTGGTGGTGGTGATGGCAACCCAGGGCTATCCCGGCCGCTACGCTCGGGGCTCGCTGATCGAAGGTTTGGAAGACGCGGCGGGGGTGCCGGGCGTCACCATCTTCCATGCCGGCACCAGGCGCGAGAACGGCCGGCTGCTGGCCGATGGCGGCCGCGTCCTCGGCGTCGCGGCGCGGGCGCCGACGGTGCCGCGCGCGCAGGAGCTGGCCTACAGCGCCGTCGATCGCATCGCCTGGCCGGAGGGGTTCTGCCGGCGCGACATCGGCTGGCGCGCCATCGGCCGGATGTGATGCCAGGTCCTGCCGGCTCGGCTATCGCCGCTCGGCGAAGAACCGGCGCAGCAGGGTGCCCGCGGCGGTCTCCTCGATACCGCCGATGATCTCCGGCCGGTGGTGGCAGGTGGGCTGGGCGAAGATGCGGGCGCCATGCTCGACGCCGCCGCCCTTGGGGTCGTAGGCGGCAAAAAACAGGCGGCGCAGCCGGGCGAAAGCGATTGCCTGCGCACACATGGCGCAAGGCTCCAGCGTCACCCACAGATCGCAGCCGGCCAGCCGCGGCGCACGCAGTGCCGCCGCCGCGGCGCGGATCGCCAGCAGCTCGGCATGCGCCGTCGGATCGGCGAGTTCCTCGACACGATTACCGCAGCGCGCCAGCACATTGTCCCCGGCAGCATCGACGATGACCGCGCCGACCGGCACCTCGCCGCGCGCCGCCGCCGCCTGCGCTTCGGCGAGCGCCATGCGCATGTAGCGGTGCACCATCGCATCACCATCGAATGGAGTAGGGGCGCGGTCAAGCGGCGGCGGAACCATCGGGCCACCAGATCGTTTTTGCGAACAATAATGACCAATAGTTGTGATATTATCATCAATCCCGGTCGCATCAGCCGAAGGCGCTGCAGGTAAGTGGGCATCGC
>JAXMDR010000025.1:0-33638 GCA_046348725.1 Rhodospirillales bacterium
CGCTGATCTACAACCTGCTCTCCGACGGCGAACTTGGCGAGGGCTCGACCTGGGAAGCCGCCATGTCGGCCCCCAACTGGAAGCTCGACAACCTCATCGCCATCGTTGACTTCAACAATCAGCAGGCCGACGGCCCGTCGACCAAGGTTCTGAGCGCCGAGCCGATCGACGCCAAATGGGAGGCATTCGGCTGGCACGTGCAGCGCATTGACGGCAACGACATAAATGCCGTCGTGGCAGCGTTCGACAAGGCGCGCGAGTTGGCCGAGCCGCGGCCGCGCGCCATTATCTGCAACACCAAGATGGCCAAGGGCGTGCCGTTCCTGGAGACGCGCGAGATGACGCACTTCCTGCGCGTCGACCCGCACGAATGGGATCTCGCTCTGAAGGCGCTCGATGCCGGGAGGTCACAATGACGGACGCCGAAATCAAGCCGGGTGCGCAAACTCCGACGCGCGAGGAAGGCCGCGCCGAGGTCGGCCAGATTACCAAGAAGCCTCGTCTGACCACGTCGGCGATGATCGCCTCGCTGGCCGCGGAAGGCCAGCCCACCAAGCCGGCGCCGTTTGGCCACGCGCTGGTCGCGCTGGCGGAAAAGCGGCCGGAGATCGTCGGCCTGACCGCCGATCTCAGCAAGTACACCGACCTCTACGTCTTCGCCCAGGCCTTCCCCGACCGCTACTACCAGATGGGGATGGCGGAACAGCTGCTGATGAGCGCCGCGGCCGGCATGGCTCGGGAAGGCTTCCTGCCGTTTGCCACGACCTACGCCGTGTTCGCGTCGCGCCGCGCCTACGACTTCATCTGCCTTGCCATTGCCGAGGAGAAGCTGAACGTCAAGATCATCTGCGCCCTGCCCGGGCTCACCACCGGCTACGGCCCCAGTCACCAGGCGACCGACGATCTCGCGATCTTCCGCGCCATGCCGAACCTGACGGTCGTCGATCCGTGTGACGCACTTGACATCGAGCAGGCGGTGCCGGCCATCGCCGATCACAAAGGCCCGGTCTACATGCGCCTGCTGCGCGGCAACGTCCCGCTGGTGCTGGACAAGTTCGATTACCGCTTCGAGCTCGGCAAGGCGAAGCTGCTGTGCGACGGGAAGGACGCGCTGATCATCTCGTGCGGGTTCATGACCATGCGCGCCATCGAGGCCGCCGAGACGTTGCGCAGCCAGGGCATCGAGGTCGCCATCCTGCACTCCCCGACGGTCAAGCCGCTCGACGAGGAGACGATCCTTCAGCACGCCTCGCGGAACGGCCGGCTGGTGGTCGTTGCCGAGAACCATTCGGTCATCGGCGGCCTCGGGCAGGCGGTTGCCACCCTGCTGCTGAGCGCCGGCGTGGCGCCACCCTTCCGCCAGATCGGCTTGCCGGATGCGTTCCTCGATGCCGGAGCCCTGCCGACGCTGCACGATCGCTACGGCATCTCGGCCGAGGAGATGGCAAAGAGCATCAGCGGGTGGCTGTAGGAATACCGGAGCCTCTGCCGCTACCGGTCCGGCAGCGGCTCTCCGGCTCGGATAGCAAGGTCAGAACCTGATGGGTTCCTTTCCATGACTTCGGTTGGCTTCATCGGTCTCGGGTCCATGGGGCTGCCCATGGCGAAGAACCTCGCCGCGCGCGGTTTCGACGTTCGCGGCTTCGACGTCCGGCCCGGCCCTGTCGAGGCCCTGGTGGCGGCTGGAGGATCACCGGCGTCCACCGTCGCCGACGCGGCCAGCGGTGCCGACGCCCTGGTGCTGATGGTGGTGAATGCAGCCCAGGCGACGTCGATCCTGTTCGATGGCGGCGGGCTGGAGGCGTTGCCGGCGAACGGCATCGTCGTGCTGATGGCGACCTGTCCGCCGTCAGCGGTCGAAGAAATCGCCGGCCGCATCATCGCTGCCGGCCGGCGCTTCGTCGATGCCCCGGTCTCCGGCGGCACGGTGGGCGCAACCGCCGGGACGCTCACCATCATGGCGGCGGCCCCTGCGGACACGTTCACCGCGGCAAAGCCGGTGCTCTCGGCAATGGGCGACAAGGTCTACCATGTTGGCGAGAGCCCCGGGCAAGGGGCGATGGTCAAGACGGTCAACCAGCTGTTCTGCGGCGTGCACATCGCCGTCGCCGCCGAAGCCTTCTCGCTCGCCGGGAAGGTCGGCGTCGATATGGAGGTGCTGCTGGAGATCGTCTCCGGCTCGGCGGCGTCGAGCTGGATGCTGAAGGACCGCGGGCCGCGAATGCTGCAGGACGCACCGGAAGTGACCAGCGCCGTCGATATCTTCGTCAAGGACCTCGGCATCGTGCTGCAGGCGGGGCGCGACAGCAAGGCGGCGCTGCCGCTGGCGGCGGTCGCCCACCAGATGTTCCTCGCCACCTCCGGCAGCGGCGGCGGCAGCGCCGACGACAGCCAGGTCATTCGCGCCTACAAGGCCCTCAACGGCAGAAAAGCTTCGTGAGGGCGACGTTGGTCTTGAGTTCGTCATCAAGCAGAAATCAAGAATGATGAGGGAGTGAAACGGATGGGTGACTTTCGAGGATGGAAGATCTCGCGGCGAACTCTTCTGACGACCGGGCTGGTGGCGGGCACCGCTCTCCCCCTGTGCGGCATTACCAACCGAAGAGCATCGGCCGACGCCGAGTTCAACTTCAAATGGGCAACCGGGCAGGATCCGACCCACCCCATCAACCTCCGCCAGCAGGAGGCGCTGAACCGTATCCGCGAGGCAACGAACGGCAGGGTGGACATCAAGCTGTTCCCCGCCAATCAGCTCGGCTCCGATACCGATCTCCTATCGCAGGTGCGCAGCGGCGGCGTCGACTTCTTCAACCTTTCCTCGTCCATTCTCTCGACCCTCTCGGCTGCCGCCGGAATTCTCAACACCGGCTTCGCGTTCCCGGACTATGCCACGGTGTGGGCGGCGATGGACGGCGAGCTCGGCAGCTACGTACGCGGGCAAATTGCCAAGGTCGGTATCATTGCCCCGTTCAAGGTCTACGACAACGGCTTCCGGCAGATCACCTCGTCGACCCGGCCGATTAACGTGCCCCCCGACCTCAAGGGCTTCAAGATCCGCGTCCCACCCTCACCGATCCTGACCTCCCTGTTCAAGTCGTTCGACGCCGGCCCGGCGCCGATCAACTTCAACGAACTTTATTCGGCGCTGCAGACCAAGATCGTCGAGGGCCAGGAAAATCCCCTGCCGATCATCTACACGACCCGCCTCTACGAGGTGCAGAAGTTCTGCAGCATGACCGGGCACACCTGGGACGGCTATTGGATCCTTGCCAACCGCCGCGTCTGGGAGAGCATTCCCGCGGACATCAAGGAGGTGATCATCCGTGAGGTCGACAAGTCCGCCATTGAGCAGCGGGAAGACATCGCCAAGCTGAGCATCTCGCTGCGCAACGACCTGACGGCGAAGGGGCTGACCTTCAACGACGTCGACCGCCCAGTCTTCCGCGAGACGCTGGGGAAGACAACGTACTACAAGGACTGGAAGGCCAAGTTTGGCGACGAGGCCTGGAGCACGCTTGAGAAGTACACCGGCCCGCTGGCTTGACCGCCATGAAGATCGAAGGCATCGGCGCGGCCGAACTGGCCGCGGGGACCGGGCCGGGAGCGCGGCACTGGTCGGCCCCCATCGATACCGCGCTCCGCTATCTCGTCGAGATCCCGGCTGCCCTGCTTGTGGTCGCCGAAATCGGCGTGCTGCTCGCCGGCGTGATCGGCCGCTACGTCTTTCACGAGCCGATCATCTGGTCGGACGAGCTCGCCTCGATCCTGTTCCTGTGGCTGGCGATGCTGGGCTCGGTCGTCGCCTTGCGGCGCGGCGAGCACATGCGCATGACCGCCTTTGTCGCCATGGCCTCGCCGAAGATCCAGGCATTCCTCGACATGCTGGCGGTGGTCGCCGCCCTCACCTTCCTGCTGCTGATCGTCGGGCCCGCCTACCATTTCGCCGAGGAAGAGCTGTTCATCACCACCCCCGCCCTGGAGATCACCAATACCTGGCGGGCTGCGGCGCTGCCCATCGGCTCGGCGCTGATGATCCTCACCGTCCTGCTCCGCCTGCTGCGGGTCGGCGACTGGAAGCTGATCATCGCCTCGGCGGTGCTGATCGGCGCCATCATCGCCGTGCTGATCGCCCTGCAGCCGGTGCTCAAGGGTCTCGGCAATCTCAACCTGCTCATCTTCTTCGTCGGCATCGTCGCCGCGGCGGTGTTCGCCGGCGTGCCGATCGCCTTCTCCTTCGGCCTCGCCACCTTCGGCTACCTGGCGCTGACGACGACGACGCCGATGATCGTCGTCGTCGGCCGCATGGACGAGGGCATGTCCCACCTCATCCTGCTGGCGGTGCCGCTGTTCGTCTTCCTCGGGCTGCTGATCGAGATGACCGGGATGGCGCGCGCCATGGTCGGCTTCCTCGCCAGCCTGCTCGGCCACGTGCGCGGCGGCCTGTCCTACGTCCTGATCGGCGCCATGTACCTGGTCTCCGGCATTTCCGGCTCGAAGGCGGCGGACATGGCGGCGATCGCGCCGGTGCTGTTTCCGGAGATGAAGGAGCGAGGCGCCAAACCGGGCGATCTCGTCGCCCTGCTGGCGGCAACCGGCGCCCAGACCGAGACCATCCCGCCCAGCATCGTCCTCATCACCATCGGCTCTGTCACCGGCGTTTCCATCACCGCGCTGTTCACCGGCGGCATGCTGCCGGCCGTCGTTCTCGCCGTCGCGCTATGCTTCGTCGTCTGGCTCCGCTACCGGCATGAAGACCTTTCCCACGTCCGCCGCGTCGGCTGGGGCGAGATCGGTCGGCTGTTCCTCATCGCCATTCCGGCGATCGCCCTGCCCTTCATCATCCGCGCGGCGGTCATCGAAGGCGTCGCGACGGCGACCGAGGTTTCCACCATCGGCATCGTCTACGCCATCATCGCCGGGCTTTTCATCTATCGCCAGTTCAACTGGAAGCGGCTGGCGCCGATGCTGGTGGAGACTGCATCGCTGTCAGGCGCGATCCTGCTGATCATCGGCGCGGCAACCGGCATGGCCTGGGCGCTCACCCAGTCCGGCTTCTCCCGCGAGCTGGCGGCCGTCATGGGCAATCTTCCCGGCGGGGCCGTCGGCTTCCTTGCGGTTTCGATCATTGCCTTCATCATCCTCGGCAGTGTCCTCGAGGGGATCCCGGCCATCGTCCTGTTCGGCCCGTTGCTGTTCCCCATCGCCCGGACGGTCGGCGTGCACGAGGTGCACTATTCGATGGTGGTCATCCTCGCCATGGGCATGGGCCTGTTCGCCCCGCCCTTCGGCGTCGGCTACTACGCCGCCTGCGCCATCAGCCGGATCAGTCCGGATCTGGGGGTAAGGCCGATCATCGGCTACATGGTCGCCCTGCTCGTCGGCCTGATCGTCGTCGCGGCGGTGCCCTGGATCTCCATCGGCTTCCTGGATTGAGTCGAGAATCGGACGGAGGGAGTTAAAGACCCTCCGTCCCGCCGTAACAGCCAGCCGCGGGTGAAGGAAAGCGCATCATGACCGGGGCAACGGAGCAGCCTTCGAGCCGTCTCATCGGCAGCGACCGCGTCGAGGGGATTGCCGTTTATGACGCGGACGGCACCGCCATCGGTGCCGTCGAGCGCTTCCTCATCGATCGGCAGACCGGCAAAGTTGTCTATGTCGTCGTGTCGTTCGGCACGTTTCTCGATTTCGGCCAGGAGGCCTACACCATTCCGTGGGCGAGGCTGAGCTACGACGGCGGCCTCGGCGGATACCGGACGGACGTGGTGGAAAGCGAGCTGCGCAATGCGCCGCGCTTTGCCGGTGGCGCCGAGTTGGCGGAAACCGAGGAGGAGGAGCTGCACGCCCACTTCCGCATCCCGCCCTACTGGCGCAGCGCCGTGTAGTCGGGGAAGTGATGGGGTCCAGCCGCACGTCACGCGCTGAACGTCACGGTCTGGCGATGAGCGTCGTTGCGCTTGCTGCAACGCATTCCGGCAAGGGGATTGCGGCTGAGAATATCAGCTTGGCGGGCGCAGGTCTGGATCGCCGCGGCGGGCCCCCCGCCCGCCTCGCGATGACGAATACGGTTGACCCGCCATCATCGCGAGCCGGAGGCGAAGCGATCCAGATTGCCTTGCAGTGCCGCGAAGCCGAGGCCGCCCGTCCGATCGAAAGTTATTCGACTGGCAGGGCGCGGCCGATGGATGCCAGGTAGGGGAGGATTTCCGGGATGATCTGGGTGTTGACGTTGCCGGCCTTGCCGTCAAGGTTTACCCACGATACCTGCGCCTCTTCCAGCCAGCCCCACACCTGCTGCTTGTTACGAGGGTCGTTCGACGGACCATCGCCGATGAAGTCATTGCATTCGCTCATGAACATGTTGTAGCCCCAGGCTCGCATCTGATTGATGCCGCCGAAGCCGTTGGGGTCACCGAATTTGTAGGTCCCCCCGTAGTAGTGGAAGCCGATGCTGACGTTCGCCCAATCCATCTGCCCCCCTGCCGCCTCGAAGCCCTGCGGAACAGCACGCCAGCTCGTGGCGTTGGGCGCGAGATTGGCTGTGGAAAACAGCACGATATGGGTTGCCGGCGCCGCCGCCCGCATGATGTCGTAGACGCCCCGCAGGTCGGTCAGCTTTTCCGCCGTCCAATGGTTGGCCGCGCCCCAGTAGCCGCCGCCGCTGACCGGCTCGTTGGTCATTTCGTAGAAGACGTGCGGCCGGTCTTTGTAGCGGTCGGCAACCACGGACCAGAAGGAGGTGAGCTGGGCGAGGTTGTAGCTGCCCGGGTCCACCGAGACGAGCGGCATCACATACATGCGCGCCCTGGCCGCACAGTCGACGGCGGCGTCGAGGAACGGGATCTGGTTTGCCACCGCCCGACCGGCGCCGTCCGCGTCCGTCTTCACGTCGAGGCGGACGAGGTTGAGGCCAAGAGACCGGTAGTTGTTCCAGACCGCCTGCTGGTTGCATGGCGGGTTTGCCTGCCAGCGGATGTCCATGGTGGCACCGCGCATGATCTGCCCGGTGTCGGTGCGGATGGTCCCGCCGATCACCTGGGGGCGACCGCGCAGGGTCGGGATGCTCGGGGATGACCCCCGAGCATCCATGAACTGATGCACCGACATCAGCGATTCACCCGGAGCCACTGCGTCTCCAGGTCCGGATTGCGGACCAGAGTGACGCAGACAGGCGAGGTATCGGAGCCGGGGGTGACGGTAAAGGCAGCGCCGGCGATCGTCTGGCCCATCACGCCGGCGATCGTCACGTCTCCAATGCCGGTCAGCCGGAAGGTTTGCGCCTTGCGTTCCAGGTTGATATTCGGGTTGACGGTGATCGCCGCCGTGTTCTTGACCATCACCACATCGACGTCCGGCGCGGTACCGGAGGCCGTCTGGGTTGCCCGGGTGACCGCCGCCGAGCCGGCGGGACCGGCCGGGCCGGCCGGGCCCTGAGCGCCGGTTGCGCCGGTGTCGCCCTTATCACCCTTCGCGCCGGCCGTGCCCGCGGTGCCGGTGGCACCGGTCGCACCGGCAGGACCCTGCGGGCCGGTCGGGCCGGCGAGACCCTGGGCGCCGGTATCGCCCTTGTCACCCTTCGCCCCGGCAGCACCCGCCGGGCCGGTGGCCCCGGTCGCACCCTTCGCGCCGGTCGCGCCCGTAGCGCCGGTAGCCCCCGTCGCGCCGGCGGGTCCCTGCGGCCCGCTTGGGCCGGCGGGACCCTGGGCGCCGGTATCGCCCTTGTCTCCCCGGTCTCCCTTCGCGCCCGCCGGGCCGGTGTCGCCGGTCTCGCCGCGCGGCCCCTGTGGCCCGGCGGGTCCGGTCGCCCCGGTCGCGCCCGCAGGACCTGTCGGACCGGCCGGACCGTCGGCGCCGATATCGCCCTTGTCGCCCTTGGGACCCGCCGGGCCCTGGACACCCTCGGTCGGGACGTGCGCCAGCTTCTCGCGCTCGGCGAGGGTCATCTGCACCTTCGCCGCGCCGTCGACGACGTCATCGGCGCTGACGCCGGTCAAACGCAGCTCGTTGATCTGTAGAGTGGCCATATTTCCTCCTGTCGGAACTAAGAGTCTCCCATTCCCGCGCCCGTGGCGGCGCGAGCCGAAACGCCTTTCTTCCTGGTGAGTAAGAGGTGACGCCCGAGACTAGGTGCGGCTGACGGGAAGCAGCGCCCGTCGCCGCGCGCAGATTGCCAGCGCGTTCATCTGTGCCTCAGCACGAACGCTGGTGCCGTTTCTGCATGCATATTGTTGGAGACAGCCGGTCGTGGTGACCGCAAAAGCCGGGCGCTACCGCCGGAAAGATGCCGCAGTTTGCCGGGTGCGGCCGATGCCGTCCCGCCAAACCCGCCGCGATGCGCCCGGATGAGGCCGTCGCAGGCGAACGCACCAACCACCGCCCGCCAGCATCACTTCTAACCCAAGCGGCCGCCGCCGGCTGCCTGCGTTCATAGGCAGGTTGCAAGGCGGCTGCGGCAGGACGCCCGACCCGCCAGGATTCCGCGCCGCCTTGGCGACCATGCGAGGTGGCCGGAGCGGAGCTAGCGGATGCGGAAGTGGCTGCGCACCGCCAGCAGGAACAGGAACAGCAGCAGGATCGACAGCACCAGTTGCCCCATGCCGAGGTAATCGACGGCATCGGGAATGACCGGGGTGAAACGGTCCGGCAGCCCGGTGAGGCGGCCCGCCTGCCCGTGGATGCCGTAGAGGCAGGCATAGATCTGGCTCAGCTTCTCGCTCGACGCGATGCCGGCAAACGGCAGCGCCTTGCGGATGGAAAGCCCGAGCGCCGCACTCCACGGCGTGCTGTCGCTGCCGCCGGCCGCGCACTTAACTCCAGCAACGGCGTGCGCAAGGTACGCCCAGGCGAAGCCAACCGTCGCCACCCCCCACCAGACCAGCGGCAGCACCATCGAACGGCCGAAATTCGACAACGCCTCGTAGCCGAGGCCGAACCAGTAGCGCGCCGTTCCGAGCGTCCCACCCGGCCACAGCGGCAGGCGCTTCCCATGCTTATCCTTGCGCAGGAGGTTGAGCGGACACGGCAGCAGGCTGTCCGGATGGCCGCGCAACGCCTTCAGTTCGTTGGCGGAGTAGTCCAGCTCTCGGGCCTGATCGTGCGCCTCGATAGCCAGCCGCTTCAGCGCGCGATAGCGCGCGGACAGGTCGGGATCGGCGTCAATGCCGGACAGCATCGGCAGCAGAAACCGCGCAATCCCACCCACTTCCGGAATCGACACATGGTCCAGCCGTGGGGCTTCCGAGAAGTGCGCCTGGATAAAGTTGGGTACCTCGGCGAAGGAGGCTCCTTCCAGCGAAAATGCCCGCTCGCCTTGAGCTGCGCTAAAATCGGCGAGCCCTCGGAACCAGACCCTGGCGAAGTCCGTGTATCCTTTGAAAGTCGCCTGCACGAACCCCGCGCTTTCGAGGAACAACGCGTGGATAAAATGCGTATTTCGGCTGAACGTCGTGCTGCAAAATCTTGCGTCCCCGATGAAGATCGCGCCGAAGAACTCCGCGTCTCCGCTGAACATCGCGCCATGGAAGTCGGCGTCTCCGCTGAACATCGCGCCGTGGAAGGGGGCGTTTCCGCTGAACGTCACCGTCTGGAACCCCGCGTCTCCGATGAACCTCGCGCCGAAGAATTCCGCGTCTCCGTTGAACGTTACGGTGCGGATCGATGCGTCTCCGCTGAACGTCGCCATGACGAACCGCGCGTCTTCGATAAACGTCGCGCTGTCAAACCGCGCGTTTCCACTGAACGTCGCGCCGTCGAACCACGCAGTTCCGCTGAACGTCGCGCCGTCGAACGGCTCGCCGATAACTATACTGTCTTCTCCGATCGTGCTGATAAACTGTTCGTTCCCGAACCCCGCGTTTCTGCTAAACGTCGCGCCAATGAATGACACGTAGCCGCTGAACACCGCGCCAGGGAACCACGCGTTTCCGCTGAACGTCGCGCCGTTGAACGACGCGTATTTCTTAAACCTGGCCCCGTAGAAGAGGGCAGAACCGGCGAAGAGAAAGCCGGAGAAATCCGCGCTGTCGTCGAACACCTGCCCAGCGAAGTCGGCCACGGCCGCTCGCATCCAGACGGCGGTGGCCTTGTTTTCCGGGACATCTTCGTCAACGAAGTGGCCTTGGCGCGCTGCCCACGTCCCGTCCTGCTCCATCTCGGCGCGGTGGGCGAGCATCTGTTGCGCCCAGGCGTTCCAGGCGTCTTTGCCCTGCTGCCATAGGGCCAGCGTCTCTTCCTTGTTCATTTCCCCCTCCCCAGCGTCGGCGTGCGGCTCTGTCGGCAGGCTCGGCGCCCGCCGGCCACAGCACCCAGGGCTATTTTTCACCTTCCGGGTGCCGGGAATCGATGTTGCAAATATACAACGCGATGATGCTGCAGCGCAGCATTCTGGCTTGAACCGGCTCTCCAGCCTCCCCAGGCTTATGGAGCGACGGCGCGCCACCAAGAGGCAGCGCCGAAGACGAGTTTACAGGAAAGGTGACTTGGGAGGACCTGCTGCAAGGGCAGTTACCCCTAACCTGCGAGGTCTGACGATGACGATGACCCGATCCGATCCGAGTGTTTTCGATGAACTGCGCGCCACCGCGCTGAAGGCAATTTCGGTCATGCCGCTGGTCCGCACCGGCACCAGCATTGCGCACACGCCGACCGACGATCCGCTTGCCCGGCTCAAAGGCGCGCTGCGCCTCGCCATGCAGAAGTGGAGCGGGCACCGCAAGGCGATGGTGCCGCCGGCTCACATCGCCCGCTCCCGCGACCGCATGATCGACGCCACCAAGCTCTAACTGCACATCAGATGGCCGGGGTCGTCCCGGCCGTCGCCCCTCCCGAACCCCCGCTGCCAAAAGCCCGCCGAAGCCTCCGCCCGTCACTCGCCTGGCCGATACGCGCGCGCCCTAGCGCCGGCCGGACCGGGCTGGCGCGCCGGCGGATGCATCGCGGCGGGTGGCGTGCACGTTGGTGGCGCCGCTCGACGTCATGATCTCGCGGGCTCGCGCCCCGGCCGCCGCGTCCGCCACCCGCGCCCATAGGATGACGCTGCCGGCGGCGAGAGAGCGGGCGAAGTCGGCGGTGTGCGGCTGGGCGGTGACCTCCTCCAGCACATCCTTGACGGCGACGCCGCCGACGGCGGCACCGATGACCGCTGCAATGCTTGCCGCCAGCGGCCCGCCGGCGAGGAAGATGGCGCCGGACGCCACCAGCGGCCCCTCGTACTTGAGGTCGCCGACCATCGCCAGCAGCGCCTCCCGCCACGGCTTGCCGGGCCGGCCGGCGGCATCGAGCGATTCGTGCGACGCCAGCACGCTGAGGTCGGGCCGCGCAAAGCCGCTCGCCAGCAGCGCTTCCACCGCCCGCTCGAAGCTGTCGCGATCGGCGAACAGGCCCACGACTTCGGTCGGATAGTCACTCTCGTTCAGCTCGTCCGGCATTGCCGCCCTCCGTTTTGCGCATCTTGCCGCATCGGCCGCGACGATGCCCGGCCTTTCTGCCGCGCACCGCCTCCGCTAGTCTGCCGCCTTCACTCCCGCTGACCCGCCGCAGCCCGTGTCCGACGCCCGCCCGCCGTCCCACCCCGCGCCTGCCGCCACCGCCCCGCCGGCGGCAACGCCGCTGATGGCGCAGTACCACGAGATCCGGCGGCAGCACCCGGGCTGCCTGCTGTTCTACCGCATGGGCGATTTCTACGAGCTGTTCTTCGACGATGCGGTCAAGGCGGCGGCGGCGCTCGACATCGCGCTCACCCACCGCGGCAAGCACGAGGGCGAGGACATCCCAATGGCGGGGGTGCCGGTGCACAGCCACGAGGGCTATGTCGCAAGGCTGATCCGCGCCGGCTTCAAGGTCGCGGTGTGCGAGCAGACCGAGGATCCGGCCGAGGCGAAGAAGCGCGGCGCCAAGAGCATCGTCGCCCGCGCGGTGGTGCGGGTGATCACCCCCGGCACGCTGACCGAGGACAGCCTGCTCGACGCGCGCCAGCCCAACTACCTCGCGGCGCTGGCGGAGACCGCCGCCGGCCTCGGCCTCGCCTGGCTCGACATCTCGACCGGCGATCTGCATGCGCAGCCGCTGGCGCTGTCCGCGCTGCCGGCGGCGCTGGCGCGCATCGAGCCGGGCGAGTTGCTGCTGTCCGAAGCGGCCATGGCCCTGCCCGGTATCGCCGACTGGCGCGAGCGGGCAACGCCGCTGCCGGTGGGGCGCATCGGCGAGGCGGTCGGCCGGCGGCGGCTGCAGGCGCTGTTCGGCGTCGAGACGCTGGACGCCTTCGGCGCCTTCTCGGCGGCGGAGGTGGCGGCGCTGGGGGCGCTGGTCGAATACGTCGAGCTGACGCAGAAGGGCCGGCTGCCGCGCATCGCAGCGCCGCGCCGGCAGACCGAAGGCGCGGTGATGCAGATCGACGCGGCGACGCGGCGCAACCTGGAGCTCACCCGCACCCTTGCCGGCGAGCGGCGCGGCAGCCTGCTCGCCGTCCTCGACCGCACCGTCACCGGCGGCGGCGCAAGGCTGCTGCTGGCGCGGCTGGCGGCACCGCTGACCGATCCGCAGCGCATCGACCGGCGGCTCGACTGCGTCGGCATCTTCGCCGAGGACGAGCCCCTGCGCTCCGAGGCGCGCGCGTTGCTGCGCCGCTGCCCCGACCTGGAGCGGGCGCTGGGACGGCTGTCGCTGGGGCGCGGCGGGCCGCGCGATCTCGCCGCGGTGCGCGACGCGCTGAGCGCAGCCGGCGCGCTGCAGGCGCTGATCGCTGCCGCCGGCATCGGCGGGCCGCCGCCGCCGCTGGCCGGCCTCGCCGCTGCCCTTGCGTGCGAGCTCGAGCTGATCCCGCTATTAACGAAAGCACTGGCCCCGGAATTGCCGATGAATGCCCGCGATGGCGGCTTCGTCGCCGGCGGCTTCCGCGACGAGCTCGACGAGCTGCGCCGGCTGCGCGATGACGGCCGCAAGCTGGTCGCCGGGCTGGAAGCCCGCTACGTCGGCGAGACCGGTATCGCCACCCTGAAGATCCGCCACAACAACATGCTGGGCTTCTACGTCGAGGTGCCGGCGAAGCACGCCGAGAAGCTGCCGGCGGGCCCCGGCTCGCCGTTCATCCTGCGTCAGTCGATGGTCGGCGCCCAGCGCTACGCGACGGTCGAGCTGGGCGAGCTGGAGGGTCGCATCGCCCGCGCCGGCGACCCGGGGCTGGCGCTGGAACTCGCGATCTTCGAGGAGCTTTGCGCCGCGGTGCTGGCCCGCGCCGACGCCCTCGCCCGCACCGCCGCGGCGCTGGCAGCGCTCGACCTCGCAGCGGCGCTGGCCGAGGTCGCGGTGCTCTGCCGCTGGACGCGGCCGGTGGTGAGCGACGCAGCGGAGCTTGCCATCACCTGCGGCCGCCACCCGGTGGTCGGGGCGGCGATGGCGGCGACGGGCGATGCCGCTTTCGTCGCCAATGACCTGACCCTCGATGCCGAGCGGCGCATCTGGCTGCTGACCGGCCCCAACATGGCCGGCAAGAGCACCTTCCTGCGGCAGAACGCGCTGATCGTGCTGCTCGCGCAGATGGGCTCGTTCGTGCCGGCGGAGGCGGCGCGCATCGGCGTCGTCGACCGGCTGTTCTCACGGGTGGGCGCCGCCGACGATCTCGCCCGCGGCCGCTCGACGTTCATGGTCGAGATGGTCGAGACCGCCGCCATCCTCAACCAGGCCGGGCCGCGCGCCTTCGTCATCCTCGATGAGATCGGCCGCGGCACCGCCACCTTCGACGGCCTGTCGATCGCCTGGGCGGTCGTCGAGCACCTGCACGCCGTCAACCGCTGCCGCGCCCTGTTCGCCACCCACTATCACGAGCTGACCGCGCTCGCCGCCAAGCTGCCCGGCCTCGCCTGCCAGACGATGCGCATCAAGGAGTGGCGCGGCGACGTCGTGTTCCTGCACGAGGTGGCGCCCGGCGCCGCCGATCGCTCCTACGGCATCCACGTCGCCAAGCTGGCCGGGCTGCCGGAGGCCGCGGTCGAGCGCGCCGAGCAGGTGCTGCAGATGCTGGAGAAAGGCGAGCAGTCCTCGGCGGTCACCCGCCTCGCCGACGACCTGCCGCTGTTCGCCGCGGCCCGCCGCCCGCCGCCGAAGCCGTCGGCGGTCGAGGACCGGCTGCGCCAGATCGACCCCGACCGCCTCACCCCGCGCGAAGCGCTGGATCTGCTCTACGCGCTGCGGTCGCTGGTGAAATAGGACCGCCCGCCGAAATGAGCGTACACAACATCTGCGCTGGATGCGCGGCGAGCCATTTCGGGAGCCGCCCGAGGCATCTACAACCTCATGCGTGCAGCGGCGCCAAACACGCACATCGTCCTGTTTTCCACAGTCACCTCGCGCCCAACGCCCCTAGCTGACGTGCGGTTCCGCAGGCTTTGAGGCGGCAGGGGCGCCGATGGACTGGTCGAACGTCAGCATCGGCTTCCACTGGGAGCTACAACTTTGGGGAACCTAACAGGTTCGGTGGCTAGCAGCGGATGAAGGATTTCGGTTACTCGCTGTTCATGAGCGAGTGCAATGACTTCATCGGCAACGACCCATCGAGCGACCCCCGCAACAGCCAGCAGGGATGGTTGTGGCTGGAGGAGGCAGGTGTGCCGTGAGTTTGCCTCGATGGCAAGAGCGACGACCTGCTCACGCAGGCGAGATCCTGCCGTACCTCGCAGCCAATGGGGCATGGGCTTCCTGTCAATGAGCATCCATCAATTCACCGGCGGTGCCGCCGCCTTAGCGCTACCGCCGCAGATCGCAATCCGTCCGCCTGAATGGTGGGAGGCGAAGTATTCACTTTCCGCCGATCTGGCCTCCTTCAGCAAGTACATCACGAACGACTCGTTTGATCACTACACGCTTGGCCTTGGTGTGGTCGGCAACGCCGCAATGGGCGAAGCGACCGGCAAAGCCGCGTATTACGGCCGCGCATACTTTTATCTCCAGTCCCTCATCGATATCGCGGTGCCCGTCGCCGGCGGCTACAAAGGCTGGTATAGCGCCTACTACGGCGGCGCCGAGACTTCGCTCAACGAGATATACTGCTGGCGGTTCGCCCCGGACCTGCTTCTGCCCACCAAGAACATCCTCGCCTATGCCGAGCGGTGGGCGGCGGTACAGGCGTTCCTCGAAGACAACATCTGGTCGAAGTGGTATACGCGGGGTATTAACGCGAATATTTATCGAAGCGTCCTCCACATTGCGTCGCACTGGGCGAAGCTCGCCCTCTATCTGCGCACCGAGGGCAGCACCGCTACCATCCGGGCACAGGCTGACGCTATCTGCGCCGCCATCTCCCACGCTGGCATTCCCTACTGGAACGGGGCATCGATTTATCAGCACATCCGCAAGTTTCCTCATCCTGTCGGCGGCGCCAACACAGCCTTCTGGCCAGCGTATTGGACTGGCACCGTTGGGGCCGGCGGCTCTGAGCCGTATGGGTCGGACTGCGCCCACGGCGTGGCCATAGGTACGTTCGTCTCTGCGGCGTTGCGGGCCGGCTACGGGCCGTGGAGCGTGGATAACGATCTGCCTCGGCTTATTCGGCTGCGGGATATCATCTATAGCCCGGGCGTCTGCTGGAACACGCTTGCCGGTGCTGCCGGCCAAACCACTTGGGCAGGCAAGCTTGCCGAGTTCGGCCGCCTCGCCCAGTTCGATCTGCGCATTCCAGACCTTCCTCGGAAACGATGAAGCACGCGGTGTCGCCGCCGGCTCGGAAAAGTGGGGAACGTTCGCCCTGAACGCTGCTCGCTTGGGGGCCCTACCTATGAGCATCCATCAGTTCAGCGGCGCTGGCGTAGCCGTACCAGCGGCCGATCGGCTCTGGCGCCGTCTATGCCGGCGACCCCGCAACGACGCTGATCGACAGTGACGCCTTCCGGTGCCGTCGGCGCGATGTACCCTACCTGCTCACGATCGGCCGGTTGGCGGCACCGAGGGCCCGATTAAGCTGGGTGCCGGGCCGCGCCATTTGGATTGCAATATCATGACGCACGGTCTCGATGATGACGTCAATCTCGCGTTCGGCCGTTGGCGTCCGTGCGCTCCTGCGTGCTGACTTACGCGCCGGCGTTATTGATGACGTTGACCGCGGCGGCCTAGACTAAACGCCTGCTGAATCAAGAAGGATCGCAGCGGGGCAGCGACAGCATCACGCTATGCACCGCGCTTTCGGTGCGGGCGGCGGAGGCGTCGTCGTTAACCAGCGCCTGGAACATCAACCCTCTACGGAGATGATTTCACAAAGGAGCGAATGTGACGTAGCGGGCCATTCGAACTGACACTGCGCGGCAATCGGCTGCGGCCGGGAGCTATCGCGTCGCCACCACGAACAGGCGGCGGAAGGGGAAGAGGGTGGTGCCGCTCGGGCGCGGCGGGTAGGCCTGGGCGACGCGGGCGCTGTAGGCGGCGAGGAAGTCGGCGCGCTCCTGGCCCTCCAGGGCCTGCAGCACCGGCTGCAAGCCGGTGCCGCTGGTCCATTCGACCACCGGGTTCTCGCCCGGCAGGTTGTGCAGGTAGATCGTCTCCCAGATGTCCACCGAGCCGACCAGCGGCAGCAGCAGCTCGAAGTAGACCTCCGGCGCCGCCACCGGCCGCCGCCGCAGCAGCGGCAGCAGCTTGTCGCGCCACGGCCCGGCGGCGACGGTCTCATAGATCGAGGTGTGCGACGGCTCGCCGTGGTTGCGCGGCATCTGCACCGCCAGCACGCCGCCGGGGCGCAGGTAGCCGATCAGCCGCGGCAGCAGCGCCGCATGCCCATCCAGCCAGTGCAGCGCGGCATTGGAGATGATCAGGTCGGCCGGCTTTTCCGGCTCCCATTCGGCGATATCCGCCTCGATCCAGCTGATCGTGCTGTTGGGATCATCCCGGTGCGCTTCCGCCAGCATCGCCGGCGACGCATCGATGCCGCTGACGCGTGCCGACGGCCAGCGCGCCGCGAGCCGGCGGGTGAGTTGGCCAGCGCCGCAGCCAAGGTCGTAGATGACCATCGGCACCGAAAGATCGACGCGATTGAGCAGGTCGATCGCCGGACGAAGCCGCTCCCACAGGAATGTGCCGTAGACCCGGGGATTCCAGTCATTCTGCACGGCCGCAAGCGGCTCAGTGATGGGATGGTTCGTCGTATGCCTGTTTGATTAGCAGGAAATTGAACAGGACGGCGGCAATGAAGAAGCCGATGCCGGTATAGTACATGACCGGATCGCCTGTACGCGAAGCGAGCACGAGTGCGAACAGGCCAATCACCGTCACCATGAACCCGACGACCCAGCGTCCGACCTCGGGCATGCCCGCTTCCTCCCGGCTGCATTGCGCGGCGCAGCAAAGCCGATTTGCCTGCCGAGCGCAAGCCCGTTGACAACCGTCCGCGGGTGGGCGGGGACGCGGCCGCCGGCGTCGGCTAAAGTGCCGCGCCGTCCGGCTTCCCACGGGAGAATGTCCTTGTCCTTACCCGCCGACAGCGCAGATCGCGACTCCTCGCGGCAGCGGCTGATCGCCACCGGCCTGCTGTTGGGATCGGTGATGCTGTTCGCCGCGACCTTTCTCGACCCGCAACCGGATTTCTGGACGCTGCTGGTGCGAAGGACCGCGGAAGCCGGAACCGCCGGCGGGGTTGCCGACTGGTTCGCCGTCACCGCGCTGTTCCGCCGGCCGCTGGGCCTGCCCATTCCGCACACCGGCGTCATCCCCAACAACAAAGAGCGCATAGCCCGCGGGCTGGCGCGCTTTGTCGAAAATCACTTCCTGGAGCCGACCACCGTCGCTGCCCGGCTTCGCCAGGCCGACCTCACCTTGATGTTCGCCCGCTGGCTCGCCGCTCCCGAGCACGCCGCCCTGGTCGGGGAGCGGGCAACGCAGGCGGTCTCGGCGCTCGTCGCCTCGGCGCCGGAGCGGGACCTCGGCGGGCTCGTCCGCCGGGCGGCGCTGCGCGGGCTCTCCAGCGTCGATCTCGCCGGCCTGTTCGCACTCGGCCTGCAGGCAATGTACGACGCCGGCCGCCATCAGGAGCTGTTCGACGGCATGCTCGGGCGGGCCCGCGATTGGATCAGCGACAACCCCGAGCGGCTGGAGCGGATGATCGAGGACCGCACCGCCTGGTGGGTGCCGAAGGCCATCGATCGTGGTCTCGGCAAGCTGGCGGTGCAACAGGCGACGGCGCTGATGAAGGAGATGACCCCGGCCGATTCCGAGGCGCGGCGGGCGTTCGACGCGCTGGTGGTCGGGCTGATCGAGGACGTGCGCAGCTCGCCGCGCTACCAGCGGCGGATCGAGGCGGTCAAGCGCGACGTCATCGCCTCCGGCCAGCTCGCCGAGGCGCTCGACCGGACGGCCGAGGAGTTGCGCCGGCTGGTGATGGAGGATGCCGCCGACCGGGATTCGCAGATCCGGCGGGTGATAGCCGAGGCGGTGCAGCGCTTCGCCCAGCGGCTGGCGGAGGATGAGGGCCTGCGCAAGCGGCTGGAGCGGCGGCTGGTCTGGGTGGTGCGGGGGCTGGTGAAGCCGTGGCGCGGCAGCGTCGGCGGGTTCTTCGCTGACGTCATGCGCGGCTGGGAGACCAGCACCCTTGCCGACCGCCTCGAAGCGGCGGTGGGGCGGGACCTCCAGTACGTGCGGATCAACGGCACTCTGGTCGGCGGGCTGGTCGGCGGCGTGCTGTTCCTCGCCACTTGGTGGACGCACTGAACGCCCTTCCCGCCGCGGCGCCGCCGGCCGCGCCCCATCGACTTTGAAGCAGCAGTCTTGAGGTCAGCGCGGCCCCATCGCGCGGACCCGCACGACGGTGCCATCGAGGATCAGCCGGCCGATGTCTTCCGCTTGGTCCGCAGCGATTGCTTCGTACTCGAAACTCTCTAACAGGCTGCGGAAATTTGCTACTTGGCACGGCGGCGATCTGATTCACTAAGGCCCTGAGTTTTTCTTGGGGGGGGTCGGATGCGCGGGTCGGACGAGCAGACGGGATCGCTGTTCAGCTATCAGAGCCCGGAGTCGCTGGTTGCGCCGGATCATCCGTTGCGGGTGATCCGTGTCGTGGTGAATGCGGCGCTGGAGCGGCGCCCTCGACTTCCTCGGCCAGACGCTGGCGCAGGAGCGGCCGGAGGCGCTGCACCTCTCCTGCCACGGGGACATCGACGCCAAGGGCACGCCCGTCGTCGTCCTGGAGACGCCGGCGGGCGGCGCCGCGCCGACTTCGGTCGGCGATCTTGCCGCCATGCTCGGCGACGAGGCACAGCAGCCGGCGCTGATCTTCCTGTCCGCCTGCCGCACCGCCGAGCATGGCACCGCCGCTGCCGCCTACACCCAGGCGCTGGTCCGCGCCGGGATCGCCAACGCGCTCGGCTGGGACGGCTCGGTCTACGATGCCGATGCGATCACCTTCGCCGAGGTCTTCTATGCGCATCTCGGCAAGGGACGCTCGGTCGCCCACGCGGCGGCGCAGGCGCGGCGCGCGCTACTGCTTCTCAATCGCAATAACGATGGCGACAGCGCAGAGGTGGGGCGGCTGCTCGGCCTGGCGCTGGCCGACGCGCGCCGTCTGCGCATCCCCGAGGCCGGCCAGATCGAGGCGATCCTGCAGCAGCACGGCCTCCCCTGCCCCGCCGCAGATCCCTCTCCTGCCGCGAATCCCTCTCCTGCGCTGCGGGAGAGGGAGAGGCCCGGTGCGTAGCACCGGGAGGGTGAGGGGCGCGGGGCCACACCCGTACCGCGACAATGACCCGGGTGGTATTGTTCGGGCAAGGGTGGCGCAGGGTGGCGAGGGGCGCAGGGGCTACTGCTGACCCGGCGGCGGTTTGGTTGCCTCGTCGGCCTTGCGCTCGGCTTCCTCGACAAGCTCGCGGGAGCCCTGGCGAATCTGCTCGGCGGCGTCCTTCGCCCTCTGGCCAGCGCTCTGCAGCAGGCGGGCGGCATCCTGCTTGGCCTTGTCGAGCCCCTCGCGCGTCTGCTCGACCGCCTGGTCGATCTTCTTGCCGGCCTCCTGGCCAGCCTTCTCGGCGGAGCCCTTCTCGTCACAGGCGCCGAGCAGAAGACCGCCGGCCAGCAGCACGCCGGGGGCGGCCAGGGAGAACAACCGGATGCTCTTCACGGTGACGTTTCCTTCATGCCTTAACCTAACCGCGCTGCGCCAGCGCCCACGCAGCGGTGGCTGCGTGGCAGGCTACATCGAGAACGATGAGCCGCAGCCGCAGGTTGACGTGGCGTTCGGGTTCTTGACGACGAAGTAGGAGCGATCAGGTCCTCGACGTAGTCGAGCTCGGCACCCTTCAACAGCTCCAGCGAGATCTCGTCGATCAGCACGCCGACGCCGTCGCGGTCGAACTCGCGATCGTCGTCGCGCCGCACGTCGTCGATCGAAAAGCCGTACTGGAAGCTGGAACAGCCGCCGCCGGAGACGGCGCACGCGCAGCCGCATCTGGACTGCTGCCCTCGGCGGCGATCAGCCTGGCACGCGCCGCGCCGCGCGGCATTTGCCGAGATGATGAGTTCGTTGCCGGCAGACTGGAACGGTCGGCAGCCATGCGCCTATCCTTTCCAGCTCAGGGAGCGTCCTTGGTCCATGCCCTGCTAATTTAGCTTCACTGCGCGGCCGTCAGGTGCCATGCCACCCGCGGATTTGACTGCCAGACCCTCGCTCCTCACCTCCTGCTGCTGCGCGACGGCCCCTCCGCTCTGCTAATTTAGCCGCTGACGATGCGGTGTCAAAGCCATGACCTGCACAACCCGCGTCGACGGCAAGGCAACGGCAAACAGCCGTTGCCGGAGACGACCGCTGTTCTGTACTTTTCGCGGATGCTGAACGCGGAGTCTCTCGCGCCGTGGGCGTGCAGCCCGACGGCGAGCCGGGGGCGGCTGCACGCCGAGCCGGAAAGCAGCGTACGGTCCTGCTTCCAGCGCGACCGCGACCGCATCATCCACTCCGCCGCCTTCCGCCGGCTGGAGTACAAGACGCAGGTCTTCGTCAATCACGAGGGCGACTTCTTCCGCACCCGCCTCACCCACAGCCTCGAGGTCTCGCAGATCGCCCGCTCGGTGTGCCGGGTGCTGCGGCTGAACGAGGATCTGGCGGAAGCGCTGGCGCTCGCCCACGACCTCGGCCACCCGCCGTTCGGCCATGCCGGCGAGGACGCGCTGAAGGAGATGATGGTGCCGTGGGGCGGCTTCGACCACAACGCCCAGAGCCTGCGCATCGTCACCGCGCTGGAGCAGCGCTATGCCGAGTTCGACGGCCTCAACCTCACCTGGGAGACGCTGGAGGGCGTGGTCAAGCACAACGGCCCGCTGATCGCCGCTGAAGGCGAAAGCCCGCCGCTGCCGGCGGCCATCGCCGAGTATGCGAGCCAGCACGATCTCGAGCTTGCCACCCACGCCGGCGCCGAGGCGCAGATCGCTTCGCTCGCCGACGACATCGCCTACAACAACCACGACATCGACGACGGCCTGCGCGCCGGGCTGTTCGGCATCGACGACCTGGCCGAGGTGCCGCTGGTGGGCGAGATGTTCGCCAGCGTCCGCGCCCGCTACCCTGGCATCGAGCCGTCGCGGCTGATCCACGAATCGGTGCGCCGTCTGATCGGCCTGATGGTCGATGATCTGATCGCCGAGACGCGCCGCAGGGTGGCCCGGCTGAGGCCCGCCAGCGCCGAGGACGTGCGCTATGCCGGCGAACCTATTGCCGCTTTTTCCGCGGCGATGCAGCAGAACGATAAGGCGCTGAAGGCGTTCTTGCGGGAGCGCATGTACCGGCACTACAAGCTGAATCGCATGACCAGCAAGGCGCGCCGCCTGGTGAAGGATCTGTTCCAGCTTTTTGTTGCCGAGCCCGAGTGCCTGCCGACCGAGTGGCGGCGGCGCACCGACGGGGCGGCGACGCTGCGCACGGCGCGCGTCGTCACCGACTATATCGCCGGCATGACCGACCGCTTCGCCGGCGACGAGCACCGCCGGCTGTTCGACGTGCAGTCGCGCAGTTCATGAACGTCTTCTCCTGGTTCCGCGAGCGGATCGCCGCCGAGGTCGCGGGGCTGGCGGCCGCGGGCCTGCTGCCGGCTGGCCTCGATACCGCGCGCATCAGCGTCGAGCCGCCGCGCGATCCGGCGCACGGCGATCTCGCCTGCAACGCCGCGATGGTGCTGGCCGGCGCCGCCAGGCGCAAGCCGCGCGAGCTGGCGGTGCTGCTGGCGCAGCGGCTGCTGGCCATCGATGGCGTCGCCACCGCCGAGGTTGCCGGGCCCGGCTTCATCAACCTGCGGCTGACCCCCGGTTTCTGGCACGCCCGGCTCGTCGATATCCTGAATGCCGGCGTCGGCTACGGCGATTCGGTGCTGGGTGGCGGGCGGCCGATCAACGTCGAGTACGTCTCCGCCAATCCCACCGGCCCGCTGCACGTGGGCCACGGCCGCGGCGCCGTTGTCGGCGACGCGCTGGCCGGCCTGCTGCACAAGGCCGGCTTCCAGGTCACCCGCGAGTACTACGTGAACGACGCCGGCGGCCAGGTCGACGCACTGGCCCGCTCGCTGCGGCTGCGCTGGCTGATCGCCGCCGGCGCCGAGCCGCCCGAGGCGTTCGATCAGGCGCGGGCGGACGGCACCGTCCAGTACGGCGGCGACTACCTGGTGCCGGTGGCGGAGGCGCTGCTGCAGCGCGACGGCGACCGCTGGCTCGCGGCCCCCGAAGAAGCGTGGCTGCCGGCCTTCCGCGCCTTCGCCATCGAATCGATGATGCAGTTGATTCGCGAAGATCTGGCGGCGCTGGGCATCCGCTTCGACGTCATCGCCTCGGAAAGGGCCCTGGTGGAGCAGGGCGGCGTGGATGCCGCACTGCGCTTTCTGGGGGAGCGCGGGCTCGTCTACGAGGGGGTCCTCGACCCTCCCAAGGGCAAGCTGCCGGACGACTGGGAGCCCCGGCCGCAGGTGCTGTTCCGCGCCAGCAGCTATGGCGACGAGGTCGATCGGCCGCTGCAGAAGTCGGACGGCAGCTGGACCTACTTCGCCGCTGACATCGCCTATCACCTCGACAAGTTCCGTCGCGGCTTCCCCGTCATGATCGACGTCTGGGGGGCCGACCACGGTGGCTACGTCAAGCGCATGCAGGCGGCAGTCCTAGCAATTACAGAGGGTTGCGGGGCGCTGGACGTCAAGCTCTGCCAGCTCGTCAACCTGCTCGACGGCGGCGAGCCGGTGCGCATGTCGAAGCGCGCGGGGACGTTCGTCACCCTGCGCGAGGTGGTCGACCGGGTCGGCCGCGACGTCTTCCGCTTCATCATGCTGACGCGGAAGAACGACGCGCCGCTGGATTTCGACTTCCAGAAAGTCACCGAGCAGACGCGCGACAATCCCGTCTTCTATGTGCAGTATGCGCACGCCCGCTGCCGCTCCGTGCTGCGTCATGCGCAGGCAGAACTCGGCGACGATAAGGTCTCAGATGCGGCATTGGCGGCGGCTTCACTGGCTCGCTTGACCGACTCGGCCGAGCTTGATTTGATCAAGCAGCTGGCCGGTTGGCCACGTCTGGTAGAGACCGCGGCGGAAGCGCACGAACCGCACCGAATCGCGTTTTATCTGCAGGAGGTGGCCCAGGCTTTTCATGGCCTGTGGACGAAGGGAAAGGAGAACGCGCACTTGCGCTTCATCCACCCCGACGACATGCAGCTCACGGCAGCGCGGCTGGCGCTGGTCCGTGCCACGCAACTCGTCGTCGCCTCGGGCCTCGCGGTCATTGGCGTTGAGCCCGTGGAGGAATTGCGGTGATGCAGGCGACGCAGGCGCGGTTCGATAATATCGAAATTCCCGATCGTCCAGCGGTCTCGTCCGCGCGGCCGACGGCCGCATCGGCGAGGCTGCCGTTCACCGAGGGGCTGTCGCGCCGGCGCTTGTACTTATGGGGCGGCATCGCCGCGGGGGCGCTGCTGGCGGTGGTGCTCATCGCTGCGCTGTTCTCCGGCTCCAGCCATAAGGTGGCGCGTTCGCCGGCGGAGGCACCGCTGCTCAAGGGCGAGGATCAGCCGCTGAAGATTTCGCCGGGTGATCCCGGCGGCCGGCAGGTGCCCGACCGCGACCTGCTCGTCTACGAGCGGATGCACGGCACCTCTGGCGCTAAGCCGCAGGTGGAGCGGCTGCTGCCGGAGCCGGAGCGGCCGCTGGCACCGCCGCAGCCCCGCTCGTCGTTACCTCCCGCCGAACCGCCGTCGCTGGCCACAACCGATGCTCCCCCGCCGCCAGCCGCCGGACCGGCCTCGAGGCCGGCAGCGGAAGCGCCACCGGCCGCAACAGCCGCACCGACGCAGCCGAAGCCGCCGGCGGCGGCCGCCACCGCGCAACCGAAGCCATCGTCGCCGGCCCCGGCAACCCAGCCGAAGCCTTCGGCAACCACGGCACAGCCGAAGGCGGCTCCGGCGTCGTCCAAGCCGGCAGCCGCCGAGAAGACGGTGGCGGCAGCAGCGCCAACGGCAGCGAAATACGCGCCTGCGGAGAAGGCGATGGGCGCCGCCGGTAACTTCCAGGTGCAGCTGCTCGCCGGCCGCGACGAGAGCGAGGTGAAGGACGCCTGGAGCAAGCTGAAGGCGAAAAACCCGGATCTGCTGGGACCGCTGTCGCCGACGCTGGCCCGCGCCGAGCTGGGCGACCGCGGCACCTTCTACCGGCTGCGTGCCGGCCCCCTGACTAGCGAGGCGCAGGCCCGCAGCCTGTGCACCCGGCTTTCCGGCCGTGGCGCCTCGTGCATCATCATCCGGCCCGCCAGTTGATGGGCCAGTTGACGTGAGCAACCAGCCGCGGGCGGTGATCTTCGGGCTGGCCGGACCCTCCCTGGCGGCCGCAGAGCGGCGGCTGTTCACCGCCGCCCGGCCGGTTGGCTTCATCCTCTTTGCCCGCAACTGCCTGGAGCCGGCCCAGATCCGCGATCTCGTCGATGACTTGCGGGACTGCGCCGGGGGCAGCGAGGTGCTGGTGCTGATCGACCAGGAAGGCGGCCGGGTGCAGCGGCTGAAGCCGCCGCGCTGGCGGGCGGCGCCGGCGGCGGAGCGCATCGGCAGCCTCGGCGAGCGCGACGAGGCGGCGGCGGTCGAGGCGGCGTGGCTGCATGGCCGCCTGCTCGCCGCCGATCTGCAGCCGCTCGGCATCGATGTCGATTGCGCCCCCGTGCTCGACGTCCGCCGGCCGGAAGGGCACGGCATCATCGGCGACCGCGCCTTCGCCGCGCAGCCCGGACGGGTGGCCCAGCTCGGCCGGGCAACCTGCGCCGGCCTGCTGGCCGGCGGCGTGCTGCCGGTGATCAAGCACATCCCCGGTCACGGCCGCGCCGCCCTCGACAGCCACGAGGCGCTGCCGGTGGTCAATGCCGGCACCGATGAGTTGCGAGCCCTGGATTTCCAGCCGTTCGCAGCCTTGGCCGACATGCCGCTGGCGATGACCGCCCACGTGGTCTACGCTGCCTTCGACCGAACGGCACCCGCGACCACCTCGGCCACCGTCATCCGCGAGGTGGTCCGCGGCGCCATCGGCTTCGACGGGCTGCTGATGTCGGACGACCTGTGCATGCGGGCGCTCACCGGCACGCCCGGCGAGCGCGCCCGGGCGGCGCTTGCCGCCGGCTGCGACGTCCTCCTCCACTGCAACGGCGATTTAACCGAGATGGAGGCCATAGCCGAGGCCTGTCCGCCGCTGCTGGCGGGCGGCGCGCGCCGGCTGGCGCGGGCACAGGCCATGCGCTCCGCCCCTCAGCCGATCGATCAGGAGTGCGCCAGCGAGCGGCTGGCTGCTCTGCTGGGCGGAGCGGTGGCCGCCTGATGGGTGATATCGGCGGGCTGGCCTACCAGATCTCCACGTGGATCCTGCCGGCGCTGACGGCGATCACCCTGCACGAGGCGGCGCACGGGTTCGTCGCCTGGCATCTCGGCGACGATACCGCCAAGCGGCTGGGCCGCGTTACCTTCAATCCCCTGCGGCACGTCGATCCGTTCGGCACGGTGATCCTGCCGGCGATGCTGCTGCTGGCCTCGGGCGGGCGGCTGATGTTCGGCTTCGCCAAGCCGGTGCCGGTCGACTTCCGCCGCCTGCACCATCCGCGGCGCGACATGGTGCTGGTCGCCGCCGCGGGGCCAGGCATCAACATCGCCATCGCCGTGCTCGCTGCCGTCCTCCTTGCGATGATCCCGGCGGAGCCGGGTGCCGCACTGACCTGGGTTGGCACCAACCTCGTCAACGCCGTCTGGCTGAACGTGCTGCTGGCGGTGTTCAATATGCTGCCGCTACCGCCGCTGGACGGTGGCCGCGTCGCCGTCGGCTTGCTGCCGCCGGTTCTTGCCGTGCCGTTCAGCCGGATCGAGCCCTACGGCTTTTTCATCATCCTTGCCGTTGTTTTCGTGCTGCCACTGCTCGGCAACACCCTTGGCGTCGATCTCGGCATCTTCCAGTGGCTGGTGATCGGGCCTTCGATGTGGGTGGTGGAGTTCATCTTCTCACTGGTGGGGATCGGATGAGCGCGGCAACTGCAGTGGCGCTGGCGGCCGAGGCGTCGCCGGCGGAGGACCTGGACGATGGGCCGGTTCCGTCCGACGCCTTCGTCGTCGATCTCGACGGCTGGGAGGGCCCGCTCGATCTGCTGCTGGCGCTGGCGCGGGCGCAGAAGGTGGACCTGCGCCGCATTTCCATCGTGGCGCTCGCCGATCAGTACCTTGCCTATGTGGCGGCGGCGCGCCGCGCCAGCCTGGAACTGGCGGCCGAGTATCTGGTGATGGCGGCCTGGCTCGCGGAGCTGAAGTCGCGGCTGCTGCTGCCGGAACCGCCCGCGGCCGACGAGCCGTCGAGCGACGAGATGGCGGCAGCGCTCGCCTTCCAGCTGCGGCGGATGGATGCCATGCGCGAGGCCGGCAAGCGGTTGCTCGCCCGCCCGCAGCTCGGCCGCGACTTCTGGCAGCGCGGCCGGCCGGAGGCGATTCCGGAGCGGCTCGAGGTGGTGGTCAGCGCCGACCTCAACGGCCTGCTCCAGGCATACGGCCGCCACCTCCGCCGCCGCCGCGGCGAGGCGCCGCTGGCGCTGGTCGAGCCGGTGGCGCTGGACAGCGTCGAGGCGGCGCTGGCGCGCATCCGCAACAGCCTGGGCCAGGCACCCGGGTGGGAAAGCCTGGCCCGTTACCTGCCGGAAGGGGCGCTTGCCGGCCTGCGCGAAGGCTCGCTCGCCGCCCGTTCGGCGCTGGCTGCCACCTTCGGCGCGGTGCTGGAACTGGCCCGGCAGGGTGTGCTGGTGCTGCGGCAGAACCAGCCCTTCGGGCCGATCTACCTGAAGCCCGGCAATCAGGAAGGCGAGCGGCGATGAATGCGGAGATGCCACCCGGCCGTCAGGCGCTGCGCCTCGTCGAGGCGATGCTGTTCGTTTCGGCCGAACCACTTACCGAACGCGATCTCGCCGAACGATTGCCGGTCGGCAGCGACGTGCCGGCGCTGCTGGCGCAGCTGCAGGGTGAGTGTGCGCCGCGGGGCGTGCAGCTCGCCCGCGCCGGCGCCGGCTGGTCGTTCGTCACGGCAGCGGACCTGTCGCCGCTGCTGGCTCGCGAGCGCCGCGTCGAGAAGAAGCTGTCGCGCGCCGCCATCGAGACGCTGGCGGTGATCGCCTATCACCAGCCGGTCACGCGCGGCGAGATCGAAGAGATTCGCGGCGTACAGCTCAGCAAGGGAACCCTGGACGCGCTGTTCGAGCACGGCTGGATCGAGCCGCGCGGCCGCCGTGAGACCCCCGGCCGGCCGGTGACGTGGGTCATCACCGACGGCTTCCTGCGGCACTTCGGGCTGAGCACCACCGCCGAGCTGCCCAACATCGAAGAGCTGCGCGCCGCCGGTCTGCTCGACGCTCGCCCGGCGATCCGGGTGCTGCAGCCGGACGGCGGCGACGAGCCCGGCGTTCCCTCGGCGGTAGCGGAGCCGCTCGATCCGGACGGCGGCTAACCGCCGCAAGCCGTCGGTACCGCGGCAAACGCCACGTCCCACCGCCATATATTCGCTGATGAACAATGGTTGATTGGTTTGCGCACGTTGCGGTGGTGCACTCTTTTCTGCATCATCTGCCGCGCCCGGGGGCAGGGGTGATACTGGACGGGAAACTCTGATGGGTTCTTTCAGCATCTGGCACTGGCTCATCGTGCTGGTGGTCGTCCTGATTCTCTTCGGAGGTCGGGGCAAGGTTTCGCAGCTCATGGGCGATTTTGGCAAAGGGTTGAAATCGTTCAAGAACAGCATGCGTGAGGACGAGCGTTTCGAGGAACCGGAGGCCCCGCGCGAGCCCCGGGTGCTGCCGCCGGAACAGCGCCCGGCGGGTGCGGCGCGCGACGGCGTGCGCGAAGGAGCCGGCGAGCACGACCGGGCGGCGAGGTCCTGATCGCCCGCGGCTGCCAGCGCTGCGGCGGGGCGTCGCATGTTCGATATCGGCTGGCAGGAGCTGTTTCTGATCGGCGTCGTCACCCTCGTCGTCGTCGGCCCGAAGGATCTGCCCCGGGTGCTGCGCACCGGCGCGCGCTACATGCAGAAGGCCCGGGCGATGAGCCGCGAGTTTCAGAACGGGCTTGCGGAGATGGCGCGGGAGGCGGAGCTCGACGACATCAAGCAGCGGGTGGAGAGCGCCGCCCGCTTCGACCTCGGCGACGAGCTGCGCAAGTCCGTCGATCCCACCGGCAAGCTGAGCAGCGATTTCGACCCTGCTGAGTATAATCGCCGCATCAAGGAGGCGATGGAGGGGGGCGCGCGGCGGCGCGACGCGACCGACGAGACTGTCGGCGGGCCGCCGCCGGACGACGCCATGCCGCCGCTACCGGACGCCGATCAGGCGGCGCGCACGGCGACGCTGCCAGGCGAAGCCGGGTCCGCGGAGATCGACGAGGCCGCACCGCCGCCTGCACCTGAAACCCCCGAGCGGACATCGGCGGACGTCCGTCCGTTCCGCCCGTAAGGGCACCCGTTCAATCGATGCCGCGGGGGGATCCGGCCGGATCGCCCGGCCGGCGCAGTCCTCCCGCAGCCGGGAACGAGTGAGCATGAGCCACGACGAGGAAGAGGATATCGACGCCAGCCGCATGCCGCTGATGGATCACCTCATCGAGCTGCGGCGGCGGCTGATCTGGTGCATCCTCGGCGTCGTCGTCCTGTTCTTCATCTGCTACTGGCTGTCGCCGCACATCTACCAGTTCCTGGTGAGGCCGCTGGCGGACGTGCTGCACGAGAAGGGCGGCGACCGCCGCATGATCTTCACCGCGCTGCACGAGGCCTTCTTCACCTACGTCAAGGTGGCGTTCTTCGCGGCGATGTTCCTCGCCTTTCCGCTGATCGCAACGCAGCTGTGGAAGTTCGTCGCCCCCGGCCTCTACAAGAACGAGCGGCGGGCATTCCTGCCGTTCCTGATCGCCACCCCGCTGCTGTTCTTCGCCGGCGGGGCGATGGCCTACTACGTCGTCTTCCCGATGGCCTGGCACTTCTTCCTCGGCTTCGAGATGACCAGCGAGCAGGGACTGCCAATCCAGCTCGACGCCAAGGTCGATGAATACCTGTCGCTGGTGATGCAGCTGATCTTCGCCTTCGGCCTGTGCTTCCAGATGCCGGTGGCGATGAGCCTGCTCGCCCGCGCCGGGCTGCTGACCTCGCAGACGATGCGCGAGAAGCGCCGTTATGCCATCGTTGCCGCCTTCATCTTCGCCGCGGTGCTGACGCCGCCCGACGTCTTCAGCCAGGTCAGCCTCGCCATCCCGACGATGCTGCTCTACGAGATCTCCATCTGGTGCGTCCGCATGGTCGAGAGGAGCCGGGAGAAGACCGAGCGCGAGGCGGAGGCGGCGGAACGGGCGGAGGAGGAAGCTGCGGAGTGATCCGGTGCATCGGCGTGGGGATAACCCGGCAGAGCGGGCGAATCCGTACCACGTCCTCCGGCCGGCCGAGGCCTCGCTGGACCAGGGTGCGGCAAAAGCGCTATCCGGGAGATCACATTGCCGAAGGGCGGCTAAAATGGCTTTGAATGAAGGTTCCCCACTGCCCGGCTTTTCCCTGCCAACCGATGACGGCGGCACGCTGACCAACGCCGGCCTGCTCGGCCGGACGACGGTTCTCTACTTCTATCCCAAGGACGACACCTCCGGCTGCACCAGCGAGGCCAAGGCTTTTCGCGATGTGCTGCCGGAGTTCACGCAAGCCGGGGTTGCCGTCGTCGGCGTCTCCGTCGATCCGATCGCCAGCCACATCAAATTCCGGGCCAAGCACGGTCTGAACTTTCCGCTGGCGTCGGACAGCGAGAAGGCGCTGGCGAGCGCACTCGGCCTGTGGGTGGAAAAGAGCATGTACGGACGCAAGTACATGGGGATGGAGCGCGCGACCCTGCTCGTCGATGGCGCCGGCGTCATCCGCAAGGTGTGGCGCAAGGTGAAGGTCCCCGGCCACGTGGCGGCAGTCTTGCAGGTAGCGCGGCATCTGGCGGAGCAGCCGCCGGCGGCGGAGTGAGGGCCTTCCCACCGCTGGACGACCCGCAACGCACGCGCAAAGCACCGGCCCGCGTTGCGCGTTTGCGCCGATTCTGCTAGGCGTGCGGAGCAACGGGGAGACGGTAGGCAGGGACCGACCGCGAAAAAACATCCGTCCGCCGGGTCGGATCTATAGGCCGTGCACTGGAGAGCGTGATGTCAGCTAACGAAACCGACAATACCGCCGTTCTCGCGGTCCTCAACCGCATCCTCGAGGCCGAACTGGCCGGCGTCGTCCGCTACACCCACTATTCGCTGATGGTCTACGGCTACGGCCGCATCCCCATCGTCAGCTGGCTGCGCGGCCAGGCGAACGAGTCGCTGCTGCACGCGCAGGAGGCCGGCGAATATATCACCGCGCTCGGCGGCCACCCGTCGCTGGGCATCGGCAAGCTGCTGGAAAGCCAGAAGCACGACATCGGCGCTATCCTGCGCGAATCGCTGGAGCACGAGTTGGCGGCGCTCGCCCATTATCAGGAACTGCTGAAGTTGGTCGAAGGACGCGACATCATGCTCGAGGAGTATGCCCGGCAGATGGTGGCGGCAGAAAGCAAGCACGCCAGCGAGGTCGACAAGATGCTGCGCACTCCGGGCGAGCTGCAGACCTTTCGCTAAGGCCCGCCGCTTCCGGCCGACCCGTTAACCGGCTGTTCACCGGGATTACCATAGCGTTGCCGTCGGGCGGCGTGAGGCTGCCTTGCGTCAAGGTCACAGCGCAGGCGCGGTTATGGGTGCGGCGGACGGGCCGTGGAACAGCACTGACAGCCGGCGGCTCGGGCTGCCGGCTGCGCGCGCGGCCCGGTATCGCCTGTCCGCTTGGTGTCGGCGGCCGTCGGCTTTGGCGCTTGCACTTGCTGCCCTCGCGGCAGCGCTGCTGCTGGCGGCCGTCGTCGGCCTGCTGTCGGCGCGCGAGCCGAAGGGCGGAGCGCGCGCCGTCACCGCCGTCGTCGCCGGGGAGAGCGTCTACCAGCCCCTCCCGGAGATCACCGCCGACCTCAGGTCGACGCCGCCTCAGTTGCATTATGTGCAGCTTACCGCTGTCATCGAGATTGCCGGGGAGGATGCGGACGTGCTGCAGGCGCAACAGCAGCTGATCATCGCCGATCTGCAGTTGGCGTTGCGCGACCTCAGCCGTCAGGACCTGGCCGGCGCGGCCGGCAGCGAGCGCGCCCGGGCGCTGCTCACCCGCATCGTCGCGCTACGCCTTGTGCCGGCACGCCCGCGTTCCGTTCTATTCACCAGACTCCTGGTAGACTGACGAACCAACTCCACTCATAAAAATGAACGATAATAGTGTATTTTGGCATATTAATATCCCATATGTAGCAAATTAACTTCCTCAGAACTTTGTAGCCGTCACTTTCCCGCCCAATTGTCTCAGAATATTGTTAGCCAACTGACACGGCAGCCTGTCGCTGACGAGGAAAACCGGCGGCACCGATAGGCAAGACGGAATTCATTCCGCTTGCCCACGGAAAACTGCTTTTGAGAGACAGGGGACAGATTACATGCCCAACAAGAGAAGCCTGCTAGCCGGCGTCGCGATGGCGCTGCTGTCGAACTTTTTGTGGTCAGGCTCAGCGGCGGCACTTACCGACATTGAGCTGCTCGGCAAGAACATCTTCTTCGACAAGATTTCCAAGCCGGAAGACCAGCAGGCATGCGCCTCGTGTCACGACCCGGCGAAAGGATGGACGCTGCCTGATTCCAACATCAACAAGACGACGGTGGTGGCCCCGGGCGCCAAGCCGAAAAAACAGGGCACCCTCAAGCCGCCCAGCAACGCCTACGCCACCTTCAGTCCACCCTTCCGGCCCTTCCCCAATCCGTTCATTCCGCCGTGGGAAGGCGGGAATTTCTGGGATGGTCGTGCCGAAGGCTATGGGGCGCTGGACCTGGATACGCCGGTCGGCAACGGCAACGTCTCGGACACCATCTCGCTGGACGACCTGCCGCCGGCGAAGCAGGGCCTTTATCAGCGGTATCTCGGCCCGACCGCCGACCAGGCACTGAACCCGTTCCCCAACAAGGTGGAGCAGAACATCCGCATCCGCCGGGTCTGCCGGACCGTACGGGACGCCAGCTACGGCTACCTCTACCAGCGGGCCTTCGGCGAGCCGATCGTCTGCCGCGATCCCGGTTACGAGAGAAGCTACAAGCTGATCGCCGTAGCGCTGGCGGCGTGGCAGGCATCGAGCGATGTCAACTCGTTCACCTCGAAACGGGACGTCGCCCTAAGGGCGGATGCTGACGGCAAGTTTCCACTGCAAGGCTTCGGCGACAAGGAGAACCTCGGGCACGATCTTTTCTACAACATCACCTCGTCCCTCAACCCGACGGGAAAGGCGGCCAACTGCGCCTTGTGTCACAACAACTTCGGCCCCACCTCGGACGGCACCGAGGCAACGCAAATCTATAGCGATCATCACTACCACAACATCGGGACGCCGTTTAACCGCGAGATCCCGACGGTGGTGAAGGGCGAGAAGACCGGGCTGACCGCGCACGTTACCAATGTGGCAACGGGCCACTTCCGAACGCCGACCCTGCGCAACGTCGGCAAGGGCGCGTATGCCGGCTTTACCAAGGCATACGCCCACAACGGCTGGTTCAAGAGCCTGAAGAGCATCGTCCACTTCTATAACACCCGCGATGCGCGGCCACGGTGCGAGAGCCTTGGCATCGTCAAAGCTACCGAAAAGCAGGCGCTGCAGAATGAGTGCTGGCCGGTGCCGGAGTTCCCCGATACCGCCGCAGCGGGCATCATCGGCGACCTCGGGCTGAGCGGTGACGACGAAGACGCCATCGTCGCCTATCTCAACACGCTGACCGACGAGGCCCGCGTGAAGGCGCCGTAACAAGCCGGGCTGGCGTTGCCCAAAGCCTGAAAGGGGGAACCGCTCCCGCGCGTTCCCCCTTTCATCTCGGGATCTGCCACAGGCGGCAGGCATCAACACCAGCAGGCCGCGGACCGGAGCCATAGCCGGCCGGTCTGGCGGATCACCCGGCGTGTCGGCCAACCGGTGCCGGGACGAACCGGGAAACCACCGGGGCTCGCAAACCCACGGCGGCGTCAGCGCCGCCGTGGTCAGTTGCGGCCCGCAAGGGGCGCGGGGAGTGGCTGGGGCGAGGTGGATTCGCAGCGGCGGCAGGGCTT
>JAXMDR010000026.1:0-32979 GCA_046348725.1 Rhodospirillales bacterium
GCTACCACTTTCCCGTTCTCGACGTTCATCCGCCGCTGTTCCCCGCCCGTCCATAACGACTTGCAGTTCAAAGTCGTCCGCAATACCATGCGGCAACAATATATTCCCCGCCATCGAGCGTTGCACCGGGCCGGCGTACGCTGCGAGGGACATATCCGACAGGAGGACTTCGAAAGATGCCAGCGGAAGCAGCCGCCAAGGGCGGCAGCGAACCTCAGACGCAACCCGAAGCGAAGCCTGACGCGCAAGAGTTGTTCAAACTCTACCGCGAGATGCTGCTGATCCGCCGCTTCGAAGAGAAAGCCGGCCAGCTTTACGGCATGGGCCTGATCGCCGGCTTCTGTCACCTCTACATCGGCCAGGAAGCGGTCGTCACCGGCCTGCAGGCGTGCGCCCTCGACCAGGATTCGGTCATCACCACCTACCGCGACCACGGCCACATGCTGGCGAAGGGCATGGACCCGAAGGGCGTCATGGCGGAGCTCACTGGACGCATCGGCGGCTACTCCCGCGGCAAGGGCGGCTCGATGCACATGTTCTCGGTCGAGAAGCGCTTCTTCGGCGGCCACGGCATCGTCGGCGCCTCGGTGCCGCTGGGCACCGGCCTTGCGTTCGCCCACAAGTACCGCGGCGACGGCGGCCTGAACTTCTGCTACTTCGGCGACGGCGCCGCCAACCAGGGCCAGGTCTACGAAGCCTTCAACATGGCCAGCCTGTGGAAGCTGCCGATCATCTATGTGATCGAAAACAACCGCTACGCCATGGGCACGTCGCTGCAGCGGGCGTCGGCGACGACAGAGCTTTACCGGCGCGGCGAAGCCTTCGGCATCCCCGGCATGCCGGTGGACGGGATGGACGTGCTGGCGGTGAAGAAGGCGGGCGAGGAAGTAACCGCGTATGTGCGCGCCGGCAACGGCCCCTACGTCATGGAGCTGAACACCTACCGCTACCGGGGCCATTCCATGTCGGATCCGGCGAAGTACCGGAGCAAGGAGGAGGTGGCGAGCTATCGCAAGGAGCACGACCCGATCGATGGCCTGCGCGCCTACATGGAGAAGAACGGCGTCGGCGATGAAGCGGCCTTCAAGGCTATCGACAAGGAAATCAAAGAGATCGTCAACGAAGCGGCGGAATTCGCGCAGACCAGCCCGGAGCCCGATCCCTCGGAACTGTGGACCGATGTGCTGATCGAAGCCTGAACCAACAGACTCGCCGGCGGGTGATACCGCCGCTGATTTCCGGGAGGACTGAATGCCTACGCAGATTCTCATGCCGGCGTTGTCGCCGACGATGACCGAGGGAAAGCTCGCCAAGTGGAGCAAGAAGGAAGGCGACAAGGTCGCCTCCGGCGACGTGCTCTGCGAGATCGAGACCGACAAGGCGACGATGGAGGTGGAGGCGGTCGACGAGGGGATCCTCGGCCGCATCCTGGTGCCGGACGGAACCGAGAATGTCGCCGTCAACGCGCCGATCGCGCTGCTGCTGGCGGAAGGCGAAGACGCCTCGGCGCTGGACGCCGCGGTTGCCGGGCCGGCTGAAAAGGCGCCGGAGGCGCCGCCGCCGGGTGCGGCGCCGGCCTCGACGCCGGCGCCCAAGGAGTTGCCGGTGGCGGCACCGCCGCCGGTCGAGGAATATACCGGGCCGACGGCGAAGATGACGGTGCGCGAAGCGCTGCGCGACGCCATGGCCGAGGAGATGCGCCGGGATCCGGAGGTAATCCTGCTGGGTGAGGAAGTTGCCCAGTATCAGGGTGCCTACAAAGTCAGCCAGGGACTGCTGGACGAGTTCGGCGACAAGCGGGTGATCGACACCCCGATCACCGAGATGGGCTTCGCCGGCCTCGGCGTCGGTGCGGCGATGCTGGGGATGAAGCCGATCGTCGAGTTCATGACCTTCAACTTCGCCATGCAGGCGATCGACCAGATCCTCAACTCCGCCGCCAAGACGCTGTACATGGCCGGCGGCAAGCTCGGCGCGCCGATCGTCTTCCGCGGGCCGAACGGGGCGGCGGCGCGGGTCGCGGCGCAGCACTCCCAGTGCTACGCGTCGTGGTATGCCCATTGCCCGGGCCTCAAGGTGGTCTCGCCGTGGTCGGGCGCCGATGCCAAGGGGCTGATGAAGGCGGCGATCCGCGATCCCAACCCGGTGATCGTGCTCGAGAACGAGATCATGTATGGCCAGCACTTCGAGGTGCCGACCGATCCCGAGTTCCTCATCCCCATCGGCCGCGCCAAAATCGAGCGGCCGGGCAAGGACGTGACCATCACCGCCTTCTCGCGGATGGTCGGGGTGGCGCTGGAGGCGGCCAAGCAGCTCGAGGCCGAGGGCATCGATGCCGAGGTCATCAACCTGCGTTCGCTGCGCCCGCTCGATGTCGATGCCATCGTTACCTCGGTGAAGAAGACCAACCGCATCGTCAGCGTCGAGGAAGGCTGGCCGGTGGCCGGCATGGGCTCGGAGATCGCCGCGATGATGATGGACGAGGCCTTCGACTGGCTGGACGCGCCGGTGGTGCGCGTCTGCGGCGCCGACGTGCCGATGCCTTACGCCGCCAACCTGGAAAAACTGGCGATCCCGCAGCCGGACACCGTGGTGCAGGCGGCCAAGTCCGTCTGTTACCGCTAGCGGGAGGGAACGCTCATGCCGATCCAGGTATTGATGCCCGCGCTCTCGCCGACGATGACCGAGGGCAAGCTGGCGAAGTGGAGCAAGAAGGAAGGCGATAAGGTCGCCTCGGGCGACGTCATCTGCGAGATCGAGACCGATAAGGCGACGATGGAGGTCGAGGCGGTCGACGAAGGGATCCTCGGCCGCATCCTGGTGCCGGATGGCACCGAGGGCGTGGCGGTGAATGCGCCGATCGCGCTGCTGCTGGAAGAGGGCGAGGACGCCCGGCGCTGGACGCCGCTGCGGCTGCACCGGCAGCTGGGCCGGCGGCGGCTCCGGCGGAAGCGGCGCCGGCTGTTGCCCGGCTTCGGCCGCTGCACCGCCGCCGGCAGCTTCGGCGGCGCCCGCACCCAGCGGCGAAGTCCGGCGGCGGCCGCGTCTTCAGCCCGCTGGCGAAGCGGCTGGCGAAGGAGGCGGGGCTCGATCTCGGCCAGATCGCCGGCAGCGGTCCGCACGGGCGCATCGTCAAGGCCGACGTCGAGAAGGCCAAGACGGCGCCGAAGCCGGCTCCGGCGGCGGCGCCCGCTCCAGCGGAGGCGGCGAAGCCAGCACCGGCAGCGGCCCCGGCGGTCGGTCCCGCCTACGTGGAAGTGGCCAACAGCAGCATGCGCAAGGTCATCGCCGTTGGCTGGGGCGAAGCGCGACATCCTGCACTTCTACCTGACCATCGACTGCGACATCGAGGCACTGCTGAAGCTGCGCAGCGAGCTGAACGCCCGCTCGCCGGAGGGTGACGGCGGCTGGAAGATCTCGGTCAACGACTTCGTCGTGCGGGCGGTGGCGCTGGCCCTGCGGGCCTATCCCAACGCCAACTGCTCGTGGACCGACGAGGCGATCCGCTACTACCAGACGGTCGATATCTCGGTGGCGGTATCGACGCCGACCGGGCTGATCACGCCCATCGTCAAGAACGCCGACCAGAAGGGGCTGGCGGCGATTCCGGCGAGGTCCGCCATCTCGCCAAGCGTGCCCGCGACGGCAAGCTGATGCCGGAGGAGTTCCAGGGCGGCGGCTTCACCATCTCCAACCTCGGCATGTACGGCGTCAAGGACTTCGCCGCCATCATCAATCCGCCGCAGGCGTGTTCCGTTGGCGGTGGCGCGGTTATAGCGGCTGGCAAGGCAGCGACGGGCGCTGGCGGTGACGATGATGAGCGCCTGCACGCCGTCCATCGATCACCGCGCCGTCGATGGCGCGGTGCCGGCGCCGAATACCTGCAGGTATTCAAGACGCTGATCGAAGATCCGCTGCGGATGATGCTTTAGGGAGAGCGCACGACATGGCTGACACATCGTTCGACGTCGTCGTCGTCGGCGCAGGGCCGGGCGGCTACGTCACCGCCATCCGCGCGGCGCAGCTCGGCATGAAGGCGGCAATCGTCGAGGAGAAGCATCTGGGCGGCATCTGCCTGAACTGGGGCTGCATCCCGACGAAGGCGCTGCTGCGCACCGCCGAAATCTACGAAAACATCAAGCACGCCTCTGAGTTCGGGCTTGGGTCAAAGAGTTCAGCTACGACGTTAAGAAGGTGGTTGAACGCCCCGGAAGGTGGCGAAGCAGCTCAACGGCGGCGTCGGCCACCTGCTGAAAAAGAACAAGGTGCCGGTGTTTCGACGGCCGCGGCCGCCTCGCCGGCCCCGGCAAGCTGTCGGTGACGAAGGACGGCAAGCCCGTCGCCGATCCTACCGCCAAGCACATCATCCTCGCGACGGGCGTCTGGCCGCGGGCGCTGCCGGGGTTGGAGCCGGACGGCAAGCTGATCTGGACCTATTTCGAGGCGATGGTGCCGGAGAGCCTGCCGAAGTCGCTGTTGGTCATCGGCTCGGGCGCCATCGGCATCGAGTTCGCCAGCTTCTACCGTTCGCTCGGCGCCGAAGTGACCGTCTGCGAGATCTCGCCACGGTGCTGCCGGTGGAGGACGAGGAGATCTCCGCCTTCGCCCGCAAGCAGTTCGAAAAGCAAGGGATGAAGATCCACACCGAGACGCAGGTAAAGGGCCTGACCAAGACTGGCGATGCGGTGACGGCGAAGCTGGAGGGCGGCGGCAAGAGCTGGGAGGTCACCGTCGACCTGGTGATCCTCGCCGTCGGCATCGTCGGCAGCACCGAAGACCTCGGCCTCGAGGGCACCAAGGTGAAGGTTGACCGCACCCACATCGTCATCGACGAGTGGTGCCGGCACCGGCGAGCCGGGCGTCTACGCCATCGGCGATGTCGCCGGCCCGCCGTGGCTCGCCCACAAAGCCAGCCATGAAGGCGTGATCTGCGTCGAGAAGATCGCCGGCGTCAACGACGTGCACCCGCTGAACACCGGCAACATTCCCGGCTGCACCTACAGCCGGCCGCAGGTCGCCAGCGTCGGCCTCAGCGAGGCGGCGGCGAAGGAGAAGGGCTACCAGCTCAAGGTCGGCTGCTTCCCCTTCATCGGCAACGGCAAGGCGATCGCCTTCGGCGAGCCGGAAGGATGGTGATGACGGTGTTCGACGCCAGACCGGTGAGCTGCTCGGCGCCCACATGATCGGCGCCGAGGTGACCGAGCTGATCCAGGGCTACACCGTCGCCCGGACGATGGAGACGACGGAGGCCGAGCTGATGCACACCGTCTTCCCGCACCCGACGCTGTCCGAGATGATGCACGAGTCCGTCCTCGACGCCTACGGCCGCGCCATCCATTTCTGGAGGCCGGCGGCGCTCACCCCACGCCCCTCCCCGCGGGAGAGGTGCGGGTGAGGTGGCGCCGGGTCTCGATCGGCGGGGTTGCCCTCAATTCTCCCGGCGCCATCGTTGCCGGGCCCCTCCCCTCTCCCGCCGCCTTGTCTTGCAAACCGCGCGCAGCGGACATCTAGACCCTTACTTCACACGCGGAAGTGCGGCCGCATGCCTGCCGGCGTGCGCGCTGTTCCGGTGCCCGGTATTCCGGGCAGTTTCCGCGGCGGCTCAACCGGAAAAATAGCGAGATAAACTCATGTCCCTGCCGACGTTCACCATGCGCCAGTTGCTGGAATCGGGCGTTCATTTCGGCCACAGCACCAGGCGCTGGAACCCGAAGATGGCGCCCTATCTCTACGGCGCCCGCAACGGCGTCCATGTCATCAACCTGGAACACACCGTGCCGCTGCTGCATCGCGGGCTGGTGGCGGTGCGCGACGTCGTCGCCGCCGGCGGCCGGGTACTGATCGTCGGCACCAAGCGCCAGGCCAGCGAGAAGGTGGCGGACGCCGCCCGGCGCTGCGGCCAGTACTACGTCAATCACCGCTGGCTCGGCGGGATGATGACCAACTGGCGGACCATCTCCAATTCGATCAAGCGCCTGCGCGAGCTGGACGGCCGCCTCAGCGACGGGGTACAGGGGCTGACCAAGAAAGAGACGCTGGTTCTCACCCGCGAGCGCGACAAGCTGGAGCGGGCGCTGGGCGGCATCAAGGAGATGGGTGGCCTGCCCGACATTCTGTTCGTCATCGACACCAACAAGGAAGCGATCGCCGTCGCCGAAGCCAACAAGCTGAACATTCCGGTGGTGGCGGTCCTCGATTCCAACAGCGATCCGCACGGCATCACCTTCCCGATCCCTGGCAACGACGACGCGCTGCGCGCCATCAGCCTCTACTGCGACCTGGTGGTGGATGCGGTGCTCGATGGCATCCAGCAGGAGATGGTGGCGGCCGGCGTCGACATCGGCGCTTCGGAAGAGCCGGGCGAGGTGCCGCTCGAAGACGAGCCGGCGGCGCCGGAGGGAGACGAGCCGTCGTTCGAGGCCGCGGTCGAGGCGCTGCCGGAGAACGCGGCGGCTGACGGGGCGAACGCCGAGCCGACCGCCTGAGACAAGGACGCGGTCCGGCGACAGGCCGGACGGCGGAAAAGGGATCATCGGCGCGGCCTCCGGGTGCCGCTGGCCGATCGCGATCTGCGTGGAAGAGGACAAGATGGCCGAGATTACTGCGAGCCTGGTCAAGGCGCTGCGCGACAAGACCAACGCCGGCATGATGGACTGCAAGAAGGCGCTGACCGAGACCGGCGGCGATATCGAGGCGGCGGTCGACTGGCTGCGCAAGAAGGGCCTTGCCGCTGCGGCGAAGCGCCGAAGGCGGCGAGCGAAGGCCTCGTCGGTGTTTCCGTCGAGGGTGCGCGCGGCGTCGTCGAGGTGAACTCGGAGACCGACTTCGTCGCCCGCAACACCCTGTTCCGCGACTTCGCGTCCGGCGTAGCCGATCTGGCCCGCAAAGTGGGCGGCGATCTCGAGGCGCTGCGGGCGGCGGTGTGGCCGGCGAGCGGACGGACCGTCGGCGAGGAGGTCACCCACCTCGCGGCGACGATCGGCGAGAACATCACCCTGCTGGTCGATGTGGCCAATGCCGCGCAAGGCGTGGTCGCGTCCTATGTCCACAGCGCCGCCGCGCCCGGCATCGGCCGCATCGGCGTTCTGGTCGCGCTGGAAACGACGGCCGACGCCGCCGCGGTGGCCGACCTCGGCAAGAAGCTGGCGATGCACATCGCCGCCGCCAATCCGGTGGCGATCTCGCGCAGCGACGTGCCGGCGGACGCGCTGGAGCGCGAGCGTGCGGTGCTGATCGACCAGGCGCGCGGCAGCGGCAAGCCGGAGGCGGTGATCCAGAAGATGGTCGAGGGGCGCCTGGGCAAGTTCTACGAGGAGTTCGCCTGCTCGAGCAGGCGTTCGTCATGGACCCGCAGACCAAGGTCGCAGGGCTGCTGGAAGCGGCCGGCAAGGAGCTGGGCGGCGCGGTCAAGGTCAGCCGCTTCGTCCGCTATGCGCTGGGCGAGGGACTGGAGAAGGCCCAGGACGACACGCCCGCCGCCGCCTGACGCGGGTGCTCGCCGCCTGCGGCCGGCGCCCGACAGCGAAACCAACAAGAGCAGGGGATCATGGCAGCCACTCCCACCTATCGCCGGGTGTTGCTCAAGCTTTCCGGCGAAGCGCTGATGGGCGATCAAAACTACGGCATCGACCTTCCAACGCTCACCCGGATGGCTGAGGACATCGTCGAGGTCCACGCCATGGGCGTGCAGGTCTCGCTGGTGGTGGGCGGCGGCAATATCTTCCGCGGCATCTCCAAGGCGGCCGATGGCATCGAGCGGGCGACCGCCGACTACATGGGCATGCTGGCGACGGTGATGAATGCGCTCGCCCTGCAGAGCGTGCTGGAACGATCCGGTTTGCATACGCGGGTGCAGTCGGCTATTCCGATGACGACGGTGTGCGAGCCGTACATCCGGCGCCGCGCCGTCAGGCATATGGAGAAGGGACGGGTGGTGGTGTTCGCCGCCGGCACCGGCAATCCATTTTTCTACGACCGATACCGCGGCGGCGCTGCGCGCGGTGGAGATGGGTTGCGATGCCTTGCTGAAGGGAACACAGGTGGACGGCGTCTATAGCGCCGATCCGAAGAAGGTGGCGGACGCCGAGCGCTACGAGCAGCTTTCGTTCCAGGAAGTGCTGTCGAAGGACCTGCGGGTCATGGACACCTCGGCGGTCGCGCTGGCCCGGGACAACGCCATTCCCATCATCGTCTTCTCCATGCACAGCCCGGGCGCATTCGCCGCCACGGTCTGCGGCACCGGCAAGTACACGATCATCCGCTGAGGACGGCCAAGGTGAGCACCACGGATATTCAGTCAATCAAGAAGGAAGCCGCCCGCAAGATGCATTCGGCGGTCGAGGTGCTGCAGAAGGAACTGGCGGGTCTGCGTACCGGCCGGGCGGCGGTCAGCCTGCTGGAGCCGGTCACCGTCGAGGCTTACGGCTCGCGCATGCCGCTCTCCCAGCTGGCAACGGTCGCTGCGCCGGAGTCGCGGCTGCTGACCGTGCAGGTGTGGGACCGCAGCATGGTCAAGGCGGTGGAGCGGGGCATCCTCGAGGCCGACCTGGGGCTCAATCCGGCGAGCGAGGGCCAGACGATCCGCCTGCCGATCCCGGCGTTGAACGAGCAGCGCCGCGTCGAGATCACCAAGATCGCGTCGCGCTACGCCGAGGAGGCGCGGGTGGCGGTGCGCAACGTCCGCCGCCATGCCATGGACGAGCTGAAGAAGGCGGAGAAGGACGGCGGCATCTCGCAGATCAGGTTCGCGACCTCGGCAAGCAGATCCAGGATCTGACCGACCAGCACATTCATACCCTCGACGACCTCCTTGCCAAGAAGGAGAGCGAGATCTTGCAGGTCTGAACCGGATGGACGCTTTCCCGCGGCAGGCTGCGAGCCGCAGCACCTCGCCGTTGCACGTCGCCATCATCATGGATGGTCAATGGCCGCTGGGCGGCAGCACGCGGATTGCAGCGGACCCAGGGGCACCGGCGCGGCGCGGACTCGGTGAAGACCGCGGCGGAGTGCGGTGCGCCTCGGCGTGCGCTACCTGACCCTGTTCGGCTTCTCCTCGGAGAACTGGGGGCGTCCGGACTGGGAAATCAGCGACCTGATGGGCCTGCTCCGCTACTACCTGCGCAGCGAGGTCGGCTTTCTGCAGGAGCATTCGATCCGTCTGCGGGTGATCGGCGACCGCAGCAAGCTTGCCGACGACATCGTCCGGATGATCGAGAAGGTCGAGCGGGAAACCGGCGCCAACAGCCGCCTCAACCTCACCATCGCCCTGAGCTACGGCGCCCGCGCCGAGATCTGTCAGGCGGCGCGCCGGCTGGGAGAGGAAGTGGCGGCGGGCAGGCTTGATCCGGCGCGGATCGACGAGACTCTGTTCGCCCGCTTCCTCTATACCTGGGACATGCCGGACCCGGACCTCGTCATCCGCACCAGCGGCGAACAGCGCATCAGCAACTTCCTGCTCTGGCAGGTTGCCTACGCCGAACTGGTCTTCCTCGATACCTTCTGGCCGGACTTCTCACGGCAGGACTTCGAACGGGCGATTGCCGAATTCTCGCGTCGGGACCGGCGATACGGCTCGGTTTCGGCTTGACGGGCGCGCCGATGTCGCCGGTGGCCACCCGAATTGTCGCCGGCATTGCCCTCGGCTTGCCGGTGCTGCTGGTGGTGTGGCTGGGGACGCCGGCCTTCGAGGTAATGGTGGCGCTGGCGGCGGGCATCCTCGCCCGGGAGTGGGTCGGCATGACCGGTCCCGGCCGTCATCCTGGGGCGGCCTGCTGCTGGGCTGCGTCGTCATCGTCGCCGTCGCCATCGCCGCCGGCCTCGGTATCGCTGCGGCGCTGGCGGTGCTCGCCGTGGGCACCGGTCTGGTGCTGCTGGCCAGCCACGGGACACCGTGGATGACGTTGGGCGCGCTCTATATCGGCTTGCCGAGCATCGCCTTGATCTGGCTGCGCAACGATCCGGTGACCGGGCGCGATGTGGTCATCTGGCTGCTGCTGGTGGTCTGGGCCTCCGATATCGGCGCCTATGCCGCCGGCCGCCTCATCGGCGGCCCGAAGCTGGCGCCGCGGATCAGCCCGAACAAGACCTGGGCCGGGCTGATCGGCGGCATCGCCGCCGCGGCGGCGACCAGCGCCGCCTTCGCCGCTGCCGTCGATGGTGCTTCGCCCGGAGCGGCCGCCGTTCTCGGCGGCCTGCTGGCGGTGGTGGCGCAGTTGGGTGACCTGGCGGAGTCATGGGTGAAGCGAAGGTTCGGGGTGAAGGATTCGGGCAGGCTGATCCCCGGCCACGGCGGCCTGCTCGACCGGGTCGATGCGCTGCTGGTGGTTATTCTAGTGGTTGCGTGCATTGCCGCAGCGAACGGAGGGGCATTGACGAGATGGCTATGATCGCACCACGGGCGCGCGCCGAGGCGGCGCCGCGCAGCGTCAGCATCCTCGGATCCACCGGCTCCGTCGGCTGCAATACCGTCGATCTGTTGATGCGCCAGCCCGGCGCCTTCGCCGTCGAGGCGCTCACCGCCAACCGCAACGTCAAGCTGCTCGTCGAGCAGGCCCTGGCGCTGCGCCCGCGGATGGTGGCGATCGCCGACCACAGCTACTACCGGCCGCTGAAGGAGGCGCTGATCGGCAGCGGCATCGAGGTCGCCGCCGGCCCGCAAGCGGTAATCGAGGCCGCCCTTCGCCCGGCGGAATGGGTGATGGCCTCGATCGTCGGCGCCGCCGGCCTGGAGCCGACGATGGCGGCGGTGCGCCGCGGCGCGGTTATCGGCCTCGCCAACAAGGAATGCCTCGTCTGTGCCGGCGAGCTGATGATCGCCGAGATCAAGAAGTGCGGTGCCACCCTGGTGCCGGTGGACTCCGAGCACAGCGCCATCTTCCAGGTGTTCGACTTCGACGGCGCCGACAAGGTCGAGAAGATCATCCTCACCGCCTCGGGCGGGCCCTTCCGCTGTACGGACGCAGCGAAGCTGGCGGCGGTGACGCCGGCGCAGGCGGTGGCGCATCCGAACTGGGACATGGGCGCCAAGATTTCCGTCGACTCGGCGACGATGATGAACAAGGGCCTGGAGCTGATCGAGGCCTTTCACCTGTTCCCGGTCAAGGCCTCGCAGATCAGCATCGTCGTCCACCCGCAGTCGGTGATCCACAGCATGGTCGCCTATGTGGATGGCTCGGTGCTGGCCCAGCTCGGCTCGCCCGATATGCGCACGCCGATCGCCTACGCCCTGGCATGGCCGCAGCGAATGCCGGCGCCGTCGCCGCGCCTCGATCTGGCGGCGATCGGCACGCTGACTTTCGAGGAGCCGGACGAGCGGAAGTTTCCGGCGCTGCGGCTGGCCCGCGAAGCGCTGCGGCGAGGCGGTGCCGCGCCGATCATTCTTAACGCCGCCAACGAGGTGGCGGTCGGCAGCTTCCTCGCCGAGCAGATCGGCTTTCTGGATATACCCGCAGTCGTCGAAGAGACCCTGCAGCGCTCGTCGGATGGCAGCATCGCCAGCATTGCCGACGTCATCGCCGTCGATCAGGAAACCCGTCAGCGGGCGCAGGGACTTGTTGAGGGTTTCCGTTCGCGCCGCAGCAACGCATAGTACTGCCGCGTTGCCAGTGCCCGCTCCTTCGAACCAACCGTGACGGTCATGGGTTATACCGACTGGATCTTGCCGTTCCTTATCGTGCTCAGCGTGCTCATCTTCGTGCACGAGTTCGGGCACTACCTGATCGCCCGCTGGTGCGGCGTCAGGGTCGAGGTGTTCTCCATCGGCTTCGGGCCGGAGCTGTTCGGCTGGACCGACCGCGCCGATACCCGCTGGAAGGTCAGCGCCATACCCTTGGGCGGCTACGTCAAGATGTATGGCGAGGAGACCTTCGGCCAGGAGGACGATGCGCCGGGAGATGCCCACCCACAGCAGCCGCCGCGGCCAGAGGTCTCGTTCCGCTACAAGAGCTTGCGGCAGCGCGCGGCGATCGTCTCGGCGGGTCCGCTGGCCAACATCCTGTTCGCGCTGGTGGTGTTGCTGGGGCTCTTTGCCGCGGTCGGGGCGCCGGCGCCGCTGCCGGTGGTAGGCAGCGTTCAGCCGGGCAGTGCCGCCGCCGAGGCATCGTTCGCCCCCGGCGACGTGGTCCTCGCCATCGGCGACGAGCCGGTCGCCTGGTTCGAGGATCTTCGCCGGATCGTCAACGCCTCGCCCGACGAGCCGCTGCATTTCGTGGTCGAGCGCGGCGGCAGCGAGATCACCATCATCGCCACGCCGCGCGCCACCGAGCAGACGGAGGACGGTCAGACGAAGCGAATCGGCCTGCTCGGCATCCGCCCCGATCTGACCAAGGTCGGCTACCACGAGCTGTCGCTGACGCAGGCGGCCGCCGCCGCCGTCGGCCAGACGTGGGCGCTGGCGACGCAGATCTTCACGACGTTGCTGAATGTCGTCCAGGGCAACCGGGCGCTGGACGAACTGGGCGGACCGATCCGCATCGCCCAGCTTTCCGGACAGGTGGCGCAGGACGGCGCGGTCAGCCTGCTCTACTTCATGGCGGCGCTGTCGGTTAATCTCGCGCTGATCAACCTCTTGCCGATCCCGGTGCTCGACGGCGGGCATTTGCTCCTTTACGCCATCGAGGGGGTTACAAGGCGGCCGCTCAACAAGCGGATCGTCGAGTATGCGTTCAGGGCCGGTATCGTCTTTGTCGTCGGACTGATGCTCCTGGCGACCTGGAACGATCTTAAGAGCCTGCAAATATTTGAATTTTTCCGCAGACTGGTGAGCTGAGGGCGAAGGGGAGGGGCTTGTGAGGGTAGGCGCCATCGGTGGCGTCGCGGCGGTGCTCGTCGCGATCGCCACGACACAGCTCACCATCGTACCGGCGGCCCTGGCGCAGCAACGGCAGGTCGTTCGCCAAGTCGTCATCGAAGGGGTGCAGCGGATCGAGCCTGCGACCGTGCGCTCCTACCTGCTGGTGCAGGAGGGCGACGAGGCCGATCCCGAGCGCATCGACCGCTCGCTGAAAAGCCTTTACGGCACCGGACTGTTCAGCGACGTCAGCATCCAGGAGGACGGATCGACGCTGATCGTCCGCGTCGTCGAGAACCCGATCGTCAACCGGGTCGCCTTCGAGGGCAACCGTCACATCAAGGATGAAACGCTGGAATCCGAGGCGACGCTGAAGCCGCGGGTGATCTTCACCCGGACAAAGGTGCAGAGCGATGTGCAGCGCATCCTGACGCTCTACCGGCAGAGCGGCCGATTCGCCGCGACTGTGGAGCCGAAGGTGATCCAGCTGCCGCAGAACCGCGTGGATGTCGTCTTCGAGATCAACGAGGGGCCGGTCACCTCGGTCGAGAAGATCAGGTTCATCGGCAACGAGGCGTTCGGCGATGCGACGCTGCGCGAGGTCATTCGCACCAAGCAGTCCCGCTGGTGGCGCTTCCTGAGCTCCGACGACACGTACGACCCCGACCGCCTCGCGCTCGACCGCGAACTGCTGCGGCGGTTCTATCTGTCGGAAGGCTACGTCGATTTCCGCGTGCAGTCGGCGGTCGCCGAACTGACGCCGAACCGCGAGGAATTCATCCTTACCTTCACCATCGAAGAGGGCGACCGCTACCGGGTGGGCAGCGTCAACGTCTCCTCGACGCTGCCCGGCCTGCAGCAGGAATCCATCGCCGATGTGGTGACCTTCAAATCCGGCGACTGGTATGACGCCAACCAGGTGGAAAAGACCATCGAGAAGCTCCAGGATGCCGCCGGCAACCAGGGCTACGCCTTCGTCGACGTCCGGCCGCGGCTGGAGCGCAACCGTGAAAAGAAGACCATCGACATCGTCTTTGAGGTGGCGGAGGGCCCGCGGGTGTATGTCGAGCGCATCGACATCACCGGCAATGTCCGCACCATGGACGAGGTGATCCGCCGCGAGTTCCGGCTGGTCGAAGGCGACGCCTTCAACGCCGCCAAACTGCGGCGGTCGCGCCAGCGGATCCAGGATCTCGACTTCTTCGAGAAGGTGACGGTCGATCAGGTGCCGGGATCGGCGCCCGACAAGGCGGTGGTCAAGGTGGCGGTGGAGGAGAAATCCACCGGCTCGCTATCGGTAGGCGCCGGCTTCTCCACCGGCAGCGGCTTCCTCGGCGACATCAGCATCCGCGAGCGCAACTTCCTCGGCCGCGGCCAGGATGTGCAGGCGAGCGTGATGATCGGCCAGCGGCAGCAGCAGGTGGACCTGTCCTTCACCGAGCCATACTTCCTCGGCAAGGAGATCGCCGCCGGTGGCGATCTGTTCTTCGTCGAGACCGACCGGCAGAGCGAAAGCTCGTTCGATACCACCACGATCGGCGGCGATCTGCGCGCCAACTATCCGCTGACGGAACATCTGCGCCAGGGCTGGCGCTATACGCTGAAGCAGACTGAAGTCAACAACGTGCCGAACGACGCCTCCGTCTTCATCCAGGAGTCCGAAGGCACGGAATCCTATTCCGAAATTTCGCACACCCTGACGTACGACCGACGGGACAGCCGCATCAATCCGACCGAAGGCTACTACGCCAAGCATACCCTCGACGTCGCCGGTCTCGGCGGTTCGGCGAAATATGTCCGCAACCGCGTCGATGCCGGCTATTATTACCCTGTCGCCGACAAGTTGGTGCTGTCCTTGAGCGGGTCGGGCGGCATCGTTCATGGTCTCGGCGAGGACGTGAAGCTCCTCGACCGGTTCTTCGTCGGCGGCAACGAGGTGCGCGGCTTCGCCACCGACGGCATTGGCCCGCGCGACAAGGACACCGGCGATGCCCTCGGCGGCGAGTATTTCTACGCGTCGTCGCTGCAGCTTTCGTTTCCGCTGGGGCTGCCGCAGGAGCTTGACATCCGCGGGCGCGTCTTCACCGACGTCGGCAGCTCGTGGAAGATGGCGACGCAGGGAAGGAACGACCTGGTTGACGACTCGTCGGCACCGCGGCTCTCGGTGGGCACCGGCGTGACCTGGGTATCGCCGTTCGGCCCGCTCGGCATCGATCTCGGCTTTGCGCTCATCAAGGAGAGCTGGGATGACACCGAGATCCTGCGGCTGAACTTCGGGACCAGGTTCTAGGCGGATGCGAAGGCGCGCTGTCCTCCTTGGATGCGCTGCCTTCCTCTCGGCACGGCTGGCGCTGGCGGCGCCACCGGCAGACAACGGCGGGCCGCCGCGCATCGCCGTCGTCGATATCGAGCGGGTGCGGCGCAGCGCCGCCGCGGTGCAGGGAATCCGAAAGCAGCTCGGCAGCTATCTCGATACCTTCCGCACGGAGACACAGCGGGAGGAGCAGGAGATCCGCGCCGCTCAGGACGAGCTGACCAGCAAGCGGGCGGTGCTGTCGCCTGAGGCCTACGGCGAGGAGCGCCATAACCTGGAAGGCAGGCTGGTGGAGGCGCAAGGCCGCGTGCAGCAGCGCCGGCAGGCGCTGGAGCGGGTCAACATGGAGGCGATGGAGCAGGTCAAGCAGACGCTGGAAGGCATCATCGCCGAGATCGCCCGCCAGCGCGACCTCACCGTCATTCTCCGCAAGGAGCAGGTGGTGTTCGTGATGCCTGAGATGGAGATCACCGACGAGGTCCTGCGCCTGCTAGATCAGCGGCTCCCCAGCGTTGCCATCGCCAATCCCGGCGGCTGAGCGAGGCGCGGCGACGCTGGCGCCCGCGCAACTCGCGGTTCAATGCGGCCGTGGCGTGATGTATAAGGTCCCCCTCACGGCCGGACCGCAGGCGCGGGGTGGGGATGGCTCTGCGCGTCTCCGCTCGGGCGTGCAGCTTTGGGAATATCGTCGACCGGTGGCGGTCAGGCTTGTCCGGAGGCGCGGCGAAAGGGTGCGAGGAAGAGGAAGATGGATGCGGAAACGTCGACGCCCACCGGCGAGGTGATCGATCTTCACCAGATCAAGCGGATGATCCCGCACCGCTATCCGATGCTGATGATTGAGAAGATCGTGGATGTGGTGCGCGACCACCACGCCACCGGCATCAAGAACGTCAGCGTCAACGAGTGGTTCTTCCAGGGCCACTTCCCGGCGGAGCCGGTGATGCCGGGAGTGCTGATCATCGAAGCGATGGCGCAGACCGCCGCGGTGCTGGTCGTCGCCACCCTGGGGCCGGAGAAGGAAGGCCGGCTCACCTATTTCATGTCGATCGAGAACGCCCGCTTCCGCAAGCCGGTGTTCCCGGGCGACGTCATCCGCGTGCATGTGGAGAAGCAGCGGCGCCGCGGCAATGTCTGGCGGTTCAGCGGCACCGCCAAGGTCGACGGCGTCATCGTCGCCGACGCCGTCTATACCGCAATGATCCGCGACGCCTGACGCCAAGCGGGCCTTGCGATCCGATCGGCGAGGGCGCGCCCTTTCGAAGGAGCGTCGGTTCGAGAACGCCGGGAGCGGACATCAAGAGCGACGCTTTCGAAACATTCCGGACGCTATAGGGCGGATTAGGGCGAAGCCCGTAATCCGCCGGATGCGTCGATGCAGTACCACATGCGGCGGATTACGCTTCGCTAATCCGCCCTACGCGAGCTTTTCGCCGCTTAAGTCCCTTTTCGCTGCGGGATAGCCGACACGGAACGACGTCGTGGTCGGGCGACAGCGGACGTCGGGTAGGGCGAAGCCGGGTACCTCAGGGCTCACCCGCAGGGTCGCGTGCCATCGGGTTTCGCGCTCGTCACGACGGTGATGCGCCGCTTTCCCACTCCGCATGCCGGTCGAGCAAGTGGCAGAACCATGAAGCTAGAATATCGCTTGCTTGCGTACTAGTTGCGTCTAAAATATTAGGGGATCGTGTTTAAGTAACGCCAATGTATGTCATAATTATCGTGGGAACAGCAGACTGGAGTTTTCGGCGGGGAAGAGCATGCCTCTAGATCGCATCCACGATTGCCGCGATTCACTCTCGGTTCTCCTTCCTCGCTGGTCAAACGTTCCGAGCCGCCGACCGCGAAAGAGGACGGAAAACCGATGATTAGAGGAAAGTGGATATTGCGGCTCGGCGTGGCCGGGCTCTTCACCCTGTGCATGGCCACGTCGGTACCGGCATGGGCGTGGTGGCCCGCACCTGAGTGGCAAAGGCTCTACTACTACTGGCCTTCCGAGGAGACCAGCGACAGCGCGCCCGAGGTCGTCACCGACCGGCAGGGCAACGCCTACGTCGCGTGGAACAACTCCTTTCCGACCAGCCCGATGCCGAGTCACGGCCTGGAGCGGGACTTCTCCATCGTGAAGCTCAACCCGGCTGGCGACGAGCTCTGGCGAGGGGGCAGCGGCGGCCTAGGCGACGATTTTGCAACCGGCGTCGCCGTCGATTCCGCGGGCGGCGTCGCCGTGACCGGCTACACCGATACCGCCTTAGGCAGCGTCTACAACGCGGATGCGCTGACCAAGCTCGGTGCCGATGGAACGCTCCAGTGGATTCGACGCATCGACACGGGCTCGCACGATCCCGGCGATCGGTTCCGGGCGCACGTTAGCGCCACAACCGGGGTGGCGATCAGCGCCGCCGGCTTTATCTACGTCAGCGGCTGGACGACTGGGGTGGTCGCCGGCGTTAACCGCGGCAGGGAGGACGCCTTCCTCGCCAAGTACACCGCTAGCGGCGACCGGGTGTGGGTGGTGCAGTTCGGCACGGCCGGGAACGACCGCGCGTTAGCTATCGCTACTGGTCCCGCAGGCAGCATCTATGTTGCCGGCGAGACGGAGGGGGCGCTTTTCGGTGAACGCAACTTCGGCGGCCGCGACCTCTGGATCGCCCGCTACAATGCCGCTGGCCGGAAGTTGTGGGCGAAGCAGGTTGGGACCGCCGGCGACGAGAGCGCGGCGGCGCTTACCGTCGGTTCCGATGGATTCGTCTATGTCGGCGGCTCGAGCACGGGCGCGCTATTCGGCTACCCCAACCGGGGAGGGGCTGACGCTTGGCTCGCTAAGTACAACGGCTCCGGTTCCCGGCTATGGGGGCGGACGTTTGGCTCATCCGGGACGGAGATCGTCCACGGCGTCGCCGCTGGTGCGGCGGGCGAGGTCTATATCGCGGGCAGCACCGACGGTTCGCTCTTCCGCACCAACCTCGGATCGACTGACGCCTGGGTCGCCCGGATCGACTCCGCCCAGCGGGTGCGGGCTGGCCAGTTCGGCACCGTAAGCGGCGACGCAGCGCTGGCTGCCGCTACCAGCACCGATGGACTCTACCTCTCCGGCTATCAAGGCCAAGAGGCTTGGATCGCGCGATACGCGCCCCAACCGTAGCATAGGCGCGTAAGGGGTGGCCCATCGGGCCACCCCAGGAAGCGTCACATTTGTATTCACCCCAGCACGTAGCACGTAGGGCGAAGCCCGTAATCCGCCGGATGCGTCGATGCGGTACCTACACATTCGGCGAATCCGTTGAGCCACGGCCGATGCGGGCAAACTTTCCCGATCCATATGACGATCATGGTCGGTTCTCGCCAGGAGCGGAAGCTGATGGGACACGCCGTCGATGTTCCACTTGTCTCGATCGACGAAGCCGCAACATGAAATTCAGCGTGGCGAGGGGTTCCCAAAGCATGCAGCCCGGTCGAATATCATGTTTTTTTGGGATGGAAGTGTTATGCCGACCCTGATGCGGTCGCCTGCGAAAAGATGCGAAGAGGAGTGTGATGTCGGACATACACGTCAGAGTCCGACTCTGAATCGGGTTGGTTGCATTAGGTTCTGGCCAATCGCCGGATGATGAGTTTGACGCTGGCGATCATGACCCAGGTCGCGGCAGTGGTGACGAGGGCCTCGACGTCCTTGGCGAGACGGCGGTTGCGATTGAGCCAGGCGAAGGTGCGCTCGACGACCCAGCGGCGGGGCAGCAGCACGAAGCCCTTGGCGGCGTCGGAACGCTTGACGATCTCGATGGTCCAGGTGCCGAGAGGCCGGAGCGCCGCGGTAAGCTTCTCGCCGGCATAGCCTGCGTCGGCGAAGAGGTGGCGGAGCCACGGATACAGCCGGCGCAGGGAAGCGATGAGGCCGACGGCGCCGTCGCGGTCCTGAATGTCGGCGGGGTGTACCTGCACGCCCAGCAGATGGCCCTCGCTGTCGGTGACGATATGTCGCTTGCGGCCCTTGACCTTCTTGCCGGCATCAAAGCCCCGCGGCCCGCCGGCCTCGGTCGTCTTGACCGACTGGCTGTCGATCGCCCCGGCCGAAGGGCTGGCTTCCCGGCCGATGGCTTCGCGTGCCCGCATCACCAGGTCATGGTTGATCGCCCGCCACCACCCCTCGTCCCGCCACCGGTAGAAGTAGCCTTGCACGGTGGTGAACGGCGGGAAGTCCTTGGGCAGCAGCCGCCACTGGCAGCCCGTCTGGGCAATATAGAAGATCGCGTTCACCACCGCCCGCAAATCCGTCGTCCGCGGCCGGCCGCGACGGAACTTCTCCGGCAGATGCGGCGCGATGATCGCCCATTCTTCTTCCGTCGCATCGCTTGCATAGCGAAGCCCATCCCGCCGATACTTCGGCCGAGTGATTTCAGTCCATGCCATGTTTGTGTCTCCGTCGCGATTGGCAACCCGATAGAGCCACAAACTAACTGAAATCACTCAACTTAATTTCCGGTCAGCCTCTCAGACAACCACATCCGTCGGACACACCACCCCGACGGACCTGACCGCCAGATCAATTCCATGCTTTTACAGATTGCGCTGCTTTTCAAAATCGATGGCGTAGACCGCAACCGGTTCGTCGTACCCCTTGAGCGCCCGCGACCCAAGCGCGATCAGTGGCATCCTGCCGCAAACCATCGCAACCGCGGCGGAATCAATAAGGACTTGTCCGTCCTCGGCTGACGAACACAAGCGCGACGCAAGGTTCACGACGCTGCCGACGGCGGTGTAATCGAGGCGACTCTCAGACCCGATCCGCCCAACCGTGGCCGGTCCCATCGCAAGGCCCACGCCAAAGCCCAGCGCGTGGCCACGCGCGCGCCATCGCCCGATAAGTGCCTGCGCGGCCGATTGCATCTCTACCGCCATCTCGACTGCCCGCCACGCCGGGTCTGGGCACGGAACCGGCGCGTTGATCAGCACCATCAGTCCATCGCCGGAAAAGTTCGTCAGCGTGCCTCCGTGCCGGGCGACGACCGCACCGAGCGCCTCGTAGTACTCTCCCAGCACGCCCATTATCGTCTCGGGCTCGGCGCGGGCGGAAAACGCCGTGAACCCGCGCAAGTCGCCGAAAACCACGGCCACTTGAACGCGCTGGCTGTCGAGCACGCTGCCGTCGCCCGCCCGCTCGATCAGTTCCGCCACCTGCGGCGCGAGGAAGCGCTTCAGCCGGTTGATGCGCTCCGAACGTTCCTGCGAGACCGCCAACTCGCCCGCCATCTGGTTGAACCGGGCAGCCAGCCGCGCGAGTTCGTCTCCGGTGGTAATGTCGATGCGGTGGTCGAACTGGCCCGCGCCGATGCGCTGGGCGCCATCCTCCAGGAGGCGGATCGGCTTGGTCATCCGCCCGGCTAACCAATAGGCCAGCGCGCTCGCGAAGATCGCGCCGCCCAGGAGAAGGCCGCCGGTGCGCCACAGGGCGGCGTAGATCGACCCGAACGCCTCGGCCACCGGCTGATGGACGAGCACACTCCAATCGACGCCGGGCACCGGCGCCATCGCGGCCATGACCGTGCGACCCACCGTATCCTGGCCCGTCGCCGCCCCGCCCTGCGCCAGAACGGCGGCCCTCAATGCTTGAAGCGGCTTGGCGGCGGGATCGTCCTCGCCCCGCAGCACCAAGCTGATGTCGGGGTGAGCGATGATGCGGCCCGGCTCGTCCAGCACCAGGGCTTGCCCGCTCTCGCCGACGCGAATGCTCGTGATGACGTCCCAGATCAGCTTCAGGTTGATCTCGGCCACCGCGACGCCGGCCGCCGCCCGATTACCGGCGACGGCGATGGTCATGAACGGTTCCGATTCCCGGTGGGAGGTCACCGGGCCGTACCAGACTCCCGCCGACCGTGCGCCTGCAACCGCGGGGTCGGCCGAGCGGTCGACGCCCCCCTCCATCCTGTTCAGGCTGATGCGCGAGACGTAGAGTCTCTCCCGCCCGGCGCCGTCCACGAGCGTTAGGCTTACGACGGCGGGGACCTGACGCAGCAGACGAAGGGCGTCGGTCTGGTGACGCTCATCGGGACCTTCGGTCCAGGGCAACTGGACCGCCCATGCGAGTTGATCTCTGATACCATCGACGAAGCTCTGGATTTTTGCGGCCGCGAGCCGGGCCTCGGCGCGGAGCAGGGCGTCGAGATGAGCGCGCTGGTCTCGATAGCCGAGCCAACCTTCACTCGCGCCAGCAGCGAGCAGCGGCACGACCACGGCCGCGAACAGGACGAGGAAGTACTTTCCGAACAGTGAGCCACCCGCCCGAACTGGCGCGCGGATCATTGTCCCGCACCCTCTGCCTGGGCGCGGCTGAGGCGCGCCAGGGGCTTCATTTAGATTACCTCGTCGGCCTGGAGGAGCAATGAGTCTGGGACGGTCCGGTTAGCGCCTTCGTGGCGCTGAGATTAACCAAGAACTCGAGCGGGGTCGATTGTTTGGCGGGCCGGTCTGATACTTCTCACCTTTGAGAGGCCGCCCAGAATAAACTGCGGGCTGGCTTTCACCATCGGCAAGACTTGCATGAGGCCCCCAGTATGGCAAGCTTGCGCTTTTCGTAGATTGCTCGATTGCGGTTCGCGCCGTCAGCACGCTCACGTGATCGCGCCAGTCGAACAGGAAGCTATCGGCTGCGCCTGCGAGCATGCTGGCGCGGGCGTGAGCAGCAGCCGCAAAGCGGGTCTCGACTCGAGCATGAGGAGCCGTGGCCGGAGCCCACTCGGCATCGGTCAAATGACTCTTAGCAGGCCGTTCGTCGCGCGCTTGGAGTCCATATGAGCTTGCAAGGTGACACGGCAATGACGGTTGGAATTTCAGCGTATCCTGCGTTCCAAGCATTCCTTATGGAGGACACTGATCGAATGCGGCGGCGCGACTTCCTCGGATTACTCGGCGGTGTGGCGGCATGGGCGCTGCCGGCGCGCGCGCAGCCACCGGCCATGCCGGTCATCGGCTATCTGAGTCCCGAATCCCCCGGCCCCTTCGCCAGTCGCGTCAATGCCTTCCGCGAAGGCTTAGCTGAAACAGGATATGCCGAGGGGCGCAATGTCGCGATCGAATTTCGATGGGCGGAAGGTCAATACAATCGTTTGCCTGCGCTCGCGGCAGATTTGGTCAATCGTCAGGTAAACGTTATTGCTGCGCCCGGCGGCGCTCCCGTTGCGCTCGCGGCAAAAGCCGCGACAACGACGATCCCGGTTGTCTTTGAGATGGGCGGTGACCCTGTCGCGCTTGGCGTGGTGGACAGCCTGTCGCGGCCAGGAGGTAATCTCACGGGCATATCGAGCCTGAGCGTGGAAGTCTCGCGTAAGCGGCTGGAGTTCATGCGCGAGGTGTTCCCGACTGCTGCCGTGTTCGCCGTTGTTGTCAATCCAACCAGCCCCACCGCCAATTCACAATTGAGCAGCCTCCATACGGCCGCCGGTACGCTCGCCGTGGAGCTTCATGTCTTGCACGTCAGCACCGAACAAGAGTTTGAAGCCGCGTTCGAAGCCGTGCCTCAGCTGCGGGCGAGTGGACTGGTGTTCACTTCCGACCCCTACTTTGCAAACCGCAGTCAGCAGCTTGCTATGCTTGCCGCCCGTCACGCCGTGCCTGCGATTACCCAGTCGCGCGATTTCGCTATGGCTGGGGGCCTGATGAGCTACGGAGGCGATTTTTCGCAGTCGCACCGATACGCTGGCATTTATGTGGGACGTGTACTCAAGGGCGAGAAGACTTCCGATCTGCCGGTTCAACTGGTCACGAAAGTTGAGCTGTTCATCAATCTGAAGTCAGCCGCCACCCTCGGCATCACCTTCCCGCCCGCGCTCATCAGCAATGCTGACGTAGTGATTGAATGAAGTGCGCCCGCTCGACTGCCGATCACCTTTTCGGTCAGGCAATAGGTGGCGAAGATTGGGCGCCGGGGCAGGCTAGGGGACAGGCAGCTTCTTCGGGCGCAGCACGTGGTGGTGGTCGGCGGCGTAGAGGCGGCTGTCGGGGAAGCCGGCGGCGCCGAAGACGCGGCCGACGAGGATCAGCGCGGTGCGGGTGAAGCCGGCCGCCTTCACCTTTTCGCGAATATCGGTCAGCGTGCCATGGACGAACGCCTGGTCCGGCCAGCCGACGCGAAAGGCGACGACGACCGGGCAGTCGGCCCCGTAGGCCGGAAGCAGATCGCGGACGACGCGCGCGAGGTTGGTCACCGACAGGTGGATGGCGAGGCTCGCCCGGCTCTGCGCCAGGCTGGCGAGGTTCTCGCCGTCCGGCATCGGCGAGGAGCGCGTCGCCGTGCGGGTGAGAATCACCGTCTGGCTCACCGCCGGCAGCGTCAGCTCGCAGGCCAGCGCCGCCGCGGCGGCGGCAAAGGCCGGCACGCCGGGGGTGACGTCGTAGGCAATGCCGAGCGCCGCCAGCCGTCGCATCTGCTCGCCGATGGCGCCGTAGAGCGACGGATCGCCGGAATGCACCCGCGCCACGTCGTGGCCGGCGGCATCGGCCGCCGCCATCTCGGCGATGATGGCGTCGAGGTCGAGCGGCGCGGTGTCGATGACGCGGGCGCCTGCCGGCGCTTCCGCCACCACCTCGCGCGGCACCAGCGAGCCGGCGTAGAGGCACACCGGGCAGCTGCGGATCAGGTTCAGCCCGCGCACGGTGATCAGGTCGGGCGCGCCCGGCCCGGCGCCGATGAAGTGCACGGTCATGCCGCGCTCCCGGCCGCGCCAGCGCCGAGCCCGTCATCGCGAGCGCAGCGTGGCGATCCAGTCGGCGTGCCTGTTCCCTGGCAGTGGATTGCCGCGCCCGCTGCGCGGGCTCGCAATGACGGCGGGTGAACGGGGGTCACGGGCATGGCAGCGGCTCCCGATCGCTGGTTTGCGCTGCCGGGGCGGGGCGGTTGGCGTAGCCGCGCGGGGTGTAGACGAAGCGGTGGGTGCCGCGGGTGACGGCGCGGGTGGTGCTCGAGCCGATGAGAACGACCGTCAGCATATCGACGTCGTCCGGGGTCAGCGCTTTAAGTTGGATAATGCGCACGCTCTCCCCGGGGCGGCCGAGGTTGCGGGCGAGCACCACCGGCGTCGCCGGTGGACGGGCGGCGAGCAGGATGTCGCGGGCGGCGGGAAGCTGGCTGCGGCGGCGCTGCGAGACCGGATTGTAGAGGGCGACGACGAAGTCGCCATCGGCGGCGGCGCGCAGCCGGCGCTCGATCGCCGGCCACGGCGTCAGCAGGTCGGACAGCGAGATGGCGCAGAAGTCGTGGCCGATCACCGCGCCCGCCCGCGCCGCCGCCGCCTGCAGCGCGGTGATCCCCGGCACCACCGCGATCGCCAGCCGGTTCCAGGCGGCGCGGTTCTCGTGGTCGAGCAGCTCGAAGGCGAGCGCGGCCATCGCGTAGATGCCGGCGTCGCCGGAGCTGACCAGGGCGACCGAGCGCCCCGCAGCGGCGAGGTCGAGGGCGAGGCGGACGCGCTCCTTCTCCTGCGACAGCGGCGTCTGGTGCCGGCGCTTGCCGGCCAGCAGGTCATCGATCAGGTCGAGGTAGAGGCCGTAGCCGACGACGTCGGTCGCCGTGTCCAGCGTGCGCAGCAGCTCGCCGGTGCGCCAGCCGGCGGCGCCGGGGCCGATGCCGACGATGGCGAGGCGGCCGCGCGGCCGGCCGATGGCCGCGGCATCGATGTTGCCGGCAGCGCGGGCGACGGCGCAGGTGGCGCGCAGGCCTCGCGTCTTGCCGACCACCAACGTTCCGGCAGCCCCGGCGGCGGCGAGCGCCGCCCCTCGGCGACGCCGTGGCAGCCCACCTCGCGGAAGACGACGTCGGACGGGTTGGCGAGGCGCGGCGCCTGCGCCTCCAGCTCCGCCGCGGAGAAGAAGCGCGCCGGCACCGCCAGTGCCTCGGCCAGCGCATGCACCGCCGGCTCGTCCGCCTTCAGGTCCAGCGAGACGACGCAGGCAACCGCCTCCTCCGCCAGCCCGTGCGCCGCCAGCGTCTCGCGCGCCAGCGCCAGCAGCTCTCCCGGCGGGCAGTCGCGCTCGCAGCCGACGCCCAGCGCCAGCACCGGCGGATGCAGCACCAGATCACCGTCTGGCGCGGCATCGGCAGCAGCAGTGCCACGCTCGGTCACGACGATCCGCAGCGCCGCCTCGTCGCTGAAGGCCGCGCCCGAGCCCGCGAGCCATGCCGCATCGCCCGCGTCCGCCTGCAGCGCCACCGGCCTGCCGGCCAGCAGCGCCGCCGTCACCGCCTTCGCCGCTGCTGGGTTTTTTATCCGCCACCCCGGCGGCGGCTCGTCGAGGCCGAAGCCGAGGCGTACGTCGCCGGCGGTGGTGATCGCCGCAACCCCTGCCGTGACGCCGGCAATGGCGCGGGCGAGCCGGTTGGCGCCGTGATGGCCGCCCAGCAGCGGCACGGCGACGCTGCCGTCCTCCGCCACCGCGACCACCGGCGGTTCCGCCCGCTTGTCGGCCAGCAGCGGCGCCGTCGCCCGCACCAGGATGCCGGCGGCGCAGATGCCGACGATCGGCACCCCGCCAGCGAACAGCGCGCGCAGGTGGGCGATGGCTTCGATGAAGGTCTGGTCGGCGCCATCGGCGCGGCCGGCAAGGCCGTGCACCCGCGATGCTGGCAGCGCCGGTTGCAGCCGCCGCGCCAGCGCCAGGCCGCCGGCGCTGAGCGCCACCAGCGCCGCGCCTTCCGGCAACGCCGCGCGCTGCACCAGCGGCGGGCGCGGCCGGCGCACCAGGATCATTGAGAAGTAGGGGGCGCTGTCCGGCGCCTCGCGCAGCGGCAGGATGCGCTCGTTCGCCATCGAAGCGCGCTCGACATAGGTGGCGCAGTCGAGAAGGCCGAGGCGTTCCAGCACCCGACGCACCTTGCCGGCGTGCCGGCCGACCTTCATGATCGCCGCCGCCTCGGCGCGGGCGAGCCGCGCCTCCAGTTCCGCCTCCGGCGGCACGCCGAGCAGCACGCTCAGCACCTCGTTGCGCGAGACCAGCGGCATGGCGGCGGCTGCCGTCACCGCCGCCAGCGACGAGACGCCGGGGACGACGATCGCTGGGAAGCGGGGCGCCAGCCGCTCGAACAGGTACATGAACGAGCCGTAGAAGAACGGATCGCCCTCGCACAGCACCGCCACGTCGCGCCTGTCGCCGAGGTGACCGGCGATGATCGCGGCGTAGCGGTCGTAGACCTCCTGCGCCGGAAAGCGCTCGATCGCCATCGGCGTCGAGATGGCGATCTCCGTGCAGCCGGTCGGCACGTGCGGGTCCGCGATCGCCCGCACCAGGCTGTCGCCGCCTTCCGGCGCCGGATAGGCGATGACCGGGACGTGCGCCAGGATCTCCTTGGCCTTCAGGGTGATCAGGTCGGGATCGCCGGGGCCGATGCCGAGGCCATAGAGGATGCCGCTCTCGGCTTTACTCCTGAATATTGGGTGACCTCCATCAGCGCGCGGAGGCTGGTCAGCCGGCCGATCGGCGCGGCCGCCGAGATGGCGATACGTGTCAGCTCGCCGTCGTGGCGGCGGCGGAAGTCGAAGCAGACCGGGCGCCAGCCTCCAGGCTCACGGCGTTGGCGACCAGCCGGCCGCCCGAGGGCAGACGGTCCCAGCAGCGATCGAGCAGGCCTGGCCGTGCCGCGCCGCCGCCGATGAATACCGTATCGGGGTCAGGTTCGAGCGCGGCGAGCGCTGCCGGCGCTTCCCCGAGCACCACCTGCAGCTGCGGACACCGAGGGCTGCGGCGTTGCGGGCGATGGCGGCGCAGCGGCCAGGGTCGCGCTCGATGGCGATGGCCTGCGCCTCGCGGCCGATGATGCGCAGGCCCGGCATCGCCGCGCGCAGCCACTCGATGGCAACCGAGCCGCAGCCGGCGCCGACATCCCACAGCACCTGCCCTGGCAGCGGTGCCAGCGCAGCGATGGTGACGGCGCGCACCTCGCGCTTGGTGAGCTGGCCGTCGTTCTCGAACAGCGCGTCGGGCAGGCCGGCGGTGCGCGGCAGGACCAGCGGACGCGGGCCGGCCCGGCATTCGATGGCCAGCGTGTTGAGGTCGGCGGCGTGCGGATAGGACCAGCTCTCGGCAATCCCGTCGTACCGCCGCTCGGCGGGACCGCCCAGATGCTCCAGCACGGTGACGACGCTGGGGCCGAAGCCGCGGGCGGTCAGCAGCGCCGCCGCCTGTGCCGGCGTCTCGCCGTCGCGGCTGAGCACCAGCAACCGGGCGCCGGGATGGAGATGTAGGTTCAGGCTCGCGAGCGGCCGGCTGTGCACGGTGAGACAGGCGACGTCGGCCAGCGGCCACAGCATCCGCGCGGTAGCGAGGCTGAAGGCGCCGGGGAACGGGATCACCGCCATCTCGGCGGCGCCGAAATGCCGCGCCAGGCTGCCGCCGCCGCCGAACCACAGCGGCTCGCCGCTGGCGAGCACGACGACGCGGCGGCCGCGCCAGCGGGCGATGGCCTCGACGGCGCGAGGAATGCCGTCGTCCCAGGTCAGCCGCTCGGCGGCAAAGTCCGGGATCATCGCCTGGTGGCGGGCGCCGCCGACCAGCAGCTCGGCCGTCTCGATCAGCGTGCGCACCGAGGGCGTCAGCCCGGCGAGGCCGTCGTCGCCGATGCCGACGACGGTGAGCCAGGGGGACGCGACGCGGCCGGTGCGACAGCGGTGCTCATGCGGACGATCCGGCCAGCGCGTTGACGGCGGCGGCGGCGAAGGCGCTGCCGCCGCGGCGGCCGCGCAGGGTGACGAACGGCACCCCGCCAGCATGGGCGATCAGCGCCTCCTTGGATTCCGCCGCGCCGACGAAGCCCACCGGGAAGCCGAGGATCAGCGCCGGCTTGGGTGCGCCTTCGTCCAGCAGCTCCAGCAGGCGGAACAGGGCGGTCGGCGCATTGCCGATGGCGACGACCGCCCCCTCCAGCCGGTCGCGCCAGCGCTCCACCGCCGCCGCCGAGCGGGTGGTGCCGGCGTGCCGCGCCGCCTCGGCGATCCCCGGCTCGCGCAGCGTGCACAGCACGGCGTTGTCCTTCGGCAGGCGGGCGCGGATGATGCCCGAGGCCACCATCTCGGCATCGACGAGGATCGGCGCCCCCGCCGCCAGTGCCTGCCGGCCGGCTGTCGCCGCATCGGGGCTGAACGCGAGGTCGCCGGCGATGCCGGTATCGCCGGCAGCGTGGATCATGCGGACGGCCAGCGGCTCCAGTTCTGCCGGCACTTCCGAGAGGTCCGCCTCGGCGCGGATGGCGGCGAACGAGCGGCGGTAGATCTCGTCTGGATCGCGGACGTAGTCGTAGGCGCCGGCAAGCGGCTCGATCTTTAGCCGTCGCCGCGGTGCCAACGCGTCGAGGCCGAGGATCCATCCCTCTTCCTGCTCGATCGAGCAGCGTTGTGTCTCGTCCAGCCCTGGCGGCCCGGCGAATAGCGGCGCGAGGCGGCCGTCGGCGTCCAGGCGGGCGAGGCGGTCCACCACCGCGTGCACCTGCCGGGCATCCTTCACCGGATGCGCGATGCTGGCGTGATCGAAAAGCGACGGATAGATCTCGGCCAGCAGCACCTGCCAGCCGTCGCTTGTCTGCGGCCGGGCGAGAGGGGAGAGGCCGGTTTCGAATGGCCAGACGCGCACCCGGCCTTCCAGCCACGGATGCCGGCGCAGCGCCTGCAGACGCGGAATGCCCATCAGCGACTGGCTGCCGACGGAGCCGGGGTAGGCCAGCTTCCACACCGGCTGCGCCCCGCCGCCGGCGCGATCGCACAGGCGGAGCTCGGCCAGTCCGTTACCATCTTCCCCGGTCCCGTAGCCTGGCGGCTTGCGGGCGGACAGCAGCGGCCCGGCGACGGCGGCCGGGCAGCCCCAGAACGGGAAGGCGCCGGCCGACGCCCGCTCGTTCAGCGCTGCGGCCACGGCGAAGCGGTTGTTGGAATTGTCGTCCGCATCACGGATGCGGGCGGACAGCTCCGCCCAGACCGTGCGCCAGTCGCCGCCGCCACTCCCGTCATTGCCGCGCAGCATCTGCGCAAAGCCGGCGGGATAGCCGAAGGCGAAATCGAAGCCGGCGAGCACGCTGCGGTCGCGGGCGACGAGATCGGAGAGATGATCGGCAAGGAACGCCATCGCCGCGGCGCGGGTCGGCGGGTTGAGCAGGCGGGGGGCGGGAAGGGTGCCGTCGCCATCCCGTTCGGCGGCGGCGATCCAGATGCTGTCGGCGCCGGTTGCCGGCACCGAAGCCGCGCTCCAGTCGACCATGACGTAGGCGTCGAAGATCGGCAGCATGCGCGGGGGCCCGCGTCGTCAGCTCTTGTCCGCTGGCACCGCCGGATGCTCGTGGCGATGGGGGTCGTGGTCGTGGCTGTGCGGATGGCCATGCCCATGGTCGTGCTTGTGATGATGGTGATGCCCATGGTCATGGTCGTGATGATGATGCCCGTGGGCGTCATGATCGTGATGGTGATCGTCGTCGGTGCCGATGCCGCGCACGTGGAAGTGGTGGCCCACCTGCGGCGCACCGCGGTCGCCCTCGTAGCCCAGCACCTGCTCGCGGTACTTGCACAGCAGGCAGTTCATCAGGTTGGTGCCTGCCAGCGTTTCCTCCAGCCGCTCGGCGAAGGTGTCGATCACCAGCGGATGATCGTTGAGGTAGTCGGCCTTGACGATCTCGATCTCCGGGTGAGCGGCGGCGCAGGCGTCGGCGTGGGCATAGATGCGGTCGACGAGGATGCCGGTGAACAGGAAGTAGGGAAAGACAATGATCCGGCGGTAGCCGAGGCGCACCGCGTGGCGCAGCCCCTCGTCCACCAACGGGTAGGCGACGCCGGAGTAGCTGACCTCCGTCCAGCCGAAGCCCATGCCCTCCCACAGCATGCGCGCCACCTTGGAGACGCTGGAATTGGCGTCGGGATCGTTGGTGCCGCGGCCGACCACCATCAGCAGCGTTTCCTTGCGGGGAACCTGCCGCTCGCAGGCGGCTTCAGCCGCGGCGATCCGCGCCGCGGACGCGCGCAGCAGCCGGCCGTCGATCGCCAGCTCCCGCCCGAAGCTCACGGCGATCTGCGGGTTCTCGGCGGCGAAGGCGTTGATCTCCGACGGCAGGTCGTTTTTGACGTGGCCAGCGGCGAACAGCATCCCCGGCAGGCAGACGATGCGCCGGGCGCCGCGCGCCTTCAGCGCCTCCAGGCCGTCGCGGATCACCGGCCGGGCAAACTCGAGGAAGCCGCTCTCCACGTCGTAGTGCGGCCAGCGCCGGCGCAGGTGGCGGGAGAGCGCGTGGAATTCCTGCACGGCGGCGCCGGAGCGGCTGCCGTGCCCGCAGATCATCACCCCGAGAGAATCGGTCGTCGTTCCGTCGGCCATCGCTTGGTCCCTTGCCTTCGAGCGTTGCTGCCGTGCGGCGGTGGCATCGCCACCGCTGTCCCCGGCTGGTCATCGCCTCCGGCCGGTCAGCGCGGGACTATAGGGGCGGGCTCGGCGGCTGTCACCAGGCCGGTCACGGGCGGCGCCGACGCCGCGACCGACGATCCGGATGCGTAACTCAGCCAGCCACTGGCAGATCACCGGCCGCCAACGCACCTCCGCGTTCGGCCGGCCCCAGATCGGCGGGCGGAGATCAGCCTTCCTTGGCTGCCGGCTGCAGCGCCAGCAAGGGAGAGAGCCGATCCAGCAGAAGGTTGCGGTCGATCGGCTTGCGCAGCGCGCCGATGCCGCGATAGCGCTCCGGCAGGATGCTATCGCTGTCGTAGCCGGTAACCAGCACAACGGGCGCGCCGCGACCGACGAGCAGATCGGCAACGGGGAAAATCATGTCCCCCTTCAGGTTGACGTCGAGAATGGCGGCAACGATGGCGGCGCCGCGGGCCAACTCCATCGCCTCCCGCACCGTCGCAGCCGGTCCGACCACCTGCAGCCCCGCCTCGGTCAGGATACCGGTGATTTCGAGCGCCGCGAGCGGTTCGTCCTCGGCGACGAGGACGCGCGGTGCCGCCGAGGCTGTCCGCACCAAGCCGGCTTCCTGCTGCTGCTGCTGCGTCTGCGTCTGCGTGGGCTGGCTGCTGCCCGCCGAAAGCCGCCCTTCCCCGGCGAGCCACATGCCGATGCGACAACACACCCCCTCCGGCTCGAACCTTAGCTCAAGGCTCGATTTCGGCGTCCTGCCCAGCACGTTCTCGAGCAGACGGATGCCGAAGCCGCGACGGCTGGGCGGCTGGACCGGCGGGCCGCCGCTCTCCTGCCAGACCAGCGCCAGCCGGGTATCGGTCTCGTCGCCTTCCATGCGCCAGTCGACGCTGATGCGGCCCCCCGCGACCGACAGTGCGCCGTACTTGGCGGCGTTGGTGGCGAGCTCATGCACCACCATGGCGAAGTCCAGCGCCAGCCGGGGCGGCAGGATGCAGTCGGGCCCGCCGATCATCATGACCGCCTCGTCGTTGCCGCCGACGTAAGGCTCCAACTCGTCGCGGATGATGCGCGACAGGCCGGCGCCTCGCCACTTCTCGCTGGTCAGCAGGCCGTGGGTGCGGGCCATGGCGGCGACTCTTCCCTGCAGGCGGCGGGCCAGTTCATCCTGCGAGGGAGCGCTCTGCGCCGTCAGCCCGATCATCGCCTGCACCGCGGCAAGGATATTGCGCACGCGGTGATTGAGTTCGGCGGTCAGCAGCCGCTGCCGCTCCTCGGCCGTCTTGCGGCCGTTGATGTCGATGCACACCCCCACCCATTCGCGGACGCCGCCGTCAGCCTCGATCACCGGCACCGCGCGGGTGTCGTACCAGGTGTAGTGGCCGCTCCCGTCGCGCAGCCGCAATTCCACAGCGTAGGGCAAACGATCGTTCAGTGCTTCCTTCCAGCCGGCGAGGGCTCGCTCGCGGTCGTCCGGATGGACCGCGTCAAGCCAGCCGAAGCCGACGCACTCCTGCGGGGTTTGCCCCGTGAGGCTGCACCAGCCGGCGGGATCGGTCGCCTGCCCCTCGGCGTTGGTGCTGAAGACGACCGAGGCGATGGCTTCGGTCAGGCCGCGGTAGCGCTCTTCGCTGATGCTGAGCGCGTCCTCGCGGCTCTTGATGGCGTCCCGGCTCTGCTCCGCCGCCTCGCGCGCCTTGCGCTCCTCGGCAAGATGGATGCGGGCGGCGATCCAGTCGCGTTGTGCCACCGTCGCTTCGGAGAGCGCCTTCTGCACCGCTGCGACCTCGCGGATCGGTGATGGCGGCATCGTCGCCGGCTCGCCGCGGACCATTGCCCCCGCCTGCTGGGCGAGCGCCTGCAGCGGCGCGGCGATGCGACGGCCGAGAAACAGCGCCACGCCACAGGCGACCAGCAGCGATGCCAGCGCCCCGGCTCCCAGGGTGAGCGCCCAGACGCGCGTCGGTGTCGCGGCGATGGCCATCGGTGAGGCAACGATGATTTTCCAGCCGGTCTCCGCCGACCGCTGGAAGGCGATCTTGTAGCCACGCTCTCCCGGCGGGGTCACGTTGACGACGCCTTCGGCGCTGTTCGCGGCGGCGGCGAATACCGCCGCCCGATTCCCCACTTCTTGTGGAAGGGCATCCGAGGTGGCGATGACCGCGTCGTTGCGGTCGAGAAGCATCGCCGTCCAGCCCTGCGGCAGCCCCTGCGCGCTGAGGATCCGCCCGAAGCGGTCAGGGGTAAGGGTCACATCCAGGTTGTACAGCGCCGTGCCGTTGCGCATCACCGGGACCACGACAGCGACAATGCTGCGCTGGGAGACGCGGCCCCAGATTAGGTCGCTGACCACCGGTGCGCCGGTAGCGAGGACGGTCCGCATTGTTTCCGGGGTCGATGAGAGCGGCAGTGGATCGCCGAAAGGACGCAGCGTGTTGAAGATCTGCTGCATCGACGGCGCGGTGAGCACGATCCAGCCGGAAAAGCGCCGGGCGATCGAAGC
>JAXMDR010000027.1:0-30165 GCA_046348725.1 Rhodospirillales bacterium
CTGATCGGCCAGAAGCCGGTGCCGGCGGGCGGCAACGAGATCACCGCCGCTCGTGAACTGCTACAACTCCTTGATCTGAAAGGAGCGCTGGTCACCGGCGACGCGATCCACTGCCAGCACGGCACCGCCGCCCTCGTTCTTGCGCGCGGCGGCGACTATCTGCTGGCGCTGAAGGCCAACCGGCCGGCGATGCTGGCCGAGGTCGAGGCCTTCTTCGCCGATCCGCCGCCCGACAGCGTCCGCCGCTGCGAGACCACCGACGCCGAGCACGGTCGCATCGAGCTTCGCCGGCACGCGGTCAGCCACGACGTCGCCTGGCTGGCATCGGATCGGCGCTATCCCGGCGAAGCCGCCATGCCGGGCCTCGCCTGCATCGCCAGGGTCGAGGCCACCGTCGAGCGCGACGGCCGGACCACCACCAGCCAACGCTATTATCTTTCCTCCGCCGCGCTGACCCCCGAGCGCTTCGCCACCGCCGTCCGCGCCCACTGGGGCATCGAAAACGGCGTCCACTTCAGTTCTCGACACCGTCTTCGACCGAGAATCGCGCCCGCAATCGCAAGGATCACAGCGCCGAAAACCTCGCCGTCATCCGCAAACTCGCCCTCAACGTCCTCAAACGCGCCCGCCCAGACATCTCCATCCGCCGCAAACGCAAACGCTCCGGCTGGTCCGACGCCTTCGCAAGATCCATCCTCGGCCAAATGCAATGACCCTGGTGCACGCATTGTTGACTCAAAGATCAGATAAGCTAAAGTTAGGTCTTAATTACGCGCTAACCAAGATTATGCCCTGAGAAAAGGCCAACTATAAATGGTGAGCCTCCGAATGCCAATTTATAAAATTAGAATAAGAAAAGTTTTATTCATTTATATTTCTTTTACTCATTCATATTCCAAAGACAGGCGAAGCGTCACTCTCAAGCTGGTTGAGTGAAAAAGGTAAAGTATCGCTATCTTGTCTGATGCATTCTCCGACTTTTAAATGTAATCCACAACACTTTACTTTCCAAAATATAAAGACTTTATTTCCGGACTATAAGTGGGACTTTGTGTTTGCTGTTGTGCGGAATCCATACAAACGCATTGCGAGCGAATTTCAGTGGAGAGTGCAGCTTGTTAGCAATGCAGAGCAACCTCCGGTTGATTTCTCCCTATGGATAGATTGTCTACTAAACAAGTATGCAAAAAATTCATTTTACCTTGACAATCATTTAAGGTCACAAATTGACTTTATAGATAGTAATATTGTTATATACACGTTATGAAGATGGAATGAGTAATGTAGCTCAAAAAATATCAACAGAGTTGGATATTGAAAATGATTTTGAAAATTGTCACTTGAATAGCTCAGTAGCTAAAGAAGTTACTTGGACTTTTCGATCATATGAACTAATAAAGCGTCATTATCGCAGGGGCTTTGAAGTATTTTGGTATAAAAGGGCATGTAAAAAATATAGAATAAATGCGAACTTAGCAGTGTTTAAAATGTTTTTTTACACTATAATTTATTAACCATTTTAAACCCTTATAGTTATGTCTTGATAGGAGGATCAAGTGCCTGACATATTTTTGAAAAGTCCTGATAAGCAAAATAGTCTTCTGATCGAGAATAGTTTTTCGAATTCACAGCGACATAGCCTATAGCTTGTGCCTGTACAGCAGGATATACCGGAGGTTGTAGCTTCTGCATTTGATAGTATTGCATCATTAATGAACGGCTCTGGCCCTCGACCGACGGGTATTAATGAATCTGAAGTGTTAACGAACAAATTTTCTAGTAAAAATCTTTCATTGATATCTAAAACAATATTACGAGAGGAGCATTTTGGAGAAATCATTTATAACCCAAAATACGTTTTAGAATACGTTAACCGGCCTGCATTTTCACTGTTACAAAGAATGACTAATAGGGGCGTTCCTGTCTCCGAGGTCTTGCCAATTGCACATAAACTAAAAAAGTGTTAAGCTCTGGAGAGCTATCTTCTGTAGAACAAATAAAATATTATAGTTCATCTTATGATAGCCTGAACTATCCTACTTCTGCGACTGTTGAGTTAACTTATTATTGTCATCATGCGTGCCGGCACTGCATAAATTCATCTAAGTATATGCGAGAATTAGAGAGGACGTCAAGCTATTGGATTGCCCTCATACGGGAAATGCGATCGCGAGGTTTATTTCATATATATTTCTCTGGTGGTGAAACAATTAGATTTGAAGGATACAAGCAAGTATTTGATGTGTGCGATGAACTTGGTATTAGATATCTTTTTAGTGTCTGATCTTGCTGGACATTCAAAGGTGGACTTTATCAGTATTAGTACTTGCAAGAATCTTGACATGGTCCGCGTCAGCCTAGATGGATGTGATGCAGTTACGCATGACTACCTGCGAGGGAGAGGAGCGTTTGACGCAACTATACGCGGCATAAAAACTCTACAAGAGCTGGGAATAAATGTTGGCATTTATCATAGTGTTCATCGAAAAAATTTGGATAGTTAATGAGTTTGTTGGCTTTTACCTCAATATGGGTGTGAAAATATTACTCACAGGCGTTGCTTGTGAATTGGGGCTGGGAGAAAAAAGCATTGAAGTACTTAGTAGTGGTGAATGTGTAAGACTTTCGGAGATTTATCTTCAGCATATACGAGAGGGCAGTATCACGCCGATCCACGGAGCATGGAAGACACTGAGTTTTTCCGGGAATACGTCTGTCTTTGAAACTTGGCGAGATTTTGCGCACGGCGGAACGCACCGTGTTCACTTAACCCCGGAGGGGTCCGTTCGGATGTGCCCGAAGCTTGAAGAGACACGCTTCGCACGATTTGGGGCAGCAGAATCTGGCGGTGTTGAGCGAGCTTGGCATTCTGCATCACTTGAGGAATTGCGAAAGTGCAATGTCACTAAGGATGCGATAGTGGGAGTTCCTCTTTCACGTTTACCTCCCGTGCGACAAGGAACTATGAGAGAGGTATAGCGCTCTACCACCGCAGCTTGATCTTAAGAGGGCGCGCTCACGGTGGGGGGGAAGGGTTGGCGTTGCCGGAGTGGGGGCGCCCCGTAGAGCTGGCCGGTGCGCTTCTCGAAGGCGTTGACCATGCGCTGCACCGCCTCGCTGAACAGCTTGCCGATACAGCGACTTCGAGTGGTACTCGAAGTCGCTGTAGAAATCGATGACGCAGCCGCCGCCCGCTAGCTAGGCGCCGATGCGGCGGATTTCCGCCTCGCCCGGCTCGTGGCCGAGACCGTCGGAGTCGAGCACGTACTTCGCCGGCAGCTGCCCGCCCCCGTGCAGCCGCGCCAGCGCCAGCAGCGCCGCCGGGTAGCCGTCGGGGGTGGTCCGCGCGGTGATGAAGGGGCCGTCGGCAACCGCCATGTACGGGCTGCCGTTGCGGGAGATGAAGCCGCCTTGCGGCCCGGTGTACTGCTTGATCATCTGCTCGAGGGTGATCGGCGCCGAGCCGTAGTTGGGACCATAGCCGCCGTTGGTGGGAACATCGGTGGTGCCGTCGGTATAGTCGTCCTGCTCGGAATGGCCGGTGGCCAACCGGCCCCAGACCAGCGGCACCTTGGTCTGCGGGTCGGTCGCCTGAATGAGCACCTGCACGCCGTAGCAGATCGCCGCCACCGGCCGCTCGAGCGCGGCCAGCAACTGGATCAGCGGCCGGACCGAGGTATTGCCGCCGAGGTCCATGTAGGCACCGGCGCCGCCGACGATCACCATGCCGGCGTACTGGGTGGCGTCGAGCAGGCCTTGCTGCAGCCGCTGGCGGAACGGCTCGCGCGACGCCTCGCCGTGCTGCGGCCGCGGCGTCGCCGGCAGCCACGTATCGAGATTGCGCGGCTGGTTGAGGCGCTGCCCCTCCGCCGTCGCCGGGTCATTGTAGCGTGCGCCCAGCGCCGACTCGCCGGGCGATACCTGCACGGCGCTCCACGCCTGGTCGCGGAAGGTGGTATCGAGGCTGACGCCGAAGACGAACGGGCGCTCCCCGCGCGGCGTGATGTAATCCACCGCGTACCCCGCCGTGCGGAACACCTGGTCGGTCAGCGTCAGCTCCGAGGCCCAATAGCCATGCTGCGGGATGACGAAGGCGACCTTTCCCGGCTGCTCGGGAAACTCGGGCTTGACGCCGGTAAAGCGCTCCACCTCGGCGGCGAGGAACGCCTTGTCAAAACGCCCGTCCACCATCCGCTGAGCGATCGCTGCGACCGGCGCATCCGCGACCAGCATGCTCGGGAACTCGACAGCCTGGGCGTGATTGTCGGCGATCGCCCGGGCAACGTCCTCGGCGCTCGCGCCGCTTTTGGTTACCGTCTGCACCATCCCAGCCTCCTGGAAGAAATTGGCTCTCTTAACAGATCGGCGACCCGGCAGGGTCCTCAAGGTGTCCCTGTCGGCAGCCGCGGGAACGCAAATGTGTCACAGGCGACCGCTCCCGTTAAGCCCGACATCATCGGAGCGATTGGCGCAAGCGGCGAAGCGGGACTTCCGGCTCCGGCGGAAGGCAGAGACACCGCGCCGAACCGGACCGCGACGCCGCCGGTGACCCTCGGATATGATGCGCCGACGGGCGCGGATGGAGCAGCGCCTGTTGATCCGCAGCGACGATCGCCTGCAGCGCACGGCGCTGGCCGGCTCGGAACGTTCGGGGGCTCGCGCGGGATGCCTTGGTCCGTCCACGACAAGGGGAGGCGCACATGGAGATTCGCAGGCTGTCGATGGCGGTGGGAGCGGAGGCCGCCGAGGGCACGGCGGTGATCATCGACGTATTCCGCGCCTTTACCTGCGAGCCGCTGATGCTCCACTGCGGCGCCCGCCGGATCGTGCTGGTGGCCGAGCCGGAGGCCGGCTTTGCCTTCCGCACCGAAATCGAGCCCGACGCGGTGCTGGTCGGCGAGGTCAACGAGGTGCCGATCCCCGGCTACGATCTCACCAACTCGCCGTGGCTGATCCTGCAGCGCGGCCGTGCCCTGTTCGACGGCCGTACCGTCGTCCACCGCACCACTTCGGGGGTTACCGGCGCGATCACCGCCCTGCCGCGCTGCGAGGAGGTGCTGCTCGCCTCGTTCGCGACGGCGGGCGCGACCGCCGCACACATCCTCGCCCGCCGCCCGCAGGTGGTCAGCATCGTTGCCATGGGTATCCGCTCGCAGGCGCCGGCGCCCGAGGACGAGGCCTGCGGCGATCTGATCGAGAGCCTGCTGGGCGGGCGGCCCTACGACCACGCGGCGGCGCTGACGACGATCCTCGCCCACCAGACGGCGCAGAAGTTCCTGCGCGGCGACAAGCCGCACCTGCCGGCGGAGGACGTGACCCTCAGCCTGCAGCGCGACCTGTTCGACTTCGCCTTGCACGCTATCGCCCGCGACGGGCGGATCGAAACGGTCCCGCTGCCGCCGGCGTAGCACGAGTTGACAGCCCGACCGGCAAGGCGCTCCCGGGGTTGTTCCCGGCTTTGCAGGGGAGCCGCCGCCGTTGCCGCTGCATCGCGGCAAGATCATCCCGGCCACGGCGTAAGGGACGCCCTTGCCGGCACCTCTCTGCGGCGATCGCAACCCACAGAATTGCCTGCCTTGCAGGAAGAAAACGCGCTTGCCCAAAGAGGCCGTGGCGGTATTATTGCGGTGCATTATAGGACGTTGTGCATTGCAGCGCCCTTTCTTGGAAAGGGATCACGATGACCACTCCCGACCGCCACACGATCGCCCGCCTGCAACCGCAGGCTGCCCCCACGACGGCGCCGAAAGCCGGCTCGTTCCGGGCCTCTCTGGATGCGGACCGGCTGCCTTCCGAGGTGATCCCCGCGCCGTCCTTGCGCGGCAGCCGCTGGGGCAAGGGGCCGCTGGTGGAAGGACCGTCGGTGCAACTCGGCATCGCCCCGAAACAGCAGCGGGTACGCCGTCCCCGCTGACACCCCGGCGTTCAGCGGTTGCGGGCAAAACCCGGCGGCGGCGGCAACGCCGCTTGGCCGATGGCAAGCGCCTTGAACAGCAGGCCCATCCGGCCGGGATGAACAAGCCGCCGGATGGCACCTTCGAGGGTGTCGGCCTGTTCCGGTGAGGCAGCGGCCAGCGCCGCTGCCCGCTCGGCAATGCCGAGACGCCCGAGGAACAGGCCCTGTGGTACGGGGCCCCACACTTGTGCTCCGGCGGCAGTTGCGGCTTGCGCCAGCCGCTCGAAGTCGACGTGGTGGGACAGATCGACGGCGCCCGGATCGGCCAGCGGCTGTTCCGGGCGATGGCTGCGAACCGCCTGGAGGGTCTCCCCCGGGGCGCTCCGGGCGGGGCCGTAGTCGATGACCAGGGCGGCGCCGCCGTCCTTCGCCAGCCGCCCGGCGAGCGTCGCCACCAGGTGCTCGGCCGCCGGGCAGCGCTCGATCAGCGTCCCGTCGGCGGCTTCCGGCAGCCCTGCGAGGTCCGGCCGCGACTGCGGATCGACGGCGGTGCCGAGCCCGAAAACGAAGTCGGCGCCCTCGACGCTGACGCAGCGCTCCCGCCAGACGCCGGCGTCGCGGACGTACTGCTCGACCGGCAGTGCATCCAGGAACTCGTTAGCGATGGTCAACGCCGGTCCCGGCGGCACCTCGTCGATGTGCTCGTGCCAGAAAAGCGGCGGCAACGGCGACAAGCCACCGAGGGTTGCCCGCTGGCGGGCGCGCAGCGCGGCGCTGGTCTCCACCAGATGCAGCCGCAGCGCGCCGACGAAATCGCCGGCAAGCATCGCCACCGTCCGCCACAGGTCGGCCAGCAGGGTGCCCCTGCCGGGCCCGAGCTCCACCAGCGACAGCGGCCACGGCTCGCCCATCGCCCGCCACACCGCAAGGCACCACACCGCCAGCAGCTCGCCGAACACCTGGCTGATTTCGGGCGCGGTGATGAAGTCGCCATCGCGGCCGAGCGGCTCCTCGGACGCCGCCGCGGCGCCGGCGTAATAGCCGAACTGCGGGTGCCCCAGCGCCGCCGCCATGAACCGGGCTACCGGCATCGGCCCGTTCGCGGCGATCTCGCGACGCAGCAGCCGGGCCAGCGGCGTCACCGCTGCACCGGCCGCCCCCGGCGCACCGCCGCGACGATGAAGCCGATGCCGATCACCACCAGCGGCACCGATAGCAGCTGGCCCATGGTGAGGCCGCCGATCAGAAATCCCAGATGCGCGTCCGGTTCGCGGAACAGCTCGGCGAACGAGCGGAAGACCCCGTAGCCGACGAGGAAGGCGCCGGTGAGGATGCCCGGGCGGCCGCGGACTGCCGGTATCCGCCACAGCAAGCCTAGGATGACGAACAGCAGCAGGCCTTCCAGCGCCGCCTGGTAGAGCTGGCTCGGATGCCGCGGCAGCGGCCCCCAGCCGGGAAACACCATCGCCCACGGCACGTCGGTGGGCCGCCCTACCAGTTCGCCGTTGATGAAGTTGGCGAGCCGGCCGAGGCACAGCCCGATCGGCGCGGCGCAGAAGATCAGGTCGGCAAACGCGAGGGTTCGCAGCTTGCGGCGGGCACAGAAGGTGACGCCGGCGACCACGACCCCCAGCAGGCCGCCGTGGAACGACATCCCGCCATGCCAGAGCTCGAGCGCCGACAGCGGATGATCGAGATAATAGCCCGGCTTGTAGAACAGCACATAGCCGAGGCGGCCGCCGAGCACGACCCCCAGCGTCGCCCACATCAGGAAGTCGTCGATGGCCTCGACCGGGACCAGCCGCGGCGGCCGCGACGCCAGCGTCCGCGCGTACCACCAGCCCAGCAGCAAGCCGACGAGATAGGCCAGCGCATACCAGCGGATCGCGAACGGCCCGATCTGCACCAGCACCGGATCGATCGCGGGATAGGCGAGGGCAAAGGTCATGACATGGGGCTCCCGCCTCCTCGGACGAGCGCAACATCGGGCGGGCAAACAGCCGGCGAAAGCGCGCCCTTATAGGGCCGCGGCCGGATCGCGCGCAAGCGCGGGGCGCTTGTCGTCGCGCGCAAGCGCGGGGCGATGCTTGTCCTGCGCGCCGGCCTGACCCACACTATGCGCCATGGCCGCACCCCGCCCGCTTCTCCCTGCAGTCCTTCCGACCGGTCCGGCGGCCGGCGCCCCGGCGCAGCCTTAAACCGATGCAGCCGCGCGCCTCCCTCGCCCTCGGCGCGCTGCTGACGGCACTGGTGGCCCTGGGGCAGATCTCGACCTCCATCTACATTCCTTCGATGCCGGCGATCGTCTACGACCTCGCGACCACGCCGGATCGGGTCAACCTCACCCTCTCCGGCTTTCTCGCCGGCTTTGCCTTTTGCCAGCTGGCGTTCGGACCCATCTCCGATCGCTGCGGCCGGCGGCCGACCCTGCTGGCCGGGCTCGGCCTTTATCTCGGCGCCTCGGTGTGGTGCGCCCTGGCCCCATCGATCGGCGCCCTGATTGCCGGTCGGGTGCTGCAGGGCATGGCGGCGTGCGTCGGCCCGGTCCTCGGCCGCGCCATCGTCCGCGACGTCTACGGCCCGGAAGGAACAGCACGGGCGATGGCGATGATTGGCGCCGCCCTTGCGGTTTCGCCGGCACTGGCGCCGATCATCGGCGGCTACCTGGAGGCATGGTTCGGCTGGCGTGCCGCCTTCGTCTTCCTCAGCGGCGTCGGCGTTGTCGTGCTTGCTGCCACCTTCCGGCTGCTGGCGGAAACCAATCCTGCGCACCGCCGCGGCCATCTCGGCAGCCCCGGCCTGCTGGCGTCGACGACTGAGCTGCTGTGCGATCGCTGCTACCTCGGCAACACCATCGCCGTCAACTTCGTCTTCGCCGGACTGATGGCCTTCGCCGCCGGCGGCCTTCGTGTTCATCGGGGCGCTCGGCCTCTCGCCGCAGCAGTACGGCATGCTGGCCGTCTTCACCGTCGCCGGCTTCCTCGCCGGCAGTCTCCTCGCCGGCCGGCTGACCGGCCGTCTTGCTCTCGACCATCTGGCCATGCTCGGCCTCCTCATTGCCGCCGCCGGTGCGCTCGCGACCCTCGCCCTTGCCGCGCTGGCAATGCCCTCGGTGCTCGCCGTCGTCGCGCCGATGGCGGTGTTCACCGCCGGGCTCGGCATCGTGCTGCCGGCCGGCATGGCGGCAGCGATGGTGCCGTTCCCGCGCATCGCCGGATCGGCGTCGGCGCTGCTGGGATTTGTGCAGATGCTGGTGGCAGCGGTCGCCAGCGCTGCCGTGGGTGTGCTGCCGCACCGCTCGGCGCTGCCGATGGCGGCGGTGATCGCTGCCTGCACCGTCTTCGCCCTGCTGGGGTTCATCATCCTCGTCCGGCCCCTCCGCCGTCCGGATCCGCAAGCAGGCTGAGCCGCATCGCGGCTGTGCGGCCGAATCGCAACAGCAATGCCCGGCGGCGGACGCCGTTCAGCTTGCGCACCGGTGACGGCCGCACTACCGCCCCTTCGAAGCCATCGGCGACGATGAGGCCCACGTCGTCCGGCAGCACCGCCAGCGGAAACGGCGCGTCCACGGCAAAGTAGAAGCTATCGCAGAATGCCCGGTAGCCGGGCCACTTGCCATCGGCGCGGAAGTCCGCGACCGACGACTTGACCTCGACGATGGCGAAGCCGCCACGGCCGTCGAGAGCGGCGACATCGACACGCCGCCCGTTCGGCAGCGGAAACTCGGTGAGCGTCCGGTAATCGAGGCTCATCAGCAGGCGGAGCACACCGCGAACGATGAGAGAGGCAGACCCGCAGCGAAGCGCCGGAGCACCTTTTTGCATGTTCGCTGCCGGCGTCGCGAAAACGTCGATGTTCGCTATATGTTCCATATCCGCATGCTAACCCCCGGCACCCGCGCCCACAACCCCCCGATGGGAGCCGGGTGTCGCGGCAATTTGCAACCAAATGGAGGACAGATCGCCGTCGCATCACCCCGCCGAACCCTGCCGACAGTCCGTCGGGGGCGTCCGCATCCCGAAGGCGGACGGCGCCGAAATCCGCGAACACACTGGAATATGCCTTGTGGTTGCGCCATCATCGGTGGTCCGGGGCGATGGCCTCGCAAGGGGGGCGCTTGCCGGAGCGAGGACAGGAGAAAGTCCATGACCGAGGCGGTAACAAAAACCACGCACACATATCGCGAAGCCGTCGGCGTCTTCCATCACTGGAGCAATCTGCGAAGCGCAGTCGACGAGCTGCTGTTGAACGGCTTCGACAGGGCCGAGATCAGCATGCTTGCCGGCGAGAAGGTGGTGGAGCAGAAGCTGGGCCACGTCTATCGGCGTGTCAGCGAACTTGAGGATGATCCGGAGGCGCCGCGCGTCGCCTTCGTCGGCAGCGACTCGCTGACCGAGGGCAAGGCTTCCGCGGTCGGCGCGCTCGGCTATGTCGGTGCTGTCGCCGCGGTCGGCGCCGTTGTCGCCTCCGGTGGCGCGCTCGCCTGGGCAATCGTCGCCGCGGTCGCCGCCGGCGGCAGCGGGGCGGCACTCGGAACACTGCTGGCGAGGGCGGTCGGGCGTGGCCGCGCCAAGGACCTGGAAGCGCAGATCGACAAGGGCGGGCTGCTGCTGTGGGTGCGGACCACCGACAGTGCGCACGAGCAGCGGGCGATGTCGGTGTTGCGGAACCATCAAGCCGAAGACGTGCATGTCCACGAGTTCGAGGCCGCAGATATGCCGGAATACAATCCGCTCGACGGCCTCCAGCCCGATCCGTTCCTGCCGCGGGCGCGGGTGTAGTTGCTTTTCGCCGTAGCGGCGGTGCCGCTTTACGCCGGCGCCGCCACCCTCTTTGTCTGCACCTCCAGCAGCAGATCGCAGACTTCGCGCACGGCGCCGAAGCCGCCGATCGCCGTGGTGACGAGGTCGGCAACGCGAAGCGCCTCGGGGTGGCTGTCCGCCGGCGCAATCGCCACGCCCGCCGCCTGCATGCATTCCAGGTCGTTGACGTCGTTGCCCATGTAGGCGATCTCGGCGAGATCGAGGCTCTGCCCGGCGACCATGCGGCGCAATTCAGCAAGCTTATCGTCGATCCCTTGCGTGTGCGGGATGCCGAGCTTGCGGCAGCGGGCGCCGACGACCGGATTGACCTCCTTCGACAACACCGCCACTGGCACGCCTGCGCCCTTCAGCAGGCCGATGCCCATGCCGTCGCCCCGGCTGCACAGCACCGCTTCGCGGCCGTCTTCCAGCACCAGAACGCGGTTGTCGGTCATGACGCCGTCGAAATCGAGCACCAGCAGCCGCACCCGTCGCAGCAGCGCCTTGGCCCGCGCGCGGCTCGCCCGCGCGACCAGCCGCTCCGCCTGCGGTCCCTCGAGCCCGCCATCCAACCGCAGCGCCACCGACGCTGGTACCTCGTAGAGCACTACCCGGCCGGTCGGCAACTCGCCGGTGCGCTCGAACAACCCGACCCGCACGGCGGCGATCGCCGCCGTCTCGACATAGCGCCGTTCATGGCCGCCGCAATCGAGCGGCTGTGCCGCGCCGCCCTCGTCCTGCACCCACAACGGCTCATCGAGTGGATAGACCGCCACCAGCGAGTCGGCGCCGCACCGCTGGAAGTGCCGGATCGCGCCATCGATGGCGGTGGCATCGAGCAGCGGGAACCGGCAGTCGAGCAGAACGGCGGAAGCGGGAGCGAGACCGTTGCCAGCGGTCACCGCCTCCAGCGCCGCCTGCAGCAGCCCGGCACGATCGCCATCGGGCGGCGGAGCGGCGACGTCGGCGCCGGCATCGCCCGCCAGCAGCGCCGCATCAGCATCCGCGGTCACCACGCAAACGCGGACGACCCGCCGCGCCGCCCGCGCCGTTTCCAGCACCTGCAAGGCCAGCGGCCGCCCGGCGCCGTCGCGCTGGCCACGGGCGGACAGGTCGGCCACCACGGCCAGGACGTCCATGTGGTCCTCTCCCGGAGAATTTCGGCAGCGCCCTGCTTAAGCGCTCGAAGCGGGGGCGTCAATTCACCGCTTCCCGGCGCAAAATTCGGTGCGGTTCGCTTTCGCTCAGCCCACCCTACGCAATGGCGCAACCCGCGGCTGTAGGGTGCTGGTGAGCGCAGCGAACTGCACCATCTCAAACCACGCCGTTTCATAACCCCGGCATGCGTTCATCGCGCACGTTACGGGGTGTGTCGAATTGGTGCGCTTCGCTTCGCTCAGCGGCACCCTATATGGTCATCGCGGTTGAATTCTTCTGAAACGAAAGCGGGGCCGAAAGGGCCCCGCTGAAGTTTGCTGTCCGCCTTACGGCTGATGATCAGCCGAGCGCCTGGACGATCTCTTCGGTCATCTTCTTGGCGTCGCCGAACAGCATCATCGTCTTATCGCCGAAGAACAGCGGGTTGTCGACTCCCGCGTAGCCCGAGGCCATCGACCGCTTGACGAACAGAACCGTCCCCGACTTGTCGACGTCGAGGATCGGCATGCCGTAGATCGGGCTGGACTTGTCGGTGCGGGCGGCGGGGTTGGTGGTATCGTTGGCGCCGATGACGTAGGCGACGTCGGCGGTCGAGAACTCGTGGTTGATCTCCTCGGTTTCGAAGACGTCGTCGTACGGCACGTTCGCTTCCGCCAGCAGCACGTTCATGTGCCCCGGCATGCGGCCCGCCACCGGGTGGATGGCGTACTTCACCTCGACGCCTTCCGCCTTCAGCTTGTCGGCCATCTCGCGCACCGCGTGCTGGGCCTGCGCCACCGCCATGCCGTAACCGGGGACGACGATCACCTTCGAGGCGTTCTTCATGATGAACGCCGCATCGTCGGCCGAGCCCGACTTTACCGACCGGTCCCGCCCACCGGCAGCGGCAGCGCCCGGCAGCGCACCTTCGCCGCCGAAGCCGCCGAGCAGCACGTTGAAGATCGAGCGGTTCATCCCCTTGCACATGATGTACGACAGGATGGCGCCCGAGGAGCCGACCAGCGCGCCGACGATCACCAGCGCCGGGTTGGCGAGGGTGAAGCCGATGCCGGCCGCTGCCCACCCCGAATACGAGTTGAGCATCGAGACGACCACCGGCATGTCGGCGCCGCCGATCGGGATGATCAAAAGGAAGCCGATGGCGAAGGCCAGCAGCACGATCACCCAGTAGGCGGCATAGGCCTCAGAGGCGCAGAACCAGATGATCGACAGCACGATCAGCGCGCCGACCACCGCGTTCAGCGGGTGCTGGAACGGGAAGGTGATCGGGTTGCCGCTCATCAGCCCCTGCAGCTTGAGGAAGGCGATGACCGAGCCGGAGAAGGTGATGGCGCCGATGGCAACACCCAGCGACATCTCGACGAGGCTGCCGGTGTGGATATGGCCGGCGGTGCCGATGCCGTAGGCTTCCGGATGATAGAGCGCAGCGGTGGCGACGAACACCGCCGCCATGCCGACGAGGCTGTGGAACGCCGCGACCAGCTGCGGCAGCGCCGTCATCTGGATGCGCAGGGCGACGACGCTGCCGATCGAGCCGCCGATGAGCAGGCCGAGCAGGATCATCCAGTAGCTGACGACGCCGGGACCTGCCAGCGTCGTGCCGACGGCGATGACCATACCGGCAATGCCGAAGATATTGCCCTGGCGCGAGGTTTCGGGGTTGCTGAGACCGCGCAGCGCCAGAATGAACAGCACTGCGGCGATGACGTAGAGGAACCCGGTGAGGTTTTCAGCCATTGGTTCCCCCTATTTCCGGACTTTTTTCTTGAACATCGCCAACATTCGTTGGGTGACGATGAAGCCGCCGAAGATGTTCACCGAGGCGAGGATGACGGCGAGGAAGCCCATCACCTTGGAGAAGTCGAAGTGCGCCGGGCCGGCGGCGAGCAGGCCGCCGACGATGATCACCGAGGAGATGGCGTTGGTGACGCTCATCAGCGGCGAGTGCAGCGCCGGGGTGACGCTCCAGACGACGTAGAAGCCGACGAAGCAGGCCAGCACGAAGACGGTGAACAGCGACAGGAAGTGGCCGCCGCCGGCCGCCGCCGCCGCCACGTCGGGCGGCACGATCTGGGTTGCAGCGGTGGCCAGCGCCCCCGCCTGCTCGGCCAGACGCTGCGCCTCGTTGGCGAGGTTCACCGCCTGGTCGACGATGGTGGATTGTTCCATGGTTATTTGGCCTCCCCTGCGAGCATCGGATTGACCACCTTGCCGTCGCGGGTCACCAGCGTGCCCTGCACCGTCTCGTCATCCCACTTGAAGTTCAGCGCCTTGGTCTCCTTGTCGACGTGCGGGCTGAGGAAGTTGAAGACGTTGCGGGCGAACAGCGCCGAGGCGTCCTTCGGCAGGCGGCCGGGGACGTTGAGATGCCCCACGATCTTCACGCCGTTCTTGATCACGACCTTGCCGGGCTCGGTCAGCGCGCAGTTGCCGCCGGCCTCGGCGGCGAGATCGATGATCACCGAGCCGGGCTTCATGCTCTCCACCATCTCGGCGCTGACCAGCTGCGGCGCCGGCTTGCCGGGGATGAGCGCGGTGGTGATGACGATGTCCTGCTTCTTGACGTGATCGGCGACCACCTGCGCCTGCTTGCGCTTGAAGTCCTCCGACATCTCCTTGGCGTAGCCGCCGGAGGTCTCGGCGTCCTTCATCGAGGCCTCATCGACCATGATGAACTTGCCGCCCAGGCTCTCCACCTGCTCCTTGGTCGCCGACCGCACGTCGGTGGCGGTGACCACGGCGCCGAGGCGTTTGGCCGTCGCGATCGCCTGCAGTCCGGCGACGCCGACGCCCATGATGAAAACCTTGGCCGGCGGCACGGTGCCGGCGGCGGTCATCATCATCGGCAGCGCGCTGCCGAACTCGGCGGCGCCGTCGATCACCGCCTTGTAACCGGCGAGGTTGTTCTGCGACGACAGGATGTCCATCGACTGCGCCCGCGAGATGCGCGGCATCAGCTCGAGCGCGAAGGTGGTGATGTTGGCGCCGGCGTAGGCGGCGACGTCGTCGGGGTGGGTCAGCGCATAGAGCTGGGCGACCAGCACGCAGCCCGGCTTCAGCAGCGCCAGCTCATTGTCCGCGCCATCAAGGATCGGCCGCTGCACCTTGAGGACGACGTCGGCGTCCTGCAGCGCCGAGGCCTCGTCCGGCGCGATGCTGGCGCCGGCGTCCTTGAACTCGGCGTCGGTGATCGACGCGCCGGCGCCGGCGCCGGTCTCGACGACCACCTCTGCGCCCAGGCCGACCAGCTTCTTGACGACGTCGGGCGACGTCGCGACGCGGGTCTCGCCAGGCATCCGCTCTTTGGGTACCGCAATTTTCATCTCGGATATCCCCCGCGCTCGTTGTTGATCGTTGTCCCGGTGGGTTGGATTTCGGATTAGCGGGCGTTTTATGCACGGTTGCCGCCCCAGGCACAAGCGGCAGTCGGCAGCGAACTGGCAGCGAACGCGCCCCCGCCGCTAGATCGGCCCTCATCGCCAACAAGACATCTCGGCCCGCGCCATTGCGGACCATCGGGGCATCCGGTACTCCTTGCATTGCGAGTGTGTACAGTGGGTCTCCCACCATGAAGTACAGGGTGCTGATCGAACAGGACGAAGACGGTGCGTTCGTGGTCCAGGTGCCGGCGCTGCCCGGATGCATCTCGCAGGGGTCATCCCGCGACGAGGCCTTGACGAACATCCGCGAGGCGATCGAGGGCTACCTGGAGAGCCTGCGGGCGCACGATGAGCCCATCCCGCCTGCGATCTCAGAAGAAATTGTCGAGGTCGTTGTGTGAGCCGGCTTCCGGCTCTCTCCGGTCGCGACTTTGTCAAGATGCTCGCTAAGCTTGGTTACGCTGTCGATTGGCACGCTCCGTGCGCTCCTGCGCGATTAACCGTGAACGATCTACCCAGCTTGCTGTAGCCTCATCGCACTTGGTCATTCATAACCTCAATGGCCCATGGCTTGGGCAGAACTCGGGCGCCCTGACGCCGGCATGGCAGGCAGTTTGCGCAAGGCATGTAGCGCGAGCCCGTCTACAGCAGTCGACGGCGGCCCGACTGCGGACCACTTCATGTCTATCGGCGCAAATTGCCCGAATTCCTTAGGCGGTTGAGGGCAGAGCCGAAACTGCCGCATGGGTGGGGGCCGAGCGCACCATCCCGCCAGGGCTGTTCAATTTCTCCCGGCATAAGGAATGTTCTCGTAAGACGAGTCTCCGTGCGGATTGCCGATCCGAAAACGAAGTTCACCTCTGCGACGAAAAGTCTGAATTCATGGCGGGCACCTTGCGAGAGGGTGCCATGGCTCCGTTTTCCAACCTTCTGGCGGCCTTGGCCGACGTTCCTGATCCCCGGCGGGCGCAAGGCAAACGGTATCCGCTGCCGTATCTGCTGATGTTCACGGTGCTGGCGTTGCTGAGCGGGGCCAGGTCCTACCGTGGCGTCATCACCTTCCTGGAGCAGCGCCGGGAGCACCTCAATCACCACTTCGGGGTAGATCTGAAGCGGGCGCCGGTGGTGAACACGCTGCGGACGGTGCTGCAGTCGCTGCCGACCGAGGCCCTCGAAGGGGCGTTCCGGCGCCATGCCAAGACCCTGCTGCCGGCGGGCGGGGCGGGCAAACAGCCGGTTATCGCCTGATGGCAAGACCCTGCGCGGCAGCTTCGACCGCTTCAACGACCGCAAGGCGGCGCAGACCTTGACGCATTCGCCTCGGCTTCGGCCATCGTCCTCGCGCACATCGAGATCGACGGCAAGTCGAACGAGATCCCCGCCGCCCAGCAGATCATCCGTGAGCTGGGACTGACCGGCGCCGTGTTCACCGCCGATGCCCTCCACTGTCAAAAAACCTTTGAAACCGCGAGGATACCGGAAACTTTCTGGTCGCCCAGGTCGCGCCGCCAACCAGCACACCCTGCACCGGACGATCAAAGCGGTCTGTGCCGCCGACCAGCGCATCGACAGCGCCCGCACCATCGAGCGCAACCGCCACGGTCGCCAGGAGCATCGGCTGCTGGTCGAGACCTTCGACCTCACCGGCCGCCTCGGAGCCGACTGGGACGGCCTGATCGTTGCCGCCGCCCGCGTCACCCGGCTCACCTGGCACAAATACCGCCACCGGCTTCTGGCACCCGACCCAGGAGACTGCCTTCTATGCCTCTCAAATCAGCTCCCTGTCCGCCACCGCCATCGGTGCCGCAATCCGCCAGCATTGGGGCATCGAAAAACCGCAGCCACTACGTCCGCGACGCTTCTTCGAAGACTACAGCCGCATCTGCTCCAAAACCAGGCCACTTCGCCCGCTTCCGCTCCTTCGCCCTCAACATCCTGCGCGCCAACGGCATCACCGCCAACGTCAGCAGGGAACTCTACCTCAACGCCCTAAACCCAAATCACCCCATCGCATACCGCTCAGCGTGAACAGAACTGAACAACCCTGACCATCCCGCGGATCACGGTCGCTTTAGATCTGCCCTACACGTTGACCCGTGCTACGCCACCTGCCGCGAGGACAGTTCTAGTGCACGCTCTGCCAAAGCCTTTGCTAGAGAGATTTGCGCAGCATTTCGCCTACCGGAGTGCTGGCTTCAAACTGAGAGAGATACCACTCTACTACAATACCAAGGCGGGTTACCGTCGGCAGATTTCGATGGTATATCTGTCAAGAAGGCGACCACTTCGTCCGCGTTCTAGCTCAGATGCAGCCTAGGCGGCAGCGATACGCGTTGTCGGATCTCTGCAACTCTCCTCCGCCCCTGTTGCTGCCCTTACGAGGAAGTGCGCTTGCAGCTACTGAATGAGCCTTACGCGAAAGGACGGCGTAACGCCGATTTCTACCGCCTTTCAAAGGTCACATTGCTTGGGTGCGGGAGAATTGGTGGACAGCAACGTCGCGCATCGAGGTAAGTCCGTCAGCGGCAGTGACCGCGGCGCGCACGTTAGTAGAGAGTACCTGCCAAACAATAACGAGAGAACTCGGTCAAGAACCTGATTGCTCAGGCAATCTTAAACACATTCTAAAACAAACCAGTGATGCCTTGGGCCTGAAAACGGGACACAATCTGCCGAGAGAAGTGAATGAACTTTGTTCAGGACTAGCTTCTTTAGCTAATGCGCTAGCCGCACCAGCAACAGAGCCGGCGATCGTCATGGCGTCTCAGCCGGCCTTCGGTTAGAGGATCGCACGGTTGAGCTCTTATGATGGTTCATTCTGCCGGTGTTCTTGCTTTCGTCTGACGCAGATTTTTCTGGACAAAAAGATAACAAAATAACGACTCGACGTTGTTCACATAATATACCGGATGAGAATGCAGGAGAAGCGGTTATACGCTGTGCCAACAGATGTTGCATGCGGCCGATATGCGCCCATGGTTCCAGCCGCTTCCTGCACAGTTTCCTGCGTTATCACTTCGCCTTCGGCCGCGTCCTTCCTCGATGAGATGTGCCCCCGCGGTGTCACGACATCCGAAGCCGCGTTCAGGATTCGGGACGAAGAGGCGGACCAGGATGATGAACCAGACGAAGGGTAGCGACAAATCCAATGGTTATCAGCAGCTTGGGAGGTGCCGAGGCGGGCGCGGGCACAAGCGGGCTGTCGCTGTCGATCCGGCGCCCCGTGAGCGGCACTCGTACGTGCTAGGCCGAGAAGGCGAGGAGTTTGATCAGCCAGATCAGCCAGGCGAGGATGCCGGCGGCGGCGATGAGGATGACGGCCTTCTTGACGAGGTCGGCACGGGCGGATAGGCGGTTGGGTGGGCCGCCTGTCACAGACCGTCGCAAAGGGTCCCTGCATTACGCTTCTCGCTCCATGCAGGCTACAGGCTTCCTCGAACCCCTGCGCGCGGCTCCGCCTGCGGCCGGGTGAGACGCTCCTTCCTCAACCTCCTTGGCGAAACGCTCGGGCAGGACATGATGGGACAAGGCGGATTAGGCGACGCCCGCGATCCGCCGGATGCGCCGGAGCGACAAGAATGGTCCCACTCCTCCAGGTTGACTCGCCGCGCGCGGCGTGATGGTTTGTAGTTCCGTGTCGATTTGTCGGCGCTGCTGCATCAGGTCGTAGTCGTTCTCCCAGGCCGAGAAAGACCCCATCCGAAACGCCAAAGTAGCGAGACGGAGATCGGTGTCGGCCGTCACGGATCGCTTGCCGAGCACGAGCCTGCTGATCCGCCGCGGCGGCACGTGAATGGCGCGCGCCAGCGCGTTCTGGCTGAGGCTTATCGGCTTCAGGAATTCCTCAAGCAGGATTTCTTGCCGGGATGGGGTTCGGCAGCCGCCAATCTCGACATCGACCGGCCCTCCTTCGCTCCAGATAAAGCAGATCCGCCACCGGTCGTTGATGCGGACGCTGTGCTGACCGGCGCGTTCGCCCTTCAGCGCCTCCAGGCGGCTGCCGGCGGAGCCCGCAGATCGCCCAGAACTTTCGTTCGGTTCAGCAAACGCAGTTTGCGCAAAAGCCACCGCCTGGATGTTTGACGGCAGTTTTCGGCTCCGCTGCCCGCTCCAGATCAACTCGACCCGATCAGCGAAGTTCCTGATCATCGTGCCAGACTATAACGCCCTGCGTTATAGTCCGCAAGCCGCGACCTCGATCGTGCGGCGAGTCCCAGTCGCGGCGCCAGGAGCCGGATCAGCCCTATGATCCACGAGATCGTGGCCGTAACCGCCAGCACAATCAGCAGCTTCTTGACGATGGTTCCGATGTCGGCCCGGACGAGGAGGCGGCGGGCTCGGTCTCTGCGCGGGCTCCACCACAGCGCCGCCAGGCGGTTGAGAGCTTGCTCCAAGCGTCTGCGCGCTCTTCTCACTGACGCCAGCGCTCCTCCTCGGCTTCCACTACCTCGGGCGCTGCCTTAACACGAAAATTGGGATTCGATAGCTTGCGATGGGTCCGCTCGATCTCGGCATCAAGCTTACCAATCTCCTTACCGAGTCGGAACGCTCCGCTGCGATATCAATGACATCGGCCATTGGCAGAACCAGCGTTGCCCCCTCCATCACGTTCTCTACCGCTCCTGCCGGTGTTGAACCAATCAGCGGTTCAGCGGACGACAGACGAGCGAGCGTGATGATCAGTTCCCGATGGCTGCAAACCGACCCAGCGCTTCCCTGGTCTGCATCCTTCAGCAGCAGCGGGACGCGGGCGCCGGGCGGCACGTTGAGTTCGGCGCGCACGGCGCACCCGGGTGATCAGCCGCACCACCCAGTCGATCTCGGCTCCTTGCCGCACCCAATCGCTATCCGCTTGCGCAGGGTATCTAAGCCATCGCCCTCGACCGGCCATGGGCCATTGATGAGCAGCCGGCCACCGCGATCCCCGAGCGCCTGGTACAGCTCCTCGGTGACGAACGGCATCACCGGGTGCAGCAACGCGAGGATGTGATCGAGCGCCCAGCCGGCGGTGGCGCGGTCTCGGCCTGCTGGCCGGCATCGCCGCCGGTCAGCATCGGCTTGGCGAACTCCAGGTACCAGTCGCAGAAGGTGCCCCAGGTGAAGTGATAGAGGGTCTCTGCAGAGATTTCGCTGAAATGAAAGCCGGTACCGCTCTGCTGTAGCGGGTGCGCAGCGGCGAAGTACTTCAGCGCCTTGTCGGCTTTGTAGGCCGCTTCTTGCGTCCGCAAGACCAACCAGCGGTTCACTGGTTCCTGACACGTCCCAGGATCGAAGCCCGCGACCGGCAGCGCGCCGTTCATCTGGCAGAAGCGCGCGGCGTTCCACAGCTTGGTCGCGAAGTTGCGGTAGCCCGCGACGCGCGCCTCGCTGAGCTTGACGTCGCGCCCCTGCACCGCCAGCGCCGTCAGGGTGAAGCGCAGCGCGTCGGCGCCGTACTTGTCGATGAGCTGCAGCGGGTCGATGACGTTGCCCTTCGACTTCGACATCTTCTGGCCCTTCTCGTCGCGCACCAGCGCGTGCACGTAGACGGTGCGGAAGGGCACGTCGCCCCGGAAGTGCAGCCCCATCATCATCATCCGGGCGACCCAGAAGAAGATGATATCGAAGCCGGTGACCAGCACGTCGGTGGGGTAGTAGCGGGCGAGCTCCGGCGTCGGCTCGGGCCAGCCGAGCGTCGAGAACGGCCACAGCGCCGACGAGAACCAGGTATCGAGCACGTCCTCGTCGCGCCGCAGCTCGGCCGGATGGCCGTAGTGGCGCTCGGCCGCCGCCTGCGCCTCGGCTTCCGTTTCCTCGACGAAGATGGCGCCGTCCGGCCCGTACCACGCCGGGATCTGGTGGCCCCACCAGATCTGCCGGGAGACGCACCACGGCTGGATGTTGCGCATCCACTCGAAGTAGGTCTTCGCCCACTGCTCCGGCACGAAGCGCACCCGGCCGTCCTCGACCGCCTCGATCGCCGGCTGCGCCAGCGTCTGCGCATCGACGAACCACTGGTCCATCAGCCACGGCTCGACGACGACGCCGGAGCGGTCGCCGTAGGGCATCATCAGCGTGTGGTCCTCGATGCGCTCGAGCAGGCCCAGCGCCTGCAGCTCGGCGACGATGGCATCGCGCGCCTCGTAGCGGTCGAGGCCGTGGAAGCGCTCCGGCATCTCCCGCGATCGCCAGCATCGCGGCGTTGGCGTCGAGGACGTTGATCATCGGCAGGCCATGGCGGCGGCCGACCTCGAAGTCGTTGAAGTCGTGCGCCGGGGTGATCTTGACCGCGCCCGTCCCCTTCTCCGGATCGGCGTGGGGATCGGCGACGATGGGGATGGCGCGCCCGGCGATCGGCAACAGGCAGCGGCGGCCGACCAGGTCGGCAAAGCGTGGATCATCGGGATGCACGGCGACGGCGGTATCGCCCAGCATCGTCTCCGGCCGGGTGGTGGCGACGGCAAGGAAGCGCCCCTGCTCGCCCTCGACCGGATAGCGGATGGTCCACAGCTTGCCGCGCACCTCGCGCGATTCCACCTCCAGGTCGGAGATCGCGGTGTGCAGCAGCGGGTCCCAGTTGACCAGCCGCTTGTCGCGGTAGATCAGCCCCTGGCGGTGCAGCTCGACGAACACCTTGCGGACGGCGGCCGACAGCCCGTCGTCCATGGTGAAGCGCTCGCGCGACCAGTCGCACGACGCCCCCAGCCGCTGCAGCTGGCCGACGATGGTGCCGCCCGACTCCGCCTTCCACTGCCAGACCCGCTCGATGAAGCGCTCGCGGCCGAGGTCGCGGCGGCCGAGGCCTTCCGTCGCCAGCCGCCGCTCCACCACCATCTGCGTTGCGATGCCGGCATGGTCGGTCCCCGGCTGCCAGAGTGCGTCGCGGCCTTGCATCCGCGCTCGGCGGATCAGGATGTCCTGCAGCGTGTTGTTGAGGGCGTGGCCCATGTGCAGGCTGCCGGTGACGTTCGGCGGCGGGATGACGATGGTGTAAGGGGCCGCATCCGGCCGGCGGCCGCAGGCGAAGGCGCCTTCGGCCTGCCAGCGTGCATACCAGGCGGCCTCGATTTCGGAGAAGGAGCAGGTTTTTTCGAGCATGTCGGTCCGGCGGCGGCAGAAGAGGGTCGCGCAAGGCGCGCGCCGCCGGTGTTAGCGGCTGGCAGCCGGCCGGGTCAATCCTCCAGCCGCTCGGCGCGGTTGATCATCAGGTCGATCTCCTTCTTCACCAGCCGCTCGATCAGGTAAGGAAGGTTGCGGTCGAGCCACTCGCGCAGCAGCGGCCGCAGCATCTCGCGCACCATATCCTCAAGGGTGATGGTGCGCGCTCCCACCGCGATGTCGCGCCGGTCGAGGATGGCGCGGGCAAGCTGGGAGAGGACGTCGGTCGATTCGTCCGCCGCCTGGGTCGATACCAGCTTGTGGTTGCCGGCCCGCATGTCGGGGGAGAGCATGAGCACATCCTCGGCGAGCAGCGGCAGCCGCCGCGGCGCCGGCGCGGCCGATGGCGAAGGCTCAGACGGCGGATGTGACGGGAACAGCTCGGCGGCCAGCGCGGCGACCGTCGCCGGGTCATCGGCCGGCTCCGCCGCGGCCATCTCGTCCTCCTCCTCTTCCGCCGGCACCGGCCGCGGCGCTTCGGCGGCGCGTGAAGCCCGTTGCGGCGGCGGCGGCGCAACCGACCGGACGTCGGGCGCCAAGCCGCCGTCCTCCGCCAGGATGCGGCGGATCGAGGCGAGGATGTCCTCCATCGAGGGCTCGTGCGGCTCGGGCTTGCCGGCGGTATCCGCCATCGGGGGGCTCACTGGCCTGCTCGGGTGTAGCTACGCGCAAGAGTAATGCAGGAAGCGCCGGATTGCCACCGGGGATCGTGTGCCGGCCGGCGGCTCCATGACCGACCCGGCGACGGCCGCGTGGCGGCGGCAGAGGGCGGCTGTCACCGTCCGCCAGCCGGCTGCTGCCGGAAGTCGCCCGAGGAATCGCCGCTGCTGGAGCCGCCGACCCAGGCGCCGCGAACCTCGCGGTAGTGCTGCTCCGGCAGATAAGGCTGCACCGGCAGCCCGAGCTGGCGCGCCGTGAGCTGGCCGACCGCCGACTTGAGCTGGTAGGAGGCCACCACCTCGTCGCGCTCGGCGCCGACCAGCGAGACCTCGGAATCGAGCAACTCCTGCTCGGCATCGAGCACATCGAGGACGGTGCGGGCGCCCACCTCCGCCTCCTTCTCCACCCCTTCGAGGGCGAGCTGGTTCGCCTGTACCTGCTTTTTCAGCGAGCCGATCGCCGCCACCGCCGTCTCCAGCGCGTTCCAGGCGCGGGTCGCCCCTTCGACGGCGTCGTTCTGCGTCTGGTCGAGGCGGCGGCGCTGCTGGACCACCTGCTGCTTGCGCTCGCGCAGCCGCGAATAGACCGCCCCCGCCTGGTAGAGCGGCACCTGCAGGCTGACCAGCGCCTCGGCGGTATCGAAGCGGGAATCGCTGCGGCTCGCGTCCATGTCGCGCTGCACCCGGCCGACGAGGCTTACCGTCGGCAGCAGCTCACCCTTCACCTGGTCGACGCCGTCGAGGGCGCTGCGCTCGGAATACTCGGCGGCGGTGACGTCAGGGTTCCAGTCGAGGGCGGTCTTGTTGGATTCGTCGAGACTCGGCGGCAGCCCTTCCGGCAGCGGCGGCTTCGGCAGCTTTTCCGGCATGCGGCCGACGACGTTGCGGAACACCGCCCGCGAGCGCGCGAGGTTGCCCTCGGCGCTGATCCGCTCGGCGACAGCGCGCGCCAGCCGCGCCTCCGCCTGGGAGACGTCGGTGCGGGTCACCTCGCCGACCTGGAAGCGGTCGCTGGTCGCTTCCAGCTGGCGGGCCAGCCGCTGCTCGTTGCGGACGTTCAGCTCGACCACCGCCTGGTCCCGGTAAACGTCGGAGTAGGCGGTCACCGCGTTGAGCAGCACCGTCTGCTCCACCGATTCGAGCTGTGCACGGCCGGAGCGGACCGTATTCTCGGCGCCGCGCACCGCGGCAATGGTCTGGCCGCCGCGGTAGAGCGGCTGCTCGATCGACGCACCGTAGCTGCGGGTCAAGACCGATGAGTCCTGCGCTCCCCTGACCGACTCTTCATTGGAATCAAGCCAGCGCCCGCCGGCCTGCACGCTGGTGGTGACCGTCGGACGGTAGCCGGACAACGCCTGCGGCACCTGTTCGTCGGTGGCGCGCTGCCGTGCGCGCTCGGCATTGAGGGTGGGATTGACCTCGTAGGCCTCGACCAGCGCCTCTTCCAGCGTCTGCGCCGGCACCAGCCGCGGGGCGAGGGCCACCGCCGCTGCCAGCAACGTCACCAGCAGTCTGAACATCGCGGCTTCAGAAACGGAAGACGGGCTGCGGTACGAATTCCGGCAGCAACGGGACCGCGGAATCGAATATCGGGCGAACCGAGATCGAATCGCCGCAGCGCAGGAACAGCGTCCCCCGGCCGATGCCGCCCTCGGTGACCACCGCCAGCAGCCGGCCGCCATCGGCGAGCTGCTCGAAGAAGCTGGCCGGAACCTCGGCAACGGCGCCGCCAAAGACGATCACGTCGTAGGGCGCCTGCTCTGGCCATCCGGCGCGCAGGGGCCCCGTGACGACTGTGGCGGTGTTCAGGTCGAGTCGGGCCAGTATCTCGGTCGCCTGCTTCGCCAGCGCCTCGTCGCTTTCCAGCGCCACGACGACGCTCGCCATGCGGGCGGCGATGGCGGTCAGGTAGCCGGGGCCGCAGCCGACATCGAGCACCACGTCGTCGGCGTCGATCGCCGCCGCCTGCAGCAGCAGCGCGCAGGCCAGCGGCTCCACCAGGAAACGGCCCCCGCCGAGAGGAATGTCCTCATCGACGTAGGCAGTGCCGCGCATCGATTCCGGCAGGAAGCGCTCGCGCGGCAGCTCGCTCATCGCTGCGATGATCAGCGGATCCGTCACCCGGTTGGTGCGGAGCTGATTCTGGACCATCTTGTAGCGGGCAGCGGCGAAATCCATCTCAACCTCAGAGCGTCAGGCAACCACGCCGATAGCTATATACCTGGAGAAGGCCGGTTGTACAACTCGGCCCCTTCGAGGCGTGTGCCGCATTCTGCGCGCCGCATCGTCTTGACCGCGGCGGGAATGCCGGGTTAGGGTCCGCCTCGCGTCGGGCTGGGCGGCCTGCAGCGCAGCGTGATTGGCCCGCCCGGCCCCGTCGAGGCGCGGTGGCGGAGTGGTTACGCAGCGGCCTGCAAAGCCGTGTACACCGGTTCGAGTCCGGTCCGCGCCTCCAGTTCCGGAGTAGCTCAGTGGTAGAGCAAGCGGCTGTTAACCGCTGGGTCGGGGGTTCGAATCCCTCCTCCGGAGCCATCTCTCCCGACCCCCGACGCGACCGGAGCAGCCCCAAAGGCTGGGTAACGGATTCTCGCGGAGTTCCGTCGGGACGGATGCGATCTCGCGTCCATCCTTCAGCAGGCGGCTCGCGCTCCTGACCCGTCGGCGGCTCTTGATTCGCCCTCGCCGAAGCCTCAGGCGAGGATGAGCATCCCGGCCGGCGGCAGGCTGAGCCGGACGACGGCCCGGCCATCCGGCCCGGCCTCGACAACGATGTTTTCGTCGGCCGGCGGCTCCGCCAGCTGCGCGTCGCTCCAGTCCGCCCGGTAACGGACGCGGAAGGTGGCGCCCGGCGGATGCAGTCTCGCATCGACGGTGACGTCGGCGCCGCGCGATTCCAGGCCGTGGGTATTGAGGGCTACCAGCACCTCGTGATCGGCGAGGATCATCGACCAGGCGACCAGTTCGCCTTCGTCCGGCAGCTGGAACGGGTAGCCGCAGAAGGCCGTTTCCCGCGGGAAGCAGAAACCGAGCCGCAGCGCCCGGCCGACATAATCTTCAGCGCTGCGGAGCCTAGCGATCGCCCGGATCCGCAAGTAAGTCGGATGCTGCGGATTGAAGAAGTGGCAGCCCGAGGTTTCGAAGGCCCCGAAGGTGCCGCCGAACATGCACTCGCGAATGTAGCGATCTTCGCCGAACCGCGTCGGCTCGATATTGTAATCGTGGCTGTCTTCGCTGCCGTCAAAGGCCTGCTCGGTGCCGTAATAGACGAGCGGAATCCCCGGCGTCGTCAGCTGCACCCCCACCACGTGAGCGACCTGCCAGTACCGGTTGGGGCTGCTGTTGTGGGCTGCGAACCGTTCTTTGTGACTCCGGCACGACATGTCGTGATCGTCGACCACGGACACATGGGTACGGCCCGTCTGCAGGTATAAGGCCAAATCGGTATCAATCCGGTACCGCCCCAGATAGCTTTCCGGATTGCAGGTGCCGCGCACCGTACCGGCGATCTGATTGGGTGTGTCGTTGATGTCGAGAACGGCGGTGAGCGCCCGGTCGAACACGCTGCCGAACAAGGACAGGTAGTTCATCGACATCAGGTTGTCGGTGATCTCACCGACCAGCAGGAAATTGTCCTTCCCGATCGATTGGGCGTAGCGGTAGATGGCGATGCTGAACTTTTGGCAGAGTTCTTTCGGGATGTGTTTCGCCGCATCGATTCTGAAGCCGTCGCAGTCGGTCACGGCGATCCAATACTGATAGCAGCGGATCACCGCGTGCATCGTCGCGGCATCGAAGCCGTTCAGTTTCTTCAGGTCGAAGAAGTCTCCCCGCCGGAACTCGGCGTTGGGATCCATCGGGTCAGGGCTGTTCCAGCTCATGATCGATCCGCAGCGATTGTACGCCTCCTGGCGCTGGAATTCCCGCGGCCAGCAGCCGTCCTCGCGCGTCTCGATGGCGGCGACGGGCGAACCAGTGCCGGACCGCCAGCCGCCGAAGCTGTACGGCGGGGCATAGCGGTACGGGAGCGAGTTTTCCAGGATACCGGTGACGTCCGGGCCGTAGAACCAGTTGTTGGCGGTATGGTCGATGACAACGTCGAGGACCACCACCATGCCGCGGTCGTGGGCATCGTCGATCAGGTCGCGCAAGTCCTGCCGCGTTCCGAATCGCGGATCGATGTCGAGAAAATTCTGGATGGCATAGCCGTGGTACGTCTGCAGATCGACCCGCTGCTTGAACGACGGATTGAGCCACAGGCCGGTGATTCCCAGGCCCTGCAGGTAGTCCAGCTTGCTGCGAACCCCCTGCAGCGTGCCGCCGTTAAAGTGCAGACCGGCCTCCATCCACGCCTTCTTGTCCGGCGTCCGGTGTGCGGCCGGGTTTTCAGGGTCGAAGAGCGGGCGTTGCGCTTCGCCCCCGTCGCTGAAGCGGTCGGGCAGGATCTGGTAGAAGATCTGGTTTTTCCAGAGGGACGGGCTGGGATAGACGCGCCCCCGTGGCTCCAGATCGAGGTCCGCGACAGAGGTCTGCGCTTCGGCTTCGAGGGGTGTCCTAGTCATCTGCGAAATCCTGACCGGATTAGCCTGCCTCGCCGTCATACCCTGTTCAGCGGCTGCTTACCAGAAGCAGCGCTGTTCAGCGCGAACCCGTCCGTCCGGCAAGTAACGAGCCCCCGGGGTTTCAGCCATGGCGGGCGGTCAAATCGCCCGGCGCCTGCAGTACTGCGCCGCTCCCGGCGGGCAGACGCAAGCTGCGCCGGGCCGACCGCCATTCGATGTCAGGGCGGGTGCGAAACAGCAGCTCCACACCGGCTGTGCCGTCGAAAGCGATCTCGGCCGCTGGGCCGCGGTTGAGGCACACGACCGCTGTCCCGATGCGGTAGGCGTATAATCCCGCGCCGTCGTCGCAGAGGGCCGTCCTGGGCAGATGCCGCCACGGCTTGAGCTGAGCCCTCAGGGAAATCAGCCCGCGGTAGAAGGCCAGCAGGTCCTCGTCCTGGCCTTCGCCCCAGGGCATCGGCAGCCGGGCTTCTTCAAGCGGGCCGAGGGCACGCCTTTGGCTCAGGCCCACTTCCGTGCCGTAGTAGACGATCGGCGGTCCCGGCAGGGTGAACTGGCAGAGCGCCGCCAGCTTCAGGCGATCGGTCGTCCCTCCCGCCAGGTAGAGGAAGCGATTCATGTCGTGGTTGTCGAGAAAGCTCGGCAGGACCAGCTGCTCGCCGCCCTGGAAGTAGCCGAGATGGCGATGGACCTGCCGGTCGAAGTCACTGAGCTGCAGAGTGCCCAGGGCAAAACAGTTGCGCAGTAGCTCGGCCAGCGGAAAGTCGAGGCAGCCGTCCATCCGCCCGGTGAACGAGCGGATGACGGCCGGCGTGTCGGTCACCTCGCCGAAGCAGATGCTGTCGGCGTTGGCCTCGCGGGTCACGGCGCGAAAGCGCGACCAGAAGCCGTGGCTGACGGAATGGGCGTAATCCAGCCGGAAGCCATCGCAGCCGTGCTCAAGCCAATGGCGCGCGGCTTCGAGCAGGTGCCGGGCGACGTCAGGTTGATCGACCTGTAGCTCCGGTTGGGAGGCGACATCGAAGAACGACGCATAGTCGCGGGGCCAGTCGCGGAAGTGAAACCAGCTTCGATAACGGCTGTCGGCGTCTTGCCGGGCAAGCCGGAAGTAGGGATGCTGGTCCGACAGGTGGTTGGCGACAAAGTCGAGGACGACGCGCAAGCCCCGCTCATGGGCGGCATCGACGAGCTGCCGCCAGTCCCCGGCATCACCGAGGCGCGGCTCGATACCGGTGTAGTCGGTGGTGGCGTAGCCGTGGTAGGCCGGTGCCGGAAAGATGGGGGTCAGCCAGAGGCAGCTCACCCCCAGCGCGCGCAGGTAGTCGAGCTGGGCGGTGATGCCGCGCAGGGTTCCGCCCAGGGGCTGCGTCAGGTCGTCGGCGGGGGCGAGCTTGCCGCCGGGGCCAGGATGGAAGCGGTCAACCAGGATCTGGTAGAACACCGCCTCCCGAAACCACGCGGGCGGCGTCAGCCGGTCGACGCCCACGGCGTAGCACTGCGGGCTGCCATGGCGCTCCCGCCGCTGCAGCGGCTTCAGATCGCCGTCCACCAGACCCGGAAGGCGGCCGATCGCTGCGGGATCGTGGCTGGGACAGGGCCAGCATCGCCCGGCGACATCCCACCCCAGCAGACCATACTGCAGGAGCGTGCCCTCCTCCTGGGGAGGCAGTTCCCCCTGCCAAATCTCGACGTAAGCCCAGAGCGATGTCTCCCACAGGACATCCAGCCGCTGCAAGTCGATGGTCCGGGTCGGCCCGGCTTCGGCCTCCTCAAGGATCGGCGCGCTGCCGTCGGTGGTATAGAAGAGGCGGATGCGCTCGAGGCGAAGATCGGCGCCGACGCGAACCCTGATCCGGATCGCTTCGCCCGGCTGCGGATCGAGCGGTTCGTGCAGGGATGCCGGATAAAAGCCGAGGCTCTGGCGCTGGGTGGCCGCCAGCCGGCCCTCGCGGGTGGAGAGGGGACCGAACAGAAACTCAGCTTCCGGGGACTTCTTCACGGTGGCACTTGTCGCTGGTGCAGGCGCACTGCCCGCCTGCGGTATCTCGGCCCCCTGGGCGGCCGAGGTCAATACCGTGCCGCCGGCAAGTGTCATGAAAGAGCGACGGTTCATCGGCATCTGGCGGCATCCGTTCGTCCTGAGGGCGCGATCAGCCCCCGCCTGACGCTGCCCGTAACAGCGAGGCCTCCCTACACAGGATGCGCTCTGAGCTTCATTTCTTCCGCAGGCGCTTGGCGTTGGCGGTGGCGCGGCGGTGCCAGAGCGCCAGCACCGCGACGGCCTGACGCTTGCCGGGCGGGCGCGCGAGGGCTGTGGCCGAGGCCAGCGCCGCTTCCGCCTTCTCCGCCCCCATTCGGCGGTACTCGGCGGCGGAGCAGCGGCCCTGCGCCATCATCCAGCTGCGCCGGGCGATGGTTTCCAGCGACGCCAGGGTCATTTCGCCCAGCATCAGCGGCAGGGCAAGCGGGCTTGCGGCCTTGCGCCGCCGCGGGCGTTTGCGGGTGGTCATGGACGGAAATATGGCGCGGACGGCTCCCCGGGCAACCGCGCCGCCGCCCGCCGGGCTTCCGGCC
>JAXMDR010000028.1:0-29630 GCA_046348725.1 Rhodospirillales bacterium
CAGCAGCGGATCGATGCGGCTCTCCACCAGGGCGCGGATCATCGCGCCGCGCACGTGCGGCAGCACCAGCGCGCCGGTCAGCGCCGCAAGGCCGTAGCCGCGGTCGGGATCGGCGGTGCCGGCCAGCCAGTTCTCCATCAGCCGCAGCTTGGCGTTGCGCTGCGGCGCATAGACCAGCGCGTCCAGCAGGGCGGCAAAGCGCTGCATCCCTTCAGTCTGCCGCGTCGTCGTAGCCGACAAGCGACAGCGCCGCGGCGGCGCGGCCGTGGCGGCGCGCGTAGTGCACGAGCGCCTCCTCGCGGCCGTGGGTCACCAGCACCACCGGCGCGCCAACATCGGCGATGGTCTGCGTCAGCTCGTCCCAGTCGGCATGGTCGGAGATGACCAGCGGCAGCTCGACGCCGCGCTGACGCGCCCGCTGGCGGATGCGCATGAAGCCCGAGGCGAGAGCAGGCAGCGGCTCGGGGAAAGCCCGCGTCCAGCGGTCGGCCAGCGCCGAGGGCGGGCACAGCACGATCTCGCCGGCGAGCTCCTGGCGGGCGGCGCCGGCGGCCGGCCGCAGCTCCCCCAGCGCTACGCCGTGGCGGACATAGAGATCGCACAGCGCCGCCAGGGCGCCGTGCAGGAAGATCGGCCGCTCCCAGCCGGCGCGGCGCAGCAGGGCGATCAGCCGCTGGCACTTGCCGAGCGCGTAGACGCCGACCAGGTGCGTGCGCTCCGGGAACAGCCGCAAGCGAGGCCAGCAGCTTCGCCACCTCGTCGGCATCGGGCGGATGGCGGAACACCGGCAGGCCGAAGGTCGCCTCGGTGATGAAGACATCGCAGGCGACCGGCTCGAACGGCGCGCAGGTGGGATCCGGCCGGCGCTTGAAATCGCCTGAGACGACGACCCGCTGGCCCTGGTATTCCAGCACCACCTGGGCGCTGCCGAGGATATGGCCGGCCGGCACCAGCCGCAGGCATACGTCATCGACCGTCCGGGGGACCCCGTAGGCCAGCGTCTCGATGGTCCCGGCCGCCTCCTCGCCCCAGCGCAGGTGCAGAATCTCTGCGGTCGCGGGCGTCGTCAGTACGGCGCCGTGGCCGGGCCGCGCGTGGTCGGCATGGCCGTGGGTGATGACGGCGCGCTCCACCGGCTGCGGCGGATCGAGGAAAAAGCCGCCCGGCTCGCACCACAGCCCCGCCGCCGTCACCCGCAGCCACGGCGGCAGCAGCGCTGCCGCCTCGCTTCCGCCCGCCTGCTCCGTTGCCGCCTCCGTCCCCACACCAGATCTGCGCCTGCCAAACACCCGGCCCACAACTGAATTGAAGATATGGGGAGGAGCACAACGGCGGCAGCGCGTCGCCGTCCGGTCCCTCTTCGTCATGCTTGAGCCGACACGGGCGGGCACCGCCACCGCCCGTCTCGCGGCCCGGCTCAGCTCACGGTTGCACAGCGGGGCGACCGCTGGGGCAAACGTGTGGAACACGCATCGCCGCGGGGCGTTTTCCCTGGAACAAGACTAGCTGAGAGGAGGGCACGTCGGCGTCACCGAACCCGACGGAAGGTTATGGCAGCCGCGAGGGATACAGCGTCATCGCTGCCGACAAGGTCGAAGGGACCAGTGTTTGCCGGGTGAGCGGGCGAGAAGATCGCGTGATCTACAACGTGATGATCGACAAGCTCGGGGCGCGTCGTCTATGCCACGCTGGCGTTTGGCGGGGTGCTCGGTACTGGCCGTGGCCACCACGCGCGCCGCCGTGGACATCCTGACCTACAACACCGAGCTCGGCGGCTACCAGGCGACATCGACCGCGACAAGCTGGAGAATGGCCCGGCCGCGACTGAGGATGAGCCTGAGCGGCAACTTCAGAACTGGTGGGATCAGCGGAAGGTCTACGACTACTACGGCTCCACCTGGCAATCGTAGTCCCGGATTTCCCCGAAGAACAGAAAAGAAAGGCCGCGGCTGGCGAACCGCGGCTCCCCTCTTTTGCAAGGCTAGCGGGCGAAACTAGAAGTCCATATCGCCCATGCCGCCCATGCCGCCACTGCCGGGCATCGGCGGTGCCTTCTTCTCCGGCTTCCTCGGCGATCATCGCCTCGGTGGTGATCAGCAGCGAGGCGACGGAAGCCGCATCCTGCAGCGCGGTGCGCACCACCTTGGTCGGGTCGATGATGCCCGCCTTGAACATATCGACGTACTCTTCGGTCTGCGCGTCGAAGCCCAGGCTGACGTCGCCCTTCTCCAGCAGCTTGCCGGCAACCACGGCGCCGTCAACACCGGCATTCTCGGCGATCTGCCGGCACGGCGCCTGCAGCGCCTTGCGGACGATCTCGATGCCGTGCTTCTGGTCGTCGTTCTCCAAGCTCAGGCTTTCCAGGGCGCGGGCCGCGTACAGCAGGGCGACGCCGCCGCCCGCCACGATGCCTTCCTCGACGGCGGCGCGGGTCGCGTGCATCGCGTCCTCGACCCGGTCCTTCTTCTCCTTCACCTCAGTCTCGGTAGCACCGCCCACACGCAGCACGGCGACGCCGCCGGCCAGCTTGGCCAGCCGCTCCTGCAGCTTCTCGCGGTCGTAGTCCGAGGTGGTGTCCTCGATCTGCGAGCGGATCTGGTTGCAGCGGCCCTTGATGTCGTCGTGCTTGCCGGCGCCTTCGATGATCGTCGTCTCCTCCTTGGTGATGACGACGCGCTTCGCCGTGCCCAGCATGTCGAGGGTGACGTTCTCCAGCTTAATGCCGACGTCCTCGGAGATCACCTGGCCGGCGGTGAGGATGGCGATGTCTTCCAGCATCGCCTTGCGGCGATCGCCGAAGCCCGGCGCCTTCACCGCTGCGACCTTCAGGCCGCCGCGCAGCTTGTTGACCACCAGGGTCGCCAGCGCCTCGCCTTCCACGTCCTCGGCGATGATCAGCAGCGGCCGGCCGGACTGGACGACGGCCTCCAGCACCGGCAGCAGCGGCTGCAGGCCGGAGAGCTTCTTCTCATGGATGAGGATGAACGGATTCTCGAGCTCGCAGTTCATCTTTTCGGCGTTGGTGATGAAGTAGGGCGAGGTGTAGCCGCGGTCGAACTGCATGCCCTCGACCACTTCCAGCTCGCTGGTGAGGCTCTTCGCCTCCTCGGCGGTGATAACACCTTCCTTGCCGACCTTCTCCATGGCGCGGGCGAGCATGTCGCCAATCTCTTTCTCGCCATTGGCGGAGATGGTGCCGACCTGGGCGATCTCGGCGTTGGTCGAGACCTCGCGCGAGCGCGACTTCAGGTCCTTGATCACCGCCTCGACCGCCACGTCGATGCCGCGCTTCAGGTCCATCGGGTTCATGCCGGCGGCTACCGCCTTGGTGCCCTCGCGGACGATGGATTGCGCCAGCACCGTCGCCGTGGTGGTGCCGTCACCGGCCTCGTCGGAGGTCTTCGATGCCACCTCGCGCAGCATCTGCGCGCCCATGTTCTCGAACTTGTCGGCAAGCTCGACTTCCTTGGCAACGGTCACGCCGTCCTTGGTAATGCGCGGCGCGCCGAAGCTCTTGTCGAGGACGACGTTGCGGCCCTTCGGGCCCAGCGTCACCTTCACCGCATTGGCAAGGACATCGACGCCGTGCAGCATCCGCTGGCGGGCATCGGAACCGAATTTGACGTCTTTAGCAGCCATTATCGTCTCCGCAGTGCTGATGTTTGCGCTTACTTCTCGATGACACCCAGGAGGTCGGACTCCTTCATGATCAACAGGTCTTCGCCGTCGATCTTGACCTCGGTGCCCGACCACTTGCCGAACAGCACACGGTCGCCGGCCTTCACGTCGAGGGCGATCAGCTCGCCGTCCTCGTTGCGCGCGCCAGGCCCTACGGCGATAACCTCCCCTTCCTGGGGCTTTTCCTTGGCCGTATCGGGGATGATGATGCCGCCCTTGGTCCTCTCTTCCTGCTCGACGCGCTTGACAACAACGCGATCGTGCAGCGGCCGGAATTTCATCTGGTATTCCTCCATGAGACCCTGAACTTGAGACTGTAACACCGGGCTGTTAGCACTCGCCGTCGGTGAGTGCTAGAGAACTAGGCGCCCCGCCGCCGGCTGTCAAGACCGTGCGACGATCGCCGCTGCCGAATGGCCCGCCGCCGCAAAGGAACAAGGATGGAGCCGACAGGAACAGACGCGGAGCCAGGGTTCGTTCACCAGGAGCGGGTGCTCCCCGGATGGGTGGACTACAACGGGCACATGAATGTCGCCTACTACGTCCTCGCCTTCGATCACGCCACCGACGCTGTGCTCGACCGGCTCGGTATGGGCGAGGCATACCGACTGGCAACCGGCTGCTCGATCTTCGTCGGCGAGATGCACGTCAATTACTTGCAGGAAGTTATGGAAGGCGACGAACTGAAAATCGACAGCCGGCTGCTGGCGATGGACGAAAAGCGCGTATCGATGTTCCACGAGATGACCTGCCCGCGCCTCGATGGCCCGGTCGCCAGCAACGAGGTACTGTGCGTCCACGTCGACCTCGGCCAGCGGCGCGCCGTGCCGTGGCCTGCCGCCATTGCCGCGACGCTGCACCAGGCGGTTGCCACCGGCGCGGATCTGCCGGCCCCGGCGCGCAGCGGCCGCGCCATCCGGCTCCCTGCCGATCGCGGCGCCCAGGCTATCGGCTGAGCGCGCCCGGCAGGCAGCAGTATAGCGCACCAACGGGATTGCGATGCGCACGGACGTGTCGATAAGCTCAAGGGAATTTCCGCCCCTCCCTGCGGGCAGCGGCGCAAACTTGATGCGAGATGTCGAATGGCGACGGGCCGACCGGCCGGGAAAGCGGCGGCATTTTCGCTTTTACCCGCTCTGCTGCTGCTCGCGGCGGTGAGCTTCGCCAGTGCGATTCCACCCGGCGCTGCGCTGGCCGTCGCGGCGGCGATGATCGCCGGCGCCGCGTGGTTGGCGCGGTCGCTGCGCCCGGCTTCCGTGCCTTCCCGCCCGCCACCGGTGGAGCCGACTGCGGTTCCGCAGGCGTTTCTCGACCAGCTGCCCGATCCGGTGATCGTGCTCGACGCCCGTCGCGAGATCGTCGCCGTCAACCGGACGGCTAAGGAGATCTTCGGCATCGGCCTCCTCGGACGCGATCTGGCGCTGTCGCTGCGGCACCCGGAAGTGCTGGCGGCCGTGGAGACGGTAACCGCGGGATCCTCCCCGGTCACCCAGGAGATCACGCTGCCGGCGCCGGTGCCCCGCACCTTTACGCTGCACGCGGGGATGCTGGGCTCGGATCCCCTGTCCCCGGACGCCGCCCCAGGTGAGGATTTGCAGCGCCGCGATCGCCCGGACGACGCATCGCGGCGGGTGGTCCTCGTCCTGCGCGACGAGACCCGCGCCCGGCGCGCCGAACGCAGCCGCGTCGACTTCATCACCAATGCCTCGCACGAGCTGCGCTCGCCGCTGTCGGCGCTGATCGGCTTCATCGAAACCCTGCAGGGACCGGCCAGCGAGGACGCCGCCGCCCGCGACCGCTTCCTCGCCATCATGCAGGCGGAGGCGCAGCGCATGGCGCGGCTGGTCGACGACCTGATGTCGCTGTCGCGGGTGGAGATCGATGAGCACGTGCTGCCGCGCCACCGCGTTGATCTTGCCGATGTCCTCGCCGCCGTCACCGAGACCCTCGCGGTACGCGCCGAAAAGCGCCAGATGACGATCGCCCTTTCGTGTCCCACCGATCTGCCGCCGGTGCTGGGCGAGACCGACCAGCTCACCCAGGTGTTTCACAACCTGATCGACAATGCGCTGAAATATGGCCGCGCCGGCAGCGTCGTCGGCGTCACCGCGGCGCTGATCGAAAGGATGCCTGGAACACCGGCGGGTGCGGTGCGGATCGCCATCTCCGACAGCGGTGACGGCATCGATGCCATCCACCTGCCGCGGCTGACCGAACGCTTCTACCGCGCCGACGAGAGCCGCTCGCGCCGCCTCGGTGGCACCGGCCTGGGCCTTGCCATCGTCAAACACATCCTCAACCGCCATCGCGGCCAGCTGACCATCCACAGCCAGATGGGAGAGGGCAGTACCTTCACCGTCTTCCTGCCGGCACAGCCGCGCCCGGTGAGCGGCGGCGCGACCTCTCGCACCGTCGGCGCCGACGCCAAGCCTGGTACTGTCACGAAACTGTAATGCCGTTGTCATATGATGGCAGTTGTTGGCCATTAGGGTCAGCCCGAGAACAAATTGCGGCGCTGCGCGTCCGACCCGGAGCGTGGTGCCGCCGGAAGCTCAGAACGAGGCGGGAGAATTTGATGATCAGGAGGTCTCTGGCCCTGGCGGTTCTCGCGACCGTCGTCATGGCCGGCGGAGCGCAAGCCCGTGACCAGATCCGCATCGTCGGCTCATCGACGGTGTTTCCGTTCACGACGCGGGTGGCCGAGGAATTCGGCCGCACCACCAACTTCAAGACACCGGTGGTCGAGAGCACCGGTACCGGCGGCGGCTTCAAGCTGTTCTGCGATGGCGTCGGCGTCGATACCGCCGACATCACCAACGCCTCGCGGGCGGTGAAGAAGTCGGAGGCCGAGACGTGCGCCAAGAATGGCGTGACCGAGATCACCGAAATCAAGATCGGCTTCGACGGCATCGTCCTCGCCAACTCGGCCGCCGCACCGCAGCTCAACGTCAGCCTGCAGCAGCTGTTTCTGGCGCTGGCCAAGGACGTTCCCGACGGCAAGGGCGGGCTGATCGCCAATCCCAACAAGATGTGGAGCGACGTTGATCCGTCGCTGCCGAAGAAGAAGATCGAGGTGCTGGGGCCCCCACCCACCTCCGGAACGCGAGATGCGTTTGCCGAGCTGGCGATGGAGGGCGGCTGCAACCGCATTCCCGAATTGGCGGCGCTGAAGAAGGCCGACGAGGCCAAGCACAAAGCCGTCTGCCAGGGAATCCGCGAGGACGGCGCCTTCATCGAGGCCGGCGAGAACGATGTGCTGATCGTCCGCAAGCTGGAGGCCAACAAGGACGCCTTTGGCATCTTCGGCTACAGCTTTCTTGACCAGAACCGCGACAAGATCCAGAGCAGCCTGATCGACGGCGTAGCCGACGACTACGACAACATCTCGTCCGGCAAGTATCCGATCTCGCGCTCGCTGTTCATCTACGTGAAGAAGGCGCACGTCGGCGTCATCCCCGGGATCAAGGAGTTCATCGCTGAGTACACCTCCGACAAAGCATGGGGACCGGAGGGGTATCTGGCTGACAAGGGCCTGATCTCGCTGCCCGAAGCCGAGCGGACGAAGTGGCGGGCGGTGGCAGCCTCGCTTCCCAACAACGCCGGCATGTAACCCCTTTGCGCTGGCCGCCGGTTGCCGCTGCGCGCGGCGGCCGCCGGCGGCGCCTGGTATCACCATGCAAATCCTCATCTTCGCTGCTGCGCTGATTGCACTTGCGGTGGTGGGCTTCTGGCTCGGCCGCTATCGTGCGATCACTTCTGCGTCCGCCAGCCACACCCGCCTGCACTCGCTGGCCGGCTATTACGGCTGGTACGTCGCCGTCTGGTGCGCCCTGCCCCCGCTTCTGCTGCTGCTCGCTTGGCTTGCCTTCGAGCCGCAGATCCTGCGCACCCTCGTCATCGACAGCCTGCCGCAGGAGGCCCGCGACCTGCCGCCAGCCCGGCTCGGCCTGCTGCTCAACGACATCCGCAACCTTGCGGCGGGCGGCGCTGCTTCCGCCGACCCGACGGTGCAGAGCGCTGCCGACCGTTACAATGCCCTCAGGTGGACCAGCCATCTGACGGTGTTCGCCCTGGCGGCAGCGCTGGCGCTTGCCGGCCTTTTGTGGACGCGCAGCCGGATCTCGCCGCACTTGCGCGCCCGCAACCGGGTCGAACACGTCATCACCGCCCTGCTGATCGCAAGCTCGGTGGTCGCCGTCTTCACCACCGTCGGCATCGTGCTGTCACTGATCTTCGAGGCCAGCCGGTTCTTTCTGCGGGTGCCGCTGACCGAATTCCTGTTCGGGTTGGAATGGAGCCCGCAGATCGCGCTGCGCGCCGATCAGGTGGGCGCCTCCGGCGCCTTCGGCGCCGTGCCGCTGTTCGTCGGCACGCTGCTGATCGCGCTGATCGCCATGGGCGTGGCGATGCCGGCCGGGCTGTTCTCCGCCATCTACATGGCGGAATACGCCCATCCGCGCTTCCGCGCCGTGGTCAAGCCGGTGCTGGAGATCCTCGCCGGCATCCCCACCGTCGTCTACGGGTTCTTCGCCGCGCTCACCGTGGCGCCGTTCTTCCGCAGCGCCGGCGGCGAAGCCGGCTTCGATGTCTCGTCGGAGAGCGCGCTGGCGGCCGGCGTGGTGATGGGGATCATGATCATCCCCTTCGTCTCCTCGCTTTCCGACGACGTGATCAGCGCGGTGCCGCAGTCGATGCGCGAGGGCTCCTATGGCCTCGGCGCCACCCAGTCGGAAACCATCCGCCGGGTGATCCTGCCGGCAGCGCTGCCGGGGATCATCGGCGGCTTCCTGCTTGCGGTCTCGCGCGCCATCGGCGAGACGATGATCGTGGTGATGGCGGCCGGCCTCGCCGCCAACCTCACCGTCAACCCGTTCCAGGCGGTGACCACGGTCACCGTCCAGATCGCCACCCTGCTGGTCGGCGACCAGGAGTTCGACAGCCCCAAGACGCTGGCGGCCTTTGCCCTGGGGCTGGTGCTGTTCTGCGTCACCCTGACGCTGAACGTCATCGCCCTGCGCATCGTCACCAAGTATCGAGAGCAATATGAGTAGCGGCATCGCCTCTGGTGCGGCGGCGATGCCGCCGGCCTCCTCCGGCATTTCCGATCGCGTCACCCTGAGCCTGAAGCGGCGCTATGCCGCGGAACGGCGGTTCCGCATCTACGGCCTCATCGCCATCGGCTTTGCCGTCTTCTGCCTCGGCGTTCTGCTGTTCACCATCGTCCGGACCGCCGTTCCGGCGTTCACCCAGACGATGATCCAGCTCGACGTAACGCTCTATCCGCAGGAGATCGATCCCGCCGGAACCCGCGATCCGGAAACCCTCTCGACCGCCGACTACCAGAAGCTGATTCGCGACGCCCTTGACGACCTGTTTCCCGAGGTGAACGACCGGCAGCAGCGGCGCCAGCTGATGGCGCTGCTCAGCCCCGGCGCCACCTATGTCCTGCGCAGCAAGGTAATGGCCGATCCGGCGCTGATCGGCCAGCGGATCACCGTCCGCGTGCCGTTTTCGGACGATATCGACCAGCTTGCCAAGGGCAGGATCGATTCCGAGTCGGCAGCGGAGACCCGCCGGGTCAGCGACAAGCAGATCGAATGGTTCGAGCGGCTGGAGCAGCGCGGGCTCGTCCATCGGACCTTCAATACCACGCTGTTTACCGCCGGCGATTCCCGCTCGCCGGAGCTGGCGGGCATCTGGGGCGCGCTGGTGGGCACCTTCTGGACGATGCTGGTCACCATGTCGATCTCGTTCCCGCTGGCGATCGGAGCGGCCATCTACCTCGAGGAGTTCGCGCCGAAGAACCGCTGGACGGCTATCATCGAGGTCAACATCAACAACCTCGCGGCGGTGCCCTCAATCGTCTTCGGCCTGCTGGGTCTTGCCGTCTTTCTCAACTTCTTCGGCCTGCCCCGCTCGGCGCCCGTGGCCGGCGGCTTGGTGCTGGCGCTGATGACACTGCCGATCATCATCATCGCCAGCCGCGCCGCCCTGAAGGCGGTGCCGCCGTCGATCCGCGAGGCGGCGCTCGGCGTCGGCGCCTCGCAGGTGCAGATGGTGTTTCATCACGTGGTGCCGCTGGCAATGCCCGGCATGCTCACCGGCGCCATCCTCGGCATGGCGCATGCGCTGGGCGAGACGGCGCCGCTGCTGATGATCGGCATGGTCGCCTTCATCGTCGACATCCCCACAAGCCCGCTGGATGCCGCGACGGTGATGCCGGTGCAGATCTACCTGTGGTCCGACTCGCCGGAGCGGGCGTTCGTCGAGCGCTCATCGGCCGCCATCGTCATCCTCCTCGGTTTCCTGGTGGTGATGAACCTGCTGGCGGTACTGCTGCGCCGGCGCTTCGAGCGACGCTGGTAGAAGCGCGCAGCAATTTTCGGATCGGCCGGGGGAGAGTGGACGATGACCATGCTACAAACTGAACAATCGATCGCACAGCCGCCACGGATGACCATGGCCCACAACGGCAATGTCAAATTCAAGACCGAAAACGTCTGCGTCTTCTACGATACCAAACAGGCGCTGAACGACATCGACCTCAACATCTACGAGAACGAGGTCACCGCCCTGATCGGGCCGTCCGGGTGCGGCAAATCGACCTATCTGCGCTGTCTGAACCGAATGAACGATACCATCCCGACCTGCCGCGTCACCGGCACCATCCTGCTGGATGATGCCGACATCTACAGCAAGGACATGGATCCGGTGCACCTGCGTGCCCGCGTCGGCATGGTGTTCCAGAAGCCCAACCCCTTCCCCAAGTCGATCTTCGAGAATGTCTCCTACGGTCCGCGCATCCATGGCCTCGCCAGGAACAAGCACGAGCTCGGGGAAATCGTACAGACGAGCCTGGAAAAGGCCGGCCTGTGGAAGGAGGTGCACGACCGGCTGCATCAGCCGGGCACCGGGCTCTCCGGCGGTCAGCAGCAGCGGCTCTGCATCGCCCGCGCCATTGCCGTTCAGCCGGAGGTGATCCTGATGGACGAGCCGTGCTCGGCGCTCGACCCGATCGCGACGGCTCGGATCGAGGAACTGATCGACGAGCTGCGGCAGAACTACACCATCGTCATCGTCACCCACTCGATGCAACAAGCGGCGCGCGTCTCGCAGCGCACCGGCTTTTTTCACCTGGGCACGCTGGTGGAAACCGGCTCGACCGAACAGATCTTTACCAATCCCGTCGATCGGCGGACGCAGGACTACATCACCGGCCGCTTCGGCTGAGCCACGCGTTCCGTCTGCGCTGAGGAGAAACGAATCGCATGGCCTCTGAACATATCGTCAAGTCGTTTGACGACCAGTTGAAGCGGCTGGAGAACCTGATCGCCGAGATGGGCGGGCTTGCCGAGATGCAGCTCGCCGATGCGATCGAGGCAATGAGCCAGCGGGACCTCGAGCGCGCGGCAAGGGTCACCGCCGCCGATCAGCGCATCGACGACCTGGAAGTGCTGGTCGACCAGGAGGCGGTCTCGCTGCTGGCGCTGCGTCAGCCGATGGCGCGCGATCTGCGCGAGATCGTGGGTGCGCTGAAAGCGGCGAGCATGCTGGAGCGGATCGGCGACTATGCCAAGAACGTCGCCAAACGAACCGCGGTGCTGGTCGAGATGCCGCCGGTGCCCTCAACACAGACGGCAGTGCGCCTGGGCGTCCTCGCGCAGCAGATGATCAAGGACGTGCTCGACGCCTACATCGCCCGCGACGCCGACAAGGCGGAGATTGTCCGCCATCGCGACAAGGAGCTGGACGCGCTCTACACCAGCATCTTCCGCGAGCTGCTGACCTACATGATGGAGGATCCGCGCAGCATCACCGCCTGCACTCACCTGCTGTTCATCGCCAAGAACATCGAGCGCATCGGCGATCACGCAACCAACATCGCTGAAGTAGTGGTGTTCCTGGTGCACGGACGCCCGCCCATCGACCAGCGCCCGAAGGATGACATCACCAGCTTTACCGTGTTGCAGCCGTAATCGGAGCCGCTCGATGCAACCTCTGCACGTGGCGATGACGGCAAAGCCCCGGCTGCTGATCGTCGAGGACGAGGACGCCCAGGCTGAGGTCCTTCGCTACAACTTCGACCGCGAGGGGTTCGAGGTCACCGTGGCGGCCGACGGCGACGAGGCCATGCTCGCCGTCGAGGAGCAGCAGCCGGACCTGGTGCTGCTCGACTGGATGCTGCCGGGAACCTCCGGCATCGCCGTCTGCCAGCGGCTGCGCTCGCGCGCGCAGACGCGGGCGCTGCCGATCATCATGCTGACCGCCCGCAGCGAGGAGAGCGATCGCATCCGCGGGCTCGATTCCGGCGCCGACGACTATGTCGTCAAGCCGTTCTCGCCGACCGAGCTGGTCGCCCGGGTGCGTGCCGTGCTGCGGCGAGCGCGGCCGGCGCTGAGCGAAGAGCAGCTGACCTGCGGCGACATCACCATGGATCTGGCGACGCACCGCGTCAGCCGCGGCGGCAAGCGTATCCACCTCGGACCGACCGAATACCGGCTGCTGCGGCTGTTCATGGAGCGGCCGTACCGCGTCTTCACCCGCGAGCAGCTGCTCGACCGAGTGTGGGGCCGCGACATCCACGTCGAGCTGCGCACCGTGGATGTTCATATCCGCCGTCTGCGCAAGGCGCTCGGCAGCCACGGCGACGACGACGTGATCCGCACCGTCCGCGGCACCGGCTACGCGCTGGACGTGGACGAAGCGGCGGCATAGGGCGTCTTCCATCCAGCGGTTCACCGGCATGCGGCGGCCGTTCCGCGTCGCCGCGGTCCGGCGTGTTGTGCAGCGCGGGCTTTGCCAGTGTTTATCAGGATTGCTTGAGGATGCCGCAAGTCGGGTGCTGGAAGGCACCGGAGTGAAGGAAATAGCCAGCAGCCAAACGGAAGGATCGGCGGCCGAATCGTTGCGCTCATTCGCCGCGGGACAGCGCTTCGCCACCATCCTCGCCGATCCGCCCTGGCGGTTCAGCAACCGCACCGGCAAGATGGCGCCCGAGCACCGGCGGCTGTCCCGCTACGGCACGCTCACCCTCGACGGCATCGCCGCCTTGCCGGTCGCCGAGCTGGTGGCGCCGACCGCGCATCTCTACCTGTGGGTGCCCAACGCCCTGCTGCCGGAAGGGCTGCAGGTACTGCAGGCCTGGGGCTTCGCCTATAAGAGCAACCTCGTCTGGCACAAGCTGCGGCGCGACGGCGGCTCGGACGGCCGCGGCGTCGGCTTCTACTTCCGCAACGTCACTGAGCTGCTGCTGTTCGGCGTGCGCGGCCGCAACGCGCGGACCCTCGCCGCAGGCCGCCGCCAGGTCAACTACATCGGCAGCCGCAAGCGCGAGCACTCGCGCAAGCCCGACGAGCAGTACGCGCTGATCGAGAGCTGCAGCCCCGGCCCCTACCTGGAGCTGTTTGCCCGCGGCGTCCGCGACGGCTGGACGACCTGGGGCAACGAAGCCCGCGACGGCTGGCAGCCGGCATGGCCCTCCTATCCACAGAGCCCACCTGCCCGCCCGAGCGCACTGGAGTAGCCTGACCGCGACGGTACGGTCACTCATGCGCGTCGCCGCGGAAAGAGCGCTGCCATTCTCCGGCGGTTTTGCCTTGCTCCGCCGGGCCGGTCTGCCGACATAGAGGCGAACGAGCCTTGGACACCCGGAGGACATGCGAGCATGCAGACCACCGTTGCCGACAAGCCTGCCGCGCCGCCTGCGGCTTCGCTCTTCCGGGCTGATTCGGCTGGCATCGCCACGCTCACGCTCAACCGGCCGGACAAGTTCAATGCCCTCTCGCGCGACCTGCTGAGCCGGCTGCTGAGCGAGCTGCGGGCGATCGGCGATGATCCGGACATCCGCGTGGTGGTGCTCGCCGCAGCGGGGAAGGCATTCTGCACCGGCCACGACCTGAAGGAGATGCGCGCCGACCCCGGCGATGCGGCGATGCGAGCGCTGTTCCGGCTGTGCGCCGACGTGATGCTGGCGATCGTGCGGATCCCGCAACCGGTCATCGCCAAGGTTCAGGGCGTGGCGACCGCCGCTGGCTGTCAGCTCGTCGCCACCTGCGATCTGGCAGTGGCGGCCGAAGGCTGCCGCTTCGCCGTTTCCGGCGTCAACCTCGGCCTGTTCTGCTCGACGCCGATGGTCGCGCTGACCCGCAACGTCTCGCGCAAGCACGCGATGGAATTGCTGCTGACCGGCGAGTTCATCGACGCTGGCGTGGCCGAACGGTGGGGGCTGATCAACCGCATCGTTCCCGCCGACCGGCTGGATGCCGCGGTGGACGAGCTCGCCGGCCTGATCGCGGCCAAATCGCCGGCGGCCGTCAGCCTCGGCAAGCGCCTGTTCTACACCCAGATGGAAGCCGGCATCGAGGCCGCCTACGCTGCGGCCAGCGAGACAATGGTTTGCAACATGCTGACCAGCGATGCTCAGGCCGGGATCGACGCCTTCCTCGCGCGGCAGCCGATGCCGGAATGGACCGGGCGATGAGCGGCGCGCTTCGCTATCCGGACGCGCTGCTGCGGCGGGTCCTGGCAGAAGCGGCGACCATCGCCATCGTCGGCGCCTCCCCCAATCCGGCGCGCGCCTCCAACTACGTCATGGCTTTTCTGCAAGCCCGCGGCTGGCGGACGATTCCGGTCAACCCGAACGAGACGGGGCAGACGATCAACGGCGAGCGCGTCTATCCCGCCCTTGCGGACATTCCCGTCCCGGTCGATATGGTCGACGTCTTCCGCCGGAGCTCCGCCGCCGGGGCGAGCGTCGACGAAGCCATCGATCTGCGGCAGCGGCTGGGCATCCGCTTCGTCTGGATGCAGCTGGGCGTCAGGGATGACGCGGCGGCGCAACGGGGCGAAACGGCGGGCCTGGTGGTGGTCATGGACCGCTGTCCGAAGATCGAGGTGCCGCGCCTGTTCAGCGCCGCCAGTCGCACTGCTATCGCCGTTTCCTCAAGCCGCGCCGAGTCTGTTTCAGCCACTCCGTCCAGCGGCCGCGATGGCTGATCGGTCGCCGAATTGCCTGTCACACCAAAGCATAGTTCCCCAAATAAGGTATTTAGCCGGCCGCCGGCTAATCCTTGTATCGTCCTATCGTGGAATGTCCATGGTTTAAAATTGCCAATTCGGCGACATTGAGACGTGAGTCTCGACAGTCCCTACAACTTGACGTACCCTCTCTCCATGAGGAAGCCCGTAGCAGAAGAGGGCCCCGATCCGATCGACCGGCACGTTGGTACCCGCATCAGAGGCCGCCGCGTCGGCCTGCGGATCAGCCAGACCAAGCTCGGCCAATCGATCGGCGTGACCTTCCAGCAAATCCAGAAATATGAAAGCGGGACCAACCGGGTCGGCGCAAGTAATCTATTCAAGATCGCCAAGGCCCTCAGCGTCGAGGTTGCGTTCTTCTTCGAGGGGATGGGAAGCGAAGAGGCGCTGGCCATTCCCCTGCCGCAGGCTGGCATGGCCGTCGGCCTGGCGGAGCCGCCGGCGCAGGCGTTCGATGTCAACCCGATGAACTCGCGGGAAGCATTCGAGCTGATGCACAACTACTTCCGCATTCCCGACCCGATCGTCCGCAAGCGACTGTTCCAGCTGGTCCGCATTCTCGCCTTCGCCGAGAAAGAGTAAGCTCGCAGCGCGCTTGTCCGGCGCTGGATCATCCCTTCCGGAACCGACGCATATGAACGTCATCTTCCTGGCGCTGGTGCTGGTTGCCTTCGCCGCTGCCGCCGTCCGCCAGCTCGGCATCGCCGCCGCCGATCCCACGGTGATGGGGCGGCTGGCCAAGGGGATCATCGATGATGCCGGCCAGTCGGTCACCATCGCCATCGGCCTCGTCGGCGTGATGGCGCTCTTTCTCGGCGTGATGAAGGTCGCCGAAGCCGGAGGGCTGCTCAAGGTCGTTGCCCGGCTGCTGCGGCCGCCGATGGTGCGGCTGTTTCCCTCGGTGCCCCCCGCGCACCCGGCGATGGGCGCGATGATTCTCAACATCGCCTCGAACATGCTCGGCCTCGGCAACGCCGCAACGCCGTTCGGCATCCGCGCCATGCAGCATCTCGACGCGCTCAATCCGGTAAAGGGGACGGCAACCAACGCCATGGTGCTCTTCCTTGCCATCAACACATCCAGCGTCACGCTGCTGCCGACCAGCGTCATCGCCCTGCGCGCCGCCGCCGGCTCCGCCGATCCGGCCGGCATCGTGGCGACGACGCTTTTCGCCACCCTCTGGTCCACCGCGGTCGCCATCGCCCTGGCCAAGGCCTGCGATCGCCTGTGGCCCGTCGCCGGCAGCAGCACGCCGAGGCCGATTCCTGCCCCCCTGCCCGCCGCGGACGACACGGCAGCGCCCGCGGACGATATGTCACCGGCGGCTCTCGACGACGCCAAGCCTTATCCGTTATGGGTGTCGATGGCAGCGCTGCCGGCGCCCGTCCTGGCGATCCCGGCCATGCTGGTCTGGGGTGGCGCCGTGGCGCCGTGGATCATCCCGGCACTGCTCGCCGGGCTGCTCGCCTTCGGTGCCGTCCGCGGGGTGCGCGCCTACGAGGCGTTCATCGACGGGGCGCGGGATGGCTTCAACATCGGCGTCAGGATCATCCCCTACCTGGTCGCGATCCTGGTCGCAGCCGGCATGCTACGCTCAAGCGGCGTCCTTGACCTGGTGATCCGGCCGCTGGGAACGCTGACCGCACCGCTCGGGTTGCCGGCGGAGGGGCTGCTGATGGGGCTGCTGCGCGCCCTCTCCGGGTCAGGCGCCTACGCCTACCTCGCGTCGCTGTTCAATGATCCGGCAATCGGGCCGGACAGCTATATCGGCTATCCGGCAAGCACCATCCAGGGCCTGGACCGAGACCACTTTCTACGTGCTGGCAGTCTATTTCGGTGCGGTCGGGGTGGTGCCGGATGCGGCATGCCGTGTTTGCCGGCGTCGCCGCGGATATCACCGGCGTTGCGGCATCCGTCCTCATCTGCTCGATCCTGTACAGCGGTTGAGTTGCCGCAGCCGGTGCTCCCGTCGCGGCAGCATTTGTCGTGATTATCGCCTTGCCGGGCCGGCGACTGTGAAATAGTTCATATAACCGACTTCCTCAGCGGCGCAAAAATAGGCGGCTGTCGATCGGACGGGAGCCGAAGCGATGGCGAAACGTTGAAGTAAGAGCGGTCTGCCGGCCGGGACGGGGAGTGGGGGTGAGAAGCTCCCCGATTCGGCAGCTTGGTTGACGGTTTGGAAAGGCGTTGGCCGTTGCTTCGACCCGCCGATACGGAGGCGACATGGCCACCCACACCGCTGCGGAACGTACTCTTCGCTGACCTTACGCGCCTCCTCCTGGCAATGCGCGGTTCGTCGCAGGCGATGTCGAAGCCCATCGAAGAGCGATCCTGGACTTCGTCCGCGCCTGCGCGGCTGCGGGCGCTGGCGGCGAAGTCAACGGGCTGGAGATCACCTTCACCCGACTTGCCGGAAGGTGCCGACGACTGGGCAGTCTATAGCACCGAGTACAGGACGGTGCCTGCGGAACCGCGGGCAGTGGTGCAGCAGGCGGTCGTAGCCGGCGGGCGGCGTCGGTCATCGCCTTCCGCCGCCGCACGCCGGCCGGCCGGCGTCGCCGAAAGCTGCATCCGCCGTCGTCATCGCCTTTCCGGACTGCTGAACGCCCGAGCGGACCCCAGCACGCCGGCGGCCGTTCTGAGCCGCCTGCTGCCTTCCGTCTTCACTCGTGTGCCGACGCAATCTTCACGACCGCGAGCCACTCCGCCGCCGGTTACGGCTGCAACATCGTCGATCCGCCTGACGTTTCCGCCACGGTCGGTTCAGCAGGCCCGCTGGCTGGAGGCCCTTGTCTTGAGGCAACGGGTTCACCGCCTGTCGGCATGCTCGACGTATTCGGCGAGGCCGACCTGCTGCTCGCGGCGCAGCCGCTGCTCGGCATCCAGAATGGCGATCACCGCCTTCACCGCCTCGTCCACGTCGTGGTTGACGACGATATAGTCGTACTCCGCCCAATGGTCGATCTCGTCCGCCGCCTTCGCCATGCGGCGGCACACCACGTCTTCCGGATCCCGCGCAGCGCAGCTGCTCTTCCAGCTCGCGGCGCGACGGCGGCAGAATGAACACCGAGACCAGATCAGCGGGCGTTCTGGCGCAGCCGCTGGCAACCCCGCCAGTCCACGTCGAACAGCACGTCGCGGCCGCCGGTCAGCATCCGCTCGACCGGGCCACGCGGCTGCCGTAGCTGTTGCCGAACACCGTCGCATGCTCCAGCAGAGCGCCGCCGGCTCGCATCGCAAGGAAGGTTGGGGTGTCGATGAAGATGTAGTCGAGGCCATCGACCTCCCCCGGCCGCGGCGGGCGGGTGGTGACCGACACCGACATCGACAGCAGCGGGTCGTGTGCCAGCAGGGCGCGGGCAATCGTTGACTTGCCGGCGCCGGACGGCGACGACAGCACCAGGCATCGTAGCCCCGCCGGGCAATGACGTCGGCCGTGCCGTTGCTACGGGTCGGCAGAGGACAGGATGTTCACGGCACTCACTCGATGTTCTGCACCTGCTCGCGTACCTGCTCGACCGTCGCCTTGAGGTCGAGGCCGACGCGGGTCAGGTCGATGTCGGCGGACTTGGCACAAAGGGTGTTGGTCTCACGGTTCAATTCCTGGCAGAGGAAGTCGAGCTGGCGGCCGATCGGCCGGTCCTCGCCCAGCAGGGCGTCCGCCGCCCGGACATGGGCGCGCAGCCGGTCCAGCTCTTCGCGCGCATCGCCCTTGGTGGCGAGCAGTGCCGCTTCCTGGGCAAGGCGGTCAGCAGGCAGGCGGCGGTATCTCCGCCAGCAGTGCCGCCAGCTGCCGCCGCAGCCGCGAAGATCGCCGCAGGCTGTGCCGCGGCCATTGCCCGCGCCTGCTCGCTGAGCGCCGACAGGCGCCGCAGCTGCTCCGTCAGGACCGCCTTCAGGCGCTGGCCCTCGGCGCGGCGAACTCACCAGCGTGGCTATCGCAGTATCGAGGCCATCGAGCAGCCGCCTCCAGGGCCGCCCTTGCCTCGCCGGTCGGCATCGGATCCATCACCTCGACAACACCGCGCAGCGCCAGCAGCCCGTCGGCGCTACACAGGCGATGCTGCGGCAGCCGCGCCTCGAGATCTTCTCGACCAGAGAAGCTGGACCAGAACCTCCTCGTCAACCCGCACGCCTGGCGGCCGGCCGTCCAGTCGAGCTGCAGGGCGATCGTCACGTTGCCCCGCTTCACCGCCGCCGCGACCCGCTGCCGGCGAGCGGCTCGAGCGCTTCCAGCTCCCGCCGGCAGACGACAGCACGTCGAGGCCGCGAGCGTTGACGCTCTTCACCCCACGTCCAGGCGACCTCCCTGCACACCCCGTCGGCGCGGGCAAATCCGGTCATCGAGGCGACGTTCATCGGTTACAGCCCTCCCCATGCCGGCCGCGCCGCTGAGACCGGGCGCCGGGAAGCGCCCTCGAAGCCAGAGGCACCGACGACGGCCCTTCAGTTGACGCCGGTGCGCTCGCCCCGCTCGCCCAGTTTGCGCCACCGCGCGACATTGCGCTGGTGCTCCTCCAGCGTCCGCGCAAAGGCGTGGCCGCCGTTGCCGTCGGCGACGAAGTACAGTTCGTCGGAATGCACCGGCTGCAGCACCGCTGCCAGCGCGGCGCGTCCGGGATTGGCGATCGGCCCCGGCGGCAAACCCGAGACCGCGTAAGTGTTGTACGGCGAAGCATACTGCAGATCCGTTAACGTCAGCGGCGGCCCCAGGCCGCTGCCGCCGTGGACGGCGTAGGCGACGGTCGGGTCGGCCTGCAGCTTCATGCCGAGGCGGATGCGGTTGAGGAAGACGGCGGCGACGCGGGGGCGCTCGTCGGCAACCCCCGTCTCCTTCTCGACGATCGAGGCGAGGATCACCGCTTCGCGCGGCGATGCCAAAGGGACCGCCGGATCGCGCGCCGCCCACAGCTCGTCGAGGGTGGCGCCCATCGCCTGCGACATCCGGCGGACCAGATCGGCGCGCGCATCGCCCCAGGCGTAATTGTAGGTTTCCGGCAGCAGCGCCCCTTCCACCGGCGGAGCCACCACCTCGCCGGTCAGGCCCTCGGCATCGTTCAGCAGCTCGAGCACCTGCCGGCTGGTCAGCCCTTCCGGCACGGTGATCCGCCGCTTCACCGTATCGCCCTCGCGCACCACCGCCAGCGTATCACGCAGGCTGCCGTGCGCCGGAAATCGATACTCGCCCGCCTGCAGCGGGTCGTCGTGCAGGCGAACGGCGAGGCGAAACATCAGCGGCGACGGAATTACCCCGGCGGAATAGAGTGCGGACGCGATCTCGGCGGCGGTGGCACCCTTCGCCACGATCACCGTGGTAGCCACGGCCAGCGGCCCCTGCCGGGTATAAAGATCGAACAGCGAGAACGTACCGGCGGCCACCACCAGCAGCAAGGCAACAAGGCCGAAAACTGCCGCGATCCATGCGCGACGGCGCAACCCCATCCCTCTCGGTCAGTTCAGCGTGCGGAAGATCAGCGAGGCGTTGGTGCCACCAAAGCCGAATGAATTGGAGAGCGCAGCACGAACCGGCCGCTCCTTGGCGACGTGCGGCACCAGATCGATGTCGCAGCCTTCGGAAGGATTATCGAGATTCAGGGTCGGCGGGACGATCCCGGTCTCGATCGCCTTGATGGAGAAGATCGCCTCGGCGGCGCCGGCGGCTCCCAGCAGGTGGCCGATCGACGACTTGGTGGACGACATCGACACCCCTTGCGCGGCTGCGCCGAACAACCGCTTGACCGCCCCCAGCTCGATCTCATCGCCAAGCGGCGTCGAGGTGCCGTGGGCGTTGATGTAGTCCACCTCGTCGGGACTGATGCCGGCGCGGCGGAAGGCCATCTGCATGCAGCGGAAGGCCCCGTTGCCGTCCTCGGCGGGAGCGGTGATGTGATGGGCGTCACCGGACATGCCGTAGCCGATGACCTCGGCATAAATCTTGGCGCCTCGCTTCTTCGCGTGCTCCAGTTCCTCGAGTACGACGATGCCCGCTCCCTCGCCCATGACGAAGCCGTCGCGGTCCTTGTCCCACGGGCGCGACGCCTTCTCCGGCGTATCGTTGAAGCGGGTCGAGAGAGCGCGCGCCGCGGCAAAGCCGGCAATGCCGAGCCGGCAGATCGCCGCCTCGGTGCCGCCCGCGATCATCACGTCGGCATCATCCCACATGATCATCCGCGCCGCATCGCCGATGGCGTGGGCGCCGGTGGCGCACGCGGTGACCACCGAATGGTTGGGCCCCTTGAAGCCATACTTGATGGAGACGTGGCCGCTGGGAAGGTTGATCAGCGCCGCCGGAATGAAGAAGGGGCTGAGCTTGCGGGTCTGCCCGCGCTCCAGCAGCACCGCGCCCTTGGCGATCTCGGGCAGGCCGCCGATGCCGGAGCCGATCAGGACACCGGTGCGCAGCCGCTCCCCCTCATCCTCCGGCTTCCAGCCGGCATCCGCCACCGCCTGTTCGGTCGCCGCCAGCGCATAGACGATGAAGGTGTCCATGCGCCGCTGTTCCTTGGGGCTCACCCAGTCGTCGGCGTTGAAGCCGCCATCGGCGGTCTCGCCGCGCGGCACTTGCGCTGCGATCTTCGCCGGCAGGTCGCTGACGTCGAACGATTGGATTGCCCCGATGCCGGAACGCCCGGCGATCAGCCGCTCCCAGGTGGCATCCACCCCGCAGCCGAGCGGCGACAGCAGCCCCATGCCGGTGACAACGACCCGCTTCATCCCTATCTCCCGTCGCTTTATCGCTCTCGCCGCTGCGCGACGTCGCCGGACGACGCCTCGTCCCCGTCGCCTTGGCGACGGCTCCTGGAAGCCTTCGCCGGCGGGTAGTGCGACTTAGCCGATCGCGTTCTTGATATAGTCCACGGCGTCCTTGACCGAGAGAATTTTCTCTGCGGCCTCATCCGGGATCTCGATCCCGAACTCCTCCTCGAACGCCATCACCAATTCCACCGTGTCGAGACTATCGGCGCCCAGGTCGTCGATGAAGCTGGCGTTCTCGACAACCTTGCCTTCCTCCACGCCCAGATGTTCGACAATGATCTTCTTCACCCGCTCGGCGACGTCGTTCATCGGTTCTACCCTTGATGTGATTGTCTGATGGCTGCGAAGTTTGGTTCTCTTTGACCCCGTTCACCGGGCACGAGGCATATTGCGCCGCGGCAAGAGCGGCGTTTGGTAACATACTTTACCGGTTCTGACCAGCGTCCGGCCGGTTGTGAGCTGCCGTTCATCCGGGCATGGCCATGCCGCCGTTGACGTGCAGCGTCTGTCCGGTGACATAGGACGCCTCGTCGCTGGCCAGGAAGACGACGCAGGCGGCGACGTCGTCGGGAACGCCGAGGCGGCCGGCCGGAACCGAAGCAAGCACCGCCTCGCGGCGCGCCGCCGGCAGGCCCGCGGTCATGTCACTCTCGATGAAGCCCGGCGCGACGCAGTTGACGGTGATGCCGCGGCCGGCAACCTCCTGCGCCATCGCCTTGGTCATGCCGACGAGGCCGGCCTTCGCCGCCGCGTAGTTGACCTGACCGGCGTTGCCGGTGGTGCCGACCACCGAGCCGATGCCGATGATCCGCCCCCAGCGCCGCTTCACCATGCCGCGCAGCAGCGCCCGCGCCAGCCGGAACGGCGACGAAAGGTCGACCGCCAGGACCGCATCCCAGTCGGCGTCCGGCATCCGCAGGACGAGGCCGTCGCGGGTGATGCCGGCGTTGTTGACCAGAATATCGACGCTCTCCAGGGCAGCGGTCGCCGCCTTGGCAAGCGCATCCGCGCCATCGGCGGCAGCAAGGTCGGCAGGCACCACGCGGGCGGCACCGCCCAGCTCGCCGGCAAGCGCTTCCAGTTGCGGGAGCCGGGTGCCGGACAGCCCCACCGTCGCGCCACGGGCGACGAGCCCGCGGGCGATGGCCGCCCCGATCGCACCGGACGCCCCGGTTACCAGCGCGCGCTTGCCCTCCAGATTGAACATGCCCTACCCTTGCTGACCCGGACGTTTTGCGGCGGCTTATGGCCCAATGTGCCGGCTGCCGCCGTCTGCGCGTCCATCCCGTGGCGCCCGGATGACATACACGTGAGAATTCGCCTGTCAAGCGCATGCCACGCTCTGCAATGGCGCCGCAACGCTGTTCCGGGGGCCGGCGGCCGCAACCATCGTGTGCAAAGCCGCCGGCCGCCCGCTTTTCGAGGAGGCGATGATGCGCTTCCAGACCTGCTCGGCGTTGTAGCCGTCGTAACTGGTGGCTTCTTGGCCGCAGCGGCGGCGACCGCGGGCGAGGACGGCGATTCCATGGCAGCCGCTGCTGCCCCGGTAGCAGCAGCGGCGGCGGTACCGTCCGATACGCTCGGAAGCGGGCACAGGCCGCCATAGCTGGTCTCGCCCGCTGCAGATCGGTGCCGCCGCGGTCGCGTTGGATCGAAACGGCGTCGCCGCCGCCGGGCCCGATGCCTTTGCGGTATGGCAGACCCGGCCGATTTCGCCAGGCGAATGGACGGTTGTCGGCAGCCGCATCAACTCGGGCGTCACCTGCCCCTGAGTTGCTGCAGCGAGTTATCCCGACAGCGCAGATCAAAGCGACACGGTTGATCAAAGCGACAGGGTTGCGCAGCACCGGCGTTCGTGGTTAATAGCGCGCCTCGCCTCCTTGCCGGCATGGGCCGGCTATGTCGGCTGCGCATGTGCGCGCCGGCTGAGACAATCCAGAGGGAGAGACCGATTTGCCGTACTATGAGTGCGTGTTCATCACGCGCCAGGATATCTCCGCACCGCAGGTCGAAGCGCTCGCCGACCACTTCACCAAGGTCGTGCAGGATGGCGGCGGCGCCGTCGCCAAGCGCGAGTACTGGGGCCTGCGCAGCCTTTCCTACCGCATCCGCAAGAACCGCAAGGGGCACTATATGCTCCTCAACATCGACTCCGCCGCGCGCCCGGTGCACGAGATGGAGCGGCAGATGGGCCTGAACGAGGACGTCATCCGCCACCTGACGGTCCGCGTCGACGAGCTGCAGGAGGGCCCGAGCGCGATGATGCAGAGCCGCGCCTCGCGCGATGACCGCCCCCGCCGCGAGGACCGCTTCGGCGACCGGCCGCCGCGCGACCGCGAGGACCGTTTCGGCGATCGCGGCCCGCGCGGGGACCGCGGCGGCGACCGCCGCCCGCCGGCAGAGAGCGACGCCGCGCCAGCGGTCGCCGCTTCCGCCGTGGAACAGGAGTAACCGGCGATGAATGCCCGACGCCCCTTCTTCCGCCGCCGCAAGAGCTGCCCGTTCTCCGGCGCCAACGCGCCCGCGATCGACTACAAGGACGTCAAGCTGCTGCAGCGCTTCGTCTCGGAGCGCGGCAAGATCGTGCCCAGCCGAATCACCGCCGTCTCCGCCCCGAAGCAGCGCGAGCTGGCGCGCGCCATCAAGCGGGCCCGTTTCCTGGCGCTGCTGCCGTACGTGATCCGCTGAGGCGGCGGCAGCCGGGCGGCTCTTCTCTGGTGCCGCCCGTAGCCTTCCGGGGAGGACCGATGATGGGCAAGACCGCGCTGCTCGCGGTCGGTGGCGGTGGCCTCAGCGGGGCTGCCGTGCTGGCGGCTCTCGCCGGCTCGCCGCTCGGCATGATTGCCGTCTACCTGGCGCCGCTGCCGCTGCTGGCGGCGGGTCTGGCGCTGGGCACGTCGGGTTTCGGCATCGCCGCCAGCGCCGGCCTGACGGTGGCGCTGCTGTTCGGCGGCTTCGCCGCCGCCGGCCTCTACGGCGGCCTGCACGTCATCCCGTCGTGGCTGCTGGTGCAGCAGGCGATGCGTACCCAGCCCGGCACCGGAGACAACTGGCGCCCCATCGGCGACGTGCTGGCGGTGGTGACGCTGCTGATCGTCTTTGTCGTCGCCGCCACCTGCTGGTCGGCGCGCGGCGCGGGCGGCATCGAAGCCGGGGTGGAGGGGCTGCTGACCGCCGTCGTCGCGATGGTGAGCGACTTCGACGAGCCGACGAGGCAGGCGCTGGTCGATCAGCTGGCACCGCTGTTTCCCGGTTTCGCGGCGGTGGTTTGGCTGAGCATCCTGATCGCCAACGCAGCGCTGGCTCAGGGGCTGCTGTCGGCGCGCGGCCTGAACCGGCGACCGAAGCCACAGTGGTCGAAGCTGCGCCTGCCCGGCTGGTTCGACTGGCCGCTGGTCGGTGCCGCGGTACTGGCGCTTACCACTGAAGGCGATGTCGCCTACATCGCCCGTAACCTCGTCGTCATCCTGCTGGCCGCCTATTTCCTGGTCGGCCTCGCAGTGGTGCACGATATTGGCGGGCGCAGCAGGTCGAAGGGCCTGATGCTCACGGCTTTCTACGCCCTGCTGATGCTGTTTTTCTTGTTTGCCGCGGCGCTGGTCGCGGCGCTCGGCGTTGCCGAGCAATGGATCGGCGTGCGCCGGCGCTTTGCCGCCCGTCCGCCCGCCGCGAAAGATTGAGGAGCCTGCCGCGATGGAAATCATCCTTCTCGAACGCATCGAGAACCTGGGCCAGATGGGCGACGTCGTCCGGGTCAAGCCCGGCTACGCCCGCAACTACCTGCTGCCGCAGAAGAAGGCGGTGCGCATGACGGAGGGCAACCGCCAGCGCTTTGACGAGCAGCGGGCTCAGCTCGAAGCTGCCAACCTGGAGCGCCGCACCGAGGCCGAGGCGGTCGGCAGCAAGCTGGACGGCCTTGCCGTGGTGCTGATCCGGCAGGCGGGCGAAGCCGGGCAGCTGTACGGCTCGGTGAGCGCCCGCGATATCGCCGACGCCGTCACGGCCGCCGGGTTCACCGTCAACCGCCAGCAGATCCGGCTGCAGCAGCCGATCAAGACGCTCGGCCTGCACAAGCTCGGCGTTGGCCTGCACCCGGAAGTCGTGGTGCAGATCACTGTCAACGTCGCGCGCACCCCGGACGAGGCGGAGACCCAGGCGCGCACCGGCGCCGCCGTCGCCCGCACCGGCGTTGAGCGCCGGGAGGAGAACGAGGAAGCGCTGGAAGAGCAGATGCAGGCCATGTTCGAGGCGGAAGCCGCCGAGGAGGCCGCCGAGGAACTCGCAGCCCCGCGGGCGTAACACCCGCCGGGCCTCCGGCTCAGGTCAAGCCGGGCTTCCAGCTCAGGTCAACAGGAAGTGCGCATGGGCGGCGGCGACCAGCCGGCTGGGGTCGCTCTGCCAGGCGGTGACGCGGACGTTCGCCACCGTGCGGCCCTGGCGGATGACCGAGCCGCGCGCGAAGGTATCCTCCGCCCGGCACGGCCGCAGGAAGTCGATGGAAACATTGACGATGCGAGGGACGACCTGGATGTCAGTCTCGACCAGCAGATGCATCATCGCGGCGTGCTCCAGCAGAGCGCCGACGACGCCGCCGTGGATGGCGCGGACGACGAAGTTGCCGATGTTGTGCTCGCGAAACCGCAGGACGGTGAGCAAGCCGCCTTCGTCGCGCAGCAGCTCCAGGCCGACCGTCGCGGCATAGGGCACAAGCGCGTTGATCGCCGCCAGATCCCCCTTCGCCCGCAGCTCCGCCACCCGCTTCAGCATGGCTGGCCCCCTTCCCCACGTTCGCTCGCGGCAGCCGCGCTGAATCCGACGCCGCCCAGCATAAAGGTGCCGGTGCAGTGCGCGATGGCGTCCTGCCGATCGTCGTGGAAGGCAAGGCCACGGACGAAGGCGACGCTGGAGGTGATCCTGTAGCATTCGGCGGTGGCTCTGATCGTCTGCTCGGGCGTTGCCGGCCGCAGGTAGTCGATGCGCAGGTCGAGCGTCGCCAGCGGCGTGCCTTCCGGGACGCTCGCCATCACCACCAGCCCGCACAGGGTATCCAGCAGCGCGGTGATGACGCCGCTGTGGACCACCCGGGTGCGCGGATTGCCGATCAGCCTCTCGTCCCAGTCGATGCTCATCATGCCGCTGCCGCGCCGCACCTCCTCCAGGTGCATGCCGAGCAGCCGGCAATGGGGGATGTCGGCGAAGGCGGAGACGATGCGGGCGAGGTCGGCTGGTTTCGCGGTGGCCACGGTGCGGCGCGTTCCTCTCTTCGGAGTATCGACGGCACTCGTTCTTATCAGCAATACTGCCGCCGTCGAAGGGTTTCACCGGCAGTGGTGCCGGCAACGACGGGCGGAGAGAGCAAATGGGCGATTGCATCCGGCTGCGGGCCGAGGACGGCATCGAGTTCACCGCCTATCGCACCGATCCCGGGGGCGGGCGGCGCGGCGCCGTCGTCGTCATCCAGGAGGTGTTCGGAGTCAATGTGCACATCCGCGACGTCTGCGACCGCTTCGCCGATCAGGGTTATGCAGCGATCGCACCGGCGCTGTTCGACCGGGTAAAGCCCGGTGTCGAGCTCGGCTACGACGAAGCGGGTGTTACTGAAGGCCGCGCGCTGGTGGGGGCGCTGGGCTGGGACGCACCGATGCGCGACGTCTGGGCGGCGGCGAAGGCGCTGCGGGCGGATGGGCAGGTGGGCGTCGTCGGCTACTGCTGGGGCGGCACCATCGCCTGGCTGGCCGGCTGCCGGCTGGACGTGGCCTGCATCGCCGCCTACTACGGCCGCCAGATCGTCGATTTCCTCGATGAAAAGCCGCGCTGCCCTTCGATCCTGCACTTCGGCGCCGAGGATCCACTGATCCCGGCCGATAACATCGGCAAGGTGGCGGCAGCCTACCCGGAGATCCCGCTCTTCCGCTATGCGGGCGCCGGCCACGGCTTCAACTGCGACCGCCGCGCCGATTTCCGCGCCGATATAGCGGCAACCGCCCTCGACCGCACCCTCGCCCTGTTTGCCCAGCACCTGAAGTAGCCTTGACGCAGGCAAGCCGGCCGCCTGACTGTCACCCGCGCAGAAGGATGTCGCGCAGCACGACGGCGTTGTTCTGGTCGGTATCGGCCGCGGCGAACAGCAGGGTCAGCCGGCCGCTGCCCTCCCTTAACCGGCGCAGAACCGCGAGATCCGGAGGGCTGGTCGCGAGCTCGGCCCGAAAGCGCTGCTCGAACTCCGGCCAGCGGGAGGGATCATGTCCGAACCAGCGCCGCAGCTCCGTGCTCGGCGCCACCTCCTTCAGCCAATAATCGATGGCGGCGCCATCGCGCTTCAGGCCGCGGGGCCACAGGCGGTCGACCAGGACGCGGATACCGTCCTCCGCCGCGGCCGCATCGTAGGCTCGCTTGAGCTGGATCTGCCTCACTCCGCCCTCCCCTCGTGGGCAGCGAGCCCCAGGCTGCGGGCAAGTCGGGCGCGCGGCACCAGCAGATCGGCCAGCGTGTAGCCGTCGAGTGCGTTCAGGAAGGCGAGTGTCGCTTCGCGCATGGCGCCCTGCAGGATGCAGCACTCCTCGATGCGGCAGAAGCCTCGCTCGGCGAGGCAACCCACGACGGCCATGTCCTCCTCGGTCTCGCGTACCAGGTCGCCGATACGGATGTCCGCAGCCGGCCGCGCCAGCCGGATTCCCCCACCCTTGCCGCGGCTGGACTCGAGGTAGCCCTGCCTGACCAGCTTGTTCACGACCTTCATCAGGTGCGTCTTCGAAACGGCGAAGGTCTCGGCAACTTCGGCAATCGTGCAGGCCCGCTCGCCGTTCACCGCAACGAACATCAGCGTGCGCAGGGCATAGTCGGTCCACAGCGTCAGACGCATCGCTTCCCCACGGTCTTATGCGCCGCAGAGCCCGGGCTTGACCTCATAATATTCATTTTATATGAATCTTTAAGCCGCAGGCAATAGCCGCAATCCACGACCGACGACGTGAGGACGAGATGACCACATCGGGGGTGGCTCGGAACACCGCTGCAGAGACGAGCGGGCGAGGCAATCAAGCAGCGGTTGTTACGCAGCCTTTCCCCGCCGCCATCACCAGGTTTGATGACGGCTACGTGGTCGCTGCAGAAATGGTGGCGCCGCAACTCGGTCTCGCCCCCGATGCCTTCTGGCGCGAGATGCGGCGCGGCATTGTCTACGGCGTAGTCGAGCGTGGCGAGGATGAGGATGCCGGGCGCACGCGCCTGACCTTCCGCTACCGTGCGCGCTCGTGGTCGATCATTGTGGAGGAGGCAATTGTGAAGGAGGCACTGCGATGACCGGCAAGCACGGCGACGAGCCGGGCAAGTTCGACTCGCCCGCCTGCTCAATGCACGAGGCGGACGATACCTACATGGGCTTCGCCGGACCCGATGAAATTGTGCCCCTGCTGCAGGAACTACTGGAGGCGGAACGGGCGGGCGCCCGGGTGGCGCTGCAGAGCGCCCGCGATGCCGTCGACGAACGGATCGCCGAACTGATGCGCGCCATCCACCACGACGAAGCCGCGTGGTGCGCGATGCTGGCATCCCATATCAAGGCGCTGGGCCAGCCGCCTTCGATGCAGGTCGGCGACTTCTATGGCAAGGCGATGGCGATCGGTGACCTTTACCAGCGCATCGCGTTCCTCAACCGCGGTCAGGCCTGGGTAGTGCGGCGGCTGCGTGAGATGCTGCCGCGCCTTCGCGACGCTGCCCTGCACAAGGACCTGAGCAGGATGCTGCTGGCGCACGAAGCCAACATCGACCGCGCCACCGACGTCATCCGGCCGACCCCGCGATAGTCCCGCCCCGTTCAGGGGAGCGGGACTATGTGAGCCATCGCAAGCTGAAACAGGACAGTCAGCGGCCGAACCTCCCGACCAAGCCAAGCACGGATTTCTCAACGCCCGTCTTCAAGGCGGCGCCGAACATGGCGTGACCGATGGCGGATCCGAGGAGGTAGGTGATGCCGCCACGCGACGGGCCGGAATTCCGGTGCGAATGATAATGGTAGCCGTTGCTGTGGCCGGCCATCAGACCGCCCGCTTCGAAAGCCCGCAGCAACTCGTCGGCAGTGACGCGGCGGCAATCGTACCAGACGGTCAGGCTGCCGGCGCGGGGGTTCACCTCCAATCGAACCACCGCGTCTCCCC